>JAWVFI010000022.1:0-57138 GCA_033856235.1 Blastocatellia bacterium | reverse complement strand
CACCCAGCGACGAAAACCCTGCAACTGCGGATGGGCCAGGATCACTTCCATCAGCCACTTGGCGAGCCCGCGCCCGCGAAACTTGTCGATTACAAAAACATCAGCCACCCACGCGAACGTCGCATAGTCAGTGACCACTCGAGCAAAACCGATCTGCTCCGCACCACGGTAAAGTCCGAAAGGCAGGGAGTTGGAGACAGAGCGCTGCACTGTCTCGATCGCCCTTCCCTCCGCCCAGTACGTCTCGGTCGAAAGAAACCGGTGGATCGCTGCTATGTCTAATCGTGCCGGATCGTCACTGATGACATAGTCATCGCGTTGCCACTCATTAGCCATGATTGAATTGATCGCGAGACTATTTTTTCGCCGAAGCTTTTCGCTGAGGGCCTTTCGACATACCCAGCGAATCGAGCTGGTAAAAAGCCGCGCGCCCCGGGAACAATGCTGCGCTCCGCAAATCCTCTTCGATCCGCAGCAACTGGTTATACTTGGCTATTCGATCGGTGCGCGATAGTGAACCGGTTTTGATCTGCCCGGCATTGGTCGCTACCGCCAGGTCCGCAATGAAGGGATCCTCAGTCTCGCCGGAACGGTGCGATATGACCGCCGTGCGCCCGTGCGTCTTTGCCAACTCAATACATTCCAACGTCTCGCTAAGAGTTCCAATCTGATTGACCTTAATCAAAATCGAGTTGGCAACCCCGAGGTCAATGCCCTTTTGCAGAAACCTGGTATTGGTAACAAACAGATCGTCGCCAACGAGTTGTATTTGCCGGCCCACGCTGTCGGTGAGCATCTTCCAGCCGGACCAGTCATTTTCCGCCATCCCGTCTTCGATGGAAATGATCGGATATTGCCTGGCCCATTCGGTCCAGAAACTCGCCATCTGCTCGCTTGAAAGCTTGCGCCCATCAGACTTCTTGAAAACATACGCTTTGCCGTCGTAGAACTCGCTGGCAGCCGGGTCTAGCGCCAGTGCAACTTCCCTGCCCGCCGCATAGCCAGCTTGCCCAATCGCTTCCAGGATCGTTTCCACAGCTTCTTCGTTTGAGCGAAGGTTCGGGGCAAAGCCGCCTTCGTCACCCACGCTGGTGGCGTAGTCCTTCTTTTTCAACACTGACTTCAACGCATGAAATATCTCTGCACCCATGCGCAACGCCTCGGCGAACGTCGGGGCGCCAATAGGGACAATCATGAACTCCTGAAAATCGACGTTGTTGTCGGCATGCGCGCCGCCATTGATGATGTTCATCATAGGCACCGGCAGAGTGCGGGCGTTGGGTCCACCCAGGTAGCGATAAAGTGGGACTTCCGAATAGTCGGCCGCCGCCCGCGCCGTCGCCATTGAGACAGCCAGCAATGCATTAGCACCGAGTTTTGATTTGTTTGGAGTGCCGTCGAGTTCAATCAGGACGCGATCGATTTCGATCTGATCAAGGGCATCCATGCCTTTCAGGGCACTGGCGATAATTTCATTGACGTTGCGAACTGCTTTCAGGACCCCCTTCCCGCCGTATCGCTTCTTGTTCCCATCGCGCAACTCCACCGCCTCGTGCTCACCCGTCGACGCACCAGACGGCACGGCGGCGCGGCCAATCTCGCCTCCAATCAGACTCACTTCGGCCTCGACCGTGGGATTTCCCCGCGAGTCCAAAATTTCCCTGGCGCTTATTTGTTCGATCAGGCTCATGATTGGGTATCGTCGATCCTGGGACGTGATCCTTACATCTGTTTCGCGGCGCTTGCGTTCTCGGTGACGGCCGGCGTTGGTTCGGCCGGCAGCACTAGTTTCACTTCTACCAGCCGGCGCTTCTCGACCCGTTCAATATGGAATAGCAGACCATTATGCTCCAGGTCTTCACCCGCCCGCAGGACATGCCCAGCGGCGGTCATCAGGAAGCCTCCGATAGTCGTATAGGCCTCTGACTCTGGGAGCGACAGTTTTAAGCGGCGATTGAGATCTCGCACTGCAAGCTTGCCATCCAGCAGGTAAGTGCGCTCTCCGATCTCCTTGATCTGTTCGTTAACTTCTTCATCATGCTCGTCCGAGATTTCGCCGACAATCTCTTCCAACAAATCTTCGAGTGTAATTATGCCTTCCAGGCCCCCGTGTTCGTCCACCACGAATCCGAAGTGCGACTTTGCTCTTTGCATCTGGCGCAGCACGTCCTCCAACCTGGCCGTGTTCACCACATAGACCGGGGATTGCAGAACGTCCTGAAGCCTAAACTTGTCGGGACGAAGCAGGTACGGCATGACGTCTTTGCTGTGAATGAATCCGATTACGTCATCAATTGACTCGCGATAGACCGGGAGGCGCGAATAGCGATGCTGTTCAAAAGCGAGGGTAATTTGCTCAAGCGTGCAGTTGCCGGAAATGGCTGCCATCTCTGTGCGCGGGACCATAGCTTCACGCACCAGCGTATCCGAGAATTCAAACACACGATGAATCAAGCGACGCTCTTCCGCGCGCAGGTGGCCGGTCTCGCGCGAGATATCAACTAACTGGCGCAACTCTGTTTCGGTATAGACGGCGGTATGTTCCAGCGAGGACTTAAGCCCAATCAGCCGCGCCAGCGTAGTGCCCGTGGTATTGAAGACCCAGAGTGGGGTCTGAAAAACTTTAGCAAACAATTCCAGCGGGCGAGCGGCAAAGAGGGCCAGCGGTTCAGCGCGTTCCAAAGCAATCATCTTCGGCATGAGCTCACCCATCACAATGTGCATATAGGTGATCGCGGAAAACGCGACGATGATCGCCATCAGGTGCGCGATATAACCGGCCCGGCCTTCGGTTGCTATGCTCGAGGCAATCGGTTCCAACATCGCGGCCACGGTGGGTTCACCAATCCAGCCCAGGGCCAACGATGCGACAGTAATACCCATCTGGGTCGCAGAAATAAATAGTGTGGGATTTCCCAGCAGGCGCATGGCAGATTGCGCCCGGCTACTGCCCGCGGCGGCCCGCGCCTCGAGTCGCGGACGGCGCACTGAGACCAGGGCGAACTCAGAACCGACAAAGAAACCGTTGGCTCCTACCAAAAGGAGCACGGCAAGAAGTCGGAGAACGATCCCGGTCATGCTTAAATGAAGTTCTGGTGAGTTTGCGAAAAAAAGAGTCGAGAGATAACTCGCAGGTTCGTCCATCACGTTAGCGCAGGATACGTCAGAAGCCGCAGGATGCAGTGGTTAACGAACGGGATTATAGCATGAAGGGCTTTTGAAGGCGCAGCGAGACCACGCTCTGGCTCTGGAGATTGAGCGTCCTAACAGTGAAATTGCGGTTATTGCCTGCTTGCGGTCCAGGCGTGACTAATTGGCAGCGGCGGCGGCATGCGCGCGAACCGGAGCGTGTCCGTGTTTAGCGCAGGCTTTGGCGAGAGCTTCTTCGACGCGCGGCTGAATATTGCATTCCGGTTGGCGACAAACGGCAGCTAGTTCCGAAACCACCAGATAATAGGCTCGCTCCACCATCCGCTGTTCGCGGAAGGAGAGGGGTTTCAGATGGCTCAAGTACGTCAGATGCTTGAGCACATTAGCCACTTCAAAGATATCGCCAGAGCGCATTTTCTCTGAGAAATCCTTGAAACGATCCTTCCAATCATTCGCGGGGGCCTTGAAGTCGTTTGCCAGGGCTTTAAAAAGCACGTCACACTCGCCCGATGTAATTGGGGAACGTAAGCCAACTTCGGCTGCGTTTGACACTGGAACAAGAACCACTGAATTAGTAGCAGCAAGCCGAAGCATGTAAAAGGGGAGCGCGGTAGCGCCGATTTGCTTCTGCTCGATCTGCTCTATGGTTCCAATCCCATGGTTGGGATAAACAACCTTCTGGCCGACCTTAAAGCCCACCATTCGTCACCTCCATTGAATTACAAAAATCAGACTACGTCGCGTGTGCGGGTCTGGGGTTACTTTGAGCGACGCAGCTCGGCGTCGGGTTAGTTGAATATGCAAGCGAGTGTAACAGGCGGTCTCACAAACGGTCAAGGTTGAGCCCAACATGGACCAGAACAACCGTTTGCCTGCCGTTCGCATGGGAAATGCAGCAATTTGAGATCCGTAACACCGACGAACCGGGACTGCCAAAAGGGAGTCAAGTTATGCACAACATCTGGTTTCGAGCCCTTATTAGTTGCTAGCTGCGTTGTACGCTGTTAGGATCACACTTTGGATCAATCGTGACATCTTCCACGGGCCAGCGCTCGGCGACACTCCATTAAACAGAGATCGCGCAGCAGCTTCCAGGAACATCAGAAATCAATCATGGCTTTAGTCAAGATCATAGATGCGAGCGGGCGTCAGTGGCAATACGAACTGGTGCTTGACGGACCCTGCACCATCGGTCGCGCTCCCGACAATTGCGTCGTGTTGGATGATCCGCGAGTCTCGCGCTATCACGCACACATCCGCTCCGAGGAAAACGCCTTCATGCTGGTGGACGGGATGCTGGTTGACGGCAAGTTACGACGCAGCGCCAACAAGGTTTTCATCAATGGCGAAGCGCGGTTGGAACAAAAACTAAAAGATGGCGATCGGATCACGATCGGGGCCAGCACGCTCAGGTTCGAGCAAAGCCCGGAAGAACGCATCACCGACGTCCGCTATGACGATAAGCCGCTGGGCCATACGCAACTGCTGATTTCAGCGAACGACGTCATGACCACGGTCCTGCGCACTAAGGCGGATGCCAGCGCGTCGCGCGACCGCGTCATGGAAGCATTACAGCGAAAAGCAAACATCCTCACCGAGCTTTACGAGATGAGCAAAACGCTCGGCTCGGTTTTCGATCTGAACGCGATCTTTGCGAAAGCAACTGACATTATCTTTCGCGCTACTCCAGCTGATCGCGTGGTGGCCTTACTTGCAGACAAGTGCGTTTCCGGCGATGCCGAAGACGTGGAACTTCATCCGGTGGCTACGCGCGCTCGCGATGAAAAGCTTGAGGCCCACGCCCGGAAGCTCACGATTGGCCGCACCATAACTCGCAAAGTGATGAAAGAGCGAGTGGCCCTCCTGTCGCAGGACGCTGCGGCTGATGAACAGTTTGCCGGAGTGGATTCAATCGTCTCGCAAGGGGTGCGCTCTACGATCTGCGCTCCGATGGTGGCCGAGTCCGGCGTCCACGGAGCCCTATATGCGGATCGATTGGATCCGTTCAGCGCTTTCCGGCCGGACGACCTGGAGCTGATCAGCGCTGTCGCATCGCAAACGGCCATCGCGGTGGAAAACGCGCGCGCCCACGAACGCCTGGCCCGGGAAGAAGTTGCCCGCGCAAACTATGGAAGATTCCTCCCGGAATATGTAGTGAAGCAGATATTGGAAAATCCAGATTCGTTTAAGCTGGGCGGAGTAATGCAAACCATCACGGTACTGTTTGCAGATATCCGCGGCTTCACGCGAATCTCAGAACACGCTTCGCCGGAAAAGATTGTGCACTTACTGAACAAATATTTCTCGGCTATGACCGATATCATTTTTGCGCACGGTGGCACGCTCGACAAATACCTCGGAGATGGTCTGATGGCCCTGTTCGGCGCTCCGACGGCAACGCCCAAGGATGCCGGCAACGCGCTCAGCGCCGCGGTAGCCATGCAAAGGCGAATGATGGGAATTAATGAGGAGTTGAAAGCTGAAGGCTTCGCGGAAATTGGCGTCGGGATGGGTTTGCATACCGGTGAAGTCACCGTGGGCTACATCGGGTCGGAGCGCCGATCCGAATACACAGCGATTGGCGACACCGTGAACACGGCCTCGCGCCTCGAATCAAACGCTCTAGGCGGTCAGATTCTGATTAGTGACGCCACTGCGAAAGCCGCCCATACTCGCTATTCGTTGAAACCGCGCGAGCCCATCAGCGTCAAGAACCGCCAGCAACCCGTGCCACTTTTCGAAGTGGAATGGCAAAAAGCCAGCGGCGCATAAGTCAGACTCGGCCGCCTGGCCACAGTATTTGCGATCGACTGCTGGACAATATTCGTCCACTTCCATGCCTGTTAATCTCACGGCTCTGTACCGGCGACAAATCCTCGTAGCCAGGGTTTATGGAATCCCCGTTCGCATCGACTATCGTTGGTTCGTCGTCTTTGCCCTGAGCGTTTTCTTAATCGCTTCCAATCTTCATCAGCATACTCTCCAACTTGGCAGCCTGCGCCTCCCTCCCACCGGGCTCGTTGCGGCCTGGACTCTGGGCGTGATCATCACCATGGCGCTGTTTCTTTCCGTCTTCGGACATGAACTTTCCCACGCTCTGGTCGGTCGCGCTGAAGGGATCCAGATTGATGAGATCGTGTTGCATCCCTTTGGCGGTCTGGCGCGAATGCGCACTCAGCCCGAAAGCCCGAGCGCTGAGCTTCGCATCGCCATCGCCGGACCGGCCGCGAGCTTTATCTTTTCCCTGGGTGGGTTCGCACTGGCGAAGCTGGCCGCGGTAACCGACTATAACTCCGTATTGATTGTTTTGTTTTTCTTTGCCTGGGGGAACTTGCTCTTCGCGGTGTTCAACCTCTTTCCCGGATATCCTTTGGATGGCGGCAGAGTCCTGCGGGCCATTCTCTGGCGGCGAACCGGAAACATAACGGCAGCAACTCGCTTGTCAGGGATGTGCGGCATAGTGGTGGCCGTTACGGTAATCATATTTGGCGTTTACATGGCGTTCGCTCCCGGCTTTCGCGACTACTTCATGGGGGCGTGGTCGGTGTTGGTTGGTCTCTTTCTGCTGAGCGCTGCGGCCGGCATTGTTCGCGGCGCTCGTGGCCCTGAAGATGTGATCGTCGCAGAGGCCATGTCGGTGCCGATTTCCCTGGAGCCTGACCTGCTGATCAGTCGCTTCGTAGATGAAACGTTGCCGATGCATCGACAGGCAAGTTTCCCCGTGGCCCATCAACGACGCTTACTGGGGATTCTCTCGCTCGAAGACTTGAAGGCGCTGCCGCGCGCAAAGTGGCGCGAGCGGCGAACGCGCGATGTGATGAGGCCGGTCAGTTCTTCCCTGTTCATTCATCCCTCGGCCACCATGGCCGAAGCAAATCGCCTGATGGATCGGAACGGCGCGGGCTCACTTGCAGTGATCGACGAGGCAGGAAAACTGGTGGGTTTCCTGCAAAAAGGTAAGCTCACACGTCGTAAGAAATACTGAGCGCGCCGCGTTCCCCGCTAAAGGCTATCCCTCATCCCCGGTCATTCATTGTTAACGCGTTTTAGACCGACATTGCCTCGCAAACTTTTTTACATGATAATCCCCAAGGAAATATCATTTCACAGGTGAGGAAGACTGTAGATGCTGGCAGTTGTAGGCGCGCTTTTAGCCAACGGCGTGATCGCTGTTTTGAAGCTGATCGCGGCAATAATCACGGGCTCTTCCGGCATGATGGCTGAGGCGTTGCACTCCTTTGCAGACACGGCCAATCAGGTTTTTCTGCTCTTCGGACTTCGCTCTTATCAACGCCCGCGGAGTGCAAAACATCCGTTTGGTTATGGCAAAGAGCGCTTCTTCTGGTCGTTCATTGCAGCAATCTTTATCTTCGGTGTGGGTGCGACTTACGCACTTTATGAGGGTTACTTGAAACTTAGTCATCCGCACGCTCCAGAGCAACTGGGTTGGGCTTATTGGGTGCTCGGTATCTCTTTTGTGCTGGAATCGGGTTCGATTTGTCTCGCCTTGTGGCAAGAGCGAAAAGAAGCCCGCCACGAAGGTTTGACGTTTCGCGAGTACTTGCGCGAATCGAAAGATCCCACCGCTAAGACCGTAATCTTTGAGGATGGCGCCGCGCTGCTGGGAATCCTAATCGCCGCGACCGGCATATTTCTCACTGACCATCATGTTGGCCCGCGCGGAGGGGCTTATTGGGACGGGACGGCATCAATGGCCATCGGGGCGGTCTTGGCGATTGTGGCTTTCGCCCTCGCCCGTTCGTCACGCGCACTTCTCCTGGGAGAGGCAGCGACGCCGAAAACTATCACCCGCATTCAACAGGCCATCGTGCAACATCCCGACATTGTTGATGTGATAGAGCTATTGACGATGCACCTGGCGCCGAAGCAGATTTTGGTCAACGCGCACATTAGCATTCGGGAGGACCTTACCACTCAGGAAATCGAGAAGGTCATTTCGGAAGTCGAGAAGGCCATCAAAAGCGCCGAGCCTAAAGTTTACGAGATCTTCCTAGAAGCTGCTCGCGGCACATCGCAAGAAATTGTTGCTGAAGCGGGACAGCATGCGGTTTGATAAAAGCCGGTTGCGTTCGAAGTTCATCACCGAAGCCCCCTCGATCAACGGACCCGAACATCTATCCGAAGCTACGATTGGTCTACGAGTGTTTGGATGCTTTTCTTACTGCCACTAAACGACTATCTGGGCCGGCTGGACGGATTGCGCGGTCTGGCAGACATCGCGTTGGTATTTCTGCTCGTCTACGGCGTGCTGAAATTGATGCGCGGCACTCGCGCCGCGCCGATGGCTGCGGGGATCGCGGCTTTCGCTTTTCTTTACTGGCTGGCAGTTACACAGAACCTCCCGACACTGGAGTTTGTGCTGCGCGGGGCACTGCCGTATATCGGCGTCGCGATTGTCGTGCTGTTCCAATCCGAGATTCGACAAGCTTTGATTACCTTTGGCAACCGCTTCAGAGTGCCCTTCACACACCGGCATGGCGGGCAATTTGGCGAAGGCGTTTACGACGAGATCGTGCTGGCGGCGACCACGCTAGCTTCGACCAAGACGGGCGCCCTGATCGTTATTGAACGAAATGTCGGCCTCAAGAATATTACCGACGGCGGGGTTATCCTGGACGCTGAATTGAGCTACGATTTGCTGGTTACGATTTTTAATCCGACTTCGCCCCTGCACGATGGAGCCATCGTTGTGCGGCGGCATCGGATTGCGGCCGCATCATGTTTCCTCCCACTCACTTTGAATCCGCGGCTATCGAAAGATATGGGTACCAGGCACCGGGCCGCCATAGGCATCACCGAAGATTCTGACGCTGTAGTGATTGTTGTGTCGGAAGAAACAGGATTGATTTCCTTCGTAAAGGGTGGCGATATTCGGCGCGGGTTGGACGCAACCAAGCTTCGAGCAGCTATTTTGCGAGCGATCGAAGGTCCGGCGTCTGATAAACGCGAACGAAAGCTGGCTGAATCGAAACTGAAACTGAAGAGGTCGCACCGATCTAGCTAACAGAAAAGATAACCCGGGAGCTGGAACGTCGAGTTAATGAGTATGGCCTTTCGAAAAAGCAATCGTCCTAGTTCGTTAATGCAAACTCCTACTGAGAGGTTGCTGCATAGGATTTTCCTTGATTACTGGAACCTGAAACTTCTGGCGTTGGCAATAACGTTGGGCATTTGGTTTGCGGTCAACGGACAGAGAACGCCGACCACTGAACGCTTCCCGGGCGTCCAGCTTAACTTTCAACTGCCCCCGGATATGGCCATCAGTAATGACCCCAGCGAAGTGGTTGAGTTGACGCTGTCCGGGGCCAAGAGCGATCTCAACCTTATCAATCCGCGTGACTTGAATGTTGGTCTGGACATTACCGATCGCCGGCCGGGTGATCGGGTCATGCAATTGTCGCCCGGGCGATTGAAAATTGACTTGCCGAGCGGCGTGCGCCTGGAGCGAATCCAACCGTCGTCAATCCAGGTACGCGTGGAGCCAATTCAGGAGCGTGAATTGGAAATTGAACCGAGGCTGGAGGGGAAACTGGCTTCCGGCTACGAACTAAGTGGCGTAAGCATCAGCCCTCAGAGAATGCGAGTGCGCGGCCCGGCGAGCCATGTGAATGCTCTGATCAGGGCGTCGACTGAAACAATCGTAGTTGAAGGACGGAAAGAAGATTTCACCGTACCGCAGGTTGCCGTTGACGTTCCTGGTCAAAAAATTTTGGTGCTCGACTCAACCGTGGATGTCACTGTTCACATTCGGCCGCTGAAGCTGTCAAAATAATTAGTCGGCATTCCTGAATACTTCCAATCAAATGCGCAGACTTTTTGGTACCGATGGAATTCGTGGCAAGGCTGGCGATTTCCCGCTGGATCCCGTCACAGTTCGGCGAATCGGCCGCTCGCTTGCGAGGCATTTGCGGACTGGTGCTGGCGGTCGCGCGCCGTTCATCCTGGCAGGCCGTGATACGCGGGAGTCCGGCGAATGGATCGAGCGTGCGCTGCTACAGGGAGCTGCTGAAGAAGGAGCCCGCTCCCAGTCCGCCGGAGTAATTACCACTCCTGGTGTCGCATTTCTTACACGTTCGCGAGGGGCCGACGCGGGAGTGGTGATTAGCGCCTCGCACAATCCATACGAGGACAACGGTATCAAGATATTTGAACCCTCAGGGCGAAAGCTGAGCGACGCTGTCGAGCGGCTGATAGAACTTGACGTAGTGGACGCTAAGAAAGGCGGATCGGAATCACAGCCAGTCCCGGCAACTCAGCGCGACACTGATTCCCTCTCTGAGGAACGCGCCCCGAAACTGAGAGATGAGTATAGACGCTACCTGCTCGAAGAAATCGCAGGCGATCTTTCACTTAATGGCCTATCGTTAGTCATCGATTGCGCCAACGGCGCCGCGTCGGAAATCGCCCCACCTCTATTTCAGGCCCTCGGCGCAAAGGTTCTTACAATCCACAACTCGCCCGACGGGAAGAATATCAACAAAGATTGTGGCTCACTTCATCTTGACGGACTTCGAGAGCGGGTATTGCAGGAACAGGCGGATCTCGGCGTGGCATTTGACGGCGATGCCGATCGCGCTCTGTTCGTCGATAGCTCCGGCGATTTCGTCGACGGTGATGCCACACTCTGGATACTGGCAAAGCACCTTCAAGCCAATGGGGGTTTGAACGGCGACCTGGTCGTCGCCACCGTGATGAGCAACATAGGATTGGAAATCGCTTTGAACGCGGCCGGGATCAGCCTTCTGCGAACAGATGTGGGTGACAAGTACGTCCTGGAAGAGTTAACCCGAACCGGAGCCAGCATCGGCGGCGAACAATCCGGGCACATTATATTTCCAGCCGTTAGCCTTGCAGGAGATGGAATAGCTACTACCCTCTGCCTGCTTCGCGCGGTAGGCGATTCACGCAGAACGGTCGCCGACCTAACTAAGGGTTTTGTGCGTTATCCTCAAATTCTGGTCAATGTTAAGGTCGTGGAAAAACCGAGTTTTGCGGACCTGCCAGAGGTTGCGCGCCTGGCCCTTGAGACTCAGACGCGATTGGGTAGCAAAGGGCGGTTATTACTGCGTTACTCCGGAACCGAGTCCCTGGCGCGCGTCATGATCGAAGGTGAGAGTCAATCGGAGATCAAATCTTACGCTCAAGCTCTAGCCCTCGCCATAGAAGATGCAATCGGGGCTCGTTGACGCCAGTTCAACAGAATTCTTACGCGAAGCAGAATGTAATGCTTACTCTAGAAAACACTTGTGGGAGCCCCAAGAAATCCCAGACTACGGCCGGAATCTTCGGATCCTAAACGAATTTGCAACGAGGCGGATCGCCCTGGTTTTCGGTTGCGCGGCACGAACGTTGCGAGGTATATTGTGGGGCAAGAGAGACGGTTGGTGAATCCTCCGTCTCAAGTGGTTGCTGGGGTGAGGACAGTAACCACGAAAATGAATGGGCGCGACACACTCCCACGTTGTCGCGCCCATTCGCTTTTGGCGCCTGCCGCTTACTCCTCCATATTGCCTCTCGTCCAACAGTATCATTCACACGACTACATACTCTAAGATTTCCGATCTTTAGTCTCAGGCTATAATGCGTTTCGGTTCACCCTTTCAGCAGAACAAGATTGCTTGTGAAAGTGCGGGATTAACGTGAAGCCAATTGTTGTGCGCTTTAAGGCGCGAGAGCATCAGTGCGAGATAGGCGTCGGCGCGGGACTCGCTCAGAATCTCGGTCATCACATTCGCCGTCTGCTACCTTCCGCACAAAGAATTGCCATCATTTCGAATGATACTGTCTTCGGTCTGTTCGGAGAAAATCTCGCGGATAGCCTGCGCAAAAGCCGTTTCACAGTGCGGGAGTGGCTAATGCGTGAAGGCGAGCGTCATAAGAACCTACGAACACTTGAGCAGGTGCTTCTGTTCCTCTCGGCATTTGAACTTACGCGCACCGACGCAGTGTTGTCGCTTGGAGGCGGCGTCGTCGGTGACTTGGCCGGCCTGGCTGCCGCGCTACACCTTCGGGGAGTAGCCCTATTGCATGTGCCCACTACTTTGCTGGCACAAATCGATGCGTCAATTGGCGGTAAGACTGCCGTGAATACCGGCGCCGGCAAAAACCTCATCGGCGCGTTCCATCAACCAGCTGCCGTTTGGATCGACCCGTTGACCCTCAAAACACTACCGCCGAGAGAGCTAACTTCAGGATGGTGCGAAGCGGTAAAGCAAGGTGCGGCTGGGAATAGCCAGCTCTTTCGCGATACCTATGGCTTTCTGAGAAGCCGTTCTCATTCAACTGGTCGGGCAATACCTTCGATCCTGTTGTTGATGTCCCATTGCAAGTTTAAGGCAGGGATCGTTTCGCGAGATGAGCGAGAAGAGACTAGTCGCAGCGATCACAAATCGCGGCGCATTTTGAATTTCGGCCACACCACGGCGCACGCGCTTGAAACGGCCACCGGCTATCGCCGTTTCCGTCATGGCGAAGCGGTGGGCCACGGAATGGTAGTCGCGGGAGAAATTTCGGCCCGATTAGGATTGCTGCAACGTTCGGAGTTAGAATTGCTTCGCGATGCCGTTGACCTCTGTGGACCGTTGCCCCGCGCTGATAATCTCGACGCGGCTGCAATCATAGAAGTAATCGCGCGAGACAAGAAACGTGCAAGTGGGGAGATGAAATGGGTATTGCTTGAACGACTCGGCCGAGCTCGAATTGTCGACGGAAAAGAAATCTCGGCAAGTCTTCTCCGTGCTTCGCTCAAGGCGGGTTTGGGGCGTACCGGGTAATGGGTGCCGGGAAAGGAATGAAATGGAAAGGCCCTATCGGCTGGTGAATAGAAAGAGTGAGCGAGGGGGCGCGCGCGCGAACCTCTTGATCTTCATCCTGGTCGCCGCTTCCCTTATCTACGGCGGATATCTTTATATCCCCGTCGCTTACGACGCCTATCTCTTCAAGGATCTGATGCAACACAATGTCGACGTGGCAGTGACGCAGGGTTATCAACCAGCCTGGGTCCAGGAACAACTGACAAAAAGCCTGACCGAATACAATGTGCCAGCCAATGCGGTCATCACCCCATCCCAGCGAGACAATCGCGTGGAAGTGCGGGTACAGTTCACACGACCGATTTCGTTGCCGGGCTATACTTACGACTATGAATTCGATCACACAGCGCGGAGCACAGCCTTCCTTACAATCAAGTAGATGTGATCGTCATCCTGACCACAAATCCCGCTTTTAGAACAAATAGTATTTAGGCGATGGCAAAGGGTTGCCTGGCAGCGGGTGAAGGCCGCTGAAGTTGAACCAGATCTGGCGGCGCGGTAGCCAGCCACGTGGTGGGACAGACCCCGCATCGAGTGCATTCGCTAACCGATGGACACGGCGCCGTAGATTTAGCGATGTGCGCGCGCTCGTGCTCCTGCTTCATGAAGTCTCGCGACAAACCCGAGTCCACGATCTCCCACGGAAGTATCTCGTCATAACCACGATCGCGACTGGTGTAGAACGCCGGATCGATACCGGTCTCTCGCACCGCGGCGCGAAGATCGCCACCTAGTCGGGCGGCAGCTTCAATCACCCGGGCCACCTGTCGATCACCTGAAGAGTACAGCGCCTGCTCATGCGCTATCCTTCCGGACATTGCGCGGACTTCGACATTGGGAATGCGCGCCAAGTGTTTGCTAACCCACTTCAAACGGCGCTTCAGTTCCTTTTCATCGCAGATTCCGTCCCATTGCAACGGCGTATTCGGCTTCGGCACGAAACCATTCAGCGATGGAATGATTTTTCCGGCACGCCCAAAACGCCGCCCAGCCTCGAGCATCCGGTCCTTTATGCGCTCGACGAGGGTGATCATCTCGGCGAGGTCTTCGTCGGTTTCGGTTGGCAGGCCCACCATCAAATAAAGCTTGACGGTCAGCATCCCGCGATCGAACACAGCGCCGCAAATGTCAACGATTTCGTCGTTAGTCAGGTTCTTGTTTATGACTTTGCGTAACCGATCCGATCCTGTCTCGGGGGCTACTGAAATTTGCTGATCACGCGACTCCACCAATGCATCAAGCAATTCATCTGAAATTTGATCGAGTCGCAGCGACGAAACTGAAATGCGATATTCCATTGCTCTCAGGCCTTGCAGGATTTCGCTGATTTCGGGATGGTCGCAGACGGCGGTGGAAACCAAGCCAATCTTGTCCGTCTTGGCGCGCCAAGCCTGTGCTTTTGCCAGGATGTCTCGCGCTGGAACGACGCGCGGCGGCCAATAGTTGAAGCCGGCCCAACAGAAACGACAACCCTGGGAACAACCTCGGGAGATTTCGATCAGGAACCGCTTACCCATTTCCGCCTGCGGCGCCCAGATGCTCGTGGACGGCGCGAACACTTCGTCCCTTCGGAGGCGCTCGGCTATTTCGGTCTGGCCGCGACGAATCGCACGCCGGAGACTTCCTTCCTTCGGATTCTCCGCAGCGACCGCCCGGCCAATACGCATGGCCATGCCTGGTTCTTTCGGCGTGTAAGCGTTGACGGTCCCATCGTCCTTGTAAGTAACTTCATACAGCGACGGCACATAGAAGCCACGACCGAATTTCGCCAGAGCAGTCAGAGCATCGGCCTTGACCGGGTGCTCCAACAAAACATCAACCAGTTGGGGTCCGAGGATTTCGCCTTCCCCGACGCCGATTACATCGGTGAAGTCGGCAATCGGTTCCGGATTGAGAAATGACGCAGCGCCTCCCATAACAACAAGCGGATCGCGCGGCCCTCGATCGCGGGCCCAAACCGGCACTCCGCTGAGTTGCAGCATTCTCGCCATATTCAGGTAGTCGGTCTCAAAGGAAATTGAGAAAGCCACCACATCGAAATCTCGCACCGGAGTCTGGGATTCGAGTGAAAGCAAAGGTCGGCGCGAACTTTCATATTCGCGCATCTCAGATTCATCAGGAAGGAACACTCGCTCGCATGAAACATCAGGAATACGATTAAAGATCTCGTACATGGCATGCAAGCCGAGGTTGGCCATGCCGATGCCATAGAAGTTGGGATAGCAAAGCGCGATCCTGAGCGACGCTCCGCGCTTCAGCACCCAGCCCTCTTCGCTGTCCAGTTTCTGACGATAACTTTCGGAGATCTTTTGTTTCATTAGATAAGGAGGTGGGGTTAAGGCTGGGACAGCAGATCCCAAACCTCAAATCTCCAGCCTCTAGTCCACAACTCTTACCTTTGCACGTTTTCGAGAAACGCTTTGAGTTTCCGGGAGCGTGAGGGATGACGCAGTTTGCGCAGCGCCTTTGCTTCGATCTGGCGAATACGCTCGCGGGTGACGGCGAAGTGCTGACCCACTTCTTCGAGGGTATGTTCGGAGCCACTGGTACCCAAACCGAAACGCATCTTGATGACCTTCTCTTCGCGCGGTGTCAGGGTTGCGAGTACCTCGTCCGTGATTTCGCGCAGGTTGGAAGCCACCACCGCATCGGCCGGATTCAAAATCGATTTATCTTCGATGAAATCACCGAGATGCGAATCCTCTTCTTCTCCGATCGGGGTTTCCAGCGAAATTGGTTCTTGTGCGATCTTCAAGACCTTCCGCACCTTGGACACCGGGATGTCCATCTTCTTGGCGATTTCTTCGCTGGTCGGTTCGCGACCGAGTTCCTGAACCAAAGCGCGCGAAGTCCGGATCAACTTATTGATCGTCTCAATCATGTGGACCGGGATACGAATCGTGCGCGCCTGGTCGGCAATCGCGCGAGTAATCGCCTGACGGATCCACCACGTCGCGTAGGTTGAAAACTTGTAACCGCGACGCCACTCAAACTTATCCACGGCCTTCATCAACCCGATGTTTCCTTCCTGAATCAAGTCCAGGAATTGCAGGCCGCGGTTTGTGTATTTCTTGGCAATCGAGACCACCAGGCGGAGGTTGGCTTCGACCAGTTCGCGCTTGGCCTGTCCAGTCTGCAGTTCGCCGGTGACGATCGACTGCAGCGAGCGCTTGATCTCAACAGGCGCGACGTTATGGTCCAACTCGATCTGCTGCAGGCGTTTCTTAGCAGCGGAGATGCGCTTCTTAAATTCTTTCTGGTCTTCGGCCTTGATCCGCTTCTTGGTAAGCTTTTCGTTGTAAGTTTCTATTTCGCGTTCTGAGGACCGCACTTCCTTTTGCACAGAGCGAATGGCATTGATCAACCGCTGGCGGGCCTTTTCAGTGAGATTCAGCCTGCCAATCTCCTGCGCTATCTCCAATCGCAACCGGGCCACTTTGCGCCTTAGCCGCAGCAACTTCTTAGACTTTTTACCGCGCGTGATCTTCTGCTCCGCACGCAGCTTGGCCCATTCTTTCAGTCCGTTCTTGAAAACCTTCTTGATGTTCTCAATGCCCTCGACCGTCCAGGAACGATATTCGTCGGCCTTGTCTGCGTCCTCGGTCAGCTCGGCCTGTTCCGAAAACGTGACGATATCGCGAATATTCAACTGGCTCACAGCCAGCAATTCGCCAATCCGAATGAGTTCGGCGACGGCAATTGGCGACCGGGCAATCGCTTTTTGGGTTTTGATTTGTCCGCGCTCAATGCGTTTTGCGATCGCGACTTCGCCTTCGCGAGTCAGCAACGGCACCACGCCCATCTCACGCAGGTAGAGCCGCACCGGGTCGTTGGTCTTTTCCAGCGCGCCCGCCGACAAGTCAAGTTCGACGTCTTCGTCGCCGCCCTCTTCTTCATCGTCGGTAGCAATGGCCGCCGCCTGTTCGATCAGTCGCTCCTCTGAATCGGCGACCGGAATGTTCGAACCTTCGAGCTTCTGCAGCACATCCTCAATGTCGTCTGGTGAAACAACATTGTCGGGCAATTCACGATTGAGGTCATCGAATGTCAAATACTTTTTGTCTCCGCCAAGTTCCAGCAGTCTCTGCATAACATCGTCTCTATCTTTGTCTTCAATACTCACGGTTATTCTTTCCACATTCTACTTTCGTTTGATTAACAGCGGCCCCTTACAAACCATTCCCCATGGCGTCAGCCATTGGCAACAAGGCCCGGCGCCGGCTGTCCAGATCCAGCCTTTCAAGGGAAAGCTGGTTGAGGCGTTCCAAATCGGCAGCCCGTTCGGCATTAGCAATTTCAGAATTCAATTCGTCGATCCTTCGATTCACTCTCATCATGCGCAGGGCATTCAGGCAACTCACAGCCGTCGCCGGTAGACTCTCGGTGGCCTCACCCGCAGCAGCATCGCCGATCAAGACGCGCGGCAGGATCTCAGCCGCCACCGGATCCCCGGCAAGCTTGACGTTCAGAGAGTCAAAGTTTGCCGGCAAACCCTCTCTTTGGAGTTCAATTAGCGCCCCGAAGATTGCCGCCGTAGCCAGCCCTTCAAAGTCCGCCTCTTCCATGAGAGCCAGAATCGAGTTTCGCAAGTCCTCATCGGCCAGCAACAACTCCAGGAGCTTCTCTTCAGCCACCGTCGGTTTGGCTGCAACCGTTGATGTTCCCTGAACGGCCATCGGCTCCACACTTGCGCCGACGCGAACGCGTTGCCATATCTCGCGTCGCTGCTCTGGCTGCATGCGCAACGCGTCCATGGCAATGTCAAAATACTCGCGCTTCTGTATCCGACTACGGACCGCGCGAACAAACGGGAGCACTTCCTCCACCGCCGCGGCCTTATCCGCCGGGCTACGAAGGTTGCGATCCCGCACCGCTTGATCGATCACGAATTGTATGTGGGGTTGTGCCTCGCCGCGCTGCCGCTGATACTCTGGAACGCCCTTTTGTCTGATGAATTCGTCCGGATCGGCGTTGTCCGGCAGGACCAACACCTTCACCTCGAGGTCTTCTGCCAGAAGCGTCTCTACTGCCCGTTTTGCTGCCTGCACACCCGCGCTGTCACCATCATAGTTGACTACTACCTTACGCGCAAACCGAGCTAGCAGTTTCACTTGCTCAGGTGTCAGCGCCGTTCCCAGGCTGGCCGCGATGTTCCTGATGCCGAACTGGTAAGGAACAATCAAGTCCAAAAAGCCTTCCACCAGGATTCCGTACCCCTGCCGGCGAATCTCATCGCGGGTGAGATTTAGCCCAAACAAGTTCCGACCTTTGATGTATGCGGCTGTTTCGGGGGAATTGATGTACTTAGCGTCTTCCCCTTTTAGTGTCCGGGCGCCGAAGGCTATTGGCCGGCCCTGAATATCCAGAACCGGAAAGATTAGCCGCCCCCGAAAACGATCGTACGATCCGCCTTCTTCTTTCCTGACCACCAAGCCGCTGCGGTCGATTTGTTGTGGCGCAGCGCCTTGACGCTTCAAATGAGAAGACAAAGCCTCCCAGCTATCCGGCGCATATCCCAGGCGAAACGTCTTTTGGGTTTCGTCTGTAATCTCCCGCTGCGCCAGATAGTCGCGAGCCAGCCGGGCTTCCCCGCCCTGCTCGAGTTGTTGCTCCCACCACTCCAGCGCCCACTTGTTTAGCTGAATAACGTCATCGGCTTCCTGCCGCCGGGTTTCGAAACGGCTGTCATCAACCAGTTTCGGCAAAGGCACACCGCTCTTCTCCGCGACGATCTTGATGGCCTCGGGAAAAGTCACGCGTTCCATCTCCATCACAAAATTGAAGACCGAGCCGCCTTTGTGACAACCGAAGCAGTAGAAGATCTCTTTCGCGGGGCTGACGGAAAACGAGGGCGTCTTCTCCTTATGAAAAGGACAGCACGCCATCCAGTTAGCGCCCTTCTTCTTCAGCGATACATAGTCCTGAATCACGCGGACGATATCGGCCTGGCGTTTAAGATCGTCGATGAAGATTTGGGGATAGCGCACTGGAAAGACTCTCGTGTTCTGGATTAGCGGGTTCCGAGCAATTCAATCACGACTCATCCGACTAACTCTTTAGCTCTACCAAGGTCGCGCCCGATCCACCCTGATCCTGTGGCGCCGCAAGGAACCGCTCGACGTGCGGGTGGCCTTTCAACAACTCGGCAATTGCACGGCGCAGGGCGCCGGTACCGTGGCCATGAATAATGCGAAGGCGGCCCTGGCTGTTCATGAAGGCAACGTCCAGAAATTTGTCCACCGCATCGACTGCTTCATCGGTCGTTTGTCCGATGACGTTTATTTCCACGCGAGCGGGCTGATCATCGCCGCGCAAGCTGACCTCAGCAGCGCGTTGAGACCGCAGCTTAGCAAAGCGCCCGGCGTCATTCTTCACCGGATTGACGGCCTCTACCAGTTCCAAGTTCTCTAACTTCTCTCTGAATCGTAAAGCCTTCACCCGAACTTCGATTTCATCACCCTTGATCTGATCAACTATTCCGATGGAGCCAAAAGAGCGAAGCTTCACCTTGTCGCCAACAACTATAGGGCGCGGGCTGCCCGAAACGTAACTAACTTGCTGTTCCTCGCCGGCGCCAGACGCGAGGGCCAATTCTTTGGGAACTACCTGGCCATCGCGCATGACCTTAACGGCGCGGCCGGTAGTGCTGGCAGACGGCCCCGAAATAGTTTCCCTTCTACCACCCGCATTGGTTGCGCGTTGCGCCTCTCGTTTCAGTTCGGCGACGCGTCGCTGAGATTCGCGCTCCACTTTCAGCCGCTGAGAGCGGTCCTGGATCGTGGCGATTAGCTCGCGCGATCGTTTTTCCAACTCGCTGACCGTCGTCTGGAGCGCCTGTTGAAATGCTCGCTGGCGCTCACTTTCATCTCGTTCGGCTTGCTTATCCAGCAATGCGTACTTCTCGGCCACCGCGGCTCGTTCTTCTTCCAAGGCGCGGCGCAGCGCTTCCGCTTCTCCGGCCTCGCGCTTAATGCGGCCCAAATACTCGGCTGCGCTGCGCGATGATTCACCTACCACCGCATGCGCGGCGTTGATGATTTCTGCTGGAATGCCGAAGCGTCGCGCGATCTCCAGTCCTGATGATGAACCAGCAATACCCACAAGCAATCGATACGTTGGCCGCAAAGTCTTCTCATCAAACTCCACGCTGGCATTCATAACGCCGGCTTCATTCGCAGCGTACATTTTCAGGCCACCATAATGCGTAGTGGCAATCACATTTGCGCCGCACGCCCGGCGGAATTGATCCACGACGGCCACCCCGAGGGCTGATCCTTCTTCAGGATCAGTACCCGTCCCCACCTCATCCAGCAGAACCAAAGCCGGGGGTGCGCACAGCTCGATCATCTTCGCGATATTCGCGACATGGGACGTAAAAGTGGAAAGGTTGGCGGCGATGGATTGATGATCGCCGATGTCCGCCAGCACGGATGCATAGAAAGGCAGGCGCATTTCTCGCGCCGGTACCGGCACACCGGAAAGCGCCATCAACGAGAGCAGTCCCGCCGTCTTCAGCACAACAGTTTTGCCACCGGCGTTGGCGCCGGAGATCACCATCGAGTCGTGTTCGTCATTCAGCGCGAACGCGACCGGCACGACCTCACCACCTGCGGCGCTGAGATTCTCTTCGAGCAGCGGATGGCGCGCATCGATGAACTCCAGAGTGGCGCCGCTAACGATCTCCGGCGCTACACAATTGAACTTCGCTGCAAAGCTTGCTTTCGCTCCAACGAAATCCAATTGCGCGGTCGCGTCAACTGCGAGTCCGATGGCCGGAAGTTCCCCACGCAGGTCTTCGGAGAGCGCGAAGAGAATCTTTGCGATTTCGCGCTCCTCCGCCTCTCGCAGGGATTGCAATTCATTATTCGCCTCGATGGTTTTCAGTGGCTCAATGAAAACCGTGGCCCCTGAGGACGAAAAACCGTGCGCCACTCCACCCACCTGTCCGCGATGGTCAGCCCGCACCGGAATCACAAAGCGATCATTTCTAATCGTCACCAGCTCGTCCTGAATCGCCGCGGGCGATTGGCGCATCAGGCTCTCGAGAGAACGAGTGATATTCGATCGCAGTCGGGCAATATCGTGCCGAATGCGCGCCAACTCCGAGCTCGCCCGGTCATCCAACTCGCCGCTGGGAAGTATTTTGTTGGTAACGCGGGCGGCAATACTGTTCAGTTCCCCGGGCAAATTCGCGACCAGTTGAAACAGATTGGGGGCGGTATCCCGCTCAGCCAGGAGTGACGCCCTGGTACTCATCGCCGTTTCACACCAGCGAGCCAGGGCGAGCAGAGCCAGGGAATCCAACGCTACCCCGGCGATCTGCAAGCGAGCCAGCGCATCAGCCGGATCGGGCAGTTCTTCAAAGGACCAGCGCACGCCGCGTTTCCTGATCGCCACTGTTTCCGCGACGATCTGCAGGCCGCGTCGCAGCAGATCCAGGTCCGCCAGCGGTTTCAGTTCATCCACGGCCGCGCGTCCGAACGGAGTTTGGGCGCCACGGCGGATCAACGCGCGCAGTTGATCAAACTCGAGAATCTTAAATGCTTGCTCGTTCATAATGAATTTGGGCGGCGTCATTTATCTTAGCACCGGGTCGCGAATTCCTTCAGTGGGCATCACCAGTCAGCCTAATCCGGGCTTTGCGCACCTGCGCCTTTTGACATATATTGCTTCACTTCCATTTCGCGGTTCATATCAGAAGAAGGGCACTCATTAAATATGGCGAATAGCGTTCCTATAACTGTGGCCCACGGCGACGGCATCGGGCCGGAGATCATGAAGGCCACGCTCAACATCCTGAAGGAAGCCGGCGCGCGGTTGGACATTGAAACCATCGACATCGGCGAAAAGGTTTACCTGGCGGGTAATACCGCGGGCATCGAACCCAGCTCCTGGGACAGCCTGCGCCGCACTAAAGTTTTCCTCAAAGCCCCGATCACAACGCCACAGGGCGGCGGCTTCAAGAGCCTCAACGTGACCGTGCGCAAAACGCTGGGACTCTATGCGAATGTGCGTCCCTGCGTTTCGTATCACCCGTTCGTTCAAACCAAGCATCCGAACATGGATGTGGTCATCGTGCGCGAAAACGAGGAAGACCTCTACGCGGGCATCGAACACCGGCAGACGGATCAGGTCACTCAGTGTTTGAAACTGATCTCGCGGCCGGGCTCGGAAAAGATCGTGCGCTACGCTTTTGAGTACGCCCGCTTGCACAATCGCAAGAAAGTCACCTGCTTTACCAAAGACAACATCATGAAGATCACCGACGGCCTCTTTCACAGGGTCTTCGATGAAATCGCCGCTGAGTACCCGGAGTTTGAAAACGAACACTGGATCGTCGACATCGGCGCCGCCAAACTCGCTGACACTCCGACGACTTTTGATGTGATCGTGATGCCGAATCTCTACGGTGACATTCTTTCCGATGTTGCCGCGCAAATCGCCGGATCGGTGGGGCTGGCCGGGTCGGCCAACATCGGTGAGCATGTCGCGATGTTCGAAGCTATTCACGGTTCCGCGCCGCGTCGCGCCGGCCAAAACCTGGCGAACCCGTCCGGCTTGCTGCTGGGTGCGGTGATGATGCTGGTGCACATCGGGCAGAACAGTATGGCGGAAAGAGTTCACAACGCCTGGCTCCGCACCATCGAGGACGGCGTGCACACTTATGACATTTACGACGAGCGCGTCAGCAAACAGAAGGTCGGGACCCAGGAGTTTGCCGCCGCAGTCATCGAACGGCTCGGCAAGAAGCCAAAGACCCTGAAGGCCGTTGCCTATAAAGACGCCATCGGAGGTTTCGCCGACGAGACGATTGTCAAAGAACGATCCAGCACTAAAAAAGAACTGGTTGGGGTCGATGTTTTCCTCGATTGGCTCAAAGGCTCTCCTGACAATCTTGGTGAAGCGCTGGGCAAGTTAGCGGGCGACGATCTGAAACTGGCAATGATCAGCAATCGCGGAGTTAAGGTCTGGCCGGGCGGCAAATCAGAGACCTTCTGCTCTGATCACTGGCGCTGCCGCTTCATGCCGAAAGCCGGAGCTGGAACTATTACTCACGCACAAATCGTTTCCCTGCTGGACCGCGTGGCCGGTGCGGGATACGATTTCATCAAGACTGAGAACCTGTGCAACTTTGACGGCGAGCGCGGCTATTCCCTCGATCAGGGAGAATGATTTTCGCTACGACTCGCACGGAGGAATAAAATGGACGAAGATGAGAAGAATGGCGGTCTGATCGAATCTGACCCCGAGGCCGAACCCAGTCCGAGTGAAAAGCTCGACGGTAAAAACCCTGACAGCGCTCGCATTCCTGGCGCCCAGAGGCCGGACAACCAGGCAATTAAAGGTGAAATTAATCCCAACACGGAGTAGTTGAAACGAGTCATGGCAACAAACCAAAAAAATGACGCCGCCCCCTCATCCGCGTCACCGCTCGTTGGCATAATCATGGGCAGCAAATCTGATTGGGACACGATGAGCGAGGCCGCGAAAACCCTCGCGCAATTTGAGGTTGCTCACGAATGTCGAGTCCTTTCCGCGCATCGCAGTCCGACACTCGCCGCCGATTTTGCCAGGACTGCTGAAACGCGCGGGCTTCAAGTAATCATTGCCGCCGCCGGAGGCGCAGCCCATCTCGCCGGAGTGATGGCCGCACACACCCTGCTGCCGGTCCTGGGCGTCCCCATGAAGAGCGATGCCCTGAAGGGGATGGATTCGCTGCTCTCAACTGTACAAATGCCCGCGGGGATTCCGGTGGGGACACTGGCGATCGGCAAGGCCGGCGCCATCAACGCCGCTTTACTAGCAATCGCCATCATCGCCAATAACAATTCACAACTGAGAGAGAGGCTGCGCCAGTATCGCGAGCAAATGGAACAGAAGATTCGCGACATTGAACTGACCGAGGAATGATCGCGGTTGCTACGCTGTCTTGAATTCCCTTCACTTTTGGCGCAGAATGCCCGACATCAAAAGCTAACTCACAGCTAGGCTTTTGAATCGTTCACCATCGCGTTGATCGCCACCGCTGTCTTTGGTCAACCTCTTACCGGCTCGACTTGCGATCGAGGACTTATAGATGATCGGGCAGACGATCTCCCACTATCAAATCGTCGAATTGCTCGGCACGGGCGGAATGGGCGTGGTATACGCGGCCATTGATACGCACCTTGATCGTCGCGTCGCCATAAAGTTTCTCACCGCCTCTTCTGATCCACAGTATCGGGCCCGATTCCTGCGCGAAGCCCGCGCGGTCTCCCGTCTGAACCATCCAAATATCGCCACCGTTCACGACTATGGTGAAACTGACGCGGGCCAGCCCTTCATCGTCATGGAGTTGGTCACCGGCGAAACGTTGGGACAACTGCTGGAGCGCAGCGCGCTTAGCCTGCGGCGCGCCGTCGAGATCGCAGCCGCGGTTGCCGAAGCCCTGGGTGAGGCACATCGGCACCGCATCGTTCACCGGGACGTTAAGCCTTCAAATATCCTGGTCACCGAGCGCGGCCAGGTGAAGGTCCTGGATTTTGGTTTGGTAAAGGATCTTAGCGAAGACGACGCCAACGGAATTCCTTCCGGCCCGCGCGAGGATCTCGGCCATCGCACCCGCAGCGACGTGATGGTAGGAACGCCGCTTTACCTTTCGCCGGAACAAGCCACCAGCGGCACAGTCGATGGGCGCAGCGATCTGTTTGCGCTGGGAGCCGTGCTGTACGAATGCATCACCGGTCAATCGGCGTTCTCCGGATCCAGCCTGATTGAAATTGGCGCCCAGATTATCCACGTCACTCCTCCAGTTCCCTCCAGCCTTAATGCGCGTGTGCCCGCGGAGTTGGATCGAATCACGATGAAGGCGCTGGCAAAAAATCCGGAACAGCGTTACCAGACGGCAGGCGAGATAATTACCGATCTCAAGGCTGCAGGCGAACAACTGAGCGATACCGGACCGCGTATCACCAGAATCTCGCAGCCATCGGTTACCAATCCCAGCGCGATAATGAAGATTACAGAAGGTCTGCGACGGCCCCGTCTGTCGTTGGGTGTGCTGGTTGTGGTTGTGCTCGCCGCTGGTGCGGCGATCTGGCTTGGACCGCGCTTGTGGCGACGTGCGCCATACAAGCCTTCCGGCAAAGCTGAGGAGTTCTATCTGATAGGAACTAACGCGCTGAGAGCCGGGGCCTACCAACAAGCGGTGAAAGCGCTCGGGCAGGCGACCGAAGCGGACCGAAATTTTCCTCTCGCCCATGCACGGCTGGCGGAAGCCTTCCTCGAACAGGACTACGCGGACCAGGGTACAAAGGAACTGCTCCTTGTGCATCAACTCGTGCCTGACCCTTCTGTGCTTCCCGAGGATGAAGCGTTGTATCTCGAGGCGATCAACGCCATCGGGGTACAGGATTATGCAAAGGCGATCGCTGCCTATCTTAAACTCGTCGATCATAATCCCGAACAACCGCAGTACTACCTGGATCTCGGACGTGCCTATGAGAAGAATGAGCAGATTGACGAGGCCATAAAGAGCTACGTGCAGGCGACTGATCGCGATCCTCGCTATGCTCCTGCATTCCTGCGCGCGGCAATTCTTTACCAGCGAAAAGGGGACACTCCCACAGCCCAACAAGCCTACGATAAAGCAGACTCGCTCTTTCAGGCGATGAACAGCATCGAAGGCCAAACAGAAGTGTTGCTTAATCGCGCCGTTCTGCTTCGCGAAACTGGGAGATTTGCCGAAGCGCGAGCGCAGTTGCAGCATGCTTATGATCTAGCCGAAGCAAATCAAAGCGAATTGCAAAAAATCAACGCGCTGATTGAGCTGGGGCGGGTGGCCTACACCGAAGGCAAGACGGCGCAGGCCGAAACATACCTGAAGCAGGCAATCGATTTTGCGCAACAGAGCCGTTTAGAACCACCAATCGTGCGCAGTCTGATCACACTCGGAAGCGCGCTCAGCGTTCAGGAGCGTCCTGATGAAGTTGAAAAAAACTACAAGCTCGCTCTCGACATTGCTCAGCGGAATAAGTCGCCTTACCTGGAAGCGCTGGCTCTATCAAGTCTCGCCACGCATCGCATCCAGTACTTAAGAGCCAGCGAAGGGCTGGAACTCGCGGAAAAAGCCTTGGCAATTTTTCAAGCCGGCAAGTATCGAAGCAATATCACAACCTGCTTGTCCCTGATCGGCCGGGCTCGACGGCGGAAAGGCGACTACGACGGAGCCCTAAAAGCATTAGAAGAAAGGCTCAGCCTCGCAACCGGCGCTGGTAACCCGCGTCAGATCGCCTCCACTTATGGCGACATCGCGTCCGTGCTTTCCGAACAGGAGCGTTATCCGGAAGCTCTTGCGCGCTACCAGGAGAGCTATGCCCTTTATGATTCTCTGCACGACCGCGTGAACATGGCCTACAACCTGATGAATCGTAGCAACGTCCTGTGGCGTGCGGGACAGTACCAGGAGGCGAAAGCCGCCCTCGACAAGGCCGTGGAAATGGCAAACGGACCCGAGGGAAAGTTTAAGGGCATGCTGGCCGAGGTGGAGTTAATAAGAGCGCAGATCGATCTCAGCCGGCAAGACTTTGCGGGCGCCAGGAATAAGGCCGAACAAGTGCTGGCGGCCTCAGGTTCGCAGCATGAAGGTTTGCCGATTCAGGCCAGATACACACTGGGGATGGCTCTTTCCCTTTCCGGCTCGCGGGCCGAAGGCCAGCGGCATTGCAGTGAAGCAGTATCGCTCGCCAACCAGGCTGACGATGCCGCAATGCTCTCGCGAGCGTTGATAGCGTTGGCCGAGAGTGAATTAGAGAACGGCGCGGCAACCGACGCGCTGGCTACCGCGAAGCAGGCCGAACAGAGATTCACCAGTGCCGGCCAAAAAGTATCCGCCTGGGGAGCCCTCGTCATTGCCGCTCGCGCCAGTCGTGCGTTGCACGATGAGGGCAGCGCGCAGCAATATTTTGAAAAAGCCGCGCACCTTCTGTTGGAGTTGCGACAGAACTGGGGCGAGCAGGCTTACAATCTCTACCTCAACCGTCCCGACGTGCAGGTCTTGCACAAACAATTGGGCGGCCAGACGGTCGTCGAACAAAAAACTCCCACTAGTCAATAAAAGGAGAACATGAAATGACTAGCTCCCACGCTACTATGTTTGAAGATCCTCACTTCGTCTTTCCTCTGTTTGCAGAGACTCCGGGGGACCCACCGCCGGATGGTGATCCGCCACCAGATGGCGATCCGCCGCCAGATGGTGATCCACCACCGGACGGAGATCCGCCGCCAGATGAACCCGATCACTAATTGCCAAGGGGCGTGGTAGAAGCGTCCTGATAACAGATGGCGCAGGTGTTCCTCAAGAACGCCTGCGCCATTTTCCTTTAGCGGGAAATATTAGCGGCAACAAAGCCTAGAGGGCGCGTCGTCGCGTGATCAAACTAATCACCGCCACAAACAGTGCTGCGCCGATTATGGACCAGACGATGGGGAAGCCGGTGGAACCAATCCGCACCGGAAGTAACTCCGGCAGGCCGAGTTTTCCCGCCAGCCAGGAGCCAATCAGCGCGCCCACAAAACCCAGCGCAATCGAAACCAAGCAGCCACCGCGAGTGTAGCCACTGATCGCCTGGCCCAACGAGCCGCACAATCCAGCAATCACCAGCAGAATGAGAAAATCAACAAGGGTCATCGGTTTAGCCTTTCTTTTCTGAATCTTCGGTCACTGTGGCAGCTAGCGCTTTTCATTGATGGCGCTTGACAGAGTGTAGTAGACGCCGTGCGGTATCTTCTTAACGGCCAAGATCGTTGCGGAACACCGCGCCGCCCTTCATTACAAAACGAACGCGTTCCAGCTCAGTTATGTCTCGCAAAGGATCGCCCGCCACGGCGATGATGTCGGCGTATTTTCCCGGCTCAATCGCCCCCATGTCGTTCGGCCGCTCCAATAATTCAGCCGCGACCGTCGTTGCGGATTGAATAGCCTGCATCGGCGTCATTCCATACTGCACCATGTAGGCAAATTCCTTGGCCTGGTTCACCGTCCACGCATAACCGCCGACGTCGGTTCCGTAAGCAATCTTCACGCCCTTGCGCACCGCGATGGGAAAGGCTTTTGCCTCCACATCACGCATCGTAATCCAGATCGGAGCGCCGGCAGCGGCACGGCCTTCAGCCACATAGACGCCGACGTAAATCGTCGGGCACCAGTAAACGCCCTGCTTTACCATGCGGTCCATCAGACTTCCATCCAGACCGTAGCCATGTTCGATGGAGTCAACATTCGCTTTGAGCGCGGCGTCGATGCCATCGCGTCCCATCGCATGCGCAGCCACGCGACGACCCAGACGGTGCGCCTCAGACACCATCGCCTGCATCTCTTCGTCAGTAAAATTCACCCAACTGCGCAGCGCGCCGTCCTTCAGGTAGTAGCGCCGATCGGCATAAAACTTGATCCAGTCGGCGCCATACTTAACCTGCTCGCGCACGGCGCGGCGAATATTGTCGGGCCCGTCAACTATCTGCACGCCTTCTGGCATTTTCAACTCCCAGGAGTACCCCGATAACGGATACATGCCGGTAGCCGAGAACGCGCGCGTCGAAACAAACATCCGTGGCCCGGGAATCACATCGCGATTGATGGCCTGCTTTACATCAACGTCGGCGTACATCGCGCCTTCGGTTTCTAAATCGCGCATTGCGGTAAAGCCATTCGACAAAGCTGTGCGCACTGCCACCGTCGCCCGGATAGTCCGATAAGGAATCGATTCCTTTAGCAGTTGCTCGTCGTAATCCTCAGCCGTGATATCCCCCTGCAAGAGAATGTGGGTGTGACAATCAGCGAGGCCGGGGAGGACGGTGGCCCCGGAGAGGTCGATGATGCGCGTCCGCGGACTAACCAGAGCCAGGGTTTGCTGCAAGGGCCCCACCGACTTGATGCGATCGCCTTCAATCAAAATGCCCTGGTTTTCATCGACTCGGCCGGTACGCACATTTATTAATCTTCCGGCCTTAATCAAGACCATCGACGGCGGAGTAGTCGGAGTCTGGCCTGCCAGGTAGCCCGGGCAAAACGTCAGACTGATGAACATGGAAAGCAAAGCTCTTTTCATATTTGTTCCTCGTTTCATTCCATTTCAACAAACCCCTTGGCGGTATAGAGCATCTTAAGCAACTCCGGGAGAAGACCGGAGGCCTTCTATCGGGGCCACTCGATTGAAAAACTTTTAAAACGCGAGGTAATTGGTCGTATACTTCCATCAAGGCCGGGACGCCGGTCGCCCCCTGCTGCCAGGTATTGAAAAATAGCTTCAGCGCCAATCGCCTCAGAATACATACACACAGGAGTTCAAACGAATGCGCAAACTATTCATGGCATCCCTCGTAATTGCCGCCACCTTCGCCCTCGGAATCGCTCAGGGCGACAAACCATGGCAGGATCCGGATCAGCCACAAAACATGGGCCGCGCGCCTAAAGCGCCGAATGGCATTGGCCGTGCTGATGTACGAGTTTATGACGAGAACGGCAATCCTATCAGAAACGCTCTGGTCAAACTAGAATCAACCCGATCTGACGGGTATTTCTGTGAAACGGATTGGGGCCTGACCAATGAACGCGGCGTGATGGTCCTCCCGCCGCTGCACATGGGCGAATTGAAGTTCCGAGTGAAAGCAAAGGGTTACAAGTCACAGGACTTCGAGATTCCGGCCAGTTCTTTGAGTGAGCCGGTGCGGGTCACGCTGGCGCGAAAAAATTAATTCCGCCTTCCCCCTGAGATCAAAAAAGGGAGCATGCTGCACGCATGCTCCCTTTTTGTATGTCGAGCCCTTACTCGAAAGGCTGTTCGGTAAGAAGGCTTTCGGCTAATGCGTCGCAACCTTGGGTTGGGCCGCTGGGGAAACCATTGGCTGCACTGCTTCCGCGGGGGCGAAATAAAGTATCCGATTACAGTTGTCGCAGGTAATCACTTCCTCACCACGACGCACCTGGGCCATCACTTGTGGCCGCAGGGCCATCAAGCACGCAGTGCAGGCTCCGTTGCGCGCTTCGGCCATCGCCACGCCGCCGCGAATGCGCGCGCTAATGCGGTTGTACATGGCGCTCATCGACTTAGGCAGGGCCCCCAGGAGGCGCTCGCGTTCATCGCGTTTTGCTGTTACTTCGCCGGCTTGTGTGCGTGTCTGCTCGTCAAACTCAGCAAATCGTTCGGCCATTTCCGCGCCCAACTTTTCCACTTCCGGAGCACGCTCTTTCAGATCCTTTTCTGCCTGTTCGAAGATTTCCATTTGCTCGAGAACCTGGGTCTCCAGCGCCGAGATTTGTTTGCGAGCTGCGTCCGCTTCACGTAAGGCCGCCTGGTACTCATCCTGTTTCTGCGAAGACATCAGGTTGCGGTCGGCACGTTCGGCGCGAATCCGCTGTTCCTGGATTTCGAGTTCCAGCCGGGTCCGCTCATGCCGGGCCTGGTCCCGCTTAGCTTCCAGCGCGCGAATTTCAAAGGCCCGCTGATCGAATTCTTTTTCGATCCCGGCGCGCCTCTCAGGTATTGATTCTAACTCGGTTTGTAGTCTGCGTATGGTCGTATCGAGGTTCTGTAAAGCGATCAACTGCGATAATTCCGCTTTCACTCTTATCTGCTCCTCAAAAGATCGGGTTGGTAAACAGTAGCAATCATTGCGCTAATAATCACACATCAGACCGCCCGCTGGCAAGCGACGAGGCAGGAAGCAGATTAGGTGGGATCGAGAAAAGGCGCGTTTGCTGGGTGACCGCTAACGCAGATCACCAAAGCGGTGTTGCAGTAAAGCACTTACGGCAATTGCCGCCGTTTCGGCCCGCAAGATTCTTCCTCCCAGGGTCACAATCTGCCAGCCGGTTTCGCGGGCCCCATTAACCTCCTCATCGGTCCAGCCGCCTTCAGATCCTACCAGCGCGATCATCGAGTCAGGTTTCGGCTGGTCGCCGTACGATTCAGGCAGCGGCTCGCCCCCTCTCTCGCAGAACATGAACCGTTTCCCGGCAACGAGTTCAGGATCACTAACTAATTTTGAAAACTCGGTTGGAGCCGCCACGCCCGGCACTAAGGCGCGACCACATTGCTTCGCAGCCTCGAGCGCGATGCGCTGCCAACGGGCAACACGCTTGTCGGCATCAGCAGAGTCGCGCAATCGAATGTCCGCGCGGGCGGTCTTCACCGGAATGATTCGCGTGACGCCCAGTTCGGTGGCCTTCTGCACGACGAGGTCGAACTTGTCCCCCTTCAGCAGCGCAACCGCTATTGTCAACTTCAAGGGTGATTCAAGTGCGGCGGCTGTAACCTCTTCTATGACTCTGAGGGTGCTGGAGGCGCGTCCGATTTTGTTTATGGAACAACGGTATTCCCGGCCCTCGCCGTCGAACAAAAATACTTCATCGCCCTGAGCCAGGCGGAGAACGTCTCGCAGGTGTCGGGCTTCGTCGCCGGACAGCGTGGCCGTGTTTGCTTTCGCATCAATCGCGCCGGGTGGCGCATAAAACCGTCGGCGGGTCATCAAATTATGAACGCGGCCCATTCGCCTTCCGTAACAACTTCATAACCGGAGTGGATTCCGAGTTCCTCCAGGCGCAATCGAATCGAATCGGTTTGTTCAACCAGAATCCCCGAAAGGATCAGCCGGCCACACGTCGCGCTCAGCAATGCGGGTAACAGCGGCAGAATTGTATCCGCAGTCAGGTTGGCGCAGACGCAATCCGCGGATGCGGTCGTCGCGGCCACGGTCCCGACACTAAACGAAATACTCTCCGCAACATAATTCAGTCTGGCGTTATCGCGTGCAATTGCAACCGCTTCTGCGTCTGTGTCGCAGGCCCCGATTTGCGAGCCCGGGTGCAATTTGGCGGCCGCAATGGCGAGGATTCCCGTACCTGTCCCAACGTCAACAAAAGTGCCGCCGTGGAAATATTTTTCAATCGCGACCAGACATAGCCGAGTGGTTTCATGCGTGCCAGTGCCAAAGGCCATGCCCGGTTCAATGCGAATGACGAGGCGATCATGCGCGTCTGGAATTTCGCTCCACGGCGGGGCAATCAGGAATCGTTGACCAACTTCGACCGGCTGCCAACCCTTCTTCCATTCAGCGAGCCAGTCACGATTGGCGACTTTGCGAACCTCGAGTTGCGGAGGCACGATTGGCGAGAGATCGTAGAGCTGGAACGCTTCAAACAGCATCGCGCGGACGACGTCTTCATCAATCTTGTCGCTGAAATAAGCGGTAACTCGCTGGCCACCATCTGCCAACGCATTGGTTTCCGTTCCCAACGCGCCGGCTTCCATGAGCCCATACGCGCAAGCCTCGAGCGCCGCAGGCGATGCAACAACATCCACGGCGAACCAGACATTACCGGGCTTCTCAGAAGGGGAAACGAATGGAAGTTGATTGGCAGCGGGGCCCGTACCTGATTGCGAATTACTCACATTAATTATTTGAGGGCTGTTGAAACTGCTCGACCAGAAAAACCCAAAGTGTCTTGCCGTTGTTTACTCTCAACCCGCCCGGCGAAATCAGATAAAGATCCACCGGATCACCTTTCTTTAGTTCTTCGGAGAAATATTTCGCTACGTCTTTTTGCACCGGGAGCCAGTAATCTTCGTTGCCTTCCTTGAATAAGAACTCAGCGGCGTAGAGGTTGGCGTAGCCGGTGTTTCGAAAGTATGAACGGGCCCACGTCTCAACAAATTTCTTCCGCTCCGCGCTCATTGGCCGAGACTCGCCGGTGTAAGTCGCGCGCACCGCGGAAGGAAGCTTGGCGTCGCGAAAGACAAACTGAGTTTGGTCGGGAGAGCGCTTGATATTCTCACCCTCTTCCCGCTCATTGATTTTCACCATTTCTTGAAGTGTGCGGCGCTCGAAATCGTCCCAGGGGAAACCCTGCGCCGAGGCCATTGAGGGCATGACGGCGATCACAAACAACATCAGTCCGAGCGAAATGAACCTATTCATAATTCACGTTCTCTTAAGTACGGAGCGGGGGCAAGCCCGCCTTCCTGACTGCAAGTAGATAATGTTGAATCGCAGTCGAAAATCTTGAGCCTTAAAGATCAACTGGGCACACATGCAGTCAGGAAGGCGGGCTTGCCGCTTTTCTTTTGCAAGTGAGAAAGGTTCCTTACTGAGTTTCTCACCCTCGGCGAATCCCCAGGTCATCGAGCAAGTGCTCTTTATTCCGCCAGTCCTCTTCCACTTTCACGAACAGTTCCAGATGGCAACGGTGTCCCAGAAGTTGCTCGATGTGTTGCCTGGCTATTGTGCCAATCTGTTTCAAGCGGTCGGCGCCGTGCCCGATGATTATCTTTTTCTGTGATGCCCGCTCGACAAAAATAGTGCAATAGATCCGCGTGAAATCTTCGCGCACCTCTTCGAAGCGTTCGGTAACCACTGCCGTGACGTAGGGTATCTCGTCGCCGGTGGTTTCCAGTATTTGCTCCCGCACAATCTCGGCCGCCAGGGCGCGCACCGACTGATCGGTGAACTCGTCATCCGCAAACAGCGGCTCACTCTCAGGCAACTGCTTGATAATTTCCGCGAGCAGCACGTCGATCATGTCGCCCTTCAGCGCCGAAAGCGGCACCAGGGATTTCCATTCCCACTCCTGCGCGTAGGTTTCCATCAGCGGGAGCAGTTTTGATTTGTTAGCCAGCTTGTCGGTTTTGTTGAGCAGGAGCAAAGCGGGCTTTCCGGATTGCTTCACCAGATCAAGAACGAAGCGGTCACCATTGCCCAGGGCCACCGACGCATCGCGGATCAGGCACACCAGATCAACGCCTTCCAGCGCGTCATGCACGGCGGACATCATGCGTCGATTCAGCGCATAGCCGGGCTTGTGCACACCGGGCGTATCAACCAAAACAATCTGGCCATCGGGCCGGTTGATGACCCCCTGTATCTTGAAGCGTGTGGTTTGAGGTTTGTTGGAAACGGCGGCAATCTTTTCGCCCACCAGCCGGTTCAGCAAAGTTGACTTGCCCGCGTTGGGGCGGCCGATGAGGGCCACGTATCCGGCGCGATGCTCCGTTGCGAGATTATTCGTTTGCTTCAGGGACATCCGTTGGAATAACTATCTCTTCAGGGGGGACGATAACGACTTTGCCATCTTTCCAAGTGGCGATTGAGTGGCCGAGACGCTTGTGCGTCGATAGAGCATCATTAATGGCGCGCTGTAAGACTTTTCCGAGCTCAATAGCATGCTTGGAAACGTAATCGTTGGTCAACAGAACTTGTTCTCGTTTGCTCATGGCTTTGTCAGAGAGAAACTTACCCATGATCGTTTATCGTAAACCAGCAGTGGCACGTCTCTGTCTCCTCTCGCAATCAGTGAGTGTTCGGATTCAGAAGTATCGTACACCGCCCATGCATCCGCCAATGGCATATACAACTCCCAGAAGTTTCGCAGACCGGCGGAGTGTCTTCTGCGAATCACCTGTTCGCCAACGTCGTGCCCCCCGGCCTTGACGCGCTCTCGAACGCGTTGCACCGCCAGGTCAGGACTCTGCAATGAAAGAAACATCAATTGAAATGCATAGCCCTCGTTGCGCAACTTCTTGATCCATCCGGCATAATGCTTCGCTGCCAGGGTACTCTCGAAAGCGAAAGTCTTTCGCTGCTGCGCGAGATCATGCAGCCGACTCAACATTACGCGTCCCGCTTGCAATGCGACACTGGCCGGATCGAATCCCGAAAGACCGTGGGCTATTGGATCGGCGTTAACGTATTCGAGCAGCCCCAACTTATCTCGCAAGAGAAACGGGGCCAGCGTGGTCTTTCCTGCACCATTGGGGCCAGCAATAACTATCACCTGTGGAGACGCTTCATTCATCCAGCCTCAGCATCCGATCACCAATCCCATTTACTGCCTCGCGGCTTCAGCCAGCTCGCCGTTGAGTTTCAGAATCTCCACCGTCATTTCGGCCGCCGCGTACATGTCCTTAACGTCCAGCCATTCTTTGACGGTGTGAATCGCGCGCATGCCGGTGCCGAGGTTGGCGCATTCAATTCCACGTCGATTGAAAACATTCGCATCACAACCACCGCCCGACGCCATCGTTTTCACATCCAGGCCCATGCGGGCCGCCGCTTGCAGGACTAACTGGACGACATGCGAACTGTCGGCGACGTCCATGGATGAGTATTCTCGCTGCACGTGGGCTTCGACTGAGGCGTTTGTGGTTTTGCCTTCGACCGTCACTTCGTACTTAGACGCTGCGTCCTGAAGGCATTTTTCCATGTGCTCGGTTTGCGCGTTGAGTTTCTCTTCGCTGTGCGAGCGGGCTTCACCTTTCAAGACCACCAGGTTCGGAATGATGTTCGTGGCCATGCCGCCCTGAATCTCGCCAATGTTTGCCGTGGTCTCTTCATCAATGCGGCCCAGCTTCATCGCCGCGATGGCTTCAGCGGCGATCTTGATTGCCGAAATTCCATCTTCCGGAGCAACACCGGCGTGCGATTCCAATCCGTGAATTCGATACTCCATGTGATTGGCCGAAGGGCCTTTGGTAAACAGGAATCCCGGATCGTCGGAGTCGAACACGATGCCGTACTTTGATTTCAGTTTTGAGACGTCAACATTCTTGGCGCCCAACAATCCCACTTCTTCGCAGATGGAAAAGACTGCTTCGATCGGCGTGTAGGGAATGTTCTGTTCCTTCAGGCAACGGATGGTTTCAATGATCACGGCGCAGCCACTCTTATCATCGCCGCCCAGGACTGTGGTTCCATCGGTGCGAATGATGTCTCCTTCGACGATTGGCTTAACGCCTTCGCCGGGAACGACGGTGTCCATGTGGGCGCTCATCATGATTGTTTCGGCGCCGGGAATGGTACCCGGGAAACGCGCAATCACGTTGCCGGAATTGCCGCCCACCTTGTCGCCGGCGTCATCGATCTCAACCTCCGCGCCCATCTCTTCGCAATACTTCTTGATTCGTTCCGCCACGTCGCGTTCCTTGCGCGAGTGGCTATCGATCTGTACCAACTCCAGCAGCAGGTTTTTGACTCGTTCCTGATTTATCATCGATCCTCCGGCAGCTTCTTACGTGGTTGATGTAATGCGAACTTTAGATTGCGCGAGCAAGCCAAAGCTGGCAGTAAGAAAGTGTAAGTTGAGAGAGCTTTATACTACAGGCCCGTACCCTCAGGCTATTCCCCCGCGTTGCGCCACTCGTCGCCGCGTTCGTTAATTCGGTCGAGGGCACGCTGCAACTCGACCCGCTTCGATTCGAGGGCCTGGTCGTCCGCATCAGGACCAACATAGATCGGGGGCGCGATCACTACCAGGGCCCGAGTGAAAGGATGCGGTACTTGAGATTGATCCCAACTCTTACTCGCGCTCCAGAAACGTCGGGGCGAAATCGTGAATGGCAGAATCGGATTACCCGTCTTCTTTGCCAGCAGCACGGCGCCCATTTTAGCGATATAGCGAGGGCCCTTTGGGCCATCGCTGGTAAAGGCAGTGGGACAGCCGGCGCGCATCAACCGGACCATTTCCAGCAACGCCCTGACAGCGCCCCGGGTGCTGGAGCCGCGCACCGCCCCGTAACCAAATCGTTGATGGAAGCGGGCGATGTATTCGCCATCAAAGCTCCGGGAAGTCATGGCGACAATGCCGCGCCGTTGCCAGAAGTAGGTGGCCAGAAAAATTCGATTGTGCCACAGCGCCAGGATAGGAATATGGTTATCGCGGGATACGGCTTCCCAGTTTTCCCACCCTTCAATTTCAAAACGGACCGTAGCTCCAATCAGCTTGATCAAAATGAAAAAGCTCATCGCGGCAGTGCGAATCAACAGTCGTTGTTTGAAAGGATAGGACGACAGGTCGGCGAGGCTGTAGGCGCGCTGAATGCTTCTGGCCGCGCGCCCGTCCCCCTTAGTCGCCGCGGATTTGTCTTGAGTGTGAGCCCGCATAAACTGGTTCGCCGGCGGATCCTATTGATAAATCTCCGGCTCTCCCGGCGGCCGCGTTTTCCAACGCTTGTGAATCCAAAGCCACTGTTCGGGATAAAGGCGAATCATGCGTTCCATGGCCGCCGCGAAATTCGCCGTGTTCACCTCGACGTCACGTTGGTGATCACCGGTGCGCACGAGTTCTACCTGCGGGTCGCCATGGAAAAAGTACTTGCCACTCTTCGCATTCCAAACGGCGCAGGTGGGGATGACAACGGCATCAGTCTTCAGGGCGAGCGTAGCGATGCCGGCGCTGGTGCAGGCCAGCCGGCCAAAGAACGGCACGAACACTCCCTCAAACGTCTGGGTATTCAAATCGGAGAGAATTCCGAGCGTGCCTTTCTGCCGCAAGACGCGCAAAGCCTGTCGCGCGGCTGACTTCTTGTCGATCGCGACGTTGCCGAAACGGGTCCTGATTCTCTCCACCATCTCCTCGATCCGCGGGTTATCGATTGGCCTTACTAAGAAGCTCAGCGGATACTCAAGCGCCGACCAGCCAAAACTTAAAATCTCCCACGCGCCCAGATGCCCGGTCAGGAAAATAACTCCACGGCCATTCTTTTCCGCGTCGCGCAAATGCGCGAGGCCGACTTGATCATATTCGATCATTTGCCGCAGCGACTCGCGAGTCATCCGCGGAAACTGGCTGAACTCGGCGAGCAAACGGCCCAGGCTATCGAACGAACCGCGCAGCAAGCGCTGCCTTTCGCGCTCGTCCATTTCCGGAAACGCGATTGCGAGATTGCGCTCCCCGGTCCGGCGTAGTTTCAGCGGCAACCAATATGCAGAGCGAGCCATACCCCGGCCAATGCCAATAGCCAGCACGCGCGGCAGGATCCCAAAAAACCCCAGGATTGTGCGCGCCAGCAGGTATTCCAGATTGAGTTGCAGCTTTCGCTTGGCCATCGAAGTTAACTAAAGAGCGCGTAGTGTAACGCATAGAAGTCGCGAGCCCCCAACCCGGTCTCCCGGCCGGCTTTGGTAATGGTTACCCTTTTGGAGATTCTGTATTAGACTCTCGCTGCGCCGTAACGCAAGCTCGAGGGTCTGGCTCGAAACTGAAGTTGTTCCGTCCCTGCCAACGACCATAAATAGTTTGAACGACGGTAACGTCGGTTTCGTATCAACAGATTACGGGGACGATTTTCACCCGCTCTCTCCAACGTTGCACCTCCGGAAAAGAAGCGGCCGAGTACCAGAGCGTGATAACAAAACGCAGAATTCTGATCGTCGATAACAGCGAGGAACTGCGCGCCAGTTTGCCCGCGGAACTAGGCAGCATGGGCCACGAAGTAATCGCGATCGCCGAACGCGCGGAAGCGTTGGTGCGCACCGATCTCGACGATTTCGACGTCATCATCAGCGACCTGGTAGAGGATGCGGATTTCGACCTCGCTGACAACGGAACGGGCACCGGTAAACGCAAGCGCCTCTTTGTAACCCTCGCCAATTCGAAAACTCAATTGCCGGAACCGTGCATCGTGAAGGCTTTCAAGATTGCCGCCGTGAATCTGATGGCAGATGCTGGTGATGGTAGTGACCTGCGTGAGATTGTCGAAAAAGTCCTCGCCTTCAAACTTCGCTGTGCCGACCAACCTGAGGTGTTGGCGCAGACGCACGAAAAAATCGATTTCGAATTGCCGAGCGATCTTTCGTTAATGAATGGCGTGTTGCAGTACCTGCTGGAGCGGGTTTCGCGGCTGGGCCTGATTCAGCCGGAAAGATCGAATCTTTTTGTGGCCCTCGACGAGGCGTTTGTGAACGCAGTCAAGCATGGCAATAAGAACAACCCCGGCAAACTGCTGCGAATCACCGCCGAGTTATCACCCAGCGAAGCTGTCTTCACGGTCGAGGACGAGGGCGAAGGATTCGACATCCAGCAGATACCGGATCCAACCGATCCCGCTAATCTATTTAAGACTTCCGGCCGCGGCGTCCTGCTGATCTACAACATCATGGATGAAGTTGAGTACAATGCGCAGGGCAACCTGGTAAAGATGGTAAAGCGGCCCGAAGAGATCGTTCGCTGAGCAGAGCCTCCGTCCAATCGTAAACTGATGAATACACCGGCAGCCCTGGAAATGGCTGCAACAGACGACCGGCAACTCGCAGGGGCACGGCATGCCGTGCCCTTAACATTTCGCACGGCCTGGCTCTACTGGCTGCCGCCGGCCTTGCTGGCGCTGGGCTTGGCACTGGTCTTTCTTAATCCTTTCATCGGCGATTGGGACGGACTGGATTACACGGTGCTCTCGGTTCGTGGATATCCCTCGTCGATGGCCTTAGGGCGTTCCCTGTTCATCTTTTTCAATCATACGCTCTATCGGATCGCTCACGCGTTCTTCGGCGTCCCGACGGCGGATGCATATCTGATTTTCAAGTGGGCCATCGTTATTCAGTGTCCGCTGGCGGTAGTCGCCTGCTGGACCCTGGCGCGTGATCTGACCGGATCGGTGCGGGCGGCGACGGTGACGGGTGTGCTGATCGCCGTCTCGCCGGTGTTTGTTCTCTACAGCGGACAGGTCATGACGGATGTTCCCTCCGTGCTTTTGTTGGCCGTGGCGCTGACGATTTATCTGCGCGGGGCCCGGCAGCGCAAGATGTGGTTGTTGTTTGCAGGGGCCGCGGTTTTGGGCGCCGGCGTCAACGTCCGCGAAACAACGGCCTTCTATGCGCCGTGGCTTTTGATCGCACCATTGGTTTACGGTTGGAAGTTCAACCGCCGCGACATCACCCTCGCAAGTCTTGCCGTTCTGATTTTTCTGATCGTCGCTCTGAGCGGTTTTGCCTTTTGGTACCTGTCCGATCCGACCTATCGGCTATCCTGGCACCAATGGCTTGCGTCAATGCACGAAGAAGCTGCACTACATCCCGTTAGGCCACGGAACATCGTGCCCTTTGTCGCTTATTTTTTTCTAACTGCTCCCCTCGTGTTTGTCGCGCTCCCGGTTGCCGCATGGAAAGAATGGCGCGCCCGCGCCTGGTCGCCGCTGCTGGCTTGCGCGGCTGTAGGGATACTTTCCAACCTGCTGCTGTTTTTTAATTACAGCACCGCAGTGAACTGGAGATATTTTCTGACCGGACTGCCGGCCCTCGCTCCGTTGGCGGGTGCATACTTCGTGCGCGCGGAAACAGACCGAACCGGCAGCTCGCGTTGGGGATTTACTTATGCCGTTGTTGGACCGCTGGTGATCACCGGTGTAATGCTGATCCTCGTGCAGCCAGCCAGCAGCGATCATTTCAACAAGCTTGCGCTCTCCAGAGACTATTATGAGCAACTAAAGCTCTTGCCGCGTGACGCCGTCGTGATGGCGGGATCGCAAACAGTGGCAGTCACGTATTGGCGGGGCATCGGGGCCGGCGATTGGGACGTCATCGGTATCGGAGGTGGCTGGCCCGGTTCACAACTGGATTCCGTGATTACAAATCATTTGCGCCAAGGCCACCGCGTTTTTCTGGATGCCGACCGGCGCTGGTGGCACCCCTGTGGTTGGCGAGCGACCGAGCTTCCCGTTTTAGTCAGCTTGCAGTCCCGTTTTCATTTCCAGCGCGTCTCGAACACAATTTATGAGATCAAGGATTCGGGAGATGCCACGGCGCGCGATCAGCCGCAACTGGAGGGCCTGTTACCTGATAACCGCCCTGCTGAAGTGAAGAAGTGTTTCACCGTCAGTAAAGGCAATTGAAGCATTGCGATAGCGGTTTTGATCGAGTTCCGTTATGCCCTTTGAGATTTTTTTGGCACTGCGATACCTGCGGGCTCGGCGGCGCGGGCGACTCGCGAGAGCAACGGCGCTGGCCGCAATTGCCGGCATTGCAATCGGCGTTGCAGCGCTGATCGCAACTACCGCCATGGCCAACGGCTTTCGCGACGAGATGCGCGACAAGATTCTCAGCGGGACTGCGCACATCACCTTAATGCGCGCCGACGGCGCGCCGATCGCCAGCTACCCGTTCATTATTTCCCGGGTCAAATCAATCAAAGGCATTTCCGCGGCCTTTCCCACGACCTACAACGGTGCATTGCTGGCCGGTCCCAAGGGTTCCGGCTACGCGGTCCTGCGCGGAATTGATACGAATTCTTCTGAATCCGTTTCTGAGATTAGTCGCACCCTGACGATGGGCTCAGTCGCGTCACTGGCCGAGACTTCCGCCGTGGATGTTAAAGCCAAAGCGCCAACGAGTAGCGAGCAGTCACAGCCGCCACTGGACGTTGTGACTGAACCGAATATCATCGTTGGCGCGGAGCTGGCCGCGCGCACTGGCCTGGCGGTGGGTGATGAAGGTTCGCTGATTTCGGGAGACGCAAAGACACTTTCGATGGGTGGGAAACCTCGCGAGCAGCGCGCCCGCGTCACGGGCATTTTTCGTTCAGGACTCTTCGACTACGACTCCACCTGGGTTTACATAAAACTCGATGATGCGGCCCATCTTGGCGGCATGCCGCGCTCCGCTTCGGTGATCAGTATTCAAGTCTCGGATATTTACCGTACCTCTCCAGTTACATCCGCACTGCGCGCGCTGATGGGCAGCGAATACATGACGGTGGACTGGCAGGAAGCCAACCGGCCCTTGTTCGCTGCGCTAACACTGGAACGTCGCATGGTCCTGGTACTGATATCGCTGATTACCCTGCTCGCCGCGCTCAACATTACGACGACGCTGGTGTTGCTGGTGGTAGAGAAACGTTCCGATATCGCGATCCTTTCCGCCATGGGAGCGCGACGCGGCAGCATCATGACTGTCTTCATTATTGAGGGGGCGATGGTCGGCCTGGTTGGTACAGTCACGGGCGCTGCGCTGGGAATAGTCGCCTGCGCGCTCGGCAATCATTACCAATTGATTAGCTTGCCGGGCGAGGTGTACTCGCTGAGTAATATTCCTTTTCACATGCGCGCGACCGATGTTGGGCTCGCTGTTGGTGTGGCGCTTCTCCTGAGCCTGATCGCTACTATTTACCCGGCCCGCGCAGCCGCGCGGCTGCGCCCGGTTGAAGCGCTGCGGGAAAGTTGATCGTCGAAAGTCTAAAATGTCCAAAGTCCAACTCCAGCCCGCTTTAATAGATCGCCAGGTCGAGGTTCAGAAGATGGACACCGCCTCACTTGAGGACTTTGGACCTTCGACATTGGACGGCGGATTAAATGTCACTGGCGTCTGCAAGTCATTCAAGTCCCCCGACGGGAAATCGATCGAAGTCCTGCGCGGCGTTTCCTTCAATGTTGCGCCGGGCGAAACGATCGCGATCACCGGTGCGTCGGGCGCCGGAAAATCAACGCTGTTGCATTTGCTGGGCGGGCTGGAGCCTGCTGATGAAGGCCACATCGCCCTGGGCGAGTTTGAGATCACACAAAGTTCACCCACGAAACTGGCGCAGTTTCGTAACCGGACAATCGGCTTCGTCTTCCAGTTTCACCACTTGCTACCCGACTTGACGGCGGTTGAGAACGTGGCCATGCCACTTTTGATCAGCCGCGGCTCAAGAACAGAAAGCACAGCTCGCGCCCTGCAGATACTCGAGAGGGTGGGACTACGCGAGCGCGCCGACCACCCGATCCGCCAACTTTCGGGAGGCGAGCAGCAACGCGTGGCCGTCGCCCGGTCCATCGTCAGGCAACCCCGACTCGTGCTCGCCGACGAACCGACCGGCAACCTCGACACCCCGATGGCCCACGAAATAGCTGCGATTCTCGCTGCCTACGCCCGCTCGCATCAGGCCCTCATCATCGTCGCCACTCACAATCAAGGCCTTGCTGAAGCCTGTGATCGCAACATGACGCTGGCCGGCGGAAGGCTAACTGAAGGTATGCCAACCTCGACGGACGCCCATCGAAAAGGCCGCTGATATCGGCGAGTAGCGCGGACGCACGTCCGATACTTGCGTAGGTTCGGCGGGACGTCGCTGGGAAACTTTATCAATCTAAAGGCTTTCGGCCTTCTCAGGCTTAGGCTATAATCCCCGGCAGGTATTGGCCGGGGCTACTCTCCTGCACCGGCGGGGCAATCAAGAGACAGCAAACGCACGATCAAATGTTCGAACGCTACACCGAAAAAGCGCGGCGCGTAATTTTCTTCGCTCGTTACGAAGCGTCGCAGTTTGGCGCTCCGGCGATCGAGCCGGAACACCTGCTGCTGGGTTTGATGCGCGAAGATAAGACGCTCACCGGCCGCTTTTTCCCGCGCGCTCAGGTTTCGATCGAATCCATACGCAAGGAAATCGAAGGCCGCACTTTGTTGCGCGAAAAGATTTCCACTTCGGTAGAGCTGCCGCTCGCGCCGGAGACGAAGCGCGTCCTGCACTATGCGCACGAGGAATCCGATCGCTTGCAACATCGCCACATCGGCACGGAACATTTACTGCTCGGCCTTTTGCGTGAAGAGCGCTCAATGGCGGCCGAGATACTTTATGAGCGTGGCCTGCGCCTGAATGCGGTGCGCGACGAGATCGCGCGGCAAACCGGAGTCGATCGCGGTTCGCATAAACGAGACACGCCGCATTTGGTGGAATTCTCGCGCGACCTCACGGAAGACGCAGCCAACGATAAACTCGATCCTCTCGTCGGGCGCGAGGCGGAAATCGAGCGGCTGATCCAGATTCTTTGCCGGCGGACGAAAAACAATCCCGTGCTGATCGGCGAACCGGGTGTTGGCAAGACCGCCATCGTCGAAGGCCTGGCGCAAAGAATCATTAGCGGGGATGTTCCTTCTTTCCTCGAGAACAAGCGCATCCTTTCGCTCGACCTTTCCCTGATCGTTGCCGGAACAAAATACCGCGGCCAATTCGAAGAACGCTTAAAGCAAATCATGCGCGAGCTGGTCGAGAATCCGCATTACATAGTCTTTATCGACGAGCTGCACACGCTGGTCGGCGCCGGGTCGGCGGAAGGCTCGCTGGATGCGGCCAACATTTTGAAGCCGGCATTGTCTCGCGGCGAATTGCAATGCATCGGCGCCACGACGCCGGCTGAGTTTCGCAAGTCCATTGAGAAGGACCGCTCGCTCGAACGACGTTTTCAGGCAGTAAAGGTGCCGCCTCCATCGGAAGAAGAAGCCGTGTCCATTCTCGAAGGCGTGCGCGAACGCTACGAGACTTTCCATCAGGTGCACTACACGGACGAAGCGCTCGAAGCCGCTGTCTATCAATCGCACCGGTACATTCCCGACCGTTTTCTTCCGGACAAGGCCATCGACGTAATTGACGAAGCCGGCGCGCGAGTGAAGCTACGGGTGCGCAGCGACCACGGCAATCTGGAAGACTGGAGCGCCAACCTCGTCGATTGGTCACGCGCCACGGCGAGCACCGAAAGATTGCTCGCCACCAATGGCATTGAAGAAGACGCAATTGTCACAGCTGAAGTAACCCGCGACGATATTGAAGAAGTTATCGCGCGCTGGACCGGCATTCCCGTTACTTCGCTGAAGGAAGCTGATACGCAAAAACTGCTGCGGATTGAATCGGAATTGCATCGCCGGGTAGTTTCGCAGCGTCCGGCCATCTCGGCGCTGGCACGCGCGATTCGCCGTTCACGGGCTGGGCTGAAGAACCCCATGCGGCCCGTAGGCTCGTTTCTTTTCCTCGGCCCCACTGGCGTGGGCAAAACGGAAGTCGCGCGTTCCCTCGCCCAATTCCTGTTCTCCAGCGACCGGGCGCTGATTCGCTTCGACATGTCTGAATTCATGGAGAAGCATTCCGTTTCAAAGTTGATCGGGTCGCCTCCCGGTTACGTGGGCCATGAAGAAGGTGGCCAGTTAACGGAGCGAGTAAAGCGCGCACCCTACTCAGTTTTGCTTTTCGATGAGATTGAAAAAGCGCACCCGGACATCTTCAATATCCTGCTGCAAGTTTTCGAGGACGGCATCCTGACCGACGCCCTGGGGAACACGGTCGACTTTAAGAACGTCATCATCATCATGACGTCGAATATCGGCGCCCGGTTCATTCAGAAGAAGGGCGCGCTGGGCTTTCAAGGATCGGCCGACGTTTCGCGCGACAAACTGGAAGAGATGGTTATGTCGGCGGTGCGGCAAACATTCAACCCGGAATTCGTCAACCGACTCGATGAAATCATTATTTTCGATGAACTGGGTGACGAAGAGCTCCTGGAAGTCGTGCAATTGCAAATCGAACAGATCAATCGCACGATGACTCGTCACGGGTTCGAGGTCCGACTTTCTGAAGAAGCCAAACGCTGGATCGTTAAGAAAACGTGCGCCGATCGCACCTATGGGGCCCGTCCCCTGCGCCGCGCGCTGCAAAAGCACGTCGAGGATCCACTATCCGAGGCCTTAATCCAGGGTAATCTCACTGGCGCTTCGGTTATTGAAGTGTTCGTCGAGGGCGATGATCTTAACTATCGACCGGTGGGTCTGGAAGAAACTGGCGATCTTTTGCTGATTCATTGACCAGTCCGCTCTAAGGTTCAAAACTCCCCAAGCCAAAACTACCTGTTAGACGAGGTTTGTATCGCCTCAACAGCCCGGGCGTGTCTGCCCCGGCCATTAGAGTGTGATAATCGCGCCAAAGGCAGTGGACGCAGGGAAAAGATGAGAACTGCGTTTGCGTGAAATAGGGCTGGTCTTTGGACTTTCCGGGTTTCTTACTTGTATAATGCGCGACTTCGCGGGGCAAGTAACTGGCAACGTGGCTGTACCGTCTTGAATCCAAGCGGCTGCCAGTTAATTGCGGCCCGCGTCGTTTTGTAGATATCTTTTATCCAGTTTTCTGACCTGGTAGTCCATCAGTTTGCTCCCTGAAGTCTGTGATCTCTAAAGGGATTCGCACTATATGTCATTTTTCCGCGCTCTCTGCCTCGTGATTCTGAGTGCTACCATCGGAACCACGATCTTATTTACTTTCACTGATCGTTCCCAGGCCCAGCAGCCGCAACAGCGACTGGTGGAATCAGTTGATATCACCGGCAATCGCCGCCTGCGCAAGGATGACATCCTTTACTGGATTCAGACCCGGGCCGGCGATCCCTACAACGCAGCGCAAGTCGAGCGCGACCTGCAAACCATCCTGGGGTTGAACTTCTTCGACAAGACTTCCACCCGTGTCCTGATCGAGGACGGCCCCCGCGGCGGCGTCAATGTAATCTTCGAAGTCAAAGAACTTCCCATCATTCGCGATCTGCAATTCGAAGGTTTGCACTCGGTAACTGAGTCCGATGTGCTGAAGGCCTTCCGCGAAAAGCGGGTCGGGGTTTCCAAAGAAGCGATTTACGATCCTGTGAAGGTCCGCACCGCCGTCCGCGTTTTGAAAGAGCTGCTGGCAGCGCGAGGGCACCCGAACGCCGTCATTGATCCCACTACCGAAGAAGTTTCCGCAACGTCCACCGCCATCACCTTCAAGATTGATGAAGGTGAACGCGTGCGGGTGGTGGAAATTGCCTTCGAAGGAAATAAGATTTTCAGCGATGGCAAACTTCGCAGCCAGATGAAGTACGTGCAGGAAGCCGGTCTGATGACTCGTTTCAAAGGGCAGGATATTCTGGATCGCGATAAATTGGATTACGACCTGCACAACGTTGATAACTACATGCGCTCGAAGGGCTATCTCCAGGCCCGCCACGGAGAGCCGCGCGTTGAGAGCGTGGGCCCCCGGCGCACCGGATTACCGATTCTGCCGCTGCCGTTCCTTTCATCCGTCGACGAAGGACTGCGGGTAACCGTGCCCATCAACGAAGGCAAGCTGTACCGCATCGGCGAACTAAAGATCGAAGGCAACTCGATTTTCTCTGAACAGGTCATCCGCGCCATCATTGGCTTGAAGCAGGGCGACGTTGCCGACGGCAAGCGCATCAGCGACTCTCTTTTCAAAACCCTGAAGGAATACTACGGCGGACAGGGCTTCATTCAATACACCTCTGAGCCTTCTCCTACTTTTAAGGAGAACCCACAGAAACCCGAAGAAGGCATCGTGGATTTTGTGGTGACGATTGACGAAGGCAAGCAGTTCACGCTCCGCCGCCTGGAATTCCTCGGCAACACTTTCACCCGCGATAATGTACTGCGGCGCGAAGTCCTGATGAACGAGGGCGACATCTACAACCAGAGATACTTCGAGTATTCCATCATCAAACTTAACCAGCTCGGTTATTTCGATCCGATTGACAAGGACAAGGACGCCGACTTGCGCACCAATGAAGAAGAAGGGTTGGTGGACGTCAATATCAAGGTCGTCGAGAAGGGCCGCCAACAAATATCCTTCAACGGCGGTATCTCGGGCATCGGCGGATCGTTCTTCGGATTGGATTACTCGACGAACAACCTTTTCGGACGTGGCGAGGTTTTGGCGCTGCAACTGGCAGCCGGCAATCGCCAGAAGACATTTCAGTTTTCGTTTACTGAGCCCTACGTAAAGAATCGTCCGATTACCGCGGGCATCTCGGTATTCGCGTCCAAGCAGAAGTTCTTTGGCGAGGGCACTTCGCTTTCACAGAATACTGAGGCACAACAGGGATTCTTTGGTTCCACGCTGGATTTCCTGAATGCCAGCGAAGAAAATCTCTTTACCCGCACGACCTACGGCGGCTCAATTTTTGCCAGCGCCCCGTTGTCTGAGTTCTATCGCAAGCGTCCCTTCACTCAGTTTTCGCGAGTGGGCCTGTCCTACCAAATCTCGCAATCCAGCACCAAGCAGCCGCCGGTAAACGCGGCTAATAACCCGACGACGTTTATTCCCGAGCTCTATACGCAGCCGAGCATTCTGACGAGTCGCGCCACAGCGTCCTTTATTTACGACACGCGCAACGGAAGTATCGACCCGACCAGAGGCCGTGAGCTATCTGTGGCCCTGGCCGCGGCTGGCCTGGCTGGTGATGTGCGTACGATCCAGCCCACCGGCTCGTACATTCAGTACATTCCGGTGCGAAACAAAAACTCGGATAAGCCGCAGGTTTTTGGGTTCCGGCTCCTCGCCGGTACGGTCACGAGCTTTGCTACATCGTCGAAGATCAAGAACGCAAGCTCCCTCGCGTTTGTCGATGGCGTGCCCATTTTCGAACGCTTCTGGCTGGGCGGCGAAGATACGATTCGCGGCTACAACGTCCGTTCGATAAGCCCGCGGGCGCCGCTGGATACCTACTTCACGTCGCGAAATGTGGTACTGGCCACGAACGACATTGGCGACCCGGTCGTCGTCACCGGATTGCCCGCCAACCTGGCCAGCGTCGGACTATTTACTGGGGCTTCCGGAAATAATCAGGCGCGCCTGCCGCGTGCCTTTACGCCGATCGGGGCGGACACACAATTGCTGGGCAACTTTGAGTATCGGATTCCGCTCTTCGGGCCGGTAAGCGTGGCCGCCTTTGCCGACGTGGGTACGGCCTTCAATCTTTGGACCAAGGGCGATCAGATTATCAATAGTAACTTCCTGCCCGATCAACCGTTCTTCCAGACTGTGGGCCGGACCGTCTGCCCGCGAGCGCCGGGTTCCACGCTGGCCGTGACTTTGAGCACGCTGGTGGCCTGCAATAACGGCACCGACCTGGCGCTGACGAATTTTGGCGGCCTGGCAATTCGCGACAACCGGTTCGCGTCACGGGCGGAACTTGATGAGGCACTTCGCCTTGGACCAGTCGATCCCGTGACCCTCTTGCCAATCGGATTCCAACAAGTATTCCTCCGTGGCGAAGCGCAGACCAATACAGTTGTGAAACTGGGCGAAAGCTTGTTTTCAAAATTTGGTGACTTTCATGCCAGCGTGGGAGCTGAGGTGCGTTTCCAGATTCCAGTCGTCAACGTGCCTTTTCGGTTGATATTTGCTTATAATCCCCGGGCACGAAAGAATGATTTCTTTGAAGGATTTCCAATCTTTTTCAACGAGAAGAAGTTTGTCCCTCGTTTCAGTGTCGGTCGTACGTTCTGACCTTCAGCAACCCTATAGGCGCCGGATACAACTAAGTGCGGTAAACCGAGATTCGCCTTTCACCGTAAGGAGTATTACAAAAAGCTATGAAAAGAATTCGATTGATTGCCGCCGCCATAATGCTTGCGGCCGTCGTTGCCGTCGCGGCTTCGGCCCAGACCCGGCCCGGAACAACCCCCCCCCGAGCCACTCCGCAAACACAGCCGCCAGCGGCCAGCACCGGCCCGGTGCCTGATACTAAGATTGCGTACATCGATACCGGCGCTTTCGGCGAAGAGAAAGGCGGCATCACGCGTTATGTGAATGCGATGAAGTCTCTGGAACGTGAGTTCGCACCGCGCCAGACTGAACTCAACACTATCCAGGCCCGTCTGAAGGCCATCGCGGATGAGATCAGCAAGTTAAGCGGCAACTCGGTAGTGGATCCGAAAACGATTCAGGTCAAGCAGGACGAGGGAGAGAAGCTGCAGCGCGATCTGAAATACAAGAAAGAGCAGGCTGACGCTGACTTTGCCAAGCGATATAAGGAAGTGATCGAGCCTATTTCGGACGATATCTCGAAAAGTCTGAACCAGTTCGCTGCTCAACGCGGCATCACCATGATCCTGGACATCAGCAAGTTGGTGCCCGTAGTCCTGACAGCTAACCCGGCCATGGACGTGACTGCGGCATTCATTGCCGAGTTCAACGCCAAGCCGGCAACCGCTTCGGCTGCAACTCCGAAGTAGCCAAACAGCGACGAACAATGATAAATGGTGAATAGCAAATGGGCGATGCTTTCGTCCTGGCTGTTCACCATTTATTGTTTCTGATTCCGTCCGCCAATTGATCCTATGGAAACGGTCCTGGACGCCGCCGCCATTCAGCAACTTCTGCCGCATCGCTATCCCTTTTTATTGGTAGATCGAATTGTTGAGCTGGTGCCCCGCGAGCGCATCGTCGGCATTAAGCAGGTCAGCATCAACGAGCCTTTCTTCCAGGGCCACTTTCCCGGGACCCCTGTGATGCCCGGAGTTCTGGTCGTTGAAGCGCTGGCTCAGGTTGGCGCGGTGCTGGCCTTGCGGGAAATCGAAGACCGCGATAGCAAGCTGGTGCTGTTTACCGGAATCAAAGAGGCGCGCTTTCGCCGCCCCGTCGTTCCCGGCGATACGCTGTTTTTGGAAGTTACGGCAGTGCGGATTGGGTCGCGTGTGCAACGCATGCGCGGCGAAGCGAAGGTCGATGGCGTCCTGGCCGCCGACGCTGACATCATGAGCATCATTGCCGACCGCAATGCGAAGCGATAAACCAGCCTGACTCTTCCGCTCGACGATTCATGACTACTGCCACCCAGCCAGTTCAAATTCATCCCACAGCCGTGGTTAGCCCGCAGGCAATCATTGGACGTGATTGCGTCGTCGGCCCTTACGTAATCATCGGCGCTGATGTCGCCCTCGGAGATGGAGTGGTGCTCGATTCGCATTGCGTCATCGACGGCCTGACGCATGTCGGTGAAGGGACCCACGTCTTTCCCTTTGTCTCCATCGGCCTGGCTTCGCAGGATCTAAAGTACAAAGGCGAGCCCTCCGAAACGCGCATCGGGCGCCGCAATCAAATCCGGGAATTCGTCACCATCCACCGGGGCACGGCCGGCGGCGGCATGCTGACTGAGACCGGAGACGATTGCCTGATCATGGCCCAGGCGCATATTGCGCACGATTGCCGGCTGGGCCACAACGTGATCATGGCCAACGCCGCCACCCTGGCGGGTCACGTGATTGTCGAGGACGGAGCAAACATCGGAGCCTACTCCGGCGTGCACCAGTTTTGCCGTGTGGGCCGCGAAGGCTACGTCGGTGGTTACTCAGTGGTGGTCAAGGACGCGCTGCCCTACGCTTTGACGGTGGGAAACCACGCGCGTTGCTACGGACTCAATACTACGGGCATGAAGCGCCGCGGTTATTCGCGCGAAGTGATCGACACGCTGCATCACTCTTTTCATCTTTTGCTCTCTTCCAAGCTGAACACTTCGCAGGCCCTGAAACGCATTCGTGAAGAGATCGCGCAATCGGCTGAAGTGGACACGCTGGTTAACTTCATTGAAAGCTCCCAAAGAGGCGTAATTAAGTAGCGGCAAAGAGCAAAGGGCTAAGCGGAAAGCGCAGCGAGAAAGCCGAGCCGCCATCCTAGCTCCTTGCCCTTAGCTCTTTGCCTTCTGCCCTTAACTCATGCGCTACGGTCTAATTGCCGGCAACGGCAAGTTCCCTTTCCGAGTACTCGCCGGCGCCAAACGCGCGGGCATTCCCCTTTCCGTTGTCGCCATCCGCGAAGAAACCGACCCTGATATTGAGAGTGTGATCATGGCTGCGGGCGGAAGCGTAACGTGGGTGGGCCTGGGACAACTAGGCAAGATGATTCGCTTTTTCAAGAGCGAAGGCGTCGAGCAGGCAATCATGGCCGGTCAGGTCAAACACGTGCAAATCTTCAGCGGCACCGTCCCGGACGCGCGCATGTTGAAAATGATTCTGCGCCTGCCGCGCCGCAACACTGAGGCCCTGATTGGGGCAATCGCCGACGAGCTCGCCACTGAAGGCATCTCTTTGATCGACTCCACTTATTTTTTGCAGGATGAACTGCCACAGGCCGGCACTTTGACACAGCGTGCGCCCACAGAGCGCGAGCGTGGCGACATCGACTATGGTCTGGAGATCGCGCGGGAAATCGCGCAACTGGATCTGGGACAGACTCTGGTGATTCGGGCTCGCGCTTGTGTCGCCATCGAAGCCATGGAAGGCACCGATGCCACTATTCGCCGCGCGGGTGAGGTTTTTCAAAAGAATGTCGATGAGGCGGAAAATGGAAGCCGATCGGCCGGGAAGTTTCTGCGCGACAGCCTGAATAAACTCAGAGGCGGCGGCGTACTTTCGGGCTGGGGTCTGACGGTAGTGAAAATCGCGAAGCCGAATCAGGATATGCGCTTCGACGTTCCGGTCGTGGGCGTGCCGACTATCACCGGCATGATTGCCGCAGGCGCCTCGTGCCTTTGCATTACCGCCGGAAAGACTCTGATGTTTGATCGCGAGGAAATGATCGCGCTGGCTAATGAACACCAGATTGCGATTGTGGCTGTGTAGGTGCGTCCCTCCGTCGGCGCCCCCTTTTTGATTTGCAGGTTGAAGTGGTCACGAAGGGGCGACCACGGAGGGACGCCCCTACAACCACTAATAGCCTGGCCCGTTGGCGGCGGCCGTCTGTGGCGCTTTGGGATCGAACGGCGTAGCTTTGAATTTCTTGGCTATAGCCTGGGCATTGTCATAATCGAGAGCGGACTGCAGGGCCTTGTCGTATTCAAATATAGCCTTGGGCCGATCGCCCCGGGCGTCATAGGCGTTGCCCTTCTTAATATGCGCCCAGACCTCAATCCAGGTCGGCTTTACGTTCGGGCTATCCAGCGCCGCCTGGAAATTGTCCATCGCCAATTGCCAATTTCGTTGCTCCAAAAACAATAAGCCGAGGTTGTAGTAAACCCAGGAGTTGTTGCGGTCCAGCTTCAGGGCCGACTCAAACTGCTGTTGGGCCTCGGCGTACTGGCCTTCCTTGAAAAGCTCAATCCCGCGACGCGCAATGATCGACACTCGCAGATCGTCCGACATCCGCAGGATCTTGTTGTTTGGATCGACCAGGACCTCGAGCGGCTGGCCATTCGATTCAAAGTCAAAATCTTCGCTGCGCCCTTCCAGCGGCAGCGTGGTTACCTGGTTGTCGCCCTCGGCCCGGAGCATCAACTCCACCGGCAGCCGCAGCGATTCCATGTTCTGCTTCACCGTGCCGCGCGTACGAAACTTGCCGGCCCGGGTGCGGATAATCTGATAATCAACGCTGAATTCCGGAACTCCCGTGCCCTCGACCCACTGGGCAAAGAAGTAACGCATATTCTTGCCCGCCACCTGTGAAGTCAGCCGCTCAAAGTCGTCAATCGACGCGCTCTTACCCCGGTACTGATCGAGGAAACTGTGCATCAGTTGGTTGAACTTCTCCGTGCCCAGCGTAGCCCGCAACATGCGCAAAACCATGGCGCCTTTGTAAAAGACGATAGACTGGTAAGCCGCTGACTGATCGTCCAGGGCCACCGGCGCGCGGCCGATTGACGCAGTCTGTTCGAACGTCAGCGCCCGCTCCTGCTCTTCGCGTTGGGCCGAGTCCAGCGCTCCGCCAGTCAGAGATGACTCACGCAGCGCAAACGCACTCCATTCGGCCAATCCCTGGGAAACCCAGGCGTCGTCAAAAGATTTGAGTCCTACAGTTTGTCCCCACCATTGGTAAGCGACTTCTCGCTGCAGACGCTCTTCCGGAATGGGACGCGTCGCATCAAAAAACCTCGAGCCCAGGAACAACATGCCGCCGGCAGTGTAGGCCTCCAGCGCTTCATCATCAGTTTGCGCAACTGTGAAGCGAGTGCCAAAACCAGGCGCCCCATACTGCTTCGAATAGAATTCCAGTGCGCGTCCCATCAGCTCGCCATAATCGTCAAGCCGAGTTTCGCTGCCCACCTTCACGTAAAACTGCAACTGGTAGTTGCCGAACTTCAGAGTCTTGGCGATGTACTGTCCGGCGATAAAGTTCCCGATCAGCGCGGGCTGGCGATTAACGAAGCGGAAACGAGTGGTTCCGTTCTTATCCACTTGCGGCGCGATTGCTTCGTCGCTGGTGCCACCCACTTGCAAGCCGGTGGGAACAATCAGGGAAATGTCTGCGGTGGCGCGGTCGGCGGCGTAGTCATGAAAAGGAAACCAGCGCGCCGCGTACATTAGGTACGAGCCTTCGGTCCCGATGTAGGCCAATCGTTTGGTTGCGAGCGGACCACCCTCGGGCGAAACCAGCGCGCCGTTCCAACGAATTCTGATCGTGAGCGGTTGGTTCGCCGGCACCACCGCACCCAGGTCGATGCGCACATTTGGCCCCAGCGCGCCCGCCCCCACGGCGTCCTGTACGAAACCGGTCAGCGCCTTGCCATCCATCTCCACGCTATCGACGTGCAATGAACCGTTCAGCTCAAAGACGATTGAGCGAGTCGCCTCCAGGGGCGTTAAGGTAACGTCCGCACCAGCGCGCAGCAAATGCTCCTCGGGGAACAACTGCGCCTCGATGCGGTAGTTGGTGATGTCATAGCGGCTGCCCGGAGCGGCGGCCGGCTGCTGCGCGCGCACGGAAACGAAGGCCAAAGCCACGAGACAAGCGAGCGTGATTGTTCGGGAAAAAGTGGGCTTTATGCTGATCATGAAACTCTTCTTCTTAAGAAATTTAGAGGTCGAAAGTATACCGTTTCGGCAGTATCGAGGTTAGTCGCAACCACCGTCTCGTCCCCGGCTAGCCGGTTTCTTTAAGTCGAGCAGGCATAGGATGGTAACAAGGGGCTAGCGGTTGGCTGGGTAGGCAGCCGGTCGCGTTTTCCTGAGATACGCAAGTTCTGGGAGAATTCGCGACGTTACGCAAAAGGGTAATAGTCAGAGACTCCGCCATTGAGATGGCCCTAGCGACTTTCGGGCGAGGGCGCCGGTGCCGGCCGGGTAGCTGAACCTGGGACCGCAAAGGGCGAGGGGCCAATCTTTTCATCCAGCCCGTCCAGAGACCCGTTGACCTTGCGGTATAGCGCCTCAATAACCGCGCGATGAAGCGGATCCGCAACACCGGTCACATAATTCTTCATGTAATAGAGCAATGCCTGCTCATTCTTACCTTCGGCTTCTAACGCCGCTCCCAGGTGCCAAAGCGCGTCGCGCCAGGTGGGCGTTCGCTCTGGCAGGACGCCAACCGCCAAACGCAGATGCGTTACCGCTTCTTCCTTTTTCTCCTGATTGAACAGCGCCCAGCCAATCAAATCTTCGATGTGCCCGCGAAGCAGAGAGGAGAGAGCCGAGCGCGGGGCTTCGTCAACGGAAGGCGTACCGCCGACGGCTATCGCGGTTGCGCGAATATCTTTCAGGTCATCAGCCTGCACCGCCACTGTCGGCGCGCCAGTGTCCAGCGCTGACTCGACCCCGTGCATTGCCGCCTGGCTAAGTTCGATTACAGTGGGCAGGGCTATCCGTTTCTTCATTAACCGGCTGGCCACGTACACTTGGCGAAAAGTGCGCATCGCATCTTCGCCAGCCGCAAACTCCTGACCCGCAGCAACGACCTCTGCTTCGTTAATTGCCTGACCTGCCGGCGGATTGATAGCCGCCGTAAAGGCCATCAGTGCTTTTAGCATCCTTGCATTCGCGTCGGTGTCCGCAGCGGTCGGTTGGAAGATACTGGCCTGTCTTTCGCGCGCCAGGAGTTCCGTGAAACTGGCAGCCCGCGCCGAAGTCCTGCCCGCCAGCTTAGTTTCGATTTCGCCATTCGTCAGCGTAAAGGAGCGGGACAGTTCACCGACTGCCTCGTCAAAGAGGCCCATCGCGGCCAGTACTGTGGCCAACTCGTAATCGAGCGTGGGGAACTTTCCGTACCGGCGCACAAAGCGCAGGGCCCGTTCGGCTGCAAGTGGACTTTTGTTCGCTACCAAGCCGCGCGCCATCGCAATCTGTGCCCAGGTGTAACGTGGCTCAATTTCCACCGCTTTCTGTCCCAACTCCAGGGCGCGGGCCGGTTGATTGTGGGCTGCATACCAGTAACCGACCCCGGTCAGCAACAAGACATTCTGTGGGTCTTCTTTGAGCGCGGCCGCGAACTCGGCCTCGGCTTCGTCCTTCTTCCCCAGGTCAAACAGCGAAAGGATTAGCCCGGTGCGGGCAGCGTTGTCTTTCGCGTCAGTCTGTAAAAGTTCACGATAGAGGACATTGGCTTCATCGGATTTACCCGCTGCGCGTTTGAGATCCGCGAGGCCGCGCCGCGCCGCCGACAACTTCGGATCGAGCTCCAGCGCGCGCGCGTATTCCGCCGCCGCTTCGTCCAGTCGCAGGGCGATATGACGCGCTGACCCCAGCGCCTGATGTGCCGCAGCCAGCTCCGGTGCGATCTTCACCGCGAACTCAGCAATGCGTGTCGCTTCCGCTACGTCCTCGATCGCCAGGTAAAAGGAAGCCAGCGCCAGCATCCGTTTCGGGTTCAAGCGCACCAGGGCCTCGATTGCGTGGGCTGCATCCAGGGCTGCTTCGCGCTGGCGTCGCAGAATCAAGTTCAAAGGGAATTTGGAAACCACGTCGTTATAGAGGTTGTCGCTCATCTCCGCCGGACTCTCCGCGATGGCCTGACGAAACTGTTCCAGCCCTCCCGCAACGTCGCCCGCCTGAAGTTTCTGATCACCCAGCGTGGCTCGCGCCACAATGATCAGTTCAATGGCCCTGGGACGCGAGGTTGAACGCGGATGAGTTTCAAGAAATGCTTTTAGGGTCTCAATCCGTTTGTCAGGTGGCTGGGTTTGCGCCAGGTCAATCTCTTCGTCGTCCGCTGATCGTTTTGCGCTACTGGAGGGATTCGCCGGCGTGGTCACGGGCGGTGAACTCGCCGTTTCGGTAGGTGCCGACTTTGTTACGACGGGTTCCGCAAGCACTGCTGGCGTCGCCGTAGGCGCCGGGCTATTAGCCTCGACAGGTGTTGGAGTTGGAGAATCCACAGCGCGCGGCCTGCTGGCGGGCGGCGTAGTTTCGCCTGGCGTTGGGGCAGGACTTTCAGAAGGCTGCGGCGCTTCGGCGGCCGGAGAAACGATTGGGCTTGATGGCGCCGGGGCTTGTGCGGTTGGTACAGGCGTTTCAACGGGAGCTGCCTGTGCGCTTTGCGCCGGGCCCTGCTCAATATTCACCAGGCTAAACCCTTTTCGCTCCGCCAACAGATTCACAAAAGTCTGAACGCCAGTCACCAGGCCTTCGCTGAACTCCTGCCCTTCCAGCTGCGGCCGCATTCGCCGTCCCATCTCACCCAGAATGCCGTCGGGAAGATCACCCTTCACACTCTTGCTGGCTTGCGTAAAAAACTTGCCGGTATCGGCGGCCACGACTAGCAGCAGACTCTTCTGTTTAGTTGCGCCGGCGCCGGTATTCCAGTCAGTAGCCAGCTGCTGGGAATAATCAAAGATGTCCAGGTCGCCTGCCGTCTTAACCGTGGCTAAAACAAATTCGACGCCAGAACGTTCCTGCAAATTTCGCAGAATGTTTTCCAGACGCTGCCTGGTCGTGGCATTAAGCACAGCGGCAAAATCATTCACGTAACCGGCACGCTCGGGCGATTTCGGGTTTTGGCCCTGCGCCTGAATCGCGCGCGGCGGCGTCACGCCCATAATTACTATGATTCCAGTTAGAAAGACCGCGACGGCGCGGTGATGCAGTTTTAAGAAGTTCATATTTTGTAGTTTAGTATGATTATTCCTGCGTCATTACGCAG
>JAWVFI010000021.1:0-26116 GCA_033856235.1 Blastocatellia bacterium | reverse complement strand
AGCTGGTGTTGCTGGGAATTGCGATCGGGGTGGCCGGCGCTCTGGGGCTGACACGTTGGATGGCGAGCTTGCTGTTCGGAATTACCCCGACTGATTGGTTGACCTTTGTAGTGACCGCCTCGTTGCTGACGGCGATTGCGTTACTCGCTTGCTGGCTGCCGTCGCGCCGGGCCACGAAAGTAGATCCCTTGATCGCTTTGAAATACGAGTGATTCCGTAATCTCATGATGCCACCCACCTAGCGATGACGCTGCAGAACCGTCCCCGCCAATTCGAAGTAAACAACTGAGAATGTCCTAGCCCTGCGTTGATTCGTGTCACTTCGTGTTTTTCGTGTATTTTCGTGAATCGTGCGCTAGCGCCTCGTAGTCACACGAGTCACGAAAGCACACGAAGCACACCAAAGAACACGAAATCGGAGTTTGTGCCAAGCCCCTAAAGCGATCGGTTAATTCACCTGATGCGCGACGGAGCCCGGGAATTCAAGAACAAACGGCACCCAGGCAGCGTATTACCTCGCATGAGCGTCCCCCTGATAGATCAACCGAATTCCACCTCCACTTCTCAACCTCTTTCCCGGAAGCCTTTGCGCGTATGGCCTGGCGTCGCTGCAGTAACGCTGCAGTGGTTGCTATGGTTCGTGGTGCCGAAGGTATCGTTGGATTTGGCCATGTTTGGGATCATGGGCGGGGCCATCTGCGGATTGGCGGTGATTCTGTGGTGGCTTCTATTTAGTCGCGCGCCCTGGATTGAGCGAATTGGCGCGATCGTTTTGCTGATCCTCGCGGTGGTGATCTTTAAGCGTATGGTGCATCCCTCCATCGCGGGCGGGATGATGGGGATGATGTTGCCCGTCTTCTCTCTGCCTTTTACGTGCCTGGCGTTGGTTGCTTCGGCGACGATAGGGCGTGGGCTGGCGGCGGGACCTCGGCGCGCTTTGATGGCCGCCGCGATTTTGCTCGCATGCGGCGGCTTCATGCTGATTCGGACCGGCGGCATCACCGCTGACGCGAAGTCAGATCTTCATTGGCGCTGGACGAAGACGCCGGAGGAACTGCTTTTGGCGAAGGCCGGCGGGGAGCCGACAACCCCTCTCGCCAATGCGCCGGTCGGAGTAGTTGCCACAAACGCGGCCGGTGATGCAGGGTGGCCCGGATTTCGCGGAGCCAATCGCGACAGCGTTAGCCACGGCCCGCGCATTGAAACGGACTGGGCCAGCCAGCCGCCGAAAGAAGTGTGGCGCCGGCCAATCGGACCAGGCTGGTCGTCATTCGCGGTGCGCGACAATCTTTTCTATACGCAGGAGCAGCGCGGCAACGACGAAGTCGTTTCCTGTTACAACCTGGGCACCGGCCAACCGGTCTGGTTGCACAAGGACGGAGTACGCTTCTATGAATCGAACGCCGGCGCGGGTCCGCGCGGGACGCCGACGCTCAGCAATGGTCGCGTCTATACGCTGGGTGCGACTGGAATTCTGAACGCGCTCGACGCGCGCACCGGCTCGGTGGTTTGGTCGCACAATGCCGCATCTGATACCAACACCAAAGTTCCGGGATGGGGCTTTGCGAGTTCCCCGCTCGTGGTTGGGGACGTCGTGATTGTGGCCACCGCGGGAGCGCTGGCTGCTTATGATCTCGCTACCGGCAATCAACGCTGGCTGGGCCCGGCAACCGCGCGCGGCGGCTACAGCTCGCCGCATCTGGCGACCATCGGGGGCGTCGCGCAAGTCATGCTGGTAAATGGCGAAGGCGTGATGAGCGTCAACCCAAGCGATGGCGCGGTGCTTTGGAAGTACGCGTGGGAAGGCGACAGCATCGTGCAACCGGCTGTCACTGCGGACGGCGACGTGCTGTTGGGAAGCGGCTCCGGACTCGGCTCCGAAGTGGGCGTCCTGCGGCTCGCGGTCGAACATGGATCAGGCGGATGGACTGCTAAAGAACGCTGGAACTCCGCCGGGCTGAAACCGTACTTCAACGATTTTGTAATTCATAAGGACCTGGCCTTTGGCTTCGATGGCAGCAACCTCGCCTGCATCGATCTGAAAACCGGCGCGCCGAAGTGGAAGGGCGAACGCTACGGCCACGGTCAAATCGTTCTCTTGGCCGATCAGGACGTGCTGCTGGTAATTTCAGAGGAGGGCGATCTGGCGCTGGTGAAAGCGGTCCCTGAGCAGTTCACCGAGTTGGGTCGCTTCAAGGCGATTGCGGGTAAGACCTGGAACCACCCCGTGTTGACGGGAGACTTGCTGCTGGTGCGCAACGGCGAGGAGATGGCCGCGTTCCGTTTGGCCCTGCCGAAGGGGTGATCGGGCCCTTTCATTCTCGAAAAAAACCCGACTAAAGTCGGTACTCTGAACACCGCCGTTGACTTTTGATTGCCCTCAAGTCTAGGGTGCATCTGATTCTCAGTTAAATCTCCGGCCTTATCGTCTCAATTCAGTCTGGAAACATTCTCAGCCGGAAGTACATATAAATGTAGAGACCCTCGTCATGGTTAAGCTGACTCGCGATGGTCTTCACGGCACTCAATCGGCGCTGGCGGTGAGCTTTGACCTCTGGAACCAGCCCGCGAAGCAATGTGCCGCCCACACAATTGCAGAAAGGAACTGACCTCATGCCAAAACCCCGAGCCTTTGCCCTCGCTAATAACGACTATGTCCACGTTGCCTGGGACTTCGGCGACAAATTGGACAACTGTGACGGTTTCGCTGTCTATCGATTTGAAAAAGGAGGCGATGCCAAAGGCGTTCCCCTGCCGGTGTTCGGCCGCGACGCGCAAGGCAATCGCCTGAAGATCTCCAGCGAAGATCAACCAATTAGAAAATATAACTGGCGCGATGTGTTTGAAACGCGCGATCGGAGCTATCGCTATCGAGTCGTGCCCATGGTCGGTCCAAAGCAACCGTTGGCGGGAGTGGCGGCCGCCGAGAGCGATTGGGTTAATGTAACTTCCCAATTCGGTAAGGCCCAGGTTTATTTCAATCGCGGCATCCTGGCCACGCAAAGAGTGGCCGATTTGATCTGGGATCCCGCCAGAGAGAAACCCGACGGCGGGAAGATCGAGGCGATGATTAGCGATCCGGAAAGCCCGCTGCGCAAGTCGCTGTCAGCGCAACTGTTCGGTGCATTAACCAAGCTCCTGGATCGTGCCAAAGAACAAGGGGGCTCTTGTTGGGCTTCCTTATATGAGCTGACCGATCCGGTGCTCATCCAGCGGCTGGCTGAGTGCGATGACCTGCATCTGATTCTGTCGAACAACAACGATGAGAAGCAGGAGGACAAAAAGAAAATACTTATCTACGACGGCAAGAATGCGGCGGCGGTCAAGTTACTGACCAATGCCAAAGAACTGATCCGCCGTTACATGCCGGCCGGCCAAATCGCGCACAACAAGTTCATGGTTTATGTGGATCCGAAAGGAAAACCCAAGGCTGTGCTCACGGGCAGCACCAACTGGACTCCGAGCGGACTCTGCACGCAGAGCAACAACGCGATTGTGATCGAGTCCCCGGAACTGGCCGAACAGTATATGAAATATTGGCAGGATCTTAAGGATGACGCCGATGAGGCCGTCATTCCGGAGACAGCGGCCCCGATGAAAAAGATCCAGGGCAAGACCTTGCGCGGCAAATGTGGAAAAGTGAGAGGCCCATTCGAGCTCAACGAAGGTTCAACGGTCAGCACCTGGTATTCCCCTAACGCAGCGTCTCTCTTGCGGAGCGGGAAGAAGGCGAAACCTCCGGAGACGCCGGTGGATATGACTGTCGTTTATGACATTCTGGCCAAGGCGAAGCAGTCGGTTCTGTTTTTGGCATTCATGCCGGGGGCGGCGAACAGCGCGGGAAGCTTCCACTTTCTGAAAGAACTGGCAAATGTCGCGGTCGCCAAACCCGGACTCTTCATTCGCGGCGCCGTTAGCGATCCGGGACTGACCACGGAGTATGATCGGACGATTCTGAACTCCGGTCCCAACGAAGATTCGGCGATTTCATCCCCGCAGGGTCTATTTAAGAACTTTAAGAAGTGGCGCTCCGAAATATACAAGTACGGACATGCCATCATCCATGACAAGACCATCGTCGTGGATCCTTTCAGCAAAGACTGCGTAGTGATTACCGGCAGCCACAACCTCGGTTTTCGCGCCTCCTGCAACAACGACGAAAATATGCTCATCATCCGGGGCGACCGGCCAATCGCCGAAGCCTACGCAGCGCACGTGATGGATATCTTTGAGCATTACCGTTCTCGCTGGATCAGCTACAACAAAAAAGCCCAGGACTATGATCCGCGTCAGGACTCCAAGTGGCAGGACCGGTATTTTGACCAGAGCCGGCCAGCGTTTGCGGAACGGCTCTTCTGGGTCTCTGACGGGAAGCCGATTCCCGAACTGCTGGGTAACCCGCTCCTGAAATTTGCCGCTGAAAGATTAGCGAAGCAAAATGCCGCGAAGCTGAAGGCTGCCGAGGATCGCAAGGCAGCCAAGGCCGCAGGCAAAGGCGCCCAGACCACAAAGAAGAGCGCAAAGAAGGCTGGCAAGAAGAAGGCTGGCAAGAAGAAGGCCGGTAAGAAGAAGGCTGCACCCAAAAAAGCTGCCAAGAAGAAGACGGCCAAGAAGAAGACAACTAAGAAAACTGCGGGAAAGAAGAAAACCACCAAAAAGACCGCAAGTAAAAAGACGACCAAAAAGGCCCCTAAGAAATAGAACGGCCATCGTCAACAGCTCGCCCTGATTCGCGTTACTTCGTGGGATTCTTGTATTTCGTGAATCGTGCCCTGCCGGTCGTTGCATACGGTTCACGAAAACACACGAAGAACACTAAGGAACACGAAATGCCGACGTGTTGTGCTAAGCGTATCCAAAGCACGCTCTATTGATTTCGTTCCCGACGGCGGAAGCTCTTTTGGGGGCGATCGTAACTATGAACATTGCGCTTTGCTGCAACGACACGGAATCCAGAAAACTTCGCTGACGATGAACAAACACTACGCCACTAAAATCCTCGCACTTATCTCTCCCATGTTGATCTCTGCTTGCACGATAGGCTCAACACCACGTGAAACTGACTTGGGAACTCATCACATCACCGTGAGGCCTTATTGTCGGAGCGCTTCAACCCATACCGAAACACGAACCGAGAAAGGCGGGGAACAGGTGTTGCTATCGTCTGAATACAAATGCGGGGACACCACGATCTTACTTCGCGGCGAGGATCTGACGGTGGATGGCAAATCGTATGGCACCTTGAAGCTGGGTGACACAATTGCGGTGAACAGCGGCCGAGTGGCGATCACCAGCAGCGACGGCTGGGAAACGCGCTACCGGTAAGCGTCCATGCGTGTAGCAGCGATTCAACTTCAAACAGTCGTCGGCGACGTTGATGCAAATCTGGCGGCTTGCGAAAAACTCGCCGGCAATGCCGCCCGCGATGGGGCGGAGTGGATCATGTTGCCGGAGTTCTTTACCACCGGCATGGGGTTCGTCCCTGAGTTGGCGCAACGGTCGCTGCCGCCGGATGGAATGGCCACGGAACTACTGCTCAATCTTGCTCGACGACACCAGGCAGTTGTCGGCGGCTCATTTCTTTGCCGGGACGATGACGGACATGTGCGCAACACATTCTTCCTGGCTACACCTGAAGGCATCGCCGGCAGGCATAACAAAGACATTCCGACTATGTGGGAGAACTGCTTCTACGTTGGCGGTACCGATGACGGCCTAATCAAAGTAGGAAGTGTTACCGCGGGCGCGGCCTTGTGCCTGGAGTTCAACCGGTCGCAAACGGTGGCACGCTTGCGGGGAAAAGCCGACATCGTCGTGGGAGGCTCGTGCGTTTGGGGTGCGCCAGAGGGAACGTTTTTCCAACGCTATCTGCAGAAGTCGATTGATCGCTATACCGATTGGGCGCCACGGTTCGCCAAACTTCTCGGATGTCCGGTGGTCGAGGCGACGCATTGCGGCCCTTTCCGCTGCCAGACACCGTGGCTGCCGATGACGTATCGCGCAAATTACGGTGGCAGTGCAATTATTTGCGATGCGGCAGGTAAGACTCTCGCCCGCCGCCACCCCGGCGATGGACCAGGGATTGTTATTGCCGACATTGAAGTAGGTCGCGTCGAAACTGAGGAGCGCGAGCCGGAACGTTTTTGGATTCAGGAACTCGATCCGATTTCCAGCGCCGCGTGGAAACTGCAGCGCTGGCACGGGCGCCGTTGGTACCGCCGGCACGCCGCGCCGTAAACAGCAAGCGATTCGTTTCGGGACTTTGCACAGAAACTCCCGTTTCGTGTTCTTTGGTATGGTTAGTGTCTTTCGTGAATCGTATGACTCCGATTCTTCAGGCACACGATTCACGAAATCCCACGAAATTCACGAAGTGACACGAATTAAGCAGGTTTCGGAGGTCGTCAAGATACTTCTTGTGCAAAGCCTTTCGAGGAACGACTTGATGAAAGACTTGGATCGCCAGCTCGATTATTGGGACCGCATGGGGCCCGGCAAACCATTCGCTCATCCGGTTAACTTTGAACGCCTCCGGGAATGGTTATCTCCGAACAGCCGCATACTCGACATCGGTTGTGGCTATGGACGGGCGCTGGGTCTGTTAAGTAATCATGGCTACCACAATCTAATCGGCTGTGATCTGGCTCCGGCGATGGTGGCCCTGGCCCGTGAACGTTTCCCCGCAATTACTTTCGACGAGATTACGTCGCCGCCAAACCTTCCCGTGGGCGACCTCTCAGTGGACGCGGCGCTGTTGTTCGCAGTCCTTACCTGCGTACCGACGAATCAGGGCCAAAGGGACATCGTTGCAGAAATCAATCGGGTCTTACGGCCGGGTGGCCTTCTCTACATCAGCGACCTTTGGCTGCAAACCGACGAACGCAACGTGGAACGATATGCGCGCGACGAACCGAAGTACGGAACTTACGGAATATTCGATTTGCCGGAAGGAGTCACGGTGCGGCATCATGACCCCCTTTGGATCGAAACGCTGACGCGACAGTTTGAAACGCTCGCGCTGGACCAGGTCAATATTCAAACCATGAACGGCAATCCTGCTGCCGGCTTTCAATGGTTTGGTATGAAACGGCGCTCGGATTTCGCGTAATCTCAGATTCAATGAAACTCCTGATCCTTGGTGGCACAAGATTCCTGGGTAAGCATCTGGTCCTGGCCGCGCAAGCGCGTAATCACGAGATTACGCTTTTCAATCGCGGCAACCATCCATCTCCCGACTTTCCCCGCCTCGAAACATTGCATGGAGATCGGAACAGCGATCTGGCTAAGCTCCAGGGCCGGCGCTGGGATGCTGTCGTTGATACCAGCGGGTACCTGCCGCGCACCGTTAGAGCATCTGCTCAAGCCCTATCGCAGTCAGCAGGTCGTTACGTTTTCATTTCCAGTATCTCCGCCTATGCCGCCTTCAGTGAGCCGGGCATGGACGAAACTGCTGCGTTAGCGACGTTAAGCCGCGAGCAATTGGACGAGGCCAACGCCATTGATACATCGGGTCCAGCCTCTGCCGTAAATTATGGAAAACTGTACGGCGGTTTGAAGGCCCTCTGCGAGCAGGAAGTGGAAGTGGTTCTGCCCAATCGCACCCTGATCATTCGTCCCGGATTAATCGTCGGCCCTGACGACTATACTGACCGCTTCACTTACTGGCCCGTGCGTGTAGCGCGCGGCGGCGACGTGTTAGCGCCGGGCCGCCCTGACCGCTACGTGCAGTTCATCGACGTCCGCGACTTGGCCGAATGGGCCGTGCGAATGATCGAAACAAAGGAAACTGGAATCTATAACGCTAACGGTTTGCCAAACCATTTGACGATGGCCACTGTGCTGCAGGATTGCAAGACAACAACCGGCAGCAACGCTTCCTTTAGCTGGGTTGATGAGGGCTTTCTACTGCAAGAGGGAGTGACCGCCTGGGGTGAGATGCCACTCTGGATGCCGGAGGAAGCTGCGCCGCATTTAAAAGGCTTTATGTCCATCAACTGCGACAAAGCGGTTGCCGCCGGACTGACCTTCCGCGCGCTGAGTGTTACGGTCAAAGATTTACTAACCTGGCGCGAGGATCATTTGAATGAAGCATTGAAAGCTGGTATTGATCCTGAAAAGGAACAACAACTGCTGAGCAGGTGGCGCGAGCGATGATTATTGAAGCGCACTTCCCCGCAAATTGTCGCCCAGGCAACAAACTTACATAGGAGCCTTCCAGAGTGTCGGAAACTTGTTTCGTGATAACCCCCTTTGGCGGTCAGTTCGACGATAACTATAACCGGGTCCTGATGCCGGCGATCGAAGCCGCGGGCTTTAAGCCTATCAGAGGCGATAGTGTTTACGGCACCCGCCCGGTGATCGACGACATCTTCCACGGGATACGTTCGGCATCCGTGCTGGTGGCGGATGTGTCAGGAAAAAATGCGAACGTTAATTACGAACTAGGCATCTCTCATGCTTTTAAGCGCCCGGTCGTGATCATCTCGCAAAAGATCGAAGACATTCCCTTCGACTATCAACATCTGCGGTTTGTGATTTACGACATCGAAAAGGAAACCTGGGCCGCAGATCTGGCGGAGAATGTCACCAGGACCTTAAAGGCACACAAGGAAGATATGGAACAGAGGCTGGGAAATGATGGGCGGAAAGCGGCGCTCATCGGGCAATGGGCCGGCACGCTGAACCAGGAGACTGATGACGGTCCCGTCTCAATCGACACTGAAATGGCAATGGTTCCCACCACCGACGGCGACATCCGCGGAAAATGGATCCTGCATTCTGCCGCCCTGGCCGGATATACCATCGCCTTTGATGTTACTTGCTCAACTTTCTCCGACCAGTTCATCAAGCTGGATTTCGTCAGTGCCGATAAGACGATCATGACGTTTGGCACGTTCATGGCCCGGCTCTCGGCAAACGCGCGCCGGCTTGAAGGGCAGTACGTCGGCTATGGCTCGGTCAGCGACCGGATTGTTAACGGCGCTGTCATTCTTAAGAAGGCGGCGGAATAAGTTGGTGTTGCTTCATCAGATTCGTGTAGTTTCGTTGGTCGCGCGTTTTTCTCAGAGCAAGCTGAAGCTTGTACTCTATACGCCTGACGCGTGAGTTGAGTCTCATCCGTGACAGGTATTTATGAAGATTAATCCCGCATTCAAAACCTTTCTTGAAAGGAACCTATGAAGAAATCAATTGTCGCGTCTCTGTTCCTCTCATTGCTTATGACGGGCAACGTCTGGGCCAAAACGATTCGAGTGAAATTTCCGCCGGGACGCACAACTGTCGTCTTGAAAGGCAAGACTACCGGAGGACCCAGCGAGAGCGGCGGGATGAATCCCATTGCTTACCAGTTGCGCGCTCGCAAGGGTCAGCAAATGACTCTGCACCTGGTATCAGCTAAGAAGAATGCGGTCTTCATGCTTTACTCTCCAGGCATGAATTTGGTTGAGGGGGCGCAAAACACAATTGATTGGAGCGGCACGCTTCCCAGAACGGGAACTTATGAGATCATCGTATTTCCCGAAGATGAGGCCACCAACACCACCTTCACGTTGGAAATCAGTATCCGGTAGGCCCGCGATTTCAAGGGGGGAAAAATGATCGCAGCGCCGGAAGCATTGGAACGCTTGCGCGAAGGCAACAGTCGTTTCGCAGCGGACGTTCGCGGCCCCGACACTCTCATCAGCCAGACACGCCGCAACGAATTGACGGCCGGGCAAGAGCCGTTCGCGATCATTCTCGGTTGCTCCGACTCGCGCGTCCCGGCGGAGATCGTGTTCCACCAGGGGTTGGGTGATCTGTTCGTGATTCGCGTGGCCGGCAACATCGTCGCTTCGTCTCAAATCGATAGCGTCGAATTCGCCGCCGCGCGCTTCGCCACTCGCTTGGTGGTGGTGCTCGGGCATTCACAATGCGGCGCTGTGCTGGCCGCCCTGGAAGAACTGCAGCAGCCCCCGGAGAAACAGTCGCGGAGCCTCCGTTCAATTGTCGGCCGCGTCCGGCCTTCGATTGAACCCCTTATGAAGACGGAGTTGAGGCACGATGCGAAGGCCCTGGTTGATCATTCGGTCCGCGCCAACATCAGCGCCTCAGCGCACCAGCTGCGGCAGGGATCGGAAGTGCTCGAACGGCTGATCCGCGAAGATGGACTGGTTGTGGTTGGCGCTGAGTATTCACTGGAAACCGGGCTGGTTGATTTCTTTGACGGTGTTCCGGATGCAGGCTAGCCGCCGACATCTTCAGCTTTCTGAATCCGGTGGACACGAACACGAGAATGTAACTTCCGGCAAGTTCTCCCAACTTAGTCTCATGACGTGGCCATGAATAGCTCACGCCTCTCACGAATGTCTGCTCCAGGATTGCTGCTCTACATTTTTGTGTTGGTCACCATGATTGGCCAGGGTGCTTATTTGGCGAGTGGCGAGCAACCGCCTGGCTTCCCTATGGCCCAGACCATTGGCTTGCTCTGGATTCTGGGCTGGTGGTTAATGCGGGACAGCCGCCGGCGCGGCGTCACGATGGTCCATGACATTGGCTTGTTTCTTTACCTCGCCTGGCCCATCGTCCTGACTTATTATTTGCTCAAGACGCGCGGTGCAAAGGGTCTCCTGTTCATTGCCGGTTTTGTTTGTGCTTACATTGGCGGGCTTGTCCTGGGAATTGCCTTGTACCTGTTATTCGGGCCGGCTGCCGGTTATCTCTGATAACAGCGCCATCGCCTTCGGGTTTGTTTAGGAGTCTGGGAATGAAAAAACCGTACTTAATTATTTTGTGCGCATTGATATTTGCCTTCTTGAACGCGGCTGCGATCCGCGCTCAAGATGATGCGGAGGTTCGGAAGGCGCTCGCCTCCCAGTAAAAAAACTGGCGGCAGCCCATGAACGAGAAGACCTGAAGGCCATCGTCGCGTTCAAGACCGCGGACTTTCACACCATCTTTCCCGATGGCAAGGTTGGCGACAGCAAAGTGATGGAAGAGTACTCGCGGCAGTTTCTTCAGGGTAACCAACCGCCCTACAACATCAGGTTCACGATCCAGAAGTTAACGGTCTCTCAGAACAAGCTAATCGCCGTGGCCGAAGTTTTCCAGGAGGTAACCAGATTCCGCGACCTACTGGGCAAACGCCGAGAGATTCATACCAGCGTGCTGCAGCGTGAAACATGGGCCAGGACGCGCGGCGGCTGGAAACTCAAATCGGTGGACAATGTCAGAGAGCAGAAAAGATTCGTCGATGGGAAGAGGGTCGATCCCACTAAACCGTACAACCCTGATGACCCGCCTTACGACCCGGGCGTTTAAGTTAGTTTCTGACCTTTGCCAAAGTCAGTTCCCCAACCAGGGCAAACTGAAGTTTGTACTCTAAACGCCTGTGGGGAATGAAGTGTCAACATCGCTGTCAGGCGTATAGAGTAAAAGCTTTAGCTTGCGACTTCGTTCTCTTATCAAGTCATTAGCCGAGGAATCACACAATGAAAACTGCGATTGCCAGCCTGCTGCTCTTCTTGCTTCCCCTTGGAGCTTTCGCACAAGCGCCTTCCCCTGAGCGGCAACAGTTCATTCGGATCGAAGCGCCGGTTGTGGCACTCGCTCATGTTCGCGTGATCGATGGCACTGGCGCGGCGGCGCTCGACGATCAAACTGTCGTGATCAGTGGCGGCAAGATCCAGTCGATGGCTCCGAGCGCGTCTGCAAATGTGCCGCCCAATGTTCAGACGTTGGATCTTCAGGGATACACCGTGCTGCCCGGTCTGGTGGGAATGCATGACCACATGTTCTTCCCTGATGGCGGCTCGCCTCCCATGTATTCCAACCTGGGCATTAGTTTCCCGCGGCTCTATCTGGCGTTGGGCGTCACCACGATTCGCACTACCGGGAGCGTCACGCCTTATCAGGATCTGGAAATCAAGCGACTGATCGACGCTGGCCGGATGATCGGCCCGAAGATGCACATCACCGCTCCGTACCTGGAAGGGGCGGGCGCCTTCACACCGGTAATGCATGAGCTTACCGGCGAGGATGACGCCCGTCGCATGGTGAATTTCTGGGCTGACTTAGGCGCCACTTCCTTCAAGGCTTACATGCACATCACGCGTGCCGAACTGCGCGCCACGGTCGAAGAAGCACACAAGCGGCGATTGAAGGTGACCGGGCACCTTTGCTCAATCGGTTATCGCGAGGCCGCTGAGATCGGTATCGATAATCTGGAACATGGATTGTTCGCTGATGCAGAATTTGTGGCTGACAAGAAACCCGATCAATGTCCCGCCGGTGGCGCCGTCAGTAACAGCCTGAAACAACTTGACCTGAACAGTGCCGCCGCGCAGGAGACTATCCGCACCCTCGTAAGCAAGAACGTCGCGATCACTTCCACGCTTCCAGTCTTCGAAGCCGCCGGCGCTCCGCTGGCCCAAAACGGAATCGGCGCGGCCAGCGCGCTCTTGAATCCCCGGGTCCTGAATGCCATGTCTCCTGATACTCGTGTCCGCTATCTCTCAGCGAGGGCGCGCGTTTCTGCTGATGCCGGTTACACGCCGCTGCTGCGTAAGGCCATGGATTTTGAGCGCGCATTCGTAAAAGCAGGAGGACTGTTGATCGCCGGGCTCGATCCCACCGGAAACGGCGGCATAGTTGCAGGCTTTGGCGACCTTCGCGAGGTAGAGCTTCTGGTCGAGGCCGGATTTACCCCGTTGGAGGCGATCAAGATAGCAACCTTGAATGGCGCAAAATTCCTGGGCGAGGACGCGCGTATCGGTTCCATCGCGGCAGGAAAACAGGCCGACTTGATGGTCATCAAAGGCAACCCCGCCGCCAATATTAACGACATCGAGAAAGTAGAGATCGTCTTCAAAGACGGCGTCGGCTACGACTCTGAGAAGTTGATCCAATCGGTGCAGGGGTTGGTGGGAATCCGCTGACTCCTAACGCCAAACTTTAGTTTGCGTGGAGAAGGGCACCCAGCGCGAGCGCAAACTAATAGTCTGCGTTACCAAAAACTGGGAGTTTGGCTTCAAATGCCTTTGCCGGTTGCACATGGAATGTTAGGAGGCTTGGTGAAAACTCATGCCCATTGACGCAACAACAATGATCGCTGCTGTTGGAGTGCTCGGCGGACTCACCGGCGGCGGCGTTGCTTTGTTCAATAGCTGGAAGGCGGTGCGCTGGAAACGTGCCGAACTCGCGAACAATTACCTGAAGGAATTCAACAATAGTCCTGAACTTGTTTTTGCTGGACGCTGTCTGGATTGGAACGGCGGCAAGCTTGTTCTACCGGAAAACCTCCGACCCTATATGCCCAATGGCGAACAATTCATTCAACATGATCGCCGTATCTTCGCGCAAGCTCTGCGACCGGACCTAGAAATCCATGAGATGGAGGACGACCCCCGCATTCAAATCTATCGAACGTCGATAGACTCCTTTCTTTCTTGGTTGTCAATCGTTGCAAGTGCTTTGGATCGCAAACTGTTTGTTGTGGCTGACCTGCAGGATGTTGGGTACTGGGTTGCGAAAATACAAAGCGAGATTGTCGTGCACCCATTCATTATTGCTTACGGGTATCGAGAGAACATAGAGAAGTTGATTCGTTTGTATCGGCGGAAGAAATCTCCATATAAGAATTGGATGTTTCCTATTAATGACGCCGCCGAACAATTTGCTGGACCGGACTGCGGAGAGCGTTCTTCGCAACTTGATTCATCCGGCGAAGGTTGAATGCAATCGCCGCAACCGGTCAACTTAGACGCTAGGCGTCAGCTTAGTCGCTCTTTTCCATCCCGACCCAAGCTCGTTACTTCTCCCGTTCTAACCGTCGGCCGTGTCGAATCAAACCAAGTTGCCAGAGCTCGAGCGCATAGATTGGATGGGGCTAATCGCCGCCGTGGCGACCGGCGTCATCTTTCTGACCACAACCGCGCGCGGGCCGAACGTATATTTCACTCTCGGCGCGTTTGTCTTCTGGGTAGCGTTTGTCATCTGGTGCGCTCGTCGAGATAAGAACGCCCTGAAGAACTGGGGTTTTCGCGGCGACAACCTGCTGGAAGCTGCACGAATTCCGTTGGCCCTCTTTGTCGTGGCAACCTTGGTGTTTGCAGCCTACGCCCTGGCGAAACATCAATTCCAATTCCCTGCTCACATCCTTCCGCTGTTTTTGCTTTATCCGCCCTGGGCCGTGGTTCAGCAGTTCCTGGTCCTGGGAATTTTGGTGGGAAACCTGGAAAAGATTAGCGCGCTGCGACGAAGGCGCACTCTGCTGGTGATCATCGGCTCCCTGGTCTTCGGCGCTATCCACCTGAGTCACCCATTCCTGACGATCGGAACCACGCTTCTCGCCCTCATTTACGTGCCGCACTTTTTGAAGTATAGAAACGTTTGGCCCCTGGGCGTCGTTCACGGTTGGATTGGCCCACTGTTCTATCTCTGGGTGTTGGGCCGCGATGTGTGGACCGAAAACTGTTGTCCGGCTATTGCGGCCAAATATCTGACCATTTACTGGACCATCGGAAAATGAAAACAAAACTCTTAACAAAGCCCGTAGCAGCCTTTATTGCCTTGCTCGTATTGTCGGGCCTGGCCGGTTCCTGCTCGTTTCAGGCCGCGCACGTCGGCAGTGTTTCCAGTGCTTCGCCCGAACCCCCGCCCCTGAATCAGCGTACGCCGCCTCAGACAACAAGTCCCCTTCCGCCTCCGACTGGTTTTGTTAATGATTATGCGAACGTGCTTGATGCGGAATCCAGAACTCGGCTGGAATCAGCACTAGCGGATCTAAAACGTAAATCAGATATTGAATTTGCGGTAGCTACGATCGAAACAACGGGAAGCCAGACACTTTTTGACTATTCACTCGCGGTAGCCCGAGGATGGGGAATTGGTCCTAAGGACACTTCAAAGGGCGGGGGTTTATTGTTGATGCTGGCGGTCAAAGATCGGGGATGGAGAATCCAGGTTGGCCGGAGTCTGGAGAAGGACCTGCCCGATGAAGAATGTAAAAAGCTGGGCGCTCAGTCTGAAGTTCTCTATCGACAACAGCGATACGCCGAAGGCATCATTAAGTACGTAAAGGCAATTATTGAGCGACTGGAAAAACTTAGGGGGTTTAAGTTGGATAATGAGATCTGGAAACGGCCAATCGAAAGCCTCGATTTTAAACCGGCCCAACCTTAATTTTTCGCGCGCTGGTCACGCCCGGTTAGCTGTCAGTCGATGTACGTGAACTTTGAACACGATTGCAGGACAGCGAATGAGAATCCGCAGAGTACGCAGATTTCACAGATTCGAAAAACCCTCAAACCCGCTACCTTGTCTGATGGTCTTTGTAATCTGCGTAGTCTGCAGATAGCCGACTTAAAACCCAACCACTCCATGCGGCGTGTACGGTTCTTCGAGAGTGGCAATCTCCTCCGCTGTGAGGTTAAGAGATAAAGCCGCCACAGCATCGTCCAAATGATGCGGCTTCGAAGCGCCGACAATCGGGGCGGTGATGAAAGGCTTTTGCACCATCCAGGCCAGCGCTACCTGCGCGCGCGGCACGCCTCGCTGGGCCGCCACTTCCGCAACCCGCTCGGCAATCTTCCGATCTGCGGCGGTGTAAAGAGTTTTGCCGAACTCATCCGTTTCCATCCGATTGGTAGTCTCATCCCACTCTCGTGTTAGACGGCCTCGCGCCAGCGGACTCCAGGGCGACACGCCAATCCCTTCCGCGGCGCACAGCGGCATCATCTCGCGCTCCTCTTCGCGGTTAAGCAGGTTGTAATGGTTCTGCATCGACACGAACCTGGTCCAACCGTTCAGGTCTGCCACATACAGCGCTTTGGCGAACTGCCACGCGTACATTGAGGACGCGCCGATATATCGCGCCTTACCGGCTTTGACCACATCGTGCAGTGCCTCGAGCGTTTCCGCGATCGGGGTGTGTTTGTCCCAACGATGGATCTGGTAAAGATCGACATAGTCTGTGCCGAGCCGTTTCAGACTGGCGTCAATTTCAGTCAGGATGGATTTGCGCGACAAGCCGCGTGCGTTGGCGCCCTGGTGCATGGGGTAGAAAACTTTGGTGGCGATGACCACCTCTTCGCGCCGGGCAAAGTCACGGAGCGCGCGTCCCACGATTTCCTCGCTGGTCCCGTCGGAGTAGGTGTTGGCTGTATCAAAGAAATTGATGCCGAGCTCCAGGGCCCGGCGGATGAAAGGCCGGCTCGTTTCCTCATTCAGGGACCAGGGATGCGCGCCGCGATCCGGGACGCCGTAGGTCATACATCCCAGACAGATGCGCGAAACGCGCAGACCAGCGTTGCCAAGTCTCGTGTAATCCATTTGCTTCCAAGCTCCTCGCTGTTTTCTCCATCGTAACGCAAACTGTTGGTTTGCTGCCAAGCCCTGATAGATGTCGGAGTTCTGTTTCGCAAGCGGTGTTTGAGTGCCTTCGCAAACTAACAGTTTGCGTTACAATACCCTCCATGAAACGCTCCGGAGTTGCCGATCTTCCGCTGCATGGTGGTCGCGTGCCGCAATGGCTGGCGGAGCGGATGACCAAACTCGGCGTCGCAATCACCGAAGCCATTATTCATGATTACGGTAAGTCAGCATTTCTCTCGCGGCTGAGCGATCCCTTCTGGTTCCAGGCCTTCGGTTCGGTGATGGGCATGGACTGGCACTCTTCCGGCATCACCACTTCCGTGATGGGCGCTTTGAAAAGGGGGTTGGCGCCGCGGGCGAATGAACTCGGCATCTACATCTGCGGCGGCCGGGGACGACACTCACGAAACACACCTTCGGAGCTGCGAGCGATTGCCCTCCGCCGCGGTTTTGATGGTGAGGAACTAGTCCGCACCAGCCGCCTCACTGCGCGCATCGACAACAATGCCATCGCCGATGGCTTTCAGATTTACCTGCACAGCTTCGTGGTGACGTCCGAGGGTGAGTGGGTCGTTGTCCAACAGGGCCTGAACAATCGCAGCGGCATGGCGCGACGTTACCATTGGCACTCCACCGCCGTACGAGATTTTGTCGCCGAGCCGCACACCGGGATCGTTGGCCAGCACCAGGGAACAATCATGAACCTGGTTGATGCGGGCGCAAAACCGGCCCAAAGTGCGATGCTGGAGATAGTTCGCGAGCGCCCGGAGCGAACGCTGAAGTCCGCGACGTCTGCGCTTTCTTCTGCGTCGATGGGTATGGCCACGGCGCCGCTTCGTCACCTGCGCATGCCGGCACATCATCAGGTCCTCGCCACGGACGTTGATCTGAAGCGCCTGGGGTCCGTGCTCGCAGTCGCATACGAACGTGACCTGCATGACTTTGCGGAACTGCTGCTGCTGGAAAAGCTGGGCCCGCGCACTTTGCAAACGCTGGCGCTGGTTTCCGAAGTGGTGCACGGCGCGCCCAGCCGTTTTAATGATCCGGCGCGGTTCTCTTTCGCGCTCGGTGGCAAGGACCGTCATCCCTTCCCGGTCCCGTTAAAAACCTACGACGAGTCCCTCAACTTCCTGCGCACATCTCTCGATGCGGCAAAGGTAGGCGACCAGGACAAGCTCGACGGCTTTCGCCGTCTGGAACGCTTTGCCCGCGCCGTAGAAGCACGACGAAGTCCGGAAGCGAATCTCGACGCGCTGGTTGCCCATGAGAACGCAATCTCTCCCTCCCTTAATGGGCGTTCAGTATTTGATGACCTGCGCTCCAGGAATTTTCAAGATAGAAACCGGCAGGGCTCGCTGTTCTAGATTCAGGCACAATTGCGGCTTGCCGCCGCACAGTGCGGAAAGCCTCTGGCTTTCCGTTCAAGGGTTATTTGATTGCGGGGGCTCTGCCTCCCATTGAGGCCTAGCCTCAATTTTTCACAGGTAAACATCGGAAAGGCGGAGCCTTTCCGCACTGTGCGGCGGCAAGCCGCTGGCCTTTCAACCAAGCGTACGCTCTTAGAATGGCAATTATTTTTCACATCACCAAACGTAGCGCCTGGGAGCAAGCGGCGGACGGCGTCTATTCAACTGAGACCTTTCCCGTCGAAGGCTTCATTCACTGCTCGACGCAGGATCAGGTTATCCAGGTCGCGAACATTCGCTTTCGCGGGCAGGAAGGATTGGTGCTGCTCTCGATTGACACCGATCGCGTCACCGCGCCGATCGTTTACGAAAACCTGGAGGGCGGACAGCAAAAGTTTCCACACATTTATGGCGGGCTGAATATCGATGCGGTGGTGGACGTTGCGCCATTCGAACCGGGAGTCGAGGGATATTTTCAGTTAGGTTCAAGCTGAGCTGAAGCGGCGTTTTATCATTGAGAAGAAGTCATCCGACGAAAATACTGGAACGAGTCGCCGTAATCAGAAAAGCTCGATGAAGATCATTCCCATTTCGCCTCGGGTTTCTGTTTCCACAACCAGATGATCCAATCAACATTCTTCGCTTCTCCGCCAAAGTCTTTCAGCCGTGTCATGCACTGGCCGCGATGGTGTTGCGAATGCATGTTCACCTGGACCAACGCTTCCGCAATTGTGATGACGCAGGGCGGATCCGGAAACCAGGGAATGTGTACCGTGCGCGATAAAGTTTCAGAGTTGAGCCCGGCGGCAAATGCGCGCAGCCCGGCGTGACTGGAAATAGCCCGCGCCTTCACGGCGTCGAAAGTTGGGGGCGGTCCACCAGGCGGCCCGCTCGGCTGCTCTCCGCTCAACACGGACAAGAAGCCGTGCTGCACGCCCACGATGTGGCCTACGCGGGTCCGCATCTCATCATGGTCGCGGGCTGGAGATTGCGCCCAGGCATTGAAGAACACAGCATTGGCCCATTCCGAATGCGCCATCAGATCGTTGAGAAAAGCTTCCATGGCAATCCTTTCGCTTAGCTTCGTCGTTATGCGATTATGTCACCGCTTCACCTGATTATGAATGAAAGGCGAGCGATGAAGACCTTCAGCCATCTTTTACTGGCGGCCGTTTTCATAATGGGCCTGGGGCTGTGCAGTGCGGGAAGACCTCAAACACCCGCAGGCTCTGTTGCGCCGACGGCGGACGCGTCGCTGGACAAACTCCTGGATCGCGTCAGGCAAAAACTAGAGAAGTACCGCGAAGGCCTATTCAACATCACGGTTGTCGAAGTCGTAACCCAACAGGAGCTGCACGCTGATTCCACGCCGAAGGGCAAGCCCCGATCGATGGTCTATGAGTTAGTTACTTTACACCGGCAATCTGCTGTTGGGCAGCAGGATCCGGCGCCAATCATCACGCGAACTCTTAAGTCCGTCGATGGTAAGCCCGCCAGGAATCCTACGCTGCCTCGGCGTTCGAAATGCGTTGACACCAATCCAGCACCTGCGTATGGCGATCCACTAAGTTTCCTGCTGGCCGACTACCCCATCAAGTTTATCTACGCCTATGCCGGCGAAGCCGAGATCGAAGGGCGGAAGACCGCGATGGTTTCGATAACCACGCCGCCCCCTGCCGAAGCCGCCTCACTGGTTGAGAAGGATGATTGTTTTCGCTTGTCGCGAGGCTTACGGAGGAAGGCCACAATCTGGATCGACATCGAGGGCTTTGACGTACTCAAACTTAAGTGGGAGTTGATCGAGCCTTTCACGGGCAAGATGCCGGCCGGAGTTACCAGGATTGGGATTCTGCCGCTGTTCCGGCCGCGCCGCGAAGTAAGCTTCGAAAAATCAGATTTCGTGATGCACTTTCGGCCTATCGATTTTCACAATCCCGTGCAGACGCTCCTGCTTCCGGTTTCTTCGGAGTCGACCTGGATCATCAGAGGCGGCGGGATTGCCGGCTATAAAACAAATACTGATTACACGCGTTACCGCAGATATTTGACCAACGTTGAAATCAAGGATTCGGATGGCCGGGATTGACAGGTCCCGAGCTGATTACACGGCCGGCTGATTCATGGCCGAAGTTGAAAAGTTGCATCGTCAGGAAACCGTGCGTAACGCGGCTTGCCGCCGCACAGTGCGGAAAGGCTTCGCCTTTCCGACGCTGCTTAACTAATCTTGAGGCTGTGCCTCGTATCGGAGGCGCAGTCTCCTAAAACAGGAGAGGGCCTGACGGAAAGCCAGAGGCTTTCCGCACTGTGCGGCGGCAAAGCCGCTGTGCGGCACCTCAGCACTTGTTCTGAGCCACGACTATGATTCGAAACAAGCGTGCCGACTTAGTTCTAGGCCTGTTGGTCGTTTGCATGCTGCAAGCATGCACCCCCCAAGCGCAAACATCCGTGACCCCGCAGCCAACCCCGACGCCGCGCCCTGTTTGTGCGCAACCGGAACTAAGATCCCAAATGGAAAAAGCAGCCCTCCTGGCACAGGGAAAGGTGGGCGCTGCCGCCGTGTTGCTGGAGGGCGGTGAAGTAGTTGCGATAAACGGGGCGGAACACTTCCCTATGCAGAGCGTCTATAAGCTCCCCATCGGAATGTACGTGCTGCACCAGGTTGATCGCGGACAGTTAACGTTAGATCAAAAGATTGAGGTGATTCCAAAGGACTTCCTTACCGGCCGCCAGCACAGTCCGATCCGCGACAAGAATCCCAAAGGCATCGAGCTTAGTTTGCGTGAGCTGCTGCGGTTCATGGTATCTGAAAGCGATGGCACCGCTTGCGATGTTCTCTTGGGCCTCGTTGGTGGCCCGTCGGTGGTGACGAAGTATCTTCGCGAGATTGGCCTTGAAGACATCATCGTAGCAAACACCGAACGAGAGTTTGGCCAGGACGAGCAGGCGCAATATCGTAACTGGGCCACCCCGGAGTCGGCATTGGCCTTACTGCGAAAAGTGCACGAAGGTCCAACCCTCTCACCTGCAAGCCGAAGTCTGTTGCTGGAGTTCCTGACGAAATCGCCGACTGGTCCGCGGCGAATTAAAGGGATGCTGCCGCAAGGCACGCAAGTAGCGCACAAAACCGGATCCTCGGGTAGACTAAATGACTATACGAGGGCGCTGAACGATATTGGAATCATTACTCTGCCCGATGACCGGCATCTCGCACTCGCCGTTTTCGTGTCCGACAGCAAGGTTGATGAGCAGACTCTAGAAGGCGTGATCGCGACCATCGCCCGCAGTACCTGGGATTGCTGGATCAAGTAGGACAGAGCTTCCTGTCTGTCCGCTCGCTTTTCAAATGTTGCCACCCAGGGCGAAGCCCGGGTTGAAATAGGGCCTACCGGAAGGTCGGAGACCTTCCGCACATCAGGCGGCACAGCCGAGGTAGCAACGACGAATCTAAAGTCCTTGAACTTAGTCGCCGTCTTTCTTCGCTGAGGGAAGATTTTGGTTTCTACCGGATGGAGAATTTGATGCGCAAAGGCATTCTTGGCAGATACATGCCTGGCGCCCTTGTCACGCTAATGCTCGGGGCTGCGTTCCTCTGGGAACCGCTGAGCACAACTGCCGGCAGGCCCGCGTCCGAAGGTCTGGTACCTCAAACGGCGCAGGCGCAGGCTCCCACTCGCTTCGACATCCTCCGCGGCGAGTACGGTCGGTATCGCGCCAACAACGATCTGCTTTCTTACCATCTCGACGTGCGCGTCGATCCGGAGCGGAAGTTTCTCAGCGGCAAGGTGACGATCGGTTTCCGGATGCTGAAGGACGACAACCGTATCCAGTTGGATCTGCACGAGAACCTGAAGGTAGACCGGATTGCCTTTGCGGAACAATCGGAAAGGGCAAAGGGCGAAGGGCCCGGAAAGCGCAGCATAAGTGGCCCGGTCAGCGACCTGAAATACACGCGCGATTCGGGGGCCGTGTTCGTTGATTTCCCGCAAACGCTCAGAGCCGGGCGCGTTTACACGATCGATTTCTATTACTCCGGGAACCCGCTGACTACCGGCAGGTTCGGCGCTATCACTTTCAAAAAGGACCCCAAAGGCCGGCCTTGGGTGAACACCGCCTGCGAGGGCATCGGCGCCAGCATCTGGTGGCCCAACAAAGATCAGTGGCGCGACGAAGTTGAAAATATGCGCATCAGCGTTGCTGTTCCGAACAACCTGGTCGATGTGTCGAACGGAAGATTTCTGGGCAAGACCGATCTCGGCGATGGCTATACGCGCTGGGACTGGCAAGTGAACTATCCCATCAACAACTATAACGTTTCGCTGAACATCGGGACCTACGAGCACTTCGACGATCGCCTCGGCGATCTGTCGCTCGACTTCTACTGTCTGCCTGAAAACCTGGACAAAGCGAGGCAACAATTTGCCCAAGCCAAAGGAATGCTTCAGGCCTTTCAGCATTACTTCGGCGATTACCCATTCAAGAAAGACGGCTACAAGTTGATCGAAGCGCCGTACTCCGGCATGGAACATCAGAGCGCAGTTACCTATGGCAACCACTTCGCCAACGGCTACCTGGAGCGGGACTGGACGGGCGTGGGGATCTCGCTGCGTTTCGATTTCATCATCATCCACGAAAGCGGCCACGAGTGGTTCGGCAACAGCGTCAGCGCCGCCGACATGTCCGACATGTGGATCCACGAAGGTTGGACCACTTACCTGGAATGCCTCTATGTGGAATACATGTATGGAAAAGCCGATGGCCTGAAGTACACGAATGCGTACCAGAAAAAGGTCAGGAACCAGCTACCGATCATCCCCGCGCGCGGCATCAATGCTGAACCGCCGCAGGACATGTATTTCAAGGGCGCGCTTTTCATAAACACGCTTCGCAGCATTGTGAATGATGACCAGCGTTGGTGGGTGCTGTTGCGCGACTTTTACGACCATTTCAAGTATCAGAACATCATGACCGAAGACGTGGTCGCCTACTTCAACCGCAAGACCGGCAGGAACCTGACGCCCGTGTTTGATCAGTACCTGCGTCACGCCGCGATTCCTGTTTTGGAATTGAAGTTTGATGAGGCGCGCCACACTGTCTCGTATCGCTGGAAGGCCGACGAGCCGAATTTCGCCATGCCTGTGCGCGTGGGTTCGAAGGACAATTGGCAAATCATTCAACCAACGACGCAGTGGAAGGTGATGAAGACACCGCTAAAGAAAGATGAATTCGGCGTGGCCACGGAACTCTATTATGTGGCGGTAAACAAATTGTAGGGGCGGAACTCCGTGGCCGCCCCGGGTCGCCGTATCAATTCAACCATTCTTAACTCGAACGATCTTAATGCCACGAAGGGGGTGGCCACGGAGTGCCACCCCTACAAACTTGACGAGGTAAACCAAGCTTAATGACACGATTCTACCTCCCGGTTGCCCTGGCCGTCGTGGGCATGATCTTTTATCATCTGGCGCAAAAGTCTATTCCGGAGGATCTGAACCCGTTCCATGCGACGATGTTCGCTTATGCGGTAGGCATCGTACTGTGCGGGCTTTGCGCCCTTGGTTATCCCGGTAAGAAATCGATAATTGACTCGCTTCGCGAATCAAACTGGGCGGTCATCGTCGTCGGAGCGGGCGCCGTTTGCATCGAGCTGGGGTTCCTGTTGGCCTATCGCGCCGGCTGGAGGATCAGCGTGGCCGGGCTGGCGACGAACGTGGCCGGAACACTCATGCTGGTTCCCATCGGCATCCTGATCTTCAAAGAGCATCTGTCTTTGCGGAATGTTCTCGGGGTTATCTTTTGTGTGGTGGGGTTAATACTAGTGGTGAGAGATTAACGAGCCTGCGTAGCGGGCGTAATATTCGTAGCCCACAGCGCAAGCTGTGGGGGTCGCGTAAGACAATGAAGGCTGAGCCCGCGAAAGCGGGCGACATACGCAGATCGGATTCATTTCAACATCACTTATGCCGCCCCTGCGGGGCTTGGTCGCGATTCGTTTCTCGTTACCCACAGCTTGCGCTGTGGGCTACTGATATAGCGTTGGCTGCGCCGACTTGTTGGAGACCTTATGGCGGAACTCAAAACCCAACCAACCAAAGTGAAGGTGAAAGACTTTCTGGCCAAAGTGGCGGACGAGAAGCGCCGGCGCGACTGCCAGGTAATCGTGGATATCATGTCACAGGCTACCGGGGCCAAGCCGGAGATGTGGGGCGCCAGCATCGTCGGATTTGGCCGCTACCGATACAAATATGAAAGCGGCCGCGAGGGCGAATGGATGGTGACGGGATTCTCGCCGCGCAAAAGCGATCTTACGCTTTACATTACGGGCGGCTTTGAAGCCGTTCCCGAACTGATGAAGCGCCTCGGTAAACACAAGACAGGCAAAGGATGCCTGTACATCAAAAAGTTGGATGACGTCGATGTGAATGTATTGCGCAAGCTGGTGGAAAAATCAGTGGCGATGATGGCTGATAGGCGGATCGATAAGTAGGTCGGCACAAACGGAAAGAGCGGGGGCAAGCCCGCTTCCTGACTGCAAGTAGTTAGTGTTGAATCAATGATCGCAAAACTAGCAGCGGTAAGAATACCCGCAGTCAGGAAGGCGGGCTTGCCCCGCTCCTTCTTCCGGAGAATCACATGAAAAGCAGTGCGCGTATCGCAGCGATCATTGCCTTGCTGGCTTGCAGCTGTCCCCTCCGCCCGGCGCAGCAAGCGAAACCAGCGGCGGCGTCCTTTTTGGAGACTAGACAGATTGACGTAGGCGGGCACAAGCTCACAATTCAAACGGCTGGCACTGCATCCGCCGGCGAGCCCACCGTAGTGCTTGATTATGGCCTGGGCAGCGCGGTGGGAACCTGGAACGAGATCTTCCCTGCCCTCTCGCGCTTTGCTCGAGTGGTCGCCTACGACCGTGCCGGATACGCAAAATCAGAAGCCGGCCCGGAGCCGCGGTCTTTCGAGAATAATGCGAAAGACCTGCACGCTCTTTTATACGGCGCGAACATCGCGCCGCCGTACGTCCTGGTGGGCCACTCGCTCGGCGGGGCGAACATGAGGGCCTTCGCTCACTTATACAAGGACGAAGTTGCGGGTCTGGTCTTAATAGATCCGATAAATATCACGGTCTTCACGTCAGCTACGCAGCAGGATGTCGGCCGCGCCCAGGCCCAGCAGGAAGCTGCGCTGCGAAACGCTCCTGCCGGCGCCCAGGCGGAGTGGAAATTCGTTAAGGAGGAAATGAAAAACAACTTCCCGCAATTGAGTTCCTTCGGAGCGCCACCCGATGTGCCCATGGCGGTGCTGATAGCCGGAAGAGATCGCCTGCCTCATTGGGTGAAATCGCTTCTTAGTGAATACGGCGCGTGGGTCGGCGACGCGTCAGAAGCCAGTCTGATCGTTACTCCCGAAAGCAGCCATTACATTCAACTTGATGATCCCAAACTGGTGATTGCCGCGATTCGCCGGGTCGTCTTCCCTGACGTGCAAAACCGGATGGCCCGGACCATCAAAGACAAAGGGACAGGGGCAGCGATCGCCCTTTACCGCCGCATGAAAGAAACCTACCCGGCTGATTTCTTTCGCGAGAGCACGCTGAACGCGCTCGGGTACCAGGAGCTAAGGGCGCAACATGTGCCTGAAGCCATCGTGCTCTTCCGGCTAAACGTCGAGATGTATCCGAAAGGCTTCAACACCTACGATAGTTTGGCGGAAGCTTACATGATGCAAGGTGATCACGACCTGGCAATTGCCAACTACCGCAAGTCGCTGGAACTGAATCCGGAAAACACAAACGCGGTGGCGATGCTGAAGAAACTGGAATCAGCACCGTCAAAGTAGGTCGGAACCCCATGTTCTTTGGTGCGGTTCGTGCAGTTTGGTGAATCGTATAACTCCGACTCCGCAGCGCCCGATTCACGAAAAACACGAAACCCGCGAACGGACACGAAGCAAAAAACATCTTAGACATTCTCAGTTGTTTGCTGGGAACCGCCGAGAGGTTCTATGAAAACACTTCTCCTGTTGGGTCTGGCAATGTGCTTAGGTTGGATCATTCCCGCACGCGGGGCCAATGCCCACCCCCGTTTCCAAACCGACGCAACGACTCGCACCATTCGACAGCAATACGAGCGCATCAATAAGCGCCAACGGAATTATCGCAAAGTTAGAAAAGAACTCTCGGGCTTTTCAGCCGAAGGCGGACAACTCGTTGCCTACTTCGACGGCAAGGCGATCGCTAAGATAGTGGCGACCTATTTTGGCGAAGGCGGCAAGACCGAGGAGGAGTTTTACTATTCAGCCGGGAAGCTGGTTTTTGTCTTTCGCCGCGAGAGTCGCTATGACAGGCCACTGTCGGGGAAAGTGGTGGCAAG
>JAWVFI010000020.1:0-5496 GCA_033856235.1 Blastocatellia bacterium | reverse complement strand
CGTCCAGCCATTGAAGGCAGAGCCCCGTAGTGGGCCCGGACGGTTACCCAAGGCCCCCCGAGTGCGCAGAGAGACGTCCTCCCCACGCCCGCAGGCGCCGCTCCCATCCCCACGTTCCAAAGCGTCCCAGGTAACGCTCCCTCCGGTTGAGATGAGATGGATGGGAATATACACCAAAACTGGAACATGTCAAGAACATATAATCAATTAATCGTGAATATATTCTCTTTTTTAACGCTGGCTCTTGATGTTGACAAGCAGTCAACACAACATTATTGTTGTGTTGATGATTCCGCCGTTCATAGAAATTCGGGGAGCTCCATATCGGGTTTTACCACCCGGCATACATTGGAGCAGCTTGGCTGAGATAGGAGCCCGATTTGCCACTAACGAGCATCGGGTAAAGCTCTTTACCGGATTCACCTCAGTCATCGAAGCTCTACGGTTCGCTGGTTGCACAACAATCTACTTGGACGGCAGCTTCGTAACCGAAAAAAAGCTTCCGAGAGATTATGACGGCTGCTGGGAACCAACAGGAGTTCAAGTAGCGAAGCTTGATCCCGTATTGCTCGATTTTTCGAATCTAAGAGCGGCGCAAAAGCGAAAATACCTCGGCGAGATGTTTCTTGCCACAACTACGATGGAAATCTCGGGAAGTACTTTTTTGGATTTCTTTCAAATCGAAAAAGCTACTGGCCAAAAGAAGGGGATTATCGGGATACACGCTTCAACAGAACTGTCATCAACATGATTACAAACGAACGCCAGTACAAAATAACCCGATCGCAGGCGACCAAGTTCGAAGAGGCGATAAAGCAATTTAGTGAACTCAATTTGGTTAAGCAGGGATGGGATCCGCTGCTCGTGAAGGCTCAACTGGGTGCCTTAGAATCGCAGCTCGAAGAACTGCGCAATGAAATCAAGCAATATGAGCTTTTAAGGTCGGGAGAGATAACGCAACTCTCAGCAACAACCGTGTCTGAAATAGGGAAACGACTGATCGAAGCGAGAATCGCACAAGGATTGTCACAAAAGACCCTTGCCGAAAGGCTTGGGATGAAGGAGCAGCAGGTCCAGCGTTATGAGCAGGAACGTTACAGATCGGCCAGTCTGTCGCGGCTTGCTGAGATTTGTGATGCGCTCGATGTGACATTTAGTCTCGATCTCGGACTAACTGGGTTCGCGGAATCCAAGAATGACAACTTCAAACATGTGGATTTCGACCTGTCTAAGCTCCCCATAAAGGAGATCAAGAAACGTGGCTGGCTTAAGGAAGCATTGCCCAACTCAAACAAACAGGCTGACCAAGATCAGTTACTTAGCGCTTTTATGTTGCCTGCTTTTGAAGGTGGAATACCGGCCTTGCTTAAGAGTGGGGCACGCGTTGGGCGCGAACTCGATCAATACGCGCTGCTTGCGTGGAAGGCTAGGATCGTTTGGAAGATTCGAAAAGAACACTCTCCTAAGAGCGTGGCTTCTCCTGACGCTGACCTCTCTTGGGTTAATACCTTCAAGGAATTCACGCTTGATGACCATGGACCCGCCCTAGCCGTCGAGTATCTGCGGGCAAAGGGCATCGCGGTAGTTTTTGAGGGACACTTGCCACAGACTTATCTCGATGGGGCGGCGCTATTGGTGGACAACAGCATATCAACAATCGCGCTTACGCTTCGGTACGATCGCCTCGATAACTTCTGGTTTGTTTTGCTCCATGAGCTCGGTCATGCGCTTTTGCATCGAGACTCGGGACTAAGTAACGGCTTTTTTGACGATGATTCGGTCGAGATAACCGAAAAGGTGGAAAGAGAAGCGGACGCTTTCGCAAAGAGTGTATTTCTTCCTGAGGAGAAGTGGAATTCGTCGCTCGTCAGATTTACCCAGTCGACCGAGCAAATCGTACAGTTTGCTCGGGAGAATCGGCTGTCTCCTGCTATAATTGCTGGCTGGATTCGTCGTGAGCGCAATGATTATACGATTTTCAAAGAGCTCGTTGGGCATGGAAAGGTGCGTAAGTCACTGAAAAAGGCAGGTTTATTGGAGACTTCAAATGTCACCGGCGTATAAAATGCTCTTGGCGAATACGGCTTACATGCCCAAAATCCCTTGGAAAAAGGGAGAAAGAGACGCGTTTAGAACGACACGTCCAATCGTCAATGATCTGACGGTTCCAATATTTATTATACCTCCGGCGGGAGATTTCGATCACGATCTAGGAAAGATTCTTGCCCCTGCCGACCATGTCAAATTGTTCGGAAAGAAATTGTATGAATCCCGCGGCAAGCGGCCGGTGTTTATTGACGCCGTTTATTTGGATGACGAGCGACACAGAGTTGATCCGGCCACGCATCCGCTCACCGCTTTGATTGAACGGGCCTTGATCGCAGGAGCAGTTGCGTGGCCATTAACGAGCCTTGGACGATCAGACGACTATCAAGAGGCCGTTGCGAAGGCCCATCTCCGACATCAGATGCCCGTGGCTATGCAACTTTCCCTGGCTGACCTGCAGTCAGCGTCACTGAACGAACGGCTTGTAAGTCTTTGCAACCAGGTATCGTGCGACCCCGAGGACGCTGTTCTAATAATTGACGCAGGGCCGATTTTTGTACCTGACGAATCTCAATTCGTAGACAGTCTAATTCCGATATTGAACGATCTCCCAAGAATATATGACTGGCACGAAGTTGTTCTTTCAGCTACCGCGCTAGCGGATTTGCAGAAAGTCAAAGTCAACGAGGAGAAGGTTGTTCGGCGACGGGAATGGACCATCTATAAGAAACTTGTTGAGCGAAAAAGCGAATTATATCGTCTTCCGATTTTTTCCGATTACGGCGTCGAGTACGTCAAGGATTTGAGGCCGCGCAAAGTGCGGCCTTCGGCAAAGCTAAATTATACACGGCCCGATGATTATTTCTTTGCCAAAGGTGAAAACGTAAAAAACGCCGGCTATGGAGCTATTTTTCCCGTGGCGGATAAAATCGTAGCGTGCTCCGGCTTCATGGGGGCAACTTTCTCGCTAGGCGATGCGTCTATTGTTGAAATTGCAGGTCGAAGTAGAGGACCTGGAATAGCTCCCACGTGGAAGTGGGCAGCATTTGACCATCACTTGGCGATGGTTGGTCTGCCAGCGGCTGTATTGCTGGGTCTGGTGGTGGACGTGCCGGTCGACCTTGTAGAGTCACCATCTACTCAACTTAGCTTGCTAGGTTTGTTGGAAGACAATACCCAACGTTAATTGCACATCGTACGGAGCGCGTGAGTGAAAAGCGTCTAGATTTTCGCAGGTAGACGCACTTTGCCGTCCGACCTTTGAGGCCTGCGCTTAAGCAGCGGATCCCCAGAGTGAAATTGCCGGCGCCGCCCTACTCCTCCCCGCCCTTCCCCTCATCCCGATACGCCCAGCACCCCTCCCGCGCCAGCGCCACCGTCGTCTCCACGCCGACCTCGTGCCGCGCCGCGGTGCCGAGCTCCAGCGCTTCCAGCCGCCGCCCGAACAGTTCGACGTCATACACCGTCTGGGTGCCCTGGTAGCGGCGGTCGGTGACGCGCGCCGCAAAACTGTTGGCGCCGTTGGCGCCGATGCGGATGGTTTCCGGGCGCAGCGCGATGCGGACCTTGTCGCCGGGGAGGAGTGCGCCCTGCAACGTTGCCTCGCCGCGGCGGCCGCCGCCGAAGTCGACCGTGCCGAACGGCCAGTTTATCGCGACCATGGTGCCGGTCAGCTCATTGGTCGCTCCCGTAAAATTCGCCACGAACAGATCCGCCGGGCGGTTGTAGATCTCGTCCGGCGTGCCCATCTGCAACAGCTTGCCGTCGCGCATCACGCCGATACGGTCGCCGAGCACGACGGCTTCGGCCTGGTCGTGGGTGACGTAGAGCGCGGTCATGCCGGCGGCTTTGAGGATGCGGCGCAGGTCGTCGCGCAGGCGGATGCGCAGCTTGGCGTCGAGGTTGGACAAGGGCTCGTCGAGCAGCAGCAGTTTTGGGCGGTAGACGATGCTGCGGGCCAGCGCGACGCGCTGCATCTGGCCGCCGGACAGCGCCACCACGGGACGCTCGGCGTATTCGGTGAGGCCGACCAGCGCCAAGGCCTCGTCGACCTGCCGCGCGGCATCGGCGCGCGCGACGCCGCGGTGCTTCAAGGGATAGACCACGTTCTGCCGCACCGTCATATGCGGCCACACCGCGTAGGACTGGAACACCATGCCGAGGTCGCGATGCCGCGGCGCCACCGAGATGCCGCGCGACGGCGCCGACACTACTCGGCCCGCGATGCTGATGGAGCCCGCGGTCGGATGCTCGAGGCCGGCGACGCAGCGCAAGGTCGTGGTCTTGCCGCAGCCGGAAGGGCCGAGCAGCACCACGATCTCGCCGGCCGGCACCGTGAAGCTGACGCCATCGACCGCGGGCCGGCCGACGGAAAACTGCTTGTGCAGGTCGGTTACTTCGAGGGTGCCGGACATCAGGTGACGCCTTTCACCTCTCCCCGCGTGCGGGGAGAGGTCGACGCGCATCGACAGATGCGCGGCGGGTGAGGGGGAGCCTCCGCGAGTCCGAGTGCGTGGAGAGTCCCCCTCACCCGAAGCCTTCGCTGCGCTACGGCTTCGGCCTCTCCCCGCAAGGGGGGAGAGGTGAAAGCGCTCACTGCCGGTAATTGTAGGTCTTGTTCCACTCTTCCACCCATGCCGCGTGCAGTTTTACATACTGGTCGAAGTCGGGCACCCAGACCTTGATGACCTTCGGATCCCAGCCCTTCGGGTAGACCGGCGGATTTTTCAGCGAGGTGATGTTGCCCAGTTCCTTGATCATGAAGGTCTGGCCCTCGACCGAGAGCCGCCAGTTCATGAACAGTTTGGCGGCGTTCGGGTTCTTCGCGGTCTTCGGGATGCCGTCGGCATAGGGGTTGATCGGCACCCCCTCGGGCGCGAATACGGCGTCGATCGGCGCGCCCTCCTTGGTCTTGGTGTAGACGATGTTGTAGAGCAGCGGCCCCATCGCGACCTCGCCGCGCACGATCGCATCCGACATCGGCGCGCCGGATGGATACAGCACGTTGTCCAGCGCCGCCTGCTTCTTGTGATAGTCCTCGCCCAGAACCTGGCGCTCGAACATCACCCGCGTCCAGGTGGTGCCGCCGGAGGGCGCGATCACCTGCCCGACCTTCTTACCCTTGTATTCGGGCCTGGTCAGATCCATCCAGGTTTTCGGCGGGTTCTTGACCAGCTCGGTATTGTAGGCGATCGACCAGCCGATCGTCGCGCCGGGCCACAGTTTTGGCGACACCTGAACGTCGGTGCGATAGTCCGCCGCGTTGGGCGGCGCGTAGTCCTGAAACAGGTCCACCAGTTCGACCATCAGCGCGCGGTCGGAGTGGTTGATCACGTCGGCCGATAGCTTGTCGGCCGCGGCTTCGGTCTTGATGCGGGTGATCAATTGCCCGCCGGGCGCGCGCACCATCTCGACCTTGATGTTGGGGAAACGCTTGTTGAAGGCGTTGAT
>JAWVFI010000019.1:0-19625 GCA_033856235.1 Blastocatellia bacterium | reverse complement strand
AGAAAAATACGCGTCCTGGTCGCCAAGCCCGGCCTCGACGGACACGATCGCGGCGCCAAGGTTATCGCCCGAGCGCTGAGAGATGCGGGCATGGAAGTCATCTACACCGGTCTGCGTCAAACTCCGGAGATGATTGCCGCGGCCGCTCTGCAGGAAGACGTGGATGCCGTGGGAATCTCAATTCTCAGCGGCGCCCATAACACCTTATGCCCGCGCATTGTCTCCCTGCTCCGCGATCAGGGGATGAATGATTGCCTGGTAATTGTCGGCGGCATTGTGCCTCAGGAAGATATTCCGCGCCTCAAGGAGCAAGGCGTTTCCGCAATCTTTCTCCCCGGCACTTCGACCCAGGACATCGTAAAGTTCCTTCGTGAGAACGTTCCTGAACGCAATTGAGGTTCGGGGCGAGGCCCGGGGCAGTAGCCCGACATCTCAACTGACGGATTGGACCTCCGATGACCTCTGAACGACAAATAGTTGCAGAGCACGACGGCCCAATCTGCGTCATACGGATCAACAATCCGAAGCAGCGTAACGCGCTCAACGTTGAGATGCTGGAACAGCTGGCACTAGCGGTCGAGTCAGTTTCCCTCAATCAAGAGACTTCGGTCATCGTTATTACCGGCACTGACCAGATGTTCGCTTCAGGGGCGGCGATTAATGAATTGCGCGAGTTGGTCAGGAGCAGCGCCCTCGATTTCGCCCGCCGCGGGCAACGCGCTTTCCAATACATCGCCGACGCTAAGCAACTAACTATGGCGGCGATAAATGGACATTGTATTGGCGGCGGTCTTGACCTGGCGCTTGCCTGTGATTTGCGCTTTGCTTCGGCAACGGCGACGTTTCGTCATCCGGGAGCGACGCTGGGAATTATCACGGGCTGGGGTGGAACTCAGCGGCTACCGCGTTTGATAGGCGAGGCAAAGACGCTGGAACTATTTGCCACTGCCCGAACCATTAGTAGCCGTGAAGCTCGCGAAATTGGATTGGTAACGAGAGTGGTCGATCCAGTGTTGGATGCTGCGGTGCTGTTCGCGCAGGAGTTTGTGAATCGCAGAAGCACTGCCGGCGCAGTCGAATAACTAAAGACAGAGCGGTTTCTATTTCTTCAAAAACCTGGCCACGCCCTGTTTACAATCTTCTGTCATGCGCGCCACGACATTAACATCGCTTCCCATCTGCAGCGCCTCGGAAAACGTGAGGCCATCGATCTCATAAAGCAAACTCTTCGCGAGGCTCACTGCCGAGCGGCTGACCTTTTCAAACCGCCGCGCGTAGTTATTCACCTCGGTTTCGAACTCATCGTCGGCAGATACTCTGTTCACCAAACCCAGCCGTTCGCCCTCGTCCGCTGAAATCTCGGCGCCCAGAGTAAGCAGCTCAAACGCTCTCTTTTCCGAAACGTTGCGCCGCAAGATTGCCATCACCATCGCCGGCACGAAGCCAATCTTCACTTCCGGGTATCCAAAGCGGGCCGAGCGCGCCGCCAGGACTATGTCGCACGCGGTTGCCAGGCCACATCCGCCGGCAAGGGCACGGCCCCGAACAGCGGCGATGACGGGAACCTCAATCTGCCGAATCAGGAGAAACAGTTCCATCAGTGCCTGCGCATCCGTCACGTTATCTTCAACCGAAGCCGTGGCGATTTGCTGCAGAGATGAAAGATCCGCCCCCGAGCAGAAATCATAACCAGCGCCCGTAATGACAATTGCGCGAACAGCCTCGTCCTCTTTCGCCTCACGAAGCTTGGATTTTATTCCGCCAATCAGCTCCGGATTCAAGGCATTCTTCTTCTCCGGGCGATTGAGAGTGATCCGGGCCACGGCGCCATCGACCTGATACAGCACTATGTTCTGGTCAGTCATGTTTTATGGAGTGCGGTGACCTGTCACCGCTTTCCCCGGCTGCGACCTGTCGCAGCCTTGTGAATTTTCGAAGATAGCGGCAGCAAGCTGCCGCCGGCCAAAGCGGCGACAGGTCGCCGCACTCCAAATCAGGCCAGGAACTCAAGCAGAGCGGCGTTCACTTCCGCGGCGGCTTCATTTTGCACCCAATGCCCACTGTCGGGAATGCGCAGCTCGCGAAACGGCGCATCAACATACTTCCCTACCCCACGCACGGTCGAGGGCAGGATGGCCACGTCCTGCTCTGCAAAAATGAATAGCGTAGGCACTCGAATGCGGCCATTACGGTTCCCCGGCGCTTCGGTTGCTTGGCGCTCGGGGTAAGATCCGGATTGGTGCGTCGCCGGCTTGGTATTTGAGCGCGCGATCAGACGTCCCAAATTTGCGCGATAATAGTTCAGCGCGGCAGTCAGAGCTCCGGGTTGGCGCAACGCTTCCTTGTAGTTCTCAATATCGTGATCGCTGAACGTGTTCTTTCGGACCAGGGTTTCTTTGAACATCCGCTCGAGGGCGGCAAAATTCCTGCGACTAATGAACCATTCGGGAATCCGAGGGAGTTGAAAGAACAGCATGTACCAACTACTGAATAACTGCCCTAAGGTAATATTGGCGCGCCAGGCTGCCGCCGGCGGTACCTGCATGATTGCCAGTTTTGAAACGCGTTCAGGATATTGCTGCGCGACGGCCCACGCGACACCGGCACCCCAATCGTGGGCCACGATCGCCGCCTGGCTGGCGCCGAAGTGATCGATCAAACCCACGACATCGCGGACCAGGACATCGATGCGGTAATCGGAAATGTTCGGCGGCTTAGCGCTCAGGTTGTACCCGCGCATGTCCGGCGCGACTACGTGATGGCTCTGTCCCAGCGCCTGCAACTGCGGGCGCCATGTGAACCAGCATTCCGGGAACCCATGCAGCAGGATGACAAGATCGTCGCCTTGTCCGGATTCAGCATAATGCAGTCTAACGTCATTAACTTCGGCGTATGAGTGGCTGATCTCTATCATGAGGGAATAACAAGCTCCGAACACGAAAAGCACTCATCCTGGATCGCAGCAACGACGGGATGAAGGATCCGGCATCGCCATCTACCAAGGGTTCGTGTTGATACGTGTGGTTCGTGCAATTTGGTGAATCGTACCAGCCACGAATTACACGAACTACACTAAGGAACACGAAACTCTCGCTACCTACCGCAGTTACACGCCGGCCAGCCCAGCCTCTTCATCGGAAATCTCGATTTCCATTCTGAGCAGCGCGGTCGAGAACGTCTTCCCCTGCGCATCTGTCATTAGGGAAAGTGTGCCACCGCCACCCAGACTTTCGTGCAACAGAAAATTCAGCGCGCCCAGATTTGGCAATTCGAACCGTTCGACTTCGCCGTGGCAGATTCCCCGGAAATGTTCTTTGACGCGGCCAGCCGTCACTTCACGGACCAGGAGCGGATACGCTTCCTCCTGCAACGCGATCAGACCGATGTTGGCAGTGTCACCCTTATCTCCGGAGCGAGCATGGGCGAGTTTGACTAGTTGGACCTTCATTTTTGGTTAATCATATTCAGATCGTTCAAAAGCAAAAACATTTTCCATATGTCATTTTCCATTTCTCATTTGTCATCGCGGGATTCAACTTGGAGTGCAACAAGTGACGCTGTCGGATTTCGCCCCAGCGGGGCGACATGTTTATAGACTAAAGTCTCGGTATTGGCTGGCGCTCCGTAGGAGCGCGACGACTTGGCGCGCTGGGCAACGGGAGATACATTTCGCTCCTCACGGAGCGAAGAATATTTGAGGAGGAGGTTTGTTGCTATAAACATGTCGCTCCTCTGGAGCGAGAGCAGTTCAAAAGTTGCACCTGAAACTTGAATCCCGCGATGACAAATGAAAAATGGAAAATGACATATGGAAAATCTTCTCTTAAACCTTAGACACCAATCACGCTCACCGTCGGGCTAATCTCACCCTTCGGAATCAGCGCCGGCCAATACGCAACAATCTCTTCTACTTTTGGACGACCACCCGCAAAGCCCGTGACCCCGGGCGGCCCAGTCAGCACTAGCGGTGCGATTTCTTTAGTGAATCGCTCGACCGCAGCCCGATCGTCTCCGCGCACGCCGACGCGCAATTGCACTTCCGGCAAATCCGGCGAAGGCCTTCCCGCGAGTGGTCCATGCGTGGCATTCGCGCCCACAAACTCCGTATGAATCAAATCGAACTTCAGTCCCAGACGCGCCAGGCGACTGCGCAGGATTCGATCCGCTGCCTGGGCTTTGTCATACGCATCAGGCCAGGAGTACACAAGGGTCCCGACTGCTTTGTAGCCGGCGGAGTAACTAATCGAGACTTTCAAAGACTCCGGCGCCGGACCTCCTTTGATTCCAAACACTCGAACCCGATCGCGGCCTTCATATTCCAAGCGAACGGTTGTGAAATCCGCAACGCAATCCGGCGTCAGGTATGCGCGCGGGTCACCCATCTCATAAACCAGTTGCTCCTTGACGGAAGGAATGACAACCCAACCACCGGTGCGATCATGTTTGGTGATCACAAACGTGCCGTCCGGTGCTGCTTCGACGATAGGAAATCCAACGTCGGCAAGATTGGGAATACTGCGCCATTCAAACTGGCAATTGCCGCCGGAACACTGTGCGCCACACTCGATGATGTGGCCCGCTATGGTCCCGGCCGCCAAACGGTCCCAGTCATCGGCCGCCCAACCAAACTCGTGAATCATCGGCGCCAGCGTCAGCCCCGTGTCCGTTGCCCGTCCGGTGATTACGATCTGCGCGCCGCCATTTAATGCTTCCACCATCGGCGCGGCGCCGAGATAGACATTGGCGCTTTGAATGCGATCGCGGACTTGCGAAAGTGGTTCCCCCGTATCCATGTTCCGCAATTCAATACCGCGGGCGAGAAAATCGTCGAGACGCGGCATGATGTCATCGCCGGTGACGATACCAATCCGCAACTTACCTGCTAGTCCCAGCTCGCGCGCAACCTCACTTACCGCGTTCGCGCAACCGGGAACGTTCACACCGCCGGCATTCGCGGTCACCCGAATGTTACGCTCAACGCAAGCAGGCAGGATCTGCTTCATCAAGGGAATGAAATCTTTGGCGTAACCAGCCGCCGGATCGCGCGCCCGCTGCTTCTGCATGATCGACATGGTTACCTCGGCAAGGTAGTCGAGCATGAGATAGTCAATCGGCCCGCCTTCCACCTGGCGCACCGGCGCATCAAGCAAATCACCCCAGAAACCCTGTCCCCCCGCAATGCGAATTGTTTGTTTCATTAACTATAAGCAATTCAAACCAGCGAAGGCGGCAACACAAATGGCCCCAGATGCGGCCCGTCGTAATTCAACCCCGTTCGCAAAGCCAATTCCAAAACATCTCTGGTAGCTTCGGGAGTAATCACAGCATCAACAAACCCCCGCGCGGCCGCATACTTTGCATCCAGTTCCTTTTCGTAGGTCGCCCTGACGCGTCCCATTTCAGCTTGCAGCTTCTCGTCCGGGACTTCGCCCTTTGCCCTTAGCTTCTCCAGCTCCGTACCAAAGACCGCCTGCACTGCCGAATCACCTTCCATCACGCCCATCCGCCCGGTGGGCCAACTGAAAATGAAATCGGGATCGAATCCCTGGCCGGCCATCGCGTAGTAGCCGGCGCCGGACGCGTGATTGATTGTCAGAACTATTTTCGGCACAAGGGTAGTCGCCATGGCTTCTACGAATCTTGCCCCGGCGCGAATGATTCCGGAGTGCTCTGCCTCGCTTCCCACCATGAACCCGGAAACATCCTGGATAAAAAGAAGCGGCGTTTTCAGCCGGTTACAGGTCTCAATGAAGAACGCCACTTTTTCCGCAGAATCCGTATAGATAATGCCGCCAAACTTTGGCGAGCCGCCGCCGGCTTCCCGAAACATGCCGCGGTTATTAACGATCACGCCCACGTGAATACCACGGATACGCGCGTGGCCGGTGATCATCTCTTTCGCATAATCAGACTGGAACTCGTCGAAATGGCCACCATCCAGGACGCACTCCAGCATTGCTCGAACGTCGTATGGTTGCCGGTGATCCTGTGGAAGAACGTCGTAGAGGCTGGCGGCGGGGCGTGCTGCTTCCACGCTTTCCGTAATCAAGACTGCACTCGGGGGCTTGATGGGAAGTTGAGAAACGAACTCCCTGATCTTTGCGACGCAGACCTCGTCATTGTCGACCCGGTAATGCGCGACTCCGGAGATGGCGTTGTGCGTGCGCGCCCCACCCAAAGTTTCATTATCAATCGTCTGTCCGGTGGCGCCTTTGACCAGATTGGCCCCGCCCAGACCCATGAACGACGTGCCTTCCACCATGATTATGACGTCAGACAGCGCAGGTAGATACGCACCGCCCGCTATGCACGGCCCCATCACGGCGGAAATCTGAGGGACTTTCAAATAGCGACGCATGATCGAGTTGTAATAAAAGATCCGCGCCGCGCCGTACTGACCGGGAAATACTCCGCCCTGGTAAGGCAGATTCACCCCCGCCGAATCGACCAGATAAACGATCGGCACGTGCGAGCGCATGGCAATTTCTTGCGCTCGCAGAATCTTCTTAATCGTTTCCGGCCACCATGAGCCGGCTTTGACCGAAGCATCGTTGGCTACGACCACGACCTCGCGCCCGTTAACGCGGCCAATCGAAGTGACGACACCAGCCCCTGGCGCACCACCATCGTATTGATCGTACGCCACCAGCAAACCGATTTCCTGCGACACCGAACCTTTATCAAAGAGCAGTTCGATCCGCTCGCGCGCCGTTAGTTTGCCGGCCTTGTGCTGTTTTTCGATGCGCTCTGCCCCGCCACCCTGGCGGAGTCTGTCCTCCAGTTCCCGCAGTTCGTTAACGAGACTGCGCAAACGCGAAGGAGTTTCCTGCGGCACCGGTCGGTCTTGTAGCTTCTTCATGATTCGGACCGGCAGCGCTCGCCTTTGCATTGCTGAGGCTCTTCCGGTAACTGCTTACATTTTTTGTTGATTGAACGTGAAGTCAAAATATCACACGGGGCTCAGGCAAAACAATTTGCCTCGCAGCGAAGTTGGAAGTTGAGGAATCGATCATCGACGGCCGCGAACTCACTCGCCGTTCACTCGCCGAGGGCTTTGACAATTGTTTTGGCGTTCGCCTGCGCCGGGAGGCCTTCCAGAATCATCACGCGCGAGCCGCTCAAGCTCATGACTACAGATTCCCCTCCGGTGCGCCAGCTTCGATTCAAAGAGTCAGGCGGATTGCCGGCGCCGGTGCCCTCTTCGCCGCCCGCGTGGGGATAGCGCCGTTCCGTGCGCTTTGCGTAGGCTTCGAAGAATTCGCGCGCGTCCCTTTCGGTGTCCCAGGTGGAGAGCATCGCCAGCAAAACCTCGCCATTGGGCCCTTCGAACAGCGCGTAACGATCTCCGCCCCAACCAGCCGCGGCGCGCTTCGATTCATCGCTTGATTTCAGGAACTCGTCAAGAATCACGTAATAACCATGCTCGCCCATGATGTCGTAATCGGCGCGGCGCCACACTTTGCCGGAAGCAGTGGGCTTACCGAGAGTATTGAGAAGGTTACTGATGTTTGTCAGCTCAACTTTGACTGGCGCTTCATGGGCAAAGTATTTCTCCACGTGAAGAATCTGTTCGCTCGATCTAGGCAACTCCGTGAAGGCGCGCGAAACGGCGGCCCAGTGACCCTGCTTGTAAACCGACGTGGCCCACGCCAGGCCTTCGGTATAAGGAAACAGAAGGGATTCGTGGAGCGCCCGCGGCGCCCGATCCAATTGTTCGCTGTCCCCCAGACTGCCGGCTTTCATCGCCTTGATTAAGGCGACAGATCGGAGCGGGTCATCAATGACGTACAACATCATCGCCAGACTGGCATCACCTTCGACCAGGGCATGTGCCGCCAGCTCAGCATCCGAATCGCCCTTGGGCCAGCGCTCAAACCGGCCCAAATTAAAATGCTGATCCTGAAGCGCGTGAGTTAATTCATGCGCCATTACCGGCTTCTGCACATCCAAATCGAGCCAGTCCGCCACATGAAATTGCTTCGACTTCGGCTCGTAGTAGCCCGCAACCTGCTCCGTCAGCAATTGAATCAGGAATTCGCGGAAGTGAAAATCCGCGGGGGCCAACCCCAACTTCTTCCACATGATCTCGGTGGCATGTAGTTCCGCAGGCGAGCTTTCCTCGTCCAGGCTCTTGATCAGCATGCGCTGGATTTCGGGGCGCGATTGGGTCGAGCTGCGAACCTGATGCAGAATGGATAACTCTCGAATCCTGCTGATGTCCTTCAAGACAGTCGCGGTGGTGGCAGTCAGTGCCGCATTTCGGGCCGAAGCGGCGGTGGCCTTCTGCGCAGTGCTGCTCGACAATCGGCGTGCCGCCGCCCGGCGTTGAGCAGTGCCCGCCGGGGCGAAAACGAGCGACGCCAATAAAAATGCCGCGAGGCCCAGCGATACGCCCTGCCAAACCCGCCTGCGGTGACGATTACCCGCTAACCGCTGCTCGCCCTGGGTCCGGCCGGACTGGTGGAATTGCCCCCCGCTATTGATTTGCTTTGACATACCTAACCTAACGCTCTTATAGTCCGCTAAACGTCTAACTAGTTCCCGGAACCGAGGCTGGCATTCATTCTACGAATGTCCTGAGATTGACGATGCACCCTAGCGCAGCGGAACCCGAAATCGGAGAGTGGCACGAGACTCTGGTGCGTGTGCGGTACTCCGAAACAGACAAAATGGGCGTGGTCTATCACGCCAACTACCTCATCTGGTATGAGATCGGCCGCACCGAGTTTTGCCGCGCCCGTGGCTTTTCATACCGCGATATGGAAGAGGATGACAATGCTTTCCTGGTCGTCGCCGAAAGTTACTGTCGCTACAAAGCCCCCGCCTACTACGACGATGAACTGCTGATTCGGACCCACATCACTGAACTGCGCAAGCGATCGCTCCGTTTCGGCTACGAGATTGTGCGCGCGTCAGATGGAGTAGTCATTGCCGAAGGTGAAACCGGCCACGTCGTTACCGATGCCAACGGCCGGGTCCGTTCATTTCCCGAAGGCTACTCTCAAATTCTGATGTCGCCACCGCCGATTGCTACCCCGCAACACAGTGGCGGAGTCGTTCCTCCCGATCTATCGCCAGAATAGCGGGTGGTGGGCACACCGCTGCTCATTGCTCATGAGCCAAGTTGAGCCGCGATATCTCCCGAGCTCTGCCCGTCTCCTCGTCAATATCTACAATCGCGGCGCAGATGCGCACCTCGCCAGTCGAATGATTGGCCCGCCGGTGCACCGCGGAGGTAAAGCGCGCGATTACATCCGCCTTGTTCATCCCGATCACTCCCGAGTAACTCCCCGTCATCCCTAAGTCAGTAATGAACGCCGTCCCTTCCGGCAGGATTCGCTCGTCAGCCGTTTGCACGTGGGTATGCGTTCCCACGACAGCGGAAACGCGGCCGTCCAGGTACCATCCCATGGCGGCCTTTTCTGAAGTCGCCTCAGCGTGCATGTCCACAATGCGCATTTTGGTGTCTGCGGGAAGAGTCGCCAGCAATTCATCGGCGACCCGGAACGGATCGTCGGCCGGCTGCATGAAAACGCGTCCCAGAAGGTTAATGATCGCCAGTTTAAAGCCGCGAATCTCGCCAAACCACATCCCCGCCCCCGGCGTCGTCGGAGGATAGTTAGCCGGCCGGATCAGCCGCCGCTGTTTTTCCATATAAGGAATGACTTCGGGCTTGTCAAAAATATGGTTCCCGGAGGTCATCAGATCGATCCCGCCGCCAAACAACTGATCGGCAATCGACGGAGTGATGGAAAACCCGCCGGCCACGTTTTCCGCGTTCAGCATGGCAATGTCGATGTGATGTTGTTCTTTGATGTCCTGCAGGCGTTCCAGCACGGCCACCCGGCCGGGCCTTCCCACTACGTCACCGATGATTAAGACTTTCATAAAGGCAGTGAACAGCAAACAGTGAACAGTGAACAGTGAACAGTGAACAGTGAACAGTGAACAGTGAACAGTGAACAGTGAACAGTAAACAGTGAACAGTGAATGGCGAACAGTGAAACGAGGATACGCTAAGGAGAGCCCAAATAGAAAACCGTGAACAGAAGGCGTCGCTTCCGTTCACGGTTCACTGTTTACTGTTTACGAAACCTTGGTCAGAGGGAAACCGCGCGGTCGTTCCGAAGTCGTAATTGAACCTGCGTAAACAGGTGGGTGACCTTTTTTTCGCCGCAGTCGTTGGCATTCCTTAACGATGAAGAAACGCACCAGACTAAGCAGCGTCGGTCTCCCTAATCAACGACGTTGGCTCAATCATCATATTCGGTGACGAGCCCCGCAGAATGCACCCTCTGACGGACGGATACTAGCACGGCGGCGAGGCTGGATGCTAGAGGCTTGATACTGGGGCAGTGAATGATTTATTTGCTTCGGAGGCGCTTTGCCCAAAGAGTCCCGCGCAATTTGAAGCCGACGAGTGGCAATGCCAAGATCGCAGTTGATTGGTGTGACTTTCGGGGGATTTCGTGTATTTCGTGAATCGTGCGTTGGCGAATCGCGGTGTTACGATTCACGAAATACACGAACAACACTAAGGAACGCCAAATCGGAGTTTCTGTGCAAAGCACGTCGGAATGTTCGGGGATAGCGGCTACACATCGAGTATCCAATAAAACAGAAAAGGCCGACGCATCCGCCAGCCTTCCAGTCTCAAGCGCCAAGCCTTCGCCCTAAGTAAAAGCAATACTCCCCGCGCCGCTGGGCTGCTGCCGCTCTGCTGAACTGCGAAACTTTAACAGGCGATCCAGCATTTCAGCGCATTCAGAACTGCGAGAGGCAAGCTGCTCGTCAGCCTGTTCATGGATATTTTTCAGCCGGTGCAGTTCGTCGGCAATGTAGAGCGCGGCCAGGATAGCAACCTTAAGCGAATCAACAGTTAGAGTTCCCGAGGAAATCTCGCGCATCCGGCTGTCTACGAAATCAGCCAACTCTGAAATGTAGTCCGAATCACCGTCCGAACGGATGTTGTAGGTTTGATTGTAAATCTCGACGCGAATCGTCCCGGCATCCAGGTTGCCCTTATCGAGGCTAAATCCGTCTGCATTCTTCATCGGCGCATTGCCTCCGCCATTTCCGGGTCGAGTGTGGCCACCGCGTCCAGCATCGCCTCGATCTTCATCCGAATCGTGTCGCGCTCAGATAATAATCGTTCCACGTTGGTTTCCAGCCGGTCCTTCTCGTTCAATAGGCTGCCAATGTCGCGGCGAATCGCAGCCAGCTCGCGTTCCAGTTCTTCCTTTTCCTGGCGCAGAGTCTTCGTCAGCTCGATGGTGCGATAGATCTTGTCCTCGAGATGAGAAAACTTTTCCAGTCCAGATAGTCCAACCATTGATCCTGCTCCAGATTCCGCGATGCCGGGAGATAGCAACCGGATTATGCGACTTCGCGCGCGCGAGCGCAACACTCTGTCGCCCGCTAAGGGTGATTTATTTTTCCAGCTCTCTAATTTGTAACGCAAACTGTTAGTTTGCGATTGTGAGATTCAACGCGTGCAACCCAACCGTTCGCGTTACAGAAAACTTCTATTTGGTTTCTTATCTCACTTCTGCATGGAAGTCGTTTTCCAACGCCTTAACGATGCGCCAGTGCATTTGATCAACTTCCGTGTCGCGCAGAGTGCGATCGGCAGCGCGATACTCCATGCGCAGAGTGACCGAACGTTTGCCATCGGGAATTGTGTCGCCTTCGAAAACACCAACCAATCCTGCCGCGCGACACTCTTCCAGTTCCTGAACAGCAACCGCTTGCAATAAATCCGCAACCGCAACCTTCCGATCGAGCAGCAGCGAAACGTCACGCACCACCGATGGAAATCGGGGCAAAGGAGAATAGAACACTGGTTGGTCGCCGAGTTCCAACAGCGTGCTCAGATCGACTTCTGCTACAAAAACCTTCTGGCGAAATTTGTAGTTCGTACCAATCTCGTCCGTCAGCGTGCCGATAGTTCCAACCTTGACTCCACTGGCCGTGCGAATGTTGGCGGCCTGACCATGGCGCAAATGTTTTACGGTTTCAGACGTGAATGTCAGAGCCGGAACATTCATAGCCTCAAATGCGGCCTCGATGGCGCCTTTCAGGTCAAAGAAACCCAGCTCAGCTGAACCTGCTTCACCCGCCTGCCGCTTTCCGCCGGTGGCTACCAGCGCCAGCGCCTCACGCTCGTTCGGCATCTCCCCCGGGATCCGATTAGCTCCGAAAACGCGCCCAATCTCAAACAGGCAAACGTCCCGGTTGCCGTGGTTTAGGTTATGCTTGACGGCGTTAAGCAAGCCAGGCAAAAGGGTTGGTCGCATTCGCGTCCAGTCTTCGATAATCGGGTTCTTGAGCGTTACAAAATTTTCGGCATCAGAGGCGGAGGTTCCCGCATCACCAGCCAGAGCTGGGATTGGCTCGATCTGATTGTCATGAGAGGCATCAACGAAGCTGAAGCTGATGGCCTCATCAAAGCCCATCGCGGCCAACGTGCGGCGAACTGCCCGCTTTCTCTTTTCACCGGGAAAGTACTCGCCGGCCGATCCGGCGGGAGGTAACTCCGACGCGATCTTTTGATATCCGGTGTGCCGGGCGATCTCTTCCACCAGGTCTTCTTCCCGCTCCACATCTCCGCGCCACGAAGGCACCGCGAAAACCTGATCGTGGCCGGCGTCGTCGCCCTCTAAAAACTTGACCTCGCTTCCGGTCACGACTGTCCGTCGTATAATGATGAATCCCAGCTTCGTCAGGATCCTATCCGTTTCGGCTCTCGTAACTTCCAGACCTGTTAACGTACGAACCCGGGATGAGCGAAAACCAACCGTTCGCGTTGGGTGCGGCGCTGGATAGACATCAAGGGGAGAAACTGTGGCCGTGCCACCGGCAATTTCACATATCAGAGAAACGCAGCGTTCCTGAGCCTGTCGCACGCCCTCGATATCGCCACCACGTTCGAACCGGTGAGAAGCTTCGGTGTGCATCCCCAACCGCTGGGCCGTGCGCCTGACAGAAGCAGGATTAAAGTAGGCACTCTCGATCAGCACATCGCGGGTCGCATTGGAAATCTCCGAATCCTCACCGCCCATGACGCCGGCCAATGCCACCGGATTCTGCGCATCGGCGATGACGAGCATATCGCTGTCCAACTCTCGCTCGACTCCATCGAGCGTCTTGATCTTTTCCCCCGCATTGGCCCGACGAACCACGATGCGGTGTGCTTTCAACTTCGCGAGATCAAACGCGTGCAGCGGCTGCCCCACCTCGTGCAGAACCAGGTTAGTGATGTCCGCCACATTGTTAATTGGCCGCTGCCCGATCGATTCCAGACGCCGGACCAGCCACCCAGGCGAAGGAGCAATCGTCGTCCCCCGAATGACCCAAGCCGCATAACGGGGGCACAGATCGGTATCGAGAATCTCGACGCCGGCAAAATCTTCTGTATTTCCGCTTGTGTTTTCGAGTGTGGAGGTTGGACTTTGGACCTGTGAGTCTTCAATCACCGCGACTTCGCGCGCGATGCCGATGTGCGACAGACAATCGGGACGATTTGAAGGCACCTCGACGTCGAGTACGGCGTCGTCCTCACGCTCCTCCACAGCATCGATAGCCAAACCGACCATAGTCAGCCGCTCTCGTAATTCGAGCGGGCTCAGATTCGTGTTGGTTAGCTCGCGTAGCCAGTTGTGACTAATAAGCATCGGAAGTCAGTGATCAGTTGTTAGTTGTTAGTTGTTAGTTGTTAGTTGTTAGTTGTCAGTTGTCAGTTGTCAGTGGTTAGTCGTCAGCCGGCTTCTTGTTTTTTGCAACTGACAACTACAACTGACCACTCACTATTACCTAAATTGCTCTAAGAATCGGACGTCGTTCTCGAACAGCAAACGGATATCATCCAGGCCGTACATCAAAGCACACATCCGGTCAATGCCCAGGCCGAAAGCAAACCCAGTAAACTCTTCGGGATCAACTCCGGCCACTTTCAGCACATTCGGATGCACCATGCCGGAGCCGCCCAGCTCAATCCAGCCCGAGTGCTTACAAATTCGACAGCCCTGGCCGCCGCATTTGAAACAACTGAAATCAAACTCGGCGCTCGGCTCGGTAAAGGGAAAGTAAGAAGGACGGAAACGTGTTACCGTTTCGGGCCCGAACATACGTCGCAGGAATTCCGACACGGTGCCCTTCAAGTGGGCCATCGTGATTCCCCGATCGACGCACAGACCCTCCACCTGAAAAAACATCGGGTTATGCGTTGGGTCGGGAGTGTCCCGGCGAAAAACCCTGCCCGGAGCAATCATGCGCACCGGGGCGCCGCGCTTCTGCATCGCATGAATCTGCACGGTCGAGGTCTGGGAACGCAGCGCCAAATTCTCAGTCGTATAAAACGTGTCTTGAGCCGCGCGCGCGGGATGACCTTCGGGAATATTCAGCGCCTCGAAGTTATAGAAGTCAGTTTCGATCTCCCGATCGTCTTCGATGGCATATCCGAGGGAAACGAAGATGTCTTCGATGCGCTCTCGCATTAGGGTTATCGGGTGTAAGTGGCCATGACGGATCCGCCGGCCCGGCATCGTGACGTCCAGGCTCTCGCCCTCGCTGCGCCGGGCGGCGATGGTTTCCTTTAGGGTTTGGTCGGCCTCAGCTATGGCCTGAAGCATCTGCGCCTCTGTTTGCTGAACGAGTTGACCGAAAGCCGCGCGCTCCTCCGCGGCCACCCGCCCGATCAATTTCTTGGCGGCGGCCATCGTGCTTTTCTTGCCGGTATGCCGCGAACGCAACTCGGATAGGTCGCGTTCCAGCTTCTCCGCTTCGGCCAAAGCGAGGCTGACCCCTGACGCGCCGCTGCGAAAGCGCACAAAGCGCTCGAAGTCTTGCTCGAACGCTTTGTTTGCGGCTTCAACTTGCCGGGTCGGGTCCTGATTGTTTTCGCTATCAGTCATCAATAAGTCTTAATCTCACGCCCTACACCTGCCGGACGGGGCAGTAGCCCGAGCGTTAGTTCTGCAGCTCGGGATATCTAAGGCGCTTTCCTTGCGGCGACCCACTTGCCTTGCAATTGACCCGCGTAGTCAAAATCGCCGACCAACTTTCCTTCAACCAAAGTCGCGCTCATGGCAATGGGCCCGTTAGCAGCATCGAGAACGAATGCGAGCTTGCCATCTTTCCAACTTCCGCTGGAGATGGGTGCGTCACCTATTTGCGAATTGCTGCTTCCGGTAACTTTTTCGCCCTCAACTTTGAGGGTCAATAGGAAGGGAAAGCCGCCCTGACTGTCAGCGAGGGCGGACCACTCGCCTGAGAGGTCAACGCTTACCGGGGTGACCTTTTTTAACTCTATCGTGCGCTTCGGCGCCCCGGCCGGTATCCAATCGCCGACGACGGTTTCATCCTGAAGGCGAGCTGCAATCATCCCACCCTTTCCGCCAGCGCCGAGTTTAATCACGAGTTTGCCATCGGCCAGCGTGCCTTCACTGATCTCTACAGGTCCCTGAGGCGTTATCAAGCGGCCCGAAACCTTGCTTGCGGCGTTGGCCAGCTCCAGACTCAAAGGAACATCCGCGACGCCTGCGGCTTTAGCCGGTCCTTCGTATTTACCGGACACCAAATCTTTCACGGCAACCGGCGTCGGCGTGGGGCTCTCAACTGGCTTCTGCTGCGCCAGGGCACACGATGCCGCCACCAGCATAGTGAGCATCAGGCCGGCGAACATTCGCATAGACTTCCCGCTGAGATATTTGATCCGGCTCATCGCTAGGGTCCTTCCCCAAAGGCAACGTGACTTTATTAGGCCGCCGCTCTGGCTTCCGGTTTTTCGTCCAGGGCTTTTCTCACCTGGCCGGCGAGGGAGGTGAAAGCCTCCGGCTGCTTGGCTGCCAGGTCGGCAAGTATCTTGCGATCGAGTTCAATCCCGGCCAGCTTCAGACCGTGCATGAATTGGGAATAGCTGAGACCGTTGATTCTGGCCGCCGCGCTGATGCGCACAATCCATAAAGTGCGAAAGTCGCGCTTCCGCAGCTTGCGTCCGGTATAGGCGAAGTTCAAACCTCGCTCTACTGACTCTTTCGCTGAACGATATAGCTTCGACTTAGTGCCACGATACCCCTTGGCAAGTTTTAAGATTTTCTTCCGCCGTTCCAGGCGCTTGTTTCCGCGTTTTGCTCTAGGCATGATTCCCCTCCAATGTCCGACAAACTTCAGTTTGTCGCTAAGCGCTAATTCACGCTACTCATCAATAGTTCTTCAACCAATGTCCACGACAAACTGAAGTTTGTCGGACATTCATTAGTCCCGTCCGTAGGGCAGCATTCGCTCAACCCGCTTCTGGTCGCCGGGCGCCACCAGCCCGTCTATATCCAGCAAGCGCTTACGCTTGTTGGTCTTCTTGGTCAGAATGTGGCGGGCATGTGAATGGCCGCGCTTAATCTTTCCCGTGGCCGTCAGACGAAACCGCTTGGCCGCGCCTTTATGTGTTTTCAGTTTTGGCATTATTTCTCCTCCGCAAATCTTGAACGTAAAATTGTGAACCGAAACCTATGCCGCGGGCGGCTGACTGGAAGCCGGCGGTGGACTCGGTGGCGGCGTTGCCTGCGGTTGTTTGGCCGTCTTATGCCGCTTCGGCCCAAAGATTAAGAACATCTGGTTCCCTTCCATGCGCGGGCGTAACTCGGGCTCACCCACATCCGCCAGATCCTTCTCCAGCTTTTCCAGGATGCGCGCGCCCAGCTCACGGTGCGTCATCTCGCGGCCGCGAAACCAGATAGTCGCTTTGACTTTGTCGCCACCGACCAGCCAATCGCGCGCGTGCTTCATCCGGTACTCATAATCGTGATCGTCCGTGCCGGGACGGAACTTCACTTCCTTGACGACGATGTTGACCTGCTTTTTCTTGGCCTCATTCGCCTTCTTCTTCTGTTCGTATTGAAACTTGCCAAAGTCGATGATGCGACAAACAGGCGGTTCCGCCGTCGCCGCAACCTCCACCAAGTCCAGCCCCTTCTCTCTGGCGGCCCGCACGGCGTCGCGCGTTTCCATCACCCCAAGTTGTTCCCCATCGTCGCCAATTACACGGACCTGGGGGACACGAATTCTCTCATTAATGCGTACCACGGGAGCTCGCCGGTGATCCGGCCGTCCACGTCCTCGAAAACCTGTAGCTATCGCTGCACCTCCTTAGGAAAAGGGTTCCAGGTGTTCGGGTGTCGGGTGTCGGGTTTCAGCTTCGCGCCCGTTCTGGCAACTGACACCCGACACCTGATACCTGATACCTATTGATTTGAGAGCGCGCGCGTCTCGACCAGCCGCCGCGCCATTTCCACAAAGCCCGCTATCGTCATGGCGCCAATGTCGCCCTGACTTCTTTCCCGCACTGCCACTTTCTCTTCCTGCATCTCTCGATCGCCCAGCACCAGCATGAAGGGCACCTTTTGCATTTGGGCGTCACGAATCTTCGCGCCGATTTTTTCACTGCGCAGATTCACTTCTGCGCGCAAATGGTTTTGCCGCAGCTCCGCTGCCACTCGCTCGGCATAATCGTTGACCCGATCGGTAATCGGCAACACAGCCACCTGCACCGGCGCCAGCCAGAGAGGAAACGCGCCGGCATAGTGTTCAATCAGGACGCCGAAAAAGCGCTCCATCGACCCAAACAACGCGCGATGGATCATGATCGGTCGGTGAGGTTTATTGTCCTCGCCGCTGTATTCAAGCTCGAAACGTTCCGGGAGGTTGAAATCAAACTGCACGGTCGTCAACTGCCACAATCGTCCGATTGAGTCTTCGACCTTGATATCAATCTTCGGCCCGTAGAACGCTGCTTCATCCTCGATTCGCTCGTAAGCGAGACTCTGCCCCTCAAGCGCCGCGACCAGCGCACTCTCTGCCCGCTGCCAATCTTCGTCAGAACCAAGATACTTTTTGGTCGTGCCGTTGCCTCTCACGGACAATTCGATTTTGAACTTGTCAAACCCGAAAGCGCCGAGTAGTGAAAACGCAAACTGAATGCAATCGACAATCTCGCCGTGCACAGTTTCCGGAGTACAGAAAATGTGAGCATCGTCCTGCGTAAACCCGCGGACCCGCATCAGCCCATGCAGCGTGCCCGAAAGTTCGGCCCGGTAACACGTGCCCAGCTCGGCATAACGCAAGGGTAGCTCGCGATACGAATGCTGCGATGACTTGTAAATGCCGATATGAAACGGGCAGTTCATTGGCTTCAACCGGAACTGCGTTTCTTCCAACTCGGTCGGCGAAAACATTACGTCGCCATAGGTTTCTTCGTGACCGCTACGCTGCCATAGCTCGCGCTTCGCAATGTGCGGCGTGAAAACCAGCCCATAACCGCGCTGCTCTAACTGCCCGCGCAAGTAATCTTCCATCTCTTTGCGGATCGCCCCGCCCTTGGGATGCCAGAGGACCAGACCCTGGCCGTACTGATCGTTAATCGAAAACAAGTCGAGTTCTTTTCCCAGACGCCGGTGATCGCGTTTCTCCGCTTCCTCACGCTGCTTCAACCACGCATCCAGTTGTTCCTGCGTGAAGAAGGCCGTGCCGTAGATGCGCTGCATCTGCGGGTTTGCGGCATCTCCCTTCCAGTAGGCGCCGGCCAGCGAAAGAACCTTGAAAGCGCGGAGCTTGTTGGTGTTGGGCACGTGCGGTCCCAGACAGAAATCAATAAACGGCGAGTTATCAATATAGTAGACGCTGACAGTTTCGCCGGCCTTCTCGTCAATCAACTCGCGCTTCAGCGGCTCTTCGCGCTCCTGAAAGATCCGCAATGCTTCCGCTTTCGAAATCTCGTCCCGGCGGTACGCCAGATTGCGACTCGCGATCTGCCGCATACGTTTTTCAATGGCCGGCAAGTCAGCTTCGGTCAACGGCTCCGGCGTAATCACATCGTAGAAAAATCCGTACCGCGGATCGTCAAGCAACGCCGGGCCGATTCCCAACTTGGTGCCGGGAAACAGATCGAGCACGGCCGCTGCCAGCAGATGAGCGGTGGAGTGACGCAAGACCTCCAGGCCTTTGTCTTTCTCGCTGCCATCGTTTTGAGGAAGAATGGGGTTTAGCTTAGCTGTGTTGTTTCTGTTGAATTTCAGTAGAGCCTCAGGCCCGGAAGGAGCCGGGATAGAGTCGAACCTTCGACCGAGATCGACCTCTTGGCCGTCCACCTCGGCAGCCAATGCCTTCTTAGCTAAATCTCGATCCAGTTTCTTCAGCACCTCTTCCACCGTGGCAGAAGCAGGTACCTGCACGATCGGACCGTCATTCAATTGGACGTTAATCTCAGTCATTCTGAACTTAAACAGCGGCTCTGCCGCAGCACAGTGCGGTAAGGCTCTGCCTTACCGACCACGGTTCCCTTAACAGTTAGCGAGGCTCGCCTCGCGCAAGGGGCGTAGCCCCAATTCAAAAAAGCGCCAATCGGAAAGGCAAGCCTTTCCGCACTGTGCGGCGGCAGAGCCGCAATCACGAGCGCGCCGCACAAAGCGACAGCTCCTGGCTCCTACAACTCGATTTTTCCGGTTACGACTTACTACTTCACTGATCGGATTCGATAGGAGCGCCTTCGTCGCGTGCCCGCCGTTGTGCGGCAGGCCGAGCAATCAAAAAGTAAAGAATCGAGTGTATGTTCGATTCATGACGAAGGTCTTCTG
>JAWVFI010000018.1:0-41670 GCA_033856235.1 Blastocatellia bacterium | reverse complement strand
GACTTACTACTTCACTGATCGGATTCGATAGGAGCGCCTTCGTCGCGTGCCCGCCGTTGTGCGGCAGGCCGAGCAATCAAAAAGTAAAGAATCGAGTGTATGTTCGATTCATGACGAAGGTCTTCTGGAGCATCCTATCAAAAGTTTGGCTTACAACTGCCTGGCGGTTAAGGTCACCGCACCTGGTACCAAATAACGAAGCGAGATTCTAACAAAGCCTCTGCTGTGGGCGCAAGCGGCGGTCAGAACCGCCTGCGGTAGCGGGCGGTTGAACTTCCGCCAGCCGACGAGCGCGAACCGAGAGTTCAACCGCCCGCTACCGCAGGCGGTTCTGACATCAGCGTGCGTAAAGGTTAAGATTCGCGCGGCGGTAGTAAAAGTCACCCTGCATTTCCCAATTTCGAGTATTGAATTGCCTTTGGGCGCCACAATCCAGGCAAGTACGATAGGTTTGACCCTGAATTGACACCGGGCGGCTCATCTCCGTATGCCAGCATCCCAGGACTCGCGTCAGCCAGATCCCAAGCCGGGTCCAAAGACTGCCGGCGCCACGGACTACATTCATTTGTGCAACTGTATGACTCGTAATGGTTAACTGATTGGCTTGCATGATTTCGTTTTCTCTTTCTAAAGGCCTTGATTATTGCCTTCATATGCTAACGCGCAAAAGATCGACGAAAAGGACCAACTAGTCAGAACCGCCTGCGGTAGCGGGCGGTTGATGTCTCCATAAACTGCCTGGATCGAGAAGATCAACCGCCCGCTACCGCAGGCGGTTCTGACAAATCGCTGGTGTGTTTTATACTGGCGGCTCACCCTAAACCGTAGTCACGACGGAGACTCATTACGCTTGAATCAGCACCCGGCCGACAACGTCACTCAACTATTGATCGAGGTTTCCAATGGCGATCGTGATGCGGTTGATCTTTTATTACCGGTCATCTACGATGAATTGCGAAAACTGGCAGGAAATTATCTGCGTCGAGAACGCCCGGATCACACCCTGCAGCCGACTGCCCTAGTGCACGAGGCTTACATCAGGTTAGTGGATCAGACCCGGGTCAATTGGCAGAACCGGGCGCACTTTTTTGGAGTCGCGGCCCAGATCATGCGACGGCTGCTGGTCGATCACGCGCGCAAGCACAACGCGGAAAAGCGCGGCCAGGACTTTCAAAAGCTCTCCCTTGACGAAAACATCGACCGGGCCGTTGAACGCAGTGCGGAATTGATTGCGCTCGACGATGCCCTGAAAACGCTCGCCGTGTTCGACGAACAAAAGGCGCGCATCATCGAATTGCGCTATTTCGGCGGCTTGTCGATTGAAGAGGCTGCCGACATCCTGGGCGTTACGCCGACGACTATCAAACGTCATTGGCGTCTGGCCAAGGCCTGGCTTTACGGAGAGATGCAGAGGGCTTAAGGACGAACAGGGCTGGGTAAGCCTGCACGATCCTCTTACCGGATCACACGTTAAATTGAGCCCGCCCGCTACCGCCGGCGGTTCTGACAAGCAATCACCACCATCAGTAATATGACCCCCGAACGCTGGCGACAAGTAGAAGAGATTTTCCAGGTTGCCATAGATATGGGACTGGCTGACAGAGCCCCATACATTTCCCGTGCCTGCGGCGCGGACACCGATCTGCGCCGCGACGTGGAAACCCTGCTGGCGCAACATGACAGCGCGGGCGATCTCCTGGAAAAACCCTTGTACGTCGCCGAAACGGATCTCAGCGAATTGGAATCGCTGCCGTTATTCGAAGACGAAGCCGATCCCATGATTGGCCGACGTCTGGGCACGTATCAAATCGAACGGGAAATCGGGCGCGGCGGAATGGGCGCCGTCTATGAAGCCGTCCGGGCCGACAATGAGTTCAGGCGCCGCGTGGCGATCAAACTGGTCAAGCGCGGCATGGACACCGATTTCATCCTGCGACGCTTTCGGAAAGAGCGGCAGATCCTGGCCGCGCTCGATCATCCACATATCGCGGGTTTGTTAGATGGAGGTACAACGGACGATGGCTTGCCCTACTTCGTGATGGAGTTTATCCAGGGCCAGCAAATCTACAACTACTGCGATTCCCGCCAACTTAGCGTCGCCGAACGCTTAAAACTATTTCGCGCCATCTGCGAGGCGGTACACTACGCGCATCAAAAGCAGGTCGTGCACCGGGACATTAAGCCATCGAACGTGCTGGTTACCGGCGAAGGCGTTCCCAAGCTCCTGGACTTTGGCATTGCGAAACTCCTCAATCCCGATCTCGCCGGCGACATCACGCACGATCCTACGGCGACTGCAATGCGGCTGATGACGCCGGAGTACGCTTCCCCGGAACAGGTGCAGGGCGAGCCGACCACTCCCACCACAGATGTCTATTCACTCGGCGTGCTGCTGTACGAATTGTTGACCGGACACCGGCCCTATCGTTTGCGGAACCGCGCCCCGCACGAAATCGCGCGCGTCATTTGTGAAGAGCCGCCCGCTCCGCTCGGATTCATCATTACGCGGCCCGAAGATGTGTTGCCGTCATCATCGTTCGGTGATGAATCAACCACGCTCAGCCAACTCTATCTGGCGCGTAGCGCGACCCTGGATTCTCTGCGCCGAGAGTTTGTCGGCGACCTCGACAGCATCGTCATGCGGGCGTTACGCAAAGAACCTGAATGGCGTTATCAAACAGCGCAAGAGTTGCGTGATGACATCACGCGCTATCTGGAAGGCCGGCCGCTTTCTGAGTCACCTGCCCCTCCACTCCAGGCACAGGCGAGTTTGGAACCCAGCTCGCAGGAGAACTCGCTCGCCGTCCTCCCATTGAAAATGCTGGACTTGTTCCACGGATCCGACTCCGGTCCGGACTACCTGGGCACGGGGCTGGCCGACGCGCTGATCACGAGGCTGAGCGCTATCGGCCGGTTTGCAGTGCGGCCAACCAGCAGCGTCTTGCGCTATGGCGCCGACTCCGATCCCTTGCTCGCGGGGCGGGAACTGGCGGTCGCTTTCGTGCTCGACGGGCGGATGCGCCGTGCCTCTGATCGGATCCGCGTAACAGTGCAATTGCTGAACGTGCACGACGGGACGGCGGTCTGGGCGGGACAATTTGACGAGCAATTCACCGACGTGCTCAGCCTCGAAGACGCCATCTCTTCACACGTAGCCGAAGCCCTGGTGCCGCACCTGACTGGTGAAGAACGTTTGCGACTGGCCAAGCGAGGCACCGACGATCCCCACGCCCATGAGGCTTACCTGCGCGGGAGGTTCTACTGGAACACGTTCACCGAAGATGGCTTTGCGCGGGCCATCGTTTGCTACAACCAGGCGATCGCGCTCGATCCTAACTACGCCGTTGCATACGCCGGAATCGCCGCATACTACAGTTGGCTGGGAAGCTTTACCGTACTTCCTTTCGCTGAGTGCTCGGCGGCGGCGTACGAAGCCGCATCTACCGCCGTGGCGCTCGACCCTTCGATGGCCGAAGGCCACGCCGCGCTCGGCCAGGCGACGCTGTGCCGCGACTTTGCCTGGGCCAGCGGCGAGCGAGAAATCCTGCGCGCCATTGAACTAAATCCTAACTATTCGACCGCGCGAATTTGGTATGCCCTGCAATTGGCGATGGAGGGCCGTTTCACTGAAAGCTTGCGCGAAGCCTACATCGCTCGGGATCTGGACCCGCTCGCCATCATCTCGCGCTTCACGGTGGTGTGGTGTTTGTATCACGCGCGGCGTTTCGAAGAGGCGGCGGCGATCGCTCTGGACACGCTGGCTTCAGAGCCGCAGAACCTGATGATGCTCTACGTTTCCAGTTTCGCGTTAAGCCGTTTGGGCCGTCACGAGGAGGCCATTGCCGCCGCTCAGCGTTGCGTCGAATTTATGGGGAAAGCGTCGCAGACCCTGGCCAGACTGGCATCGGCCCACGCCGAAGCGGGAAACTTCGCCGCGGCTGAGGCCGTGCTGGAGGAGTTGCATGAGCTGTCCCAGCGCCGGCACGTCTCGCCTTATCACCTGGCCCTGGTGAATTCCGCCCTTGGCCGTTACGAAACAGCTCTCGATTTACTTGAGCAGGCGCGCCATGCGAACGACGCCAAGGTGCTTTGGATCGGCGTCGATCCGGAACTCGATCCGCTGCACGGACATCCGCGCTTCAACGATCTGCTGCGGAAACTGAATCACCGGCTTGCCGCGTTGCCTACGCTGCCGGCGCACTCTTTGGCCGGGCAGGAATCAATCGCCGTTTTGCCCTTCAAGGTTCTGGGCTCGCCGGGCGAGCATACCGGGGATGAATATCTGGGCGTTGGACTGGCGGACGCTTTGATCACGCGTTTGAGCAACGTGCAGCGATTAATTGTCCGCCCTACCAGCAGTGTCCTTAATTATAGAGGCGCCGCGGTCGATCCCCTGGTGGCCGGACGCGACCTCGGCGTGGATTACATCATCGATGGCAGCCTGCGCCGTTCCGGTGCGCGGCTGCGCGTGACGGCGCAGATGGTGAGCGTCAGCGAAGGCGTCACCCGCTGGTCCGAGCAGTTTGATGAAGACTCAACGGACGTGCTGCAGATCGAGGATTCCATTTCTGAGCAAGTCGCGAACGCACTCCTGCCACAACTGACCGGTGATGAGCAACGTCAACTTTCGAAGCGCGGCACCCATAGTGCGGAAGCATTTGAGACTTATCTGCGCGGCCGCTACTACTGGAACACATATACCGAATCCGGTTTTGCGCGGGCGCTGGAGTGCTACAACCGCGCCATTGAACTCGATCCTGATTACGCTCTCGCTTATACGGGCATCGCCGACTACTACAACTGGCTGGGGGTGTTTGGAATCCGGCCTTTTGCGGAATGCGCCGCCGCGGCCAAAAAGGCCGCGAGCAAAGCGGTCGAACTCGATCCCACCTCAGCTGAAGCTTATACCGCGCTTGGATTCGCCACGGTGTGCCATTTTGATTGGGCTGTTGCCGAGGCCCACCAACGGAGGGCGATCGAGATCAACCCGAACTATGCCACCGCTCATCATTGGCATGGCTTTCATCTATTAATGGTGGGACGCTTCGACGAGGCGTTGAATGAAATGCTGCGTGCCCGCGAGCTCGACCCGCTGTCGCCGAGCATCATGCAAGCGCTGGGCTGGTGCTACTACCACTCGCGCCGCTTTGATGAGTCGATCACGACTTACCAAAACATGCTGGAGGCAGTTCCCGATTTCACTTATGGCCTGGCGACCTATTCATGGACGCTGCGCGCTATAGGACGGGGAGCGGAAGCCGTAGCAGTCTCTGAACGCGTTTTGGATTTATCGAGCGGCGGCCAGTTCTATATAGCTGGCTTGGGAGCCGCCTATGCGGCAGCCGGACGCACTGCTGATGCGCGCGCGGCGTTGGATCGCTTGCAGGAAATGTCGGCGACGTCCTACGTTTCTTCTTATCATCGCGCGCTGATCCACGTCCTGCTGGGGGAAAAGGAAAGGGCGCTGGAATTTCTGCGCGAAGCTTATGAGATCGGCGAAGGTTGGCTGGTTTGGCTCGGCGTTGAGCCGCAGCTTGATCCCCTCCGCGGCGAGCCGGAGTTTGAAGAGCTGCTGAGCAAGACACGGAACCCGGCCGTTGATAACAGCCCCGCGCGGCGACGCCTTAGGGCCAGCGCCCATGCGCGCAGCGCCAGTCGCACCGGAAGTTCAGTGACTTCGCCCGTCGCGCGGCCCACGCCCGACACTCAGTCCGGCGAAAACGAAGAAGCGCGTCAGTTGTACACAGCGGGCCGTTACTATGCGACCCGGCGCACCGCCGAAGGTTTGCGACACGCGATCGAGAGACTGGAACGCGCAGTGAAACTTGATCCGAAATTCGCGCTGGCCTACTCCGAACTCGCCGACTGCTACGCGTTGCTGAACTGGTATGTTGAGCCGCCGCCGGCCGAAGCCTGGCAGCATGCCAAAGAATCCGCCATCAACGCTGTGGCTGCCGATCCCAAACTGGCTGAAGCCCATGCTTCCCTTGGTTTTGTCAGGCTGCATCATGACCGGGATTGGGCCTCAGCCGAAAGCGAGTTGCGCAAAGCAATTCAGCTAAAACCAGGCAATCAGGTTGCGCATCGTTGGTACGCCTACAGCCTCTCGGCCATGGGACGCCACCAGGAAGCGGCCGCCGAAGTGGAACGCGCCCGCGAGATTTCGCCGCAGTCGTCGGTAATTGCCACCGCTCTTGCCAACGTGCTGTTCCTGGCGGGAAGATTTGACGATGCCATTGAGCAATGTCATCAGGCGCTTGAACTTGACCCCGGAGCTGTCTCTGCCCACACGATCCTGCGTTGGGCATACGAGAAGAAGGGAATGTTTGCCGAGGCACTCGCGGCTTATGAGCAGGAGCGGAGCTTTGCCGGCGACACCCCCACCACGCGCGCGAAGCGGGCGCACGTGCTGGCCGCGATTGGCCAACACGAGGAGGCGCGTACCATTCTTGATGAAATTTTGGCGCGACGTCAGGAACACTGGGTGACGGCTTACGAGATTGCCATCATCTATTGCCTATTGGGAGATCGAGACAACGCCTTTGACTGGCTGGCCCGAGCAGATCGGGAGCACGCAGTGGGCTTCACTTTTGTGCGCGTCGATCCGCACCTTGAACCATTGCGCACCGATCCGAGGTTCCAGCAGTTAGTCAGCGGAAGCGAAAAGACTATTCCTTAGTTTGCTGCTGATGTCTTATTGCGGCGCCCGGCCTGGCGTGGCTTTGCCTCAAAAGCCTTCGTTACCCAGGGATCCGAAGCGGAATCCTGGGCTGGAGGACGTAGCCCCGTTGGGGCATCACTGAGCACTTATCCGTAATTGTCAGGAGGAATTTCAACCTTTGAGGCAAAGCCAACCCAGCGTAGGAAGAGCATCCACTTCGTCAGCCAGCCCATCACCAACTCGGCCAATACCGATGCGCACGCGCGCGGTTAAGATTCCGCGGCGAAACCATTGAGCGGGGGCAACCGTCCTTTTTCGAAATTAATGTTGTGCCTTTTGATCATGCGGTCGAGTGTTTTGCGATCGACTTCCAAAACCCTCGATGCCGCCTGCTTGTTGCCTCCGGTGTGGGCCAAGACTCGCGCCACGTGGCGTCCTTCGACTTCGGCCAGCGACGGCCACTCTTCCAGGGCGACCGGGGTCTCGTTGGACGCCGAACCGTTTGCTTCCGCACCGTTGCCGTTGTGCTGCTCGTAATTGCGCACGCGCTCCGGCAGATCCTGTACCCGGATCAAACCATCGCACATCGCCGCGGCCCGGACCACGGCGTTCTCGAGTTCACGTATGTTACCGGGCCATGAATACTCCTGCATCATCGCCAGCGCGTCGGATGTGAACCGGACCGTCGGGCTTAACGAATAGACACGCTGGGCAAATGTCTGGGCCAGCGGCGGAATGTCCTCGCGACGATCGCGCAACGGCGGCAGCACGATCGCGACGGCATTAAGCCGGTAGAACAAGTCGTCGCGGAACCTACCCGCCTTCACCTCAGCTTCCACGTCGCGATTGCTGGAGGCAATGACTCTAACGTTGACACTTTGGGTGCGGTTCGAACCAACGCGGCGAACTTCTCCCTCTTGCAGCACGCGCAAGAGTTTCACCTGAAACGAGAGGCTGGTCTCCGTAATCTCATCAAGGAAAATGGTTCCCTGGTCGGCTTCCTCCCACAAACCCCGGCGATCGCGGTCGGCGCCGGTAAACGATCCCTTGACGTGACCGAACAGTTCCGCTTCGATCAGGTCCGCAGGGATAGCGCCGCAATTGACTGCCACAAAAGGCTTGTCGGAACGGCCGCTGCGACTGTGAAGGGTCGCGGCTACCAACTCTTTCCCGGTCCCCGATTCGCCGGTCAGGAAGACTGGCAGACTGGTGGCGGCCACACGCCCCACCTGTTTCATCACCTCAATGAAAGCATGGCTGCGACCAACCAGTTCGAGGTCTGCCTGGTAGCCCGTCGTACGGTGCTTTGTAGATGAACGCATCGGCCGGTCCATCAGTTGTTCGCGCAAAGTGATCGAAAGCGATTGCAACTCTTCTGGTCCAAACGGCTTCAACAAGTAGTCATAGGCACCAAAGGCGGTGGCATCCAAAGCGCCCGCGGCGCTGCCGTGACCGGTCATGAGCACCACCTTCGTTTCAGGCAGCTTCTCTTTGAAGTGACGCAACACGCTGTACCCGTTCGCGCCGCCGAGCATGACGTCGCAGAACACCACGGACCACGGGGCGTCATCCACGTGTTCGAACGCATCTTCGGCTGAAGGCGATTGGGTCACCGTCCAGCCCTCCGCCAGCAGCACAGCGGAAACGAACTCGCGCACTTGCGGTTCGTCATCAATTACTAATGCGTGGAAAGTTTGTTCCATGTCTCCTTAACATTCTGTTGTCGTCTCCAACTATTTGCTCATGCCTTGCACCAGATTAAGGTCCCCTCGCGGCGGGCTCAGCAAAGGCCTCTTATTCCGCTTTGGCTCCGCCAGGCGCGACCCAAAAACATCAGCCGGTACAGGCCTGCCAAAGAGGTAGCCCTGGCCTTCGTCGCACCGCAATAGCCGCAAGAAGGATTTCTGCTCTTCGGTCTCGACACCCTCCGCCACGACCTTGAGCTTGAGGTTGTGCGCCAGCGTGACAATCGCCATCACCAGGGCTGCATCATTGGGATCGCTGGTCGCTCCCGTAACAAACGAGCGGTCCAGTTTCACAGTATCGATGGGCAGTTGCTTCAGGTAGCTGAGCGAGGAATAGCCGGTGCCGAAGTCATCGATCGCCACTCGCATTCCCAGCATCCGAAGTTGAGACAGAAGCTCTGCCCCCGCTTCGGGGTTTTCCATGATTGAAGTCTCGGTCAATTCCAATTGCAGGCGCTGCGGATCGATGCCTGTCTCTTCCAGCACTTCCTCCATGTTTTGAAGAAAATCGATTTGCTGGAAATGACGAGCTGAAATATTGACTGCCACCCGCAGCCGTCCCAGCCCCTGGTCCTCCCAGAATCGACTTTGCGTGCAGGCGGTGCGCATTACGTAGTTATCAATATTCAAGATCAAGCCGGTGTCTTCGGCCAGGGCTATGAATTTGGCCGGCTGGAGCAGACCGAGTTTCGGATGCTGCCACCGGACCAGGGCCTCGAATCCCACAAGTTCGCTCGATGAAAGATCAACTACCGGCTGGTAGTAAATAACCATTTCCTGATTCTCAACCGAGCGACGCAGGCTGGTTTCCAGAGCCAGGCGCCTCCCAGCGAGGGCGTTCATGTCGGCCGCGTAGAACTGGTAATTGTCCCCGCCGCTTTTTTTGGCGCGAAAAAGTGCTGCGGCCGCATTCTTCAGGATGGTCGCGCCGTCAACGCCATTGGATGGGAAAAGACTAATGCCGACACTCGTGCTGATGTAGACATCCTGCATACCCAAGCGAAATGGGTGCTGAAAAGCCTCCGTAATCGCCAGGCAAGCTTCCGTCGCATCGCCGGGGTGGTCGAGATGATTCAGCAGCAAGGCGAACTCATCGCCCTCAAAGCGGGCCACCGTGTCGCTATTGCCAATGCAGCTTCGCAGGCGGGCCGCCGCCTCGGTGACCAAAACATCACCGGCGGCATGTCCCAACGTGTCAGTGATTTGCTTTAGCCTGTCCAGGGAAACCATCAGTAACGCGAGCTCATGATTCTCGGAGTTGGCAGAGGCGATTGCCTGTGCACAACGGTCCGCAAACAATGTTCGGTTCGGGAGATTGGTTAGGCGGTCGTAGTACGCCGAATGCTCAATTTCTGCCGTGCGTTCCTCAACCAGTTCCTCCAGATGATTTTCGTAACGCTGCTTCTCTTTCAGGAGGTTGTGATGATTGAGTGCCCGGCGCACGGCAGCTTGGATGTGGCGAATGTCCAGTGGCTTGGTGATGTAATCGAACGCGCCTACGCGCATCGCCTCAATTGCGAAGTCGATGGACTGCTGTCCGCTGATCATGATCACGACAGTTTCCGGCGCGCGCTCCAGGATGCGCGGCACCAGATTCAAACCACTGGAAGAGCCGAGAGCGATATCACAGAGCACCAGATCGAAAGTCACCGTCTCCAGCACGCTGAGGGCTTCCGCAACTGAACCCGCAACCACGCACTCGTGGTCCGTGCTGAGCAACTCTTTGACCAGATCCCGAACCTGCCCGTCATCATCGACGATTAGAATCATTGGCCGCGCTTGAAATTTCTCAACCATAGTTCTGGGATAACTTAGCCCTTACCATTACCGCCGGGCTTTCGATCCAGTACCGCGCGGACCTTTCGAGCCAGCGCCCCCGGTGTAAATGGTTTTTGGATGAACTCAACGTCAGCGTCCACGACCCCGTGGTGCACGATCGCCTGATCGGTATAGCCGGACATGAAAAGCACGCGGGTGCCCGGGCGCTGCAACGTCAAACGTTCGGCAATCTCCTTGCCGCTAAGTTCCGGCATCACCACATCGGTGAGCAGAAGGTGAATCGGATCACTGTGCTCCCCGCTGATACGAATCGCGTCCGCCCCGTTCCTGGCATCGAGCACGCTGTAGCCGGACTGCTCCAGGATCTTCCGCGCCAACCCCCGCACCACGTCTTCATCTTCGACCAGCAGAATCGTTTCCGACCCACCTTGGGCCACCAGTTCGGGAACAGGTTTTTCGAGCGGGTCGGACGTAGCTTCGAATTGCTGCAGATAAACTTTGAACGAGGTTCCACGGCCCGGCTCGCTGTAAACCCAGATGTTGCCGCCGCTCTGCTTGACGATCCCGTACACGGTGGATAACCCCAGGCCGGTTCCCTTGCCTTTCTCCTTCGTGGTGAAGAACGGTTCAAAGATTCGCGCCTTGATCTCTTCGCTCATGCCCGTCCCGGTGTCACTGATCGCCAGCATCACGTAGCTGCCGGGCTGGACACCAAAATGTTTGCCCGCATAGTCCCGATCAACTTCAATGTTCGCTGTCTCAATCGTGAGGTGCCCACCCTGCGGCATGGCATCGCGCGCATTTACGACCAGGTTGACCAGCACCTGCTCGATTTGTCCCGGGTCGGCCTTGATTCTCTTTAATTCCGGATCGAATTTCGCGGTGAACTGAATATCCTCGCCGATCAAGCGCCGCAACATCTTGCTCATATCAGCGACCACATCGTTGAGGTTAAGGGCCAGCGGCTGCAGCATTTGTTTCCGCCCAAAAGCCAGCAACTGCCGCGTCAGGTTGGCGGCCCGATCGCCGGCTTTCTTCACCTCTTCCAAATAACCTCGGACCGGGTGATTGTTATCGAGCCGCTGCAGGGCAAGGCTGCTATAACCGTTGATCGCGGTGAGCAGGTTATTAAAGTCGTGGGCCACACCGCCGGCCAGTTGGCCGATCGCTTCGAGTTTTTGCGATTGCCGGAGTTGTTGTTCGCTGTCGCCTAAAGCTTCTTCGACTCGCCTGCGCTCAATGAACTGGCCAATCTGGCTGCCGATGGTCACCATCATGGCCAGCAAGTCCGGATCAGGTTCTCGAATCGAACGGCTGAGAAACTCCACTACGCCCAGGATTTCTGAGCGAAATCGGATCGGAAAAGCGCAGGCGCCGTGCAGACCTACTTTGGCGGCGCTCGCCGACCGGGGGAAATTCGGGTGCCCTACAACGTCGGCAATCCAGGCGGGTTGCTCGTCGTGCCATACTGTTCCAGGCAGTCCGACTCCGGGAGCGAAAACATATTTGCAGCTATTGCTCTCAAACTCGTCGGCATCGTGGCCCAGCGAATGCCAGGTCTGAGAGCAGCGCAGGACGTGAGCGTCTCGATCGACTGTCCACAGCGATCCATATTCCCAATTGAGACTCTCACAAACGGCCCGCAGTATTTTTGGAGCCCCTTCGTCGATGGTGTTTGATTCAGCTAGCGCGCGAGTAACGGCGTACTGCGCCGCCAGCCTGGCTTCCGCCTTTTTTCGATCCGTGATATCGCGCAGGTAACCAGTGAACATCGGCGCACCTTGTAATTCAATTCGCGTAATCGTCAGCTCGATCGGAAACTCCGAAGCGTCCCTCCGTTTTGCGCTCAGCTCCAGGCGCCGGCCAATCACATGTGCGATGCCGGTTTCCAGATAGTTAGCCAGTCCCTGGCCATGACGCTCGCGGAGGTGTTCCGGAACTATCAGCGGCGCCATCTGCTGGCCGATTGCCTCCTCCTGCGAGTAGCCAAAGGTTTTTTCGGCCGCCGGATTCCAGTCAACAATCCGACCCGCAGAGTCCATTGTGATGATGCATTCCATCGCCGATTCCAGGATGGCCCGTTTGCGCGCCTCGCTTTCCCGCAACGCCTGCTCCGCTTGCTTGCGTTCGGTGATGTTCTCGATCGAGCCTTCCATATAAAGCGCATTGCCGTTTTCGTTCCGAATCGTGCGCCGGTTCATACTGAGCCAGATTTTCTCTTTGCCTTTCCGGTAAGCTTCCATTTCAAAGTCCACCAAATTGCCGCTTATGTCTTGTAGCTGAGCAGCCGCGATGCGAGCTTCGGGATCCACATATATTTGTTTCCCAATATCGGTGACGGTGGTGATCATCTCCTGGGGAGAGTCGTAACCGAGGATTCTCGCGAGGGCCGGATTCGCCGTTAGCACCCGCCCTTCAGCGGTCGACTGAAACAATCCCTCGGTGGCATTCTCGAAAATCGATCGATATTTTTCTTCGGTGGCCTGCACTTGCGCATAGAGCGAGGCGCTCTCCAGGGCCGCGGCCGCGGTGCTGCCAAGAATGCTCAGCGCTTTCATTTGTCCTAAGGTGAAAGGACGCAGGCGGCTGGTCACATTCAGGTTAATGATGCCCACCAGTTTATTAGCTACCTGCATGGGAACAGAGATGGCGGAGCGGATTTCCGGCCGGGGCCAGAGCGCGATGAAACGCTCGTCATGGACCTCGCCATTCAGGATCACAGGCTGGCGCTCACGGGCGACCCAGCTGGCAATGCTCTGGTCATAGGGAATTCGCTCGCCGAGCAGTCGTTCTCTTTTCTTGCCTCGCACCGCCGCCACATAGAGCTCCGTGCCATCATGGGTTGGCAAAAGAACTGAAACTTCGTCCGCGTCGCTTTGTTGGAGCGCCGCATCGGCAAGTTTGCTCAGTACGGTTTGAGTATCCAGGGTGAAAGCAATCGTCTGGCATAAACCGTGAATGGCCACGGTCTCACGGAGCTCCATGTTTTCAAGCTTCAGATGCCTGACGTTCATTGCCCGCGTCAGTACCGGCATCAGGGTCTGCATGCGGAACGGCTTGAGTACGTAATCGAACGCTCCGCGCTGCATGGCGTCAACCGCAGTTTGAATCGAACCCTGACCAGTCACAATGATGCCGACCAGATGAGGATCGATCTCCAGCGCGACTTTCAGCAAACTGATGCCATCCATTTCCGGCATCATCAAATCTGTCAGCAGCAGATCGAAATCCTGATCACGCAACTCGGCGACAGCTGCGAGCCCGGAGTTACAACCGGTAACTTCGTAACCATTGCGCTCCAGGGCTTCAACCAGGACATTCTTTAGATCCGGCTCATCGTCAACAACCAGGATTCTCCCCACCGGCGCGTTGGCGCTATTTGGGTGTGGAACTATCCCCGTGTTTTCAGGTTCACGCAGTTGATTACTCACAACTCCACCTCGATGCCTTCCGCAGTTGCCGGAAGGCTAATGCGCACCATCGCCCCTCTTCCCGGGCCCGTTTCGATTTCGATTGTTCCGTGATGCTCTTCCACCGTACGGCGGCAAATCGCTAAACCCAGTCCGGTTCCCTTGCCTGCCGGCTTGGTGGTGAAGAACGGCTCCCAAAGCCGGGGCAGATCCCCAGTCTGAACTCCCGTGCCGGTGTCTAAGAATTCGACCACCACCGCCGTTTGACCTTCAGCAATGGCGCCTTCACGACTTCTGACCGTCAATGTGCCACCCCTGGGCATCGCGTCACTCGCATTGGTAATCAAGTTCAGGAATACCTGGTGCAACTGCTGCCGGTCCGCCAGTACGGGGGGCAGGACAGTGGCACAATCCAGCACGATGTCGATGTTGTGACTGCGCAAGTTGTACTCGATAAGTTCCAGCGAGTGTGTTAACTCCTGGCAAATATCCAGGGGGGCGACTTGCGGATTACTGCGACGGCAAAACACCAGCAAGTTACTCACTAGCGTGGCCATGCGTTCTACTTCCTGTTCAATCACGAGCAACGCCCGGCGCTGGGGATCGTCAGCGCCTAGTTGACCCACGAGGGCCTCAGCGTGCAGAGCGATTGTCGCCAGCGGATTATTCAATTCGTGGGCCACGCTCGCAGCCAACTCACCCATGGTCGCAAGCTTTGAGGATTGCCAGAGCTGTTGGGTCATCGTCGCCAGTTCGTTGGTTTTGTTTTGTAGTTCCACCAACGCGAACTCCAGCCGGTGGTTCGTTTCGCGTAAGTTCTCTTCCGTCAGCTTGCGTTCGGTAATATCGCGGATGTTGCACTGGATTACGCTGTCCTCGCCTGCCAGATACGTATTACTCACAACTTCCACGTGGCGGATCGATCCCTCGCGACTTTTCAGTGGCAAATTTTCATAACGTATGTAACCCCGCTCCTTCAGTTTAGCGAAGGCCAGTTTGGAAGCCACTATGTCCCGGAACGGACCAATCTCCCATAGTTCTTTGCCGGTAAGCTGCTCCTTTGAGAGATCCAGCATTTCGATGAGATACGGGTTCACATCGACAATCTCGCCGCTTTCACCGTTGAGTATCAGGATGCCGTCTTTGGCCGATTCAAACAGACGCCGGTAACGGAGTTCTGAACTCCGCAAAGCCTCTTCCGCCAGGGTGCGGTCGCTAATATCTCGCTTGGATGAGAGCGTGTACTTGAGGCGGCCCTGCTCGTCCAAAATCACCCGCGTCGAAATCTCAACGTGAATCAGAGAGCCGTCTTTCCGCTGGCGCACCGTTTTGAACGTTCCCTGGCCGAAAGCCATGACCTCGTGAAGGAACTTCTCTTCTTCTCCGAGGCGATCGGCCGGGATTATCAACCCAGTCAATTCCCGGCCCATGGCTTCGTCAGTGGTATAGCCAAAAATTTTCTCAGCACCCGTGTTCCAATAAACAACCAGCCCCTCCGGCGATAGCGCCATCATGGCATCCGGGGAGTTGTCCAGCAGTTCAATGGCAATCTCAGAGTTTCTGATTGACATGGTGCTTACTCTAAAAAGAAGAGGGACGCCGCGCTCGCCCCCTTTGCGGCATCCCCCTTCGCGACGCGCGGCGCCTTCGCCTTTAGACATCGCGCGTGTCTCGTGAAATCCCACTAACCGCAGCCAAGTTCATCTCGGCTACGCAGTCAGGCCTGTCGCCGGTTCAATAACGGGCGCCAATGGAGTGATTTGCCTGTCGCCTTGTTTGAGCAGGTATCGCAGCCCAAAGGGGCTCCGTTGAGTCATAGCCTTGCTCGTGCCAGGTGTGTCGGGTGAGTTAACGCTCGGGGGAAACGTGCGTCGTGAGCACTGGGGCTATAAGTTAATTCCGAACGCGCAGCCTATGCGCATGCAAGAATTTGTGCAATTGGGAGATTCCTGAAAAACACTCAGCAGAACCCTGCGGGCGTAGTGAGGTATGTCCTTATAAGTGCACTTCCGAACACAACAGCGATCACGAATCCTCGACCGTTATCAATCCCACGGTGATCGCATAACGAACGAGACTTGCTACGTCGTGGATGTTGAGGCGTTCCATCAGTTGAGCACGATGTGATTCGACTGTCTTCACGCTGATGTCCAGAGTCTGGGCCATCTGTTTGGTGGTGCGTCCTTCCGCAATCAGGCGAAGCACCTCGCGCTGCCGCGGACTGAGGGTGGCCAGCAGATCTCTTTTGGTTGCGCCCTTGCCATAATCCAGCATGCTTCGCTTTGAGGTTTCCGGTGAGATGTAAACGTCGCCCCTCATCACCGTCTTGATTGCTTGTTCGAGCTCAGTGCTGGCAGCGCTTTTTGGAAGAAAGCCGGCGGCGCCTTCACGCAGGGCCCGCATCGCGTACTCGCCGGCTTCGTGTACAGTCAGAACGATCACCTTTATCTCAGGAGACTCCCGCGACAAATGCTCCAACACGCCGAATCCGCTTTCGTTAGGCATGGTGATATCCAGGAGCACCAGGTTAGGTTGCAGTTCTCTGGTTAGTTGCAGGGCCTCTGTGCCATCGCCTGCTTCGGCTACGACTTTGACGCCGTCAATTCTTTCCACCAGCGCCCGAATGCCGGCCCGGACCAGTGCGTGGTCGTCTGCTATTAATGTGCGAATCTGTAACATCTACGAATGCTGCTCGTCTAATTCAGCCGGGGAGACTCATTAGACCACGCTAGATTTCCTGGTGAGACCAATGAAGGATGAGGGACGATTCATTGGCGCCTGAGAACTAAACGAATAACCCGGTAGATAATGGCGACATCATTACAGGAAGTATCATATCCAACAATCAGGAATTACCTGATGGGGTCAAAGAAATGAGTTGAACCCGTTAATTGGCTTCCTTGCAACTGTGAGAGGATACTAAACTGACAGGTTAAAAACCATGAGGCTAAAGATGATTCTCGTGTAGGTCTGCGGCTAAAATACTTGACGGAGTTTCTCCTACGGCGTGCCAGTAAGTACTATCAAGACTCGTTGTTTGAGACGAAAAGCAATAGCAGTATTGTTCAAGATCGGATCTCTTTCAAATTGCGTAACATCGACTTCAATCAATGATTATCTGCTAAGTGCAATTGCCAATTTCGGCGCTTTGTGTCGCCGGAAAATCAGAAAAAGCTGTCTGCTCAGGAGCTGGACCTTTTTACCGTTCCTTCATTACGCGATGAACCGAAATCAATGAACATCGGCTACGCGGCCGTCCCGACGCGTCAAATTCGCGTCGATGGGAATTGGCACCCGTACTTTGACAACCGTTCCCTTTCCGGTTGCGCCGCGGATGTCTATGTCACCTCCTACCAGAAGAGCACGTTCGCGCATTCCGAGTATTCCCAATGATTGCTGCTCTGAAATCTCCCTGGCGCTGATTCCCCGTCCATTATCACTCACCGTCAACACGAAATCGCCTCCCTCGCATTCGATCTTTATGTTCACCCTGCTGGCGTGCGCATGACGTAAGATATTGGTCAAGGCTTCCTGGAAGGCGCGGAAAATCGCTGTTGATTGGTCGTCGGTTAGCTCGACATTGGCGAGAGCGCAATCGTACTGGCACCGAATTCCCGAGCGCGCCTGGAACTGCCCGGCTTGCCATTCAAGTGCCACGAGCAAGCCAAGATCATCGAGAAGACTGGGCCGCAATTCCGAAGAAATTCTGCGCACAGTATTCAGCGTGTCGTCCACGAGGGTCGCCATGGAGGATGTTTTCCGCCGCAAAGTTTGGTCATCGCGATTGGGTGCGGTGGTCAAAACTATGTTGCCGATTTCATCAAGGCCCCATCGCAAGGCCGTCAATGCAGCACCCAACTCATCATGAAGTTCGCGCGCAATTCGTCTCCCTTCCTCCTCTCGAGCCGACTGGAGCCGCGCGGAAAGGGCCCGCAATTGCTCGGTCGTGGTTCTCAGTTCTTCTTCAACCCGCCGGAGTTCAGTGACATCCTGGCCGGTGCCGAACATCCTGATGGGATTCCCCTCCTCGTCGATGACAACATTCCCCCGACAGTGTATGACTCGCTCCTCCCCGTCCGGCCGATGAATACGGTAGTAACAACTAAATGGCTGCTGCGATTTAAGAGAGCGAGCAACGATATCTTTTATCAAAGCTCGATCGTCCACATGAATGAATTCGTCAACCAGCTCCTGATAGATAGGATTAAATGACTGCGCCCCAACGCCAAAGATGCGGTATAGCTCGTCCGACCAGTTCACGGTTTCGCCCTTGAAGTCCCAGTTCCAACTGCCGACGCGAGCGACGTGTTGAGCTTCAGCCAACTGGCGCTCACTCTGCTTCAGTTGCTCTTCGGCGCGCTTGCGTTCGGTGATGTCCCTGGCTGTGCCTTGCACGCCAACTGGAACATCATTTTCAAAGATTAAGTGGCTATTAAACTCAACGGCTACGCGGCGGCCATCCTTCGTCATCACCTCAGATTCATACGCCGTTTCTCCTTTGTCGCGCAGCTGGCGACAAGAGTAGTCGCGAATGCGCTGCACCTGTTCGAAAGGAACAAAATGGCGAAACGCTTTTCCCAGAAGTTCGGCCCTTGAATAGCCGGTCAGTTTCTCAGCGGCTCGATTCACCGATGCAAACCTGCCTTCGAGATCGTGGACGTAGGTTGCGTCTTTGGCGTTTTCGAAGAGATCGCGATAGCGCGCTTCGCTATTCCGCAGTTCTCCGGCCGCCTCGGCGTGCTTGAGGTAAGTTCGATAGCTGAAATAGATGATGGCGACGATCGGGCTGATGATAATCGCAGCATAAACCGAAATCCCGCCGACGACCTGGGCAGTGATGCAGGCAACTGACGCTCCTGCGAAATACGTTATCGAGGTCCAAAGATAATACTTGCGCCAGGTATTCCAAATGGGCTCATCGGTTTTGAGGGCGGTATACACCGCGGCCAGGCCTGAGTTAGCGATGCATTGGACCGAGGCCATGACGCAAGCGGCCATCACGTATCTGCCAGGATGGCCGCCGCGATGCAGATCTTCAATCGAACCGAAGAGGGAGCGCAGCGCCCAGACGGTAAGAAAAGTCGAGCACGCCATCTGGGCGGAGTTGATCAGGAATACCCTGGGTTTCCTGGTAACGTGTGCCGTCAAGACAAATCCTTCAGCCGCCGCTAGAAGGACTGCGGCTTCTCCACCGTAAAGCAACATGGCGAAAAAAATCAGGGTATCGCCAACAGTGATTTCCGCCTTAACGTGAGGAATGGGGACGCTCACTTGCGAACCGATTACCAGGGTCACCAGAGCCAGAAGCAGAAAACGCCAATCGAGGTCGGCCGGCGTCAAGCGATGGATGGAAATCAGAACGACCGCCAGGCCGGCAGCCGTGGTGGCATAGAGAAATCGCCTAAAAGAGACTTGTGTGCTCACTTACTAATCGACAAGGATCTAAGAGCTGTTCGTTTTCAGCCCCGTCAGTAGATTGCCCCTCAGACTGCGGGACGACCTCAGTAGCACGTATGGCGGCGCGCCTTTTTCTGTTTCAGGGATTGTCACCTTCCTCTTTTCAGCAAAGAAAGTCGCAGGTCGATCAATCACGCATGGTTAGTCAACGCCGGCATCCGGAATGGCGGCGCAAAAGGCGGTGGAATCACCATTGACCTGTGCGGACTGCGAGCGCAGCAGCAGGTCGTTGGCAATCGCGCCGTCGTCGGCGGTTGGAGAATCGCTAACGATCCTGCCATCGCCGACGATGAAACCGTCACTAACGATAACGCCGTCGCTTACAATCACGCCCATCGACAAAAGCAATGTCCCATTACTCAGTACCGTCCCATCACTGACAATGACGCCGTCGCTGAGCATTACACCGTCACTAACAATCACCCCATCGCTGACTATTACGCCTAGCCCGTAGAACGATTGGTAGTTCAGAATAAGCGGCGTCCCGGTAGCGATATGTTGGCCCAAAATCATCCCCTGCGACCAGGTGAACGTAAATCCGGCAATGGTTGTTTGGGGCTCAGGTGGCAGAGTCCTCAACCACGGCGCGGCCACAGGTTGGCTGGGCCCCAGGTCTGTGCGAACCGCGCGCGCCAGACGGATGGCGCCTTCAAGGTTAAGCTCACCTGCGCCTTGCTCAAACATGTTATGGCCCGGCAGTGATTGGGCCGTGTACATGAGAATGGCCTTCACCATGTTTGGCGTCAGCGTGGAATTGGCCTGCAGCAAGAGCGCCGCGCCGCCGCTCACAACCGCCGCCGCCATGGAAGTGCCACTAAGGTACATCTGCTTCCGCGTGGCTGCAGGACTAACACCCGCATCCAACTGCGGATTTCGCGTCACCAAGAGATTTTTGGGCGATTCTGCTTCGATGATTTTGTTGCCGGGGGCCACAATCTCCGGCTTGATCAAATGATCGTAATGTCTCACTCCGGCATCGTCTGTCCACGCACTGCGCGTGGGGCCGCGCGAACTGTAGGTAGTAACACCATCGTCGTTGCGTCCTTCGGTGCCGAATGTGTTCGAGGCGCCCACCGTAATTACCGATGGCTCGTTTCCCGGGCAATGAATCTGGCCGTAGACTTTCCGCCCCGCGCTGTCCTGGCCACTGTTCCCCGCGGCCGCCACTACTACAATGCCGGCATTCACCAGACGGCGGGCCGCGCGACAGATAGGATCATTTTGATAGGAATCAAAGGCCGGTGTGCCGAGACTCATGTTCACAACGCGAATGTTGTAAGTTGCGGCATTGGCCAGGACCCAATCAAGCGCACTCAGGACCGATGATTCGGTACCCATCCCAATGGAATTCAGCACTCGCAGGTTGATGATGTTTGCCCCGGGCGCGATACCAAGATAGGCAGCTCTTGACACTCGCCCGTTGCCCGCCGCTGACGATGCTACATGGGTGCCGTGACCATATGGATCATCGGCGCGGTTTTCCCCGGTGAAATCCTGGCTGGCAACAACTCGCGTCGTATTGTCCAGATCCAGCAAGCTGCTGTGCTTGTCATACACTCCCGAATCGAGGAAAGCGATGCCGATACCAGTGCCGTCCAATCCGCTGACTGCGATTCCATTGACACTTCGTCCGGCATCGGCTCCGGTAGTGGTCGAGAGGTGCCCCAGCGAAGCCGTCTGTCTCTCAGGCGAAATGAAAAACACTTCGTCAAAAGAAGCGATGGTGTCCAAACTCCCAGCTGGTATTTCAAGACTCTGCGCATCCAGATTCTTGAAACTGTATCCAAAGTGCACGCCCTTCTGATTAAGCAGTGCTTTTAATGGTCCGCTCATGGGACCTCTGAACTGGAGAATTATCTTGAGGGTGGCGTCGCTGGTTGATCCCGCGACGCGGTTAACCAGAGATGAGGATACCTTGGTTGCCTTCTCCAGTTTGGGACGAGGCTGCGCGCGAACCCGCTCAGTAACCCTGACCTCCGTTAAGAAGGCTGTCATGAGAATGAAGCAACTCAACCATACGACAATTGATGACGTCTTACCTGTTTTCATTAGAACCCCAGATGCCTACCGTCTGGTCGGTAATGATCGGTCACTCAGCCAGGGAGACCATCAATCCGAGTGAGGGGTTAACACTACGAAACATGAGGCCGGCCGGGGAGCGTGAGGGCGGATACAAAAACAAACCGGAATTTAGAACTGCATATGCTTGCAGGAGAATCCCGATTCAACAACCGGGAATTCCCCGACACCGCTGCCTTCCTGTCGGAGACGGTAACACGTTAACTGGATTGAGGATACGGGGTTGAAACGCTTAACACAATAGGGGTAGTTCTGAATGCATCGTCGGAGTTTACCTCATTCCTGTGCAGGGGTTTCCCCTACAATTTGGACCAGGGCCAGGAAATGCGACATGGGAGGACGTTAGTCCACCTTCACTCCACCAGATTGTTGCGAATCGCATAGTGCGTTATTTCCGCGTTGGTCTTCATGCCCATCTTTTCCATGATGCGAGCGCGATAGGTGCTAATGGTTTTATCGCTCAGCGACAGTAGTTCGGCAACTTCTCCGACGGTCTTTCCCGAAGCAATCAAGCGCATCACCTCCATCTCACGATCCGAGAGTCTCTCGTGGGGTGGACCATCGCTCTTTCCCAGGTCAATCACAAGTCTCTCCGCCAGCTCGTCACTTACGTACCTGCGCCCGGCCGCGACCTTGGTAATTGCATTGATGAGTTCTGCTCTGGAACTGTCCTTGGTGATATAACCGGCGGCGCCCGCCTTGAAGGCCCGCCGCGCGTATTGTTCCTCGGAGTGCATGCTGAGAATGAGGACCGGGAGGCGGGGACGAATTTGTTTCAACTCTTTCAGCGCTTCGAGCCCGCTGCGTTCACCGAGGGAAAGGTCAAGGACTGCAATATCCCAATCATGTTTGCGGGTCAGTTCGACCGCTGCTGTAACGGTACTCGCCTCCCCGAACACCAGCCCTTCCCATCGCTCCTCGAAGAGTCGCTTCACGCCTTCGCGCACAATTTCATGATCGTCGATTATCAGAATTCTTTTCATGGCGCTTTGCTCGACATCGCAACGGCTTTTGACGCACTACAATAGGCGTCGGGTACTGCGTCGTGGTCAATCCGGTCCCGGCCGTGAGACGGGCACTCGGACGATCACTTCAGTCCCTTTTCCGGCAACCCCTTTGATGTCAATTTTGCCTCCGATGAGGTGCGCTCGTTCGCGCATTCCCAGAATTCCCAGTTTCTCACGCTCGTTAATACCTTTGCCGTTGTCCTTGACCGACAGGACAAAATAACCATTCTGTTTCTCTATTCTGATGTCCACTCTGGTCGCTTGCGCATGGCGAAGAATGTTGGTCAAAGCTTCCTGAAGGATACGGAATATCGCCGTGGATTGTTCCTGGCTCAACTCAACACTTGGCTCGGAGCAATCGCAATGGCAAGTGATTGCAGTTCGCGCCTGAAACTGCTGTGCCTGCCATTCGATGGCTGCAGTCAGGCCGAGATCGTCAAGAATGCTGGGCCGCAACTCGGAAGCGATTCGCCGCACAGTATTCAGCGTCCCGTCAATCAGGGTCGTCATCGCGGCTATTTTTCCGCTTACGGATTTGGTGTCGACCGGGGCACCGGTTGAAAGAATGCCGTCGAGTTCATCAAGACCCCATCTCAAACCAGTTAAGGCAGACCCCAATTCATCGTGGAGCTCGCGAGCGATCCGTGTTCCCTCTTCTTCGCGCGCGGATTGCAGTCCGGCGGATAGCGAGCGCAATTGTTCACTGGTGGCTTTCAGTTCTTCTTCAGCGAGCTTGCGCTTGGTGATGTCTCGCGATATCCCCATGACGTTGACCACCGAACCGGCGAGATCCAGTTCCGGAAACAGGCGAACACTGAAGTAAGTCGGGCCTGTGGACCCTGTCCAGGTCAATTCATACTCGCAGGATTTTCCGGTGTAGAATACGGCCGCGATTCGTTCGCGGACCTGAGCTATTTCGTCCTCTTTCACATCCCGCCCGGCCTGTCCTAAGCCCACGCCGAGGGGCTTATCGATTAGGCTCTCCGCCGGCAGCCCGTAGAATTCGGCCGCCGCCGGGTTGACATATACCCGACGCAAGTCCCGGTCGTATCTGATGATTTGATCGGGAGCGTTTTCCACGATGGCCCGAAACTGCTGCTCCTTGGCATGCAGCAAAGCCTCGGCGCGTTTCCGCTCGGCGATCCTCGCGTGCAATAGGTCGTTAGTTCGCTTGAGTTCTTGAACTGTTCCCTCCAGGACATCGCGCGCGGACCGGAGTGACTCGGTGGCGTTCCTTTGCGCCGCGCTCAGGCTCCCGACAAAAAGTGCAGAGAACACAAAGACAAGCAGGCGGGGTACCTCCCTGACGTCCACAGCAAACGAATTAATTGGCGTCGCGAAGAAAAAAGCGATCCCCATCAAGGAGAGGAATACTGCGAGTAGGCCCGGCCTGACTCCACCAAACCAGGCACTGCACATAACGGCGCAAAGGAACATCGCCACAATCGGGGTGGCTGATTGACCGAGCACCTTGCGCATCCACAGCGTGATGATTAGCGCTAGACTGAAAGACAGAACAGCGACGACCCACTTCAAAATCGTGGACGGCTGGGGCGTTCGCTCTTTGACTCGTCCTAGCGCGTAATTGAGTCTTTCAATTTCGCCCCTGGCTCTTAGTAACCCCGGATTTCCAATGACCTTTGATTCCCCCTGGCGCGTGACAGTCGCAAACTGGTGGGCTTCCACGACGTCGAGAATCTCTACGGCGCTGCTCTTCGCCAGCGAATATGTGCAGATCAAGGTTATGTGCCGATTGGCAGTTGAATCATTCAACTGTTTTTCGTAGGCGCAAAAATCCTTCCAATCTTTTCCTCTCAGCCAGAACGTATCCCCCGAAACTCGCATCCCCTCATACCCCAGGGTCAACGCTCGTTTGAGTTTTGCGTCCCAGGCGCTCGTCACCCGCTCCAAATTGAAGCCATTTTTTTCGAGATACCAATCCTGCGCGTCGCGGATTTCAATGTTGCCAGCGGTAAGGTGCCGCTCAAGATCGGGAACAGCTTGCGCCAACGCTTGTTTGGCCTCTGCTACCGTAATCAGCTCAGACTCCGAGACGACCCACAGGCAATACTCATTACTTTCCAACCCGGCCTTAAAGTAGGGAACGAGAGTCTCGAGCAGATCCTCTTTGGTCTCGTAGAAGTGACAGAAGTGGGTTCCCCAGGGTACGTCGCCGACGACACTGAGCCCTGTTTTACGTAACTCTATTGCCATCGTCTTACTTCCCGGTTCTCGGCTGCGAGGGAAAGGCATTCGGCATGTGTCAGGTTAAGGATCAATTGCGCGATCGTAGGGTGACACCAGCCCTGGCGGTGAAATGCCTAATGCGCACAGCTGAGGCTTGTTGCATGAACGACGCGACAACCGGCCTGGGTTCCTGCTCACCGGTCCGTAGCGTGCCCTGAAGCCGGTCACGAAGACTTTGTCATTGTCTGGGCGCGGGTCAGCAAAACTGGGCAAGCACGAGAGGCCCTAAACCGGTTGGCACACAACCGCTGGCTCACTCCCCGTCTCCGGCTTTATCAGTGGCGACACTTTACGCCCTTTTGTGTGAGCAGGCGATCTTTTTTGCGTGCGATTTCACCGGGTTGGTTGGTGCGTATTCGAGGTCACTTATCCTGGTTCCGGCCCCAAGGGAAGCCGGGCGCGAATCCGGGTCCCTTTGCCGGGCTCAGATCTAATGTTTATCGTGCCCCTGAGCGCTTGGACCCGTTCTTCCATACCCCTTAGTCCGAGCGTCGAAGTTCCGGACGCGCCGTTGCGCAGGGCCTGAAGGTCAAAGCCCACGCCATCATCCCTGATCAATAGGTGCAGCTCATTCTGCCTTCTCACGACACTGACAAAGATATAGCTGGCGCCGGCATGGCGAATTACGTTGGTCACTGCTTCCTGGACGATGCGAAAACATGCGGTCTCTACTTCCGAGGAGAAGCGGTCTTCATCATCCAGCGCGTGGCTGACAAACTTTGCCGAGACCTCGCTGTTATTAGTTTGCCGGGCAAGGTACCAGCGCAGCGCCACGACCAAGCCAAAGTCATCCAGCAACAACGGCCGCAGATCGACGGAAAGGTTTCGCACCTGGGCGAAAGCTTCGTCAATAACTTTCAGGTTATCGTCGATGCTGGCCCGCGTTTCGGGTGAATCACATTTACGCTGTAGCGCGTAGAGATTGATCTTGACGGCGGTCAGGATTTGGCCGATCTGATCATGGAGTTCGCGGGAGATATGGCGGCGTTCTCCTTCCTGCGCTTCGATCAGGCGGCGAGAATACGTTCGTGAAGCTTCGTGGGCTTTTTTGATCTCAGTGATATCTCGCACACTTCCCTCGATTGCTACTGGAACCTGGTCTTTCCGAATCAAGCGACTGCTGACTTCGACCGGAATGCGCTGACCTTCTTTAGTAAATATTTCGACCTCGTAATTGGTTTCTGTGGCCTTTGCTGGTTTCTCACCCAGCAACGCGAGCACCTGCGGAACACATTCGGGGCAGACGAAATCCAAGAACGATCTACCGATGATTTCCTCACGCGGGTAGCCTGAGAGCTTTTCGGCAGCGCGATTCACGGAGGTGTATTTGCCGTTCAGATCGTGAATGTAAAGGGCGTCCTTTGAATTCTCGAACAACTCGCGGTAGCGGGCCTCGCTCTCGCGGAGCGCCTTTTCCACTCTCCGGCTCTCGGTGATGTCCCGAGCGATCCCCCGCACGATCGGCGCTGTCACTCCGTCCGTGCGGAGCGAGTTGTAATATTCCCACACTCGCTTTTCACCTGAACTGGTTTGCACCAGCATCATGCCGCTGGTGGCGCCTTCCTTCAGGATTCTCATCATGTAATCGTCAAACTCATCCTGCACTTCCGGAGCCAGGATGTCGCGCATGCTCTTGCCGATAAGTTTCTGGGGATCGTATCCCAGCATTTGGATAGCGGCGCGATTCGCTGAAAGTATTTTACCGTCCAAATCGTGCGTGCAAATGAACTCGTGGCTATTCTCCACCAGGTCGCGATAGCGTTCTTTGCTTTCCTGCAATGACTGTTCTATGCGAATGCGGTTCAGGGCTTCACCGCAATAGTCGGCCAGTGCCTGAAAGTCGCTGAGGGCGCGGAGGTCGTATGCGTTGGGAAGATAACTCTGAATCGAGAGCAGGCCGATAACCTCCAGCCCGTGCCGTACCGGAACGCTCATGATTGACGCCGAGGGGCGCGATTGATCACCAAAAGGAATTGTTTCCTGGTCAAACCGAACCGGTTCCTCGCGAAGTATCAACTGCCGCCCCTGCTCAATGACTATCCGATTTCTCGCGGTTGGGCCGCGCTCTGGAATCAGCGCCGTTACGTCGGCTTTTTTGCCCGCGATGGTATCAACATTAAGCATCGGAAAGACCAGGTCCCGGTCGCGGTCATAGGCGTCCAGGTTGCATGAATCCCAACCAAAGAGGGTGTCGGCCTTTTCGGCAATGATAAGGGCCGCCTCCATTTGAGTCACTGCCCCGCTTAGTTCGCGCGCCAGGGTGGAAAAGGTGGCGCGGCGAGACTCCGCCCGTTTGCGCTCACTGATATCTTCAACCGTGCCCTCATAAAAGAGTAACCGGCCATCGTCGTCGCGCACCGCCCGGACATTGTCCGCCATCCAAATCCGGCTGCCATCCTTCTTAAACGCTTCGAACTCGAAATTGCGGACCAGTCCATGTTCCTCCAGCAACGACTTGAACACCTCGCGCCGATGGGGATCGACATAGCCTTCGTTCCCGATGTTCTGACGCGTTTCGATCAATTGTTCCGGCGATTCAAAACCCAACATGCGAGCCAGGGCCAGGTTCGCGGTAATGCACCGGCCCTCAGGAGTAGTTTGGAAGATCCCTTCATGGACATTGTCCAGAATGTCCCGGTATTTTTGTTCAACCTCGTGAAGCGCTGCTTCACTGTTCAAGTAAGCCGTGATATCGATGCCGATACCGCCGACCATCTTGACGTTGCCATCGGAATCACAGATCGGAAATTTGTTGACTAATAGATGACGTTCCTGGTGATCGAGCAGGTAGGGTTCTACCGTCTGCAACGGCTGACGACTCGCAACGACCGCCTCATCGTTTTCCCGATAGCGAGTCGCAAACTCGTCTGGCCAATAGTCACTATCCCTTTTGCCTAGACAGTCTGGCGACAACAGCGCTTCCAGGCTCTGATTTGTATAGATATAAAATCCCGCAGTGTCCTTCAGCCAGGCAAAGCCCTGCAAGTTATCCATGAAAGCGGCGAAGCGTTGCTCGCTCTTCCGCAGTGCTTCATCAGGAGAACGCGAGGGTTCAAGCGCTGATGAGAACGATGGTCCGGGAGACGATCGGGCAGGCTCATTTCTTTTTGACATAGCAGCTCGTTCCTAGTTCAGGCAGGTTAGCTTTGTGAGTTTGCTAACTGCAAAAAACGTCTATGAGAAATGCGGTGGGTATGAGACGCATTCCTGGTTGAGATCATCGCTAGCTACCAGCGGATCTGAGTCGGACACAATAAGTCCCCTGAGGGAACGCGTCAAGCATTTTTTAGGCCATGAGTCCTTTGGCGGATGTTAGCCCCATCCCCTGCCCGCGAATCTGGTGCATGGCCCTCCCAATGCGTGGCGGTACAACTATTGCGCTTTGGTCACCGGGGACGGCGCAAGCTTCATATCGCGCGGATTTGTGGCGAATGGGGGCAGGCGCAACAGCACCCTGCGGGGCAAAACGCCCCAATTCGCGCCCTGGAGTCTGGCTCTTACCTACTGTGCCCCTTCGAGATTCTTACCGCAGCGACAACCGTATCCTGATCGTCGATGACGAGCCGGCCATCAGGACTCTTTTTGCCGAAGTTTTGAGTCAGCGGTACGAGTGCGTCAGCGCAGCAGACGCTCAGGAGGCGCTCAGTCTACTGACCGAGCAGAAGTTTGCGCTCGTGATCACGGACGTGCAGATGCCGGGATTGAGCGGCGTTGAGCTGTTACGCAAAATCCTCAGCGACTTTCCCGATGTCGTTGTCATCATGGTCTCCGGTATTGATCGCCCCCAGCGCGTCATCGACATGCTGCGACTCGGGGCCTTTGACTACCTGATTAAGCCCTGTGATCTCCATGTCCTGGAATTGACTGTAGAGCGAGCGCTGGAACAACGAATCCTGCTACGGGACGGCAAACGGTACAACCAGGATCTGGAGAATAGTAACGCCGTTCTGGCTGCCCAGAAGGCAGAACTCGTGCGGTTGCAGGGTCAGCTGGTACAGAGTGAAAAGATGGCCTCGCTCGGTCAACTGGCCGGAGGCGTCGCGCATGAACTCAACAACCCGGCGGGGTTTATCTATAGCAATATGGAAATGCTGGAGCGGTACGTCGCAAGTCTGAACCGCCTGCTCTTGGCGTACGACCAGTGCCCCCTGCCGCCAGAGTTGTTTGGTCAGGTGGCCCGGGTCAAACGTGAGATCCACTACGAGAACCTGACGGCCGACCTGGCTTCAATCATCAGCGATTGTCAGGAAGGAGCGGGCCGCATCAGGGACATTGTTTTGAACCTGCGCACCTTCTCGCGATTGGATGAAGCGGAAGCCGAGGAAGTCGATATCCACGCTGGCATCAATGCCACTCTCCGCTTGCTCTCACAATACTATGGCGCCGGAAACATCACTCTCCGGCGCGATTACAGCAAGCTTCCTATGGTCAATTGCCTTGCGGGTCCGCTAAATCAGGTATGGATGAACCTGCTGGCTAACGCTGCCCAGGCGATTGGGAAAAAGCCTGGCATCGTTCGCATTGAGACGTCTCTCAATGAAGGAATAGTGGCCGTGAAGATCAGCGATACCGGACGGGGGATTGCACCCGACAACATGCACCGGCTCTTTGACCCCTTCTTTACGACAAAACCTGTAGGCGAAGGCACGGGCCTGGGACTTTCGATCGCCTACGGCATCATTGCCCACCAGGGAGGCTCGATCACGGTTGAAAGCACTCTCGGCGAAGGCACGACATTTACGACTTTGATCCCGCTGGACCCGCCAGGGCCGGTGGCAGACCATTACACGATCGAAAAGGAGCATCCGGATGTTTTACAAAATTCTTATAGTTGATGACGAACCTGCAAATCTGCGGGCGTTGGAGAGACTCTTTCGCAACGATCACGAGGTCCTGACTGCCGGTTCAGGCCTCGCAGCGCTGCAACTGCTCGCGCAGCACGACGTGGCCTTGATGATCACCGACCAGCGGATGCCCCACATGACAGGCGTGGAGTTGGTTAAAAAGACGGTTTCCCTCCGTCCTCGCATGGTGCGAATAATTCTGACGGGCTACACGGACATCGAATCCCTCGTCGAAGCGATTAACTGCGGCCACGTTTATCGCTATGTGACCAAGCCCTGGAGCAACGAAGATTTTTCTCTGACAGTAAAGCGCGCGCTGGAACACTACGAAGTGAACCGGCGCAGTTATGATCTGGAAGCGGAAAACACCCGGCTGCTGTCCCGGCTATTCAAGATTCACGAACTGGCTACTCCGGATGAGAACCGCCAAAGCGGGCTGCAGCCCCAGCCTGTGGAGTCCAGCAGCCTAATTTCCTGATTATGGTGATGGGTTGTTGTGCGGACTCGGACAGGTCACGCGGATAGCGATCGAGTTGCGCGCACGATTTCCAGAAACTGGCGCCCGCGCTCAGTGATTAGTGCGTCATTACCCTCATTAAGGGCTTTGGGATCGACCAGGTCGGCGCCTACGCCAAGGGCCATCGCTCCGGCCTTGATAAAGTCGGCTGCGGTTTTAAGCGAGACACCGCCAGTGGGAATCAATTCAATCTGTGGCAGCGGGGCTTTCAAGGCTTTCAGGTAGCTCGCGCCACCAACTGCGCCCGCGGGAAAAACTTTCACCGCGTCTGCTCCGGCTTTCCACGCACGCACCACCTCAGTGGGCGTCAGCGCCCCGGGAAAAATCGCCACATCCTGGTCGCGACAGTACGCAATTGTTTCTTCGTTGAGCGCCGGACTGACAATGAACTGCGCTCCGGCCTGAATACAGGCTTGGGCCGTTTCCGGATCGAGAACGGTGCCGGCGCCTATCAAGGCATCCGCGCCGTATTCCTCGGTTAGGGTCCGGATGACTTCAACCGCCCCCGGAACGGTCATAGTTACTTCGATGATGTCGAGGTTGGCTGCCTGCAGCGCCGCAACCGCGCGCACCGCCATCGCGGACGACTCCGCACGCACCACCGGAATCAAGCCCGTGTCACGGATGCGGTTTAGGACTTCAGTTCTATTCATGTCCTGGCTATCGATCCACCCTGGCGGTGCCGCCCTGCATCACTTTTTCAACTTCGCTTAGCGTTGCCATTGTCGTGTCCCCCGGGGTCGTCATGGCCAGCGCTCCGTGGGCAGCGCCGCAATCGACAGCCCACTGCGGTCCTCTACCGGTCAGCAAACCGTAAATCAATCCCGACGCAAAAGAATCGCCGCCGCCAACTCGATCCAGAATCTCCAGGTTCTCGCGAGTGGTCGCTTGATAAAACTCACCATTGGCGAAGCAGACCGCGCCCCAATCGTTCACAGTCGCTGTGCGCGCATGGCGTAAGGTAGTGGCCACCACCTGGAAGTTAGGAAACTCCTTGACTACGCGCCCAATCATTTTCTGAAAGTTAGCGGCGTCGGGTTTTGCGTGATGTTCGTCCAGGCCATCAACTTCAAAACCGAGCGCAGCGGTGAAGTCTTCTTCATTGCCGAGCATGACATCGACCATCGGCGCTAATTCGCGATTTACGGCGCGGGCCTTTTCCGATCCACCGATCCCCTTCCAGAGTGAGGGACGGTAATTCAGATCATAGGAAACGATCGTTCCATGTTTCCGGGCGGCCATCATCGCTTCGCCGGCCACGTCCGGCGTCGTTTCCGACAGAGCGCAAAAGATTCCGCCGGTATGAAACCAACGGACGCCTTCATCGCCGAAGATTTTTTCCCAGTCTATGTCGCCGGACTTCATTTGCGACACGGCGGTGTGTCCACGGTCGGAACAACCCAGGGCCGCCCGCAAACCAAAACCGCGCTCGGTGAAATTCAATCCATTGCGAACACTGCGGCCGACGCCGTCATAAGGGACCCATTTGATATGCGATTGATCGACGCCTCCCTGATAGATAAGATCCTTCACCAGGCGTCCCGCGGGATTATCGGCGAGCGCCGTGACAATGCTCGTCTCCATCTCAAAGCATCGCCGCAGCCCCCGGGCCACGTTGTATTCACCGCCGCCCTCAGTAACCTGGAAATTACGAGTTGTATGAATTCGGCCTTCTCCGGGATCCAGGCGCAGCATAACTTCGCCCAAACTGAGCAGATCCCAGCGGCACTTATCTTTGGGTTTAATATTAATACTCATCAGCCGTTTTCAAACCCGCGTAGCGGGTGGGAGCATAAAGCCGGAGGTGGAGCGAAGCGAAATCCCAAGGATCGTTGGAGTACCAACAAAGAGCCCGGAGTGCGCGACAGCGGTTTATCATGAGTGCATTGCAGCCCTTCTGCTATCGCACGCTTGAATTTCCTACTTTCGTTGTCCTGGGGTTCCGCTTCGCTCCACCCCGGCTTTATGCTATCGCCACGCTTCGCGGGCTTGGTGCAAACTCCTAATTGTCTAGACGCCTTCAGTCACGCTACTAACTCAAAAAGTCTTCCCGGATGGGTGAAAAAATATCTATCAGAATCACTTCCTCGTCCAGCATTGTCGCCCCATGCCATGCGCCGGGTGGAAAATGGAGCACATCGCCGGCCTCAGCAATTCGCTGCTGATCGCCAATCGTAAAGAGCACGCGGCCGCGCTCAACGATTGTCATTTGTTCGTGAGGATGATCGTGCGCGGGCGTTACGATGTTCGGACCAATGCGCAGCCGGCAGATCATCAGGTTTTCGCCCACGATCATTTGTCGCTCAATGCCGGGTTCCAATTGTTCGACCGGAACGCTACTCCAGTCCGTGTGGCGTGGTTGTATGTCTTTGATCGTTTCCATATCGAATCGTTTCTCTAGTCGAGCATTTTCGGCGGCAGCTAACGCGCAACTAACAAGTGCCAGGAGATGGCTCGATTGGCCCTCAGACGCAAATCTCGCGACTCATAAACCAGGTGCAGGGGAATGGCTCCCCGCGCGCCCCGTCCCAATGCCGTGTCTCCTGTTGCCAGCAGCGTCGTTTTCAAAGGCCACTCCGCCCAGCCTGTGATTGAGAGGTCCGTTTGCGTTGGACCGAATCCGAAGCGATCCACTCGCCGGCCGCTGACCAATGACGAGTCATTGTGCGCGGCGGTTGTCGGAAATGCTATCCACCAACGACGGATAGTGACGGGTTCAGGCGCTTTAAGAGTTTCATCACGAATCAAACTACTTCCTTTCAGACTCCAGATTACTTCGCTGGTAATGCGTGGATCGACCAGCTCTCCAGCCTTGCCTCCAATTAAGGCCCAGCGTCGCCAAACCACTCGCAACGATTTGCCGTCAGCAGAGGGTGCGATTTCGTCCGCGCCGTCAGTGGCTGCAATTACCCGGCCGTCGGCGAGTTCGAGAAACGGGACCATCGCGGGATAGACCTGCTCGACAGGATTCGCAAATCCCGGCAGTCCGTGCGGTGCAGGTAAATAGTCAGCCACGCCCGGCTTTGTGCCCGTTGTAATCGGCAGGGTGAAGTAGATTGGTCCCTGCCGTACCAGCCAAACTCCGGCGGGGCGATCACCGCGACGAAAGAAAACAAAACGGGCGACGTCAGGCCGGTTGATTTCACCGGCAAACTGAACGACCTTTTCATTCCGCATCGCTTTCATGAATCGCGCGTGGGCCAGTCCGCCTTTGCCCAGAAAATTAATCGTCTGTTGCCATTCCCGGTCACGCGCGATGTACGAATAACTGCCGCGACCGAAAGCGAAAACAGAAAGCATGTGCGCTTGGTCCTTGTAATCGTGCCGCAGCCAGCGCCAAGCCTGGTAGTAAGCGCCAGCCAATTGATCGAGCGGCGCCGGCCGGAATTCTGGATGCGCCGCCAGAAAGCCTACGATTTCGAGCGTGTCCATGTAACTAATAACGCCCATGCTGCGGCCCCAGGCGTATCCGTAACCGTCGGGCAGCACCAGGTCCCACCACAGCCGCATCTGTTCCTTCAAAGAAGGCCCGACTGCACCAAGAATGTCTTTGCGATCGATGGTTTCCGCTGCGTCCCACACAAACCGCGCATACTCATTCGAGTATCGATCAAATCGGCCAGTGGGCGGTGCATCGTCCGCGTAGATTCCCTGGTTAAGAAAAGGCCGGGCCGCCCGCGTGACCACGCCATCAACCAGCGCCCGGTCCCTGGTGAGGCCGAGTTGATAACTGACACTGGCGATGCGCGCCGCCACTCCCAGATAGTTCTCCGGCAACTTAATGACTTGCTGGGTTTTTGGGTCATAAAAGGCTGAGATGTCGAGGAACTGCCGCCACTGCGATCGTTTTTCCTCATTCAGACTTTGCCACACCGGATTAGTGTCGAGATTGCTGCCGAAATACCGCAGCGCCAGCACTCCGTAAAGCTGCGAGAAGCGCGTTCCCTTGAGACGGTACTCGAGCAACCCTGTTTGACCTACTTCGCGGGCCAGATCGTGATCGCCCAGTTTGGTTCTTTCAGTCAAAGCGGCAACCGCTCCCACTGAATTCATGAAACTGCCCCAGGTGTATTCGCCCGTCGTGCCGGCGCCAAAGATTTTTTCGGGCGGCGGGTCGTAAGATTTGATCTGGTCGAGATGGGCGGCCAGCTCCTGGGTGTAGAAATCGATGACTTCCTTATCGAACGCCGAAGTTTGAATCGCAGGCGGAGATGGCCGCGGCGCTTGGGCCTGGCACAAACGCAGCGGGACCACGCACAATAGCATTAGCGATAAAAACCAGATTCCGGACCTTGGCATGCAACTGTCCTCGGGTTCTAACGCCCCATCCAACCACCGTCAACCAGCAAGACGTGACCGTTAACGTAATCACTTGCCGCTGAACTCAAGAAAACTGCGGCCCCACCCAGATCAGCCGGTTCGCCCCAGCGTCCCGCGGGAATTCGTTCCAGTATTTGCCGGTTGCGCGTTTCGTCCGCTTGCAACGCTTTCGTGTTGTCGGTACGGATATAGCCGGGAGCGATCGCGTTCACGTTGATATTTTTCGCAGCCCATTCATTCGCCAGCGCCTTCGTCAGTTGCGCCACTCCGCCTTTCGAAGCAGCATAGGCCGGAACCGTTATTCCGCCTTGAAATGAAAGTAGCGAGGCAATATTAATAATCTTGCCGCCACCTCGCTCGATCATGTGCCGGCCCGCGAGCTGGGCCATGCGAAACACACTGGAAAGATTTACTTCAATGACCGTCGTCCAATCTTCTTCTGAATACTCGGAGGCCGGAGAGCGGCGAATCGTACCGGCGTTGTTAACCAGGATGTCCAGCCGGCCGAAGTGAGCGATCGTCTCTTCAACCAAAGTCTGTGGCGTCGCGCGATCACTCAGGTCGCCGGTGATGGCTAAACTTTTTCGACCCAGCTTCGTGATCGTGTCGCTTGTGCCATCGGGCGCATGGGTGTTGCCGTGACAGGCGACATCAGCACCCGCTTCCGCCAGCGCGATAGCGATCGCCTGTCCGAGCCCGGTTGAAGCGCCCGTCACGAGGGCCACTCGTCCGTCCAGTTTGAAGGCATCGAGGCTCAAGTCTTTCCCTCTTGTTCGATCCTCGCGGGCTTAAAGCGCGGGACTAGCAGATGGACCACCAGGAGGGCAGTCAGATAGGCTGAACCCGCTATGATAAAGATAGGCAAATAACTGCCCGTCCACTGCAGCACGTAGCCGACCACCTTGGCGATCAACATGCCTCCCACGGCTCCGGCCATCCCTCCGATTCCCACCACCGAACCCACGGCGCGACGCGGAAATAAATCGGAAGTCATTGTAAAGACGTTGGCCGACCAGCCCTGATGCGCGGAGGCCGCCAGTCCGATCAGCGCAACCGCAACCCAAATGTTCGACGTCTGCGAGACAAATACGATCGGCACCACGCAAACCGCGCAAATCAACATGGCCGTCTTACGCGCGGCGTTGATGCTCCATCCCCGCTTGATGAGCATGGAGGACAGCCAGCCGCCGCCAACGCTACCCACGTCCGCGGCGAGATAGATCACTACCAGCGGCAGTCCGAAACTGGTGATGCTGTCGGCGGGAACGTGGTACTGATCGTGCAGGAACCCGGGGATCCAAAACAAATAGAACCACCAGACCGGATCGGTCATGAACTTGGCTACCGCAAAGGCCCAGGTTTGCCGATGGGGAAGCAGCCGCAGCCAGGGGATCTTGGTTTCCGGTTCCAGCGGATCGCTATTGATATGATCCAGTTCTGGTTTTTTCACGCGCGGATGCTCATGCGGCTTGCGATAGAGCAAGAGCCACGCGCCCAGCCAAATAAAGCCGAGCGCGCCGGTAATGATGAACGCCCAGCGCCAACCAAGGTGGCCTGCCACCCAGGGCACGCTCAACGGCGTGACTATTGCCCCGACGTTCGTTCCCGCGTTAAAGATACCGGTCGCCAGCGCACGCTCTTTCTTGGGAAACCACTCGGCCACTGTTTTTATCGCGGCCGGAAAATTTCCTGACTCACCCAAACCAAGTGCAAACCGCGCCGCACCAAATCCCATGACCGAAGTAGCCAGGGAGTGGGCCATCGCGGCCAAACTCCAGAAGAGCACAGCAAACGAAAAGCCCTTGCGCGTGCCAAAGCGGTCCATCAGGCGACCCATCAACATGAAACCCAACGCGTAGGCCGCCTGAAACCAGAAAACGATGTTGCTGTAAGCAATTTCGTCCCAGCCGAGTTCAGCTTTCAATCTCGGCTTCAGAATGCCAATTACCTGCCGGTCAACGTAGTTGATGGTGGCAGCGAAAAACAGAAGCGTGCAGATTGTCCAGCGGTAGCGTCCGATGCGGGCATTCACACTTTCCAAAACGGCTACAGCTCCGCCCGTGGCTTTTGAGCCCGCGGCGGATTGCGGCCCGGTTTTGGCAAGTGAGCTGGCAGACAGCGCCGCTGGTGCGACGTCGGCGATCGCTTCTTTCATGGATTTTGGCTCAACGAACTTGGTTTTGGAGCTCCCGGCTTCAAAGGCTCTTCGTAGATCTTGATTAGGATCATAGTGAAGTCTTTGTTTTCCGTGCTGCGCTGGTGTGGCGTGCCGCGCGGCACGATAACCAGATCGCCTTTGGTGATTTCATAAGCCTTGCCGTCGATGATTTTCGGACTGCGCCACTCGCCGGGCTCGATTTCCCTGGGCGCGTCCAGCTTGCCGCCGAGGATCAGCTTCGCCGATCCCTCCAGTACGTAATAGACGTCATCGGAAGCATCGTGCAGCTCTGCGGCCGCGCCAATCTTGTTGTTCTCATGCTGTACGGCCACGCGTAATTCCATACCGGCGCTGTCGAGCAGCTCTTCGGTCTTGTTGCCGGGTTTTAGTTTGCGATTGAGATCGTCGAGGGATTGCGCTGACATGACCACGACGTGGCGAGTTGCTTCCGACGGTTTTCGTTGAATGGATTGCGCGGAGATACAAATAGAAATAGCGGGAACAACCAGAGCAGTCCCTATTATTTGACGAATCATTGTCATATCGCGTCTCCAATTTGGAGTGCGGTGGCAAGCGAAGCGCGACACCGCTTTGGATTGGGCCAGTTAGTATTCCTTCAACTCTAAGCACACCATTGAGTGGTAGATAGCTGGCCAATCCAAAGCGCCGTCGCCGCTTCGCTCTGCCGGCGCACTCCAAATTCGTCCACCTATTTCCGGCTCGCCTCTAGTCCGCTGCCACCTTGATCGAATCCTGGCTGCACGGTGACTACGCCAAACTGCCGATCCTCAACTTCGCGATGCGCGGCCATCATCCAGACAAAGTTGATCGGATGGCCAGGCACCGAAACGTTAGGGTGAAAACCTTTGGGCATGATCACCGCATCGCCGTCGCGCACCACTCCGACAAATTCCGGCTCGTCCGGATTCGTGTAAACAAATTGCACGCCGAACGATGGCGCCGGCATATCGTAATAAACGTAAAGCTCCTCGAGGATCGCTGCATGTTCGTGCGGCGGCCAACTGGTCCAATGCCCTGGCTCGGAGGTGGTAAAGCCCGCCAGAATGCGTCCAGCCTCAACGTTTTTTCCTAACGTAATGTTGACGGTTCGCGTAGTTGAGGGTCCGCCGGTTTTGAATTTCAGCGAGCTGTCCTTTTCCACGTCGGCGTACCGCACGACCTGTAGGGGATATCGATTTTCGACCTCCGCGGCGCACTCCACCAGATCAACTGAGGCGCCCGTCGTAATCTCGACGTTCGTATCACGTGGCAGATAGATCGAATCGTATTGGCCCAGCGTATTTGACTCGCCATCAGCTGTGATTGTGCATTCGCCCGCCAGGCAGATCAGGCCCGACTCCAGACTGCCGGTCGAAAAGGTAACCGACGGCACCTCCTGATCAAGCATCACGCGGCCATAAACCAGGTGCTTCATGGCGCTGTTCGCCGGCGTGACCGACGTGTGCCGGCCCTTCTGTTTGTTGGTCTGCCGAAATATCAACTGATCTTTTTGTTCTTTCACTTGGGTACTCATGATTACCTTCTTTCTTGTCGTCCAATGATCCTGGGGTTCCGCTGCGATCAACCCCAGGTTGTATGTTGCCACCCGCTTCGCGGGCTAATGCATCTGTTCACTAACTACTTGCCCTGATGCTCATCGAGCCAAAGCAAATCCTCGAGTAAGTAGTAATTGCCATAGACCAGCGTAGTGTCGCTTGGCCGTGTAACCGAACCGTGCCGCAAAACACCCGGCGGCGTTTTGTCGGCAGCGCTTACCGGCGTTAAATAGCGATCGATTAGTGACTGCACGATCCTCTCACCTTGCCTGCGATAATCAGCCGCCTTCGTCCTGTCCTTAGTCAATTCAGACATCCGCAGCAGCCCGCCCGCCATCAGCGCAGCCGCCGACGAATCACGATTGCGAAAGTGGACGCCTTCGTCAACCATGTCGTACCAGGCGACGCCATCTTCGGGTAAATGATCCAAAAGGTAAGCAGCAATTCGTTCCGCCGTCCGGAACATTCGCGGATCTTTGGTTTCAGCCGCGGCGACGGCAAAGCCGTATAGAGCCCAGCCTGCGCCGCGCGACCAAGTGGTATCTGCGGCAAAACCCTGATGGGAATGCGTGAAAACACTTTCACCCGGACCCGCGTTGTTGGGCACCTTCGCGGCCTTTGTGGGGTCCGTCCCCGAATTGAATACCTGTCGATTGTCACCCGGGTTGTAATGGACCGACTGGGCCACCGATCCGTCTGCGCGCACCAACCAGTCGGCGGCTTTGAGGGCGTGTTTTAGACCAAGCGCACGCCATTGCGGGTCGTTGGTTTCCCGCGTCGCCCACCACCAAATCTGCAGATTCATCATCGTGTCGATGATGGTATCGTCGCCGCCCACTTCCCAGGCCGCTACCAATTCGGTCGTGGGATTGTATAGTTGCTGCAAGCGTTCAGCTCCGCGCAAGCCGCTTTCGCGATACCGCGCCGCCTTGGTGAGCCGATAACCGTTCACGGAGGCATAGTAATTGAGAAAACCCGTGTCGTGATTCTCAGTCAATTCCTTGTTGAGTAATGGCGCATTCCAAAGTTCAGCCCAGCGACGAAAGCGTTCGTCCTTTGTCTTTTGGTAAAGTAACCACAGCTCGCCTACCCAAAAACTTCCGGTCCAGTAAAAGCCCTTCTGCTGTTCTTTCCATTCACCAGTTTGATTGTCGCCCTCAGTGAAAAAGCCGAGGCCCTGATCGCGCGTCAAGTCTGTGGCGGCAGTTCGTGAAACGACCGGTTCCCATTTAGTCGCTGTGCATTCCGCCGCTTGCTTTAAGAGATTGATTGCTTCGGCGTAAGTTTTCCTCCGCCCGGGATGCAAGGTGTCGGGTGGGGCTGATTGCGTGGTGGCGGCTCGCGAAAGAATTTCTACACCCGCCGGCTGCGTAATACGCCGTGTCGTCTGGCGCACCAGATTCACAAATGCCGTAAACGTCCCCGAGGCGTTCGGAGCCAAAGCCAACGAGCCTTCACGATTTTTATTGGGCGCGCCGCCCGGCGCCGTTACCAGCAGGTTGTCGCTAGTCTCCTGGTCCCAGACGCCCAGCACATACCAACTCGCCTTGCCATTTGTGAACTGCGGTTGCACCAACAGATTTAGGGAGTCGTTATGCGAATCATCACCTGGGACTTTGCTTTCCGCGCCCGTCGCGATGATCGCCAGTCCCAGGTTCTGATTCGGAAGATTATGAACGGCAGTCGCTGGTGGCCCTTCTTCTTCAACCTGAGGTCCCCACCAAAGGCGTACCAGTGCGGGTTCAGTCGCGGTAGGCTGAAACACTTTTTCCGCCAGACCTGGGTGCCGCACAACTCCGGTCACCAGACTCAACCCATTCGCACCTTCCGCTGTTATCCGATGTTCAAAGCCATGCTTGCCTGCCCATTGTGTGATCCGGCTGGTGAGATTTACTTCGCGACCGCCGACCTTCCATCCCTTGTAAGTCAGTTCGACGATCACACGCACTGGGCCGGCATTGATGATTCGCCAGTTACGTTCGGCCACGTCGGCAACCTTGACGACCTTGCCGTCAACCAGAGCGCCAACTGCTCCGATTCCCATTCCATCGCCAATGCGATAGATATCGCGACCCAGGGGCGACTCCCAATGGTAGACATACTCCGGCGCGCCAAACATTTCGAGATAGAGGCCCGGCCGGCGCTTACCGAACATATCGATGGCGTTGCGCTTGTCAAAATATATTCGCCACGCGTTGGCCTCTGATTCCCAGGCCAGCCCGTCAAACTTCATCGTAAACTTCGCGGCGGTACGCTTCGGGTAGTCACTGCGCAAGCGTTGCATGGTGGCCGTTTCGCCATAGGCAATCGTGACTATCCGCGTTTGCTTTGGTTTCAGTTCAATTTGAAATGCCAGCTCGTCGTATTTGTTATCGCCGTCGAGGTCGTCGGCCTGCGAGGGCAACTCGATCGTCTGCAGCGTCCGGGTATCTTCTTCGAGCGTGGCGGCATCGCTGGTAGTTACGATGACATCTCCTGCTTTGAAGTCGGGGGCGATACGCTTCAAATCCGCAACGCTGACGACGATGTTTTCGTGCTGACGCAATTGGTCAGTGGGGTTAGTCACCGCTAGTTTGAGGACCTTGATTCGCGGCGCAGCCGTTAAGGCTGTGGCCGCGAAGAGCAGAAGAAATACACCACAGAGTTTGGCAGCGAGACTAGATGACTTGACCAAAGAGTCCGCCATGGCGGACGAATGACAGTAGCCCGGCAATTCATCGCTGGGATCACGAGTCCGCTTCACGGACTTAATATCACCCGCGCCCTCGTCCCCAGCAGTGAACTGCCGGGCCACTGTCAGTCGTCCGCGGCTCGGACTTCGTTGAGCGTTGAGTTTTTGAGTAAAGTCCAATTTCAATCTTCAATCCTCAATCGCAGCACAAAACGCGCCCGCGTCGTTGCTGTAGCGGTGGAAAGCAAAAGCTTCTGACCGCGCTCCTGACGCTCACCCTTATCGACCGCGCCGGGAGGTCCCGCGGCGGTCAGCGTATTGGTCTCGATTCTCGCCTCAGTCGGAAGCTGGAGTTTCCACCCTTCGTGTGGAATAGATTCTTCGATTGAGTCGATCACCAGTTTCACGCGGCCCGCTCTAATGCTGAATCGGTCGTCTTTCTCTTTCACGAAGCGATTATCAGCATGCAGCACCGAAGTCAGGACCGACGGCTGTGTCGTCGCCACTTCGTCAGAAACAGTGAAGCCTGCCCCGCGCTTGAAGACGAGCTCACGCACAAACTTCTTCAATCCCAGTTCCGGTCCATACGCCGCAGTCGCATCACCCCGCACTATGATCAGGTTCTGCTCCACCTTCACTTCGACAATGCGTATCCGATTCAGATCTGAGTAAGGAACGTCGGCAAACACGTCGTGACCCACGCCCTCTTTCGCCTGACCTTTGCCATTCACCAGCAACGTGTTGTGGTGCTCAGTCATGGGCAGGCCGGCATAGCCCGTGTCCCCGGTCAAATATTCGCCGCGCGCGAAAATGATGAAGCTGTTCGCGTCCGGATGGGCATGGCCCGACGACAGACGCCAGTCGGGAAACTGCTGCCGCAAAGCTTCCGTATGGTGACCTTCCGGCGGGCCACACTTGAAGGCAAAGGCAGTTGCTTCCTTCGACCAATCGCTGCGCCAGTAGAAAACGTCGTGATCAGGAAAATAGTGCCAGGCGGATTGGCGTTCAATGGGGACCGGTTTGAGTTTGGCGTCGTACCAAACCAGCGACCAAAAGTCTTCCGCGTTCACCTGGTCGAATCGCTTCAACCACTCAGCCACGCCCTGCGCCTCGCCGCTCTGGAAACGTTGCGCCAGGCGGTAAAGCAGATTGTAGTTCGTATTGAAGTGACCCTGAGGATGTGTGCGCGGATACTCTTCCCCTTTGCCGGCGCGCGTCA
>JAWVFI010000017.1:0-57981 GCA_033856235.1 Blastocatellia bacterium | reverse complement strand
CAGCGTCTTTGGAGAAGTAGTCAGGAGCAGGCGGCAAGTCAACTGTCATCATGGTGATGAAAGCTTCCTTCGTCATCGGCGTCAGGGCGTAATTCAATTTCTTCTGCTCGCCAATGGTGGACGATGTCTCCTGAGACATGTTCCGGCCGCACATTGAGCCGGCGCCATGCGCCGGATAAACCTCAACTGCATCGTCCAACCGCAGCAGCTTTTCGTGAAGGCTGTCGTACATCATGCCGGCCATCATCTCCGGCGTGTATCCGAGCCCTCCCGCCAAGTCTGGCCGGCCGACATCGCCAATGAACAACGTGTCTCCGGTAAGAACTTTTTGCGGTTGTTGCGAGACCTCTGAATCGGTGACCAGGATGCAAATGCTTTCAGGTGTGTGGCCAGGTGTTTCCAGAATACGCAGCCCAACTTTACCCACTTTCAACTCATCACCCTCGCGGACCGTCCGATGGGGGAAAGTGGCGCGTGCTTTTTCGCTGAAAACGATTTCCGCCCCGGTGCGCTCGGCAAGTTCGCGATGCCCGCTGACAAAATCAGCGTGCAGGTGCGTTTCGATCACGAGCTTTATCTCCAGGCCCTGAGCTTTGGCTTCCTCAAGATATTGATCGACGTCGCGCTGCGGATCGACCACGGCGCCTTCGCCCTCAGATCCAATCAGATACGAGGCATGTGCCAGACAACCGAGATAGAATTGTTTGAAGTACATTTAGTCTTCCTTCGTTTATTAGACTTCAGCCCTTGGCTTTAAGCCGCCGGATAACTGCGGGCCTTGTGATATCCCGGAGCGCGTCTTTCCCAACCCAGCGCGCCGCGGCGTTTGATGAAGCCGCCAGCCGCTCAGCCAATTTTATCGCCTCGGCGTGAAGCGGCGGGCTACGATGGCCAATGCCACGCAACGCCCAGCTCACACCCTTCTTCACGAAGTTGCGCTCATCGTCGGCCGCGCGTTCAATCAGCGTTAGACTGGCTATGAAAGGCCCATCACCGGTCGTCTTGTCATGGCCGGCAAGGCTGGCCAACAGCGCGAACGCGGCGCGCTTCACAAACTCATCCCGCCGCTTCGCCCACTGTGTGACTTTGGCGAAAGCATGTGGCGTGCGGTCAAATAGATGAAAGCAGGCGGTGTCGCAGATGGCCCAACTGTCAAAGTCTTTGGCCCATCGATCCATCTGCGCCGGCGTGACGAGCCCCGGCTCATCAAGGAACGCGGCGAGCATGCGCGCCTCGTACCATCCGGTTTCCCATAACGCGGCGGCGAGCTCATGATTTCGCTGCACAGCATCTTGCTGGGCGTGTTTGTCTCCACCAGCTTTGCGATTGGGTTTTAGGTCCTTAGCGAGTTTACGAATCTCGCCGACCGGCACTCCGAAAGCCTGATCCGCGGTGATAGCATACCGCGCCATCCCTTCGAGCGTGCGCTTGTTACCCAATCGCTTTAACGAAGCAAGAACAGCGTCTATTTCATCCTTCAGCGGACGTTGTTCTCCTTGCTTAGTTGCCATCGTCTTAGAGTTCGATTGAGACCGTAATCAAGTCAATGTCATTCCGGGGAGAGCTTGTAAAATTCGCGCTGCGGTTTCAAAGGCCGCAGCATCCAGTAAGGCCGGCGCGTGCCATCCGGGGAATGCTGGTCGGCGGGCCGCGTCATAGCCAGCCATTTTTTGTAGACTTCGCGCGACTTGTTTGTGTCCACGAAAATGTCACCCGGCTTGTCAGATGGTTGGGCTTTTTTAACCCGTACGGCCTGATGCCAGCAGTGCATTCCGGAGATCGGATCCGGATGGACGGGAAAGGTCATGTTCTGATGAACGCCGACGTCTTTCCACCAGATGCGCAGCGTGTCCGGATCGTCAGATTCGTAAGGTTGCGCGCCTTTCTCTCGTTTCAAGCCCCACTTGCTGCCATCATGATTCAGCTTCACGGTGGCCATCAACTGGCGTTGCCCGTCCTGGTCCGCCAGTTTCCAACGTCCCATGTGATGGCTGCAGGCGACGATGCCGGGCCGGATGCCTTCGGTCACCCACGCGCGCACCACGTAGTAGCCAATCTCAGTTTCAACGCGGACCAGATCGCCCGTCCGCGCGTTTAGCTCCGCCGCATGGCTGGGATGGATCCAGAGCGGATTCGTGTGCGCAATCTCGTCCAGCCATTTCGCATTCGCACTGCGCGTATGAATCTGCACCGGAAGGCGGAAGGTGGAGATCAGAATCGTTTGTCCCGTTTCCAGATTGTCGGGATGCACGTGGCTCTTGAAGTAAGTCGGAATGGCGTACTCGCCCCAACCCCAATCGGCGAGGGTGCGCGAATAGAACTCGAGCCGGCCGCTGGGAGTAGGGAAGCCGCGTTTGATTTCGTCGCCAACCTTCACGCCGACTAAGCGGCGGCCATCCGCGTCCCCATCCGGACTGGGAATGGGAACGATATTCGGTGAAGGCGGTTTGGCGGCACGCGTAAAGACGCGCCCGGATCTATCCTCCCGAACGTCTTCCAGTTCTTCTGTGGGCACCAACTCTTCGTAAATGGCGCCTACTCGATTTTGAATTTCGAAAGCGCCGTACTGACGCATGAATTCCAAAGGCGTCCGTCCTTCGGCCGCTGCTTTCTCCGGCAGACCTGGGACCGAGTTGTCGAAGATCCACTCGTAATACTCGTCCACGCTGAGACGCGTTCCCGGAGTTTTCTTCGACTCGGCGTACTGCTTGATACCCAGCGAACCATCGGGATCGATGCGCCATGTCAGTTCCAGCCAGAACTCGTTTTCCTCCCAGACTTCCCCGGGGTTCACTTCGCGCGTGTCGTCAATAGTTTCACCCGCACGTTGTCGCAAGGCCTTCATCACCGGCTGGCGGAAACCGAGCCATTGCGAATCGTGCGTTTCGTAAGAGTGGATGTCGTGGCGCTCGGAACCATGGCCCATCGGCAAAACGTAATCCGCGAAGTAAGCGGTCTCGTTCCACGTCGGCGTCAACGCCACATAGCAGCCCACCAGATCCGGATCGGTCAGCATTTCGATCCAGGAAAAACCGTCGGGGTTGGTCCAGACCGGGTTATAGACGCGGGTGAAATAAACATCCAGTTTGGCGCGGCCGTCTTTCAAAAAGTGCGGCAGCAGAAACGACATCTCGTGCATCGAGAGCGGGTATTCGCGCGGCCAGGTCGTTTCGTTCCACATCTTCGGATGGGGCGGGGTATAAATCGGCTTCGGAACAAACTTGTTCCAGGCATTCGGAAAAACGCCGCCTTCGGTGGCGATTGCCCCCAGCAAAGCATTTAACATGAAAAGAGATCGCGCCACCGTCCAGCCGCCACTAACACCGGACGCAACGCTGCGCCAGTTGTGACTGGAGAAACGAGTGCCCGCAGTAGCAACCACTTTCGCAATTTCTTCAATCACGTGCGCATCGACGCCCGACTCCTGCGCCGCAAACTCGAACGTGTATTCGCCGTAGAGTTGTTTCAGCGCCTGTTCAAATACCGCAAACTTCTCGTCATCAGTCTTTGACTCGAAACCCGAAACGCGAAACTCGGAACTGCTTTCGAGAAACTCGGCCCAGTTCCACCAGCGGCGCACAAAGTCCCGGTTGTAGAGATCGTTGTGAATCAGATAATTCGCAATTGCCAGCAGCATCGCCGTTTCTGATCCGGGGTAAGGCGAAACCCAATGATCTGCATGCGTGGCTGTGTGCGACAGCCGCGTGTCGAACACGATCAGCTTGGCGCCGTTTGCTTTACCGTCGATGACGCGTTGCGCGTGCGGATTGAAGTAGTGGCCGGATTCCAGATGCGCGCTGATCAGCAGAATGACTTTGGCATTAGCATGGTCGGGGCTGGGACGATCCAGTCCCATCCAGAGCTGGTAGCCTTCGCGACTACCCGACGAGCAGATGTTGGTGTGCGAGTTGTGACCATCGATGCCCCAGGCAGCGAGGATGCGCTCGGTGAATCCATCTTCACCCGGCCGGCCGACGTGATACATGATCTCGTGCCGCCGTTCTTCAACGATGGCTTTGCGAATTCGCGCCGCGATATCGTCGAGGGCCTGGTCCCAATCGACACGCTCCCATTCGCCCTGGCCACGCTTTCCGGTCCGTTTCAGCGGATAAAGAATTCGATCCGGATCTTCTATCTGATTGAGTGTGGCCGGCCCTTTGGCGCAATTGCGTCCACGCGAGCCGGGGTGTTCCGGATTGCCTTCAAACTTCTGCACCTCGCCTGTGACTTTGTCGATGTAGGCCAACAACCCACACGCCGATTCGCAGTTGAAACAAGTGGTAGGAACCAGCGAGTAGTTGCGCTCTTTCAGTTTCGGCCAGGCCTTGGAATCCAGCTCTGTCCAATCGTCCCAACGCTCCTTCGGCGGAAAGGCGGCGAGATGAATACGGCTGGGGCCGGGGTAAAAGGTCTCCCGCCAACCAAGTTCCGCCTCAATCTGAGAGCGATAGTCGGTGGCAATTTGTTTGGGAGCTCTCACAACATATTCTCTGGCCAGTTGCCGTGGATTACCCGTGAGCCCGCCAAGGATCTGCAGGACTTCATCAGGAGTGGGAATTCGTCCCTCTTCACCATTGGAACGAGCAGGAAAATCGGTCCACAGAACGGCATCCACGGGCTTTGGTCCCGCCCACTCGCCGATAATTTCCGCGCATCGGCCCTGAGCATGTTCGCGGGTCCAATATCCTAGCGAGTTCTGTAGGAACCCTTGAATCGTATCTTCAGAAACCTGCGTTCCATTCCTTCTCCGACACTCTCGCAACGCGAGCTGTCTCTTTGCTGTCTCCAAATCCTCGACACGTAATCTCGTCCATAGAACCGGAACTGTTCTACCACCTTCTACAATGACCAGAGTCATTATGCCGCTCTGGCTTGAATGACGCGCAAACTCGATCGGCAGAGAGGGGCCGTCAGGATGCCAAGCTCGTTCCAGGGGCTTGGTCTCCGGTATCGGTAGCCCACCAGGATCCCAAATCAGCGATCCCCATCCAAGACATATGATATTCATGTGGCGATAGTTCGGCAGAGTGTTAGGGCTCTAAACTCGGTCCTTCCAATAGTCTGGTTCACGATGGAGATGCATCACCGAAATGATTCGCATTTCATTGGCTTTCACTTGATACACAAGCCCGTAAGGGAAGTTGTTCAACCTACAACGTCGAGTCGATGCGGACAGTGGCTGCCAAGCTTGTGGGCGGTTACGAATCCGCGAAATTGTTACTTGAATTTCGTCACGAAATCTATCACCTACTCTTCGCTAACGTCGTCGTAGTAATTCTCAACCTCTTCGAGTTCTTTCTCGGCATGATGGTGAAATGAATAGTTCATCGTCGATATCGCGACCGCAATCGATTCATCACTTCCTCACCCGGAATTGGCGTCACGATTCCATCTTCTATTTCTTTAACACGCCGTTCCGCCTCTTCCGCCCATAGCGCGTCAATCCTCTTCTGATCCTCCGCGTCGAGACTTTCGAGCAAGTGATCGGCGAGCATGGCGCGGGCGCCGGGCGACAGTGAAAGTGCCGCAGTAAGAATTTCATCAAAGTTCTCTGACATTTCTTAGACCTCCTTCACCCGAAGTTTACGCCTCGTCACGCGATACTTCTAAGCCAGCGGCACGGATTGCCCGGCCTGCACGTAAGCATGTTCGTAGAGCGCGAGTCCGACCAATGCCAGCGGCGCTGCGCCAATGCTGAGCGAGACATCAATGACACCTGCGAGAGACAGAAAGGGAATGAGCGCTCCAAGTAAAGACAGCGCCACACCCATCCAGAACTCGCTGCGATAACGGCCGCGCACCATCTCCCAGACCGCGAGGCGCGCGTGGGCCGTGGGATGCGCCAGGGAGATTTCGCCCCAGACCATCAACAAGTGGAACAGACTGGATATGGCCAGAGTCCACATCAGGTAATAGTCTTCCGTGCGAACCGGGCCGCCCTTGCCGCTCAGTCCATCCAAATGCGGCGGCGCTACGCTGTAGAGCAGGAACACAATCAACAGTACCGCGGCGCCTAACAACAATGCCTGAACCAGCAGATGCGGCGGCAGCAAAGGGTTTTGCCACATGTCTCGCGCTTTGGCTTGGGCAAAAAGATAGGCTGTATAAATCGCCGTCATCAACGCCAGGGGAATACCCGCAATCATCAACCAATTCTGAATCGACTTTGAACCCATCCAGCTGGCGATGAAGTGCACGGCCAGCACCAGGGTGTAGCCGGCAATGATGAATGCGCCCTTAACCAGCCAACTGCGCCACTGCGGTCGCGTGAAAATCATGTAGAAACGTTCCGGATGCTCGAGGTCCCAAATCAGTAACACTCCAGTTAGCGCTAGAAACACTCCGGAGACAACTGGTGTCGCCCAGAGCCAGATGGAATTGCTGGAGTTGAGAAAGCCGCAGAGTACGAGCAGGGCAGCGACGAGGTAAACACCAGCGGCAATCCCTTTGGTCCAGGTGTAAAGGCTGACGCGCCAATCCCAGGGAATTGCATGCGCCACGTCGTAACTTAATAACGCTGCGGCTGAGCTGTTGCTGTAATTGGGATTCCCGGACACCACCAGATCCGGGCCCGTCTGCTGTTCGCTCCACATAAAGAGCCCGCCCTCGGGACGGCGCGCAGCGAGGGGATCGAGCGTGGCTTGGTGCGCGCCTTTATAGAAAAGTTTGGGCAACGTTTCTTTTTCCGGACGACGGACGGCGACGGGTTCGCGACCAATAATTTGCGCCACGTAAGAATCTGTATCGTTCATGTCGCCAATCAGAATTGCTTGTGTCGGGCACACAACAACACAAGCGGGCTCCAAGCCAACATCGATGCGATGCGCGCAGAAGTTACACTTTTCCGCGGAGTGATCTTCGGGATTGATGAAGATGGCGTCGTACGGACATGCCGCCATGCACGCCTTGCAGCCAATGCAAATCGATTTGTCGAAATCAACAATGCCGTCCGCGCGCTTGAACATGGCCGTGGTCGGGCAGGCCACGACGCAGGGCGCGTGCGCGCATTGATTGCAACGCGTCACCTGGTGCGCGCGCCGCGCCTGAGGGAACACACCGACATCGACGTGCTTTACGTAAGTGCGCGTCACCGATAGCGGAACTTCGTTTTCAGACTTGCAGGCGGTAGTACACGCGTGACAGCCAATGCAACGCGTGTGATCGATGACCTTGGCCCATTGGACCGGGCGGCTTTGGTCCGGATGGACGGGGAGTTCTCTCATTATTTCCACTATTTCCTGAACGCAACGATGCGGCTGGCGCGTTCTGATGCTAAAGCGAAATTCGGTAAGACGCGAAAGGCGGTGAGGCCGATGGCCACGCGATCACCGACTTTCAAGGGTATGGCGTTAGCGGCGGGCTTGGCCCGCGTAACCACAACGGGGATGCCAGTCCGCTTGTCCGGCGTGGTGATCGTTACTTTGTAGAGCGGCGGTTCGCTCTGGCTCGGCTGGCGCTCGATCAAATCGAGACGCAAGGTCAGCCGTTCGTAGGCGCCGACAAAACTAATCTGGTCGATGATGCCATTCGCCAAACGCCGGCAACCTTCAGGCATAGTTCCCCGGGGGCTAAGGTGAACGTCTTCTGGACGAAATACGAGTTTGACTGACTGGCCATCGCGAAACCGCGCCGTCTCTGCCGGAGCCGGTATAGTCGCCGCCCCGATTTCCACGCCGCCTCGATTGACGACGCCCAGGAGCAAGTTGGCGGCGCCGAGAAACGTCGCCACGTATTCGGTTTCGGGCTTGTTGTAAACCTCGTCAGGTGTGCCAATCTGCTCAATGCGTCCGGCGTTGATGACCGCGATGCGATCGCCGAGCTCCAGCGCTTCTTCCTGATCGTGGGTAATGAAAATGGCGGGGACTTTGACTTCCCGTAGGAGGGTATGAATCTCGCGCCGCAGGTGCACGCGCGTCTGCGCATCGAGGGCGCCGAAAGGTTCGTCGAACAACAGGACCTCAGGTTCATAAGCCAGGGTGCGAGCGATGGCCACGCGCTGCTGCTGGCCGCCTGAAAGTTGCGAAGGGTACTTTTTGCGGTGCTCTTCCAGCTTCACCAGGGCAATCAGACGATCCACCGTTTCCTTGATTTCCTTTCGCGGGCGGTGCCGGATGCGCAATCCGTAAGAGATGTTCTTCTCGACGTTCATGCGCGGGAAGAGCGCATAACTTTGAAAGATGACACCGACACCGCGCTCGCGCGCCGGGAGTTCTGTCACATCCTTGCCATGAAGTATGACGCGACCGGTGTCGGGTTCCTCCAGGCCGGAGATGATGCGCAGGATGGTGGTCTTGCCGCTGCCCGAAGCTCCCAGCAAGACCAGCGATTCTCCTTCAGCAACGTCAAAATCAATGTCCTCGAGGACGACAGTGCTGCCGAATTTCTTGCTCACGCCATGGATGCTGGCAGCGATGTCCGTTCGCCCCGCACGCTGCGGCGAGACGGAATCGTGGATCTCGTCTGGCTGGAAACTCGTTTTGGTTCCTTCTGAGTGCATCAGTACAGTGAACAGGAAACAGAAAACAGGGAACAGGGAACAGGGAACAGGAGACCGGGAACAGGGACGAAAACTGGCTGTTCACTGTTTACTGTTCATCGTTCTCTGCCTCCATCATTCAACGTCTAACCAGTCGCGCGCGAAAAACAATATGCTGAAGATCACGAAAGAAAACAATGCCAGCACGATGGCCACGGCATTCGCGGCCTCGACCTGACCTTCATTGAATTTAGCAAAAATATAAAGCGGCGCTGTCTGGGTGTGCAGGGCCAAATTACCAGAAACCAGAATCGTTGAGCCGAATTCTCCGACCGCGCGCGCGAATGTTAATAACGCGCCGGTGACGATCGCTCCGCGCAGGCTCGGCAACGTTACATGCCAAAAGGTTTGCCAGCGGGTGGCGCCAATGGTCGCCGAAGCCTCTTCCAACGAACGGCTCATCGTATCAAAGACAGGTTTGATGACTCCAAAAGCGAGGGGAAAAGTGACAAAGATGTTCGCCAGAATAATGGCCGCGGCCGTAAACATTATCTGCACGCCGTGCGGCGCCAACAAGCGGCCCAACGTTCCGTATGGTCCCCACAACAGGAGCAACGCAAACCCGGCTACGGCTGTGGGGATCGCCGTCGGCAGCGAGATAGTCACGATCAGTGCGGTGCGCCCCAGAAAATCGTAACGCGACAGGACGTAAGCAGCGAAAAGGCCGAAAAGCACATTGAAAACAGTCGCCCAAAAGCTGGTGACCATGGAAAGCTGTAAAGCGAAGATCGCCTCCGGGGCGGACAGAGCCGCCCAGAAACTGCCCAAACCCTTGCTGGTGCCAAAAATGAAAATTGACGCGAGAGGCAACAGGACGAGTGGCAGCATGACTGCGATCAGCGTCGTGATGCTCAGCGGCCGCACCACATCAAAGCCGCGTACGTGACGTAAGGTTGTTAAGCCTACTCGCATAGATACAGAAGCCCGAGCGTCAGGGAGGGGTTCCCTCCCATTAGCCCAGATCACCCTCAGCCTGACAAATCACTTGCCTGCTTTGATCTGATCGCGCCAGATGTGCTCGATAATTTCGGGATACGCTTTGCTCCATCCACCGAGCTCTTTTACGGTGAAGGGGATCTTAATCTGCGCAAAATCCGGATTGGCGGAGTCGAGTGACTCGTCGGTAATCGATCTGAAATGATATTTCACAAAAGCGCGTTGCGCATCTTCCGTCCACAAATATTGCACGAAGGCATCAACTACCGGACGCTCGGCCGCGGTTACATTGCGGTCAATGACTACCGCCGGGTGTTCACTAAAGATAGTTGCTTCCGGAATGACGATCTCGATCGCCGCTCCGGCTTGTTTCATTAACAACGCATCCAGCTCATAAGTGATCAGGGCATCGCCGAACCCGGTCTCAAACTGCGTGCGCGCTTCACGCGCCGAACCAGGCGTGGAAATTACATTACGCCAGATGGCCCGCAACGTTTGCTGCGCGCGGGCGTTGTCGCGCTGGCCGGTTTCCTTTTCCGACTTCATTAGCTCCGATCCATAAATGGCCAGCACGGACCACATCGCACCGCCGGAGCTGACAGGGTCGGGATGGATTATCTTTACGCCCGGCTTGCCCAGGTCGCCGAAATCGCGGATCGCTTTCGGATTGCCTTTGCGTACCAGGATCACAAACGGCGTCTTGTTAACGATGCCGCTGTGGGGTAATGCACGCCAGTTGGAGGTGACCGCACCGCCTTGCTGCAGGCGATCGACGTCGCGTTCTATGGAAAGGACGGCCACGTCCGCGCCCACGCCTTGCAGAATTTGATTCGTCACGGTTTCCGATCCGGCAAAGGAGGAGGTGAATTTTATTTCTTCGCCATGCTCCTGTTTCCACTTAGCTGCAAAAGCCGGAAAGATCGCCTTCTCAAGCGACTCCTTCATTACCGAAAACCCGTAAACCGTAATCGTCCGATTCGAGGCCGTGTTGGTGGGCGACTTAGGCAAACAACCGGCAAGCAACATCATAGAGAGCAGCGCTCCGAGAAACACCGCGCGCAAAACTCTTCCCCTCTGTTGCGGTAAGTTAGTTTGAGCCGTTTCCATAGCGACTTCCTCCTTGCCGATGCGCAGACCCGGTTGAAGCCCTTCAACCCTAGCGGCGAAACCGGAACGTGGTTCCGAGCACATGAATATCGCCCGGCGAACTATGCCCGTCGTTCTGCCGCAAATAGTACAGATCCGCCGTGAAATGTTTGTTGAATTTTCGACTCACGCCAATTGTGAAACGATTGCGCACCCAATCATTAAAGCTCCAATCGTAGAAAACTTCGTCAGCAATGAACCAGTTGAGAGGCATGTCGCCCAGCTTAAATGGGTGCTGAACTTGAAAACGGTTGCGATACCTGGTGCTGATACCCTGCTGATGGCGATAGCGGTGTTCAAAAAGATTGCGGTCGGTAAGGGTAAATTTCCCCGCCGGCGCGCTGATGGTAGCCGCAAAGCTCAAACGGTCCTCGGATTGGTTCTTGCCGCGGGTGGGCTGTGTCCTGAGGTAGGTATAGCTGGGCGCCAGCGTCAGGTACTTACCGGCTTTGTAAGAAAATCCAAAGCCGAGCCTTTCGTCAACCGGGCGGTGCACGTGGCGGCCGATGCGGAGCGTTCCCGTCATCAGGAAATCAAACTGCTGGTTGAGCGGCACCGTGATCTGCACGTCATTCCAAACCTGAGTGTCATCGCGCACGGGCGCCGCCGATTGTGCTTGGACGTGAGTTCCCAGGACGCTGAAAAGAATTGTAATTGCTAATGAGTTAAGCCAACGCACCATGCACTTCTCCAAGCAGGACAAACTAATCCTGCCGCAGGCGAATGAACCGTCATAGGGGCGAATGAGTTCTTCTATAGCACAGAGTGGCGGTTTGGCGGAAGATTTTTGCCCCTGCTGACGTTTGGAAAGGGGGTCGCCGCTTTGCACGGGAAACTCCAGGAATGATAAATATGTGGCGTCAAATTTGGTATGGAGGAAAATACTGTGGAAATCCGGCTTTGCCTGGCGGCAGTGATAGTGGTCTTTGCATTTTCCGGCGCGGGAACTGCTGGCGCGCCCGCCGTTCCTTCAGTTTCCGGCGTGTTGGCGGTCGGCCAGAATGAAAGCGTGCGCCGAATTACGCCTGCAGAATTGCGGCAACTACTGCGTAGACGAAAGGCTGTAATTGTCGATGTTCGCAGTCGGGAAACCTATCAGGCCGGCCACATCGTGGGCGCCCTTTCAATGCCGATCGATGAGGTCGCGACTCGGGCCGGGGAACTGCCTCGCAACAAATTGATCGCGACCTACTGTTCCTGACCGGCCGAACACTCCAGCGCCGGTGCGGTGCTGATCTTGAAGGAAAAAGGAATCGTGAGTGCTGCCGCAGTCGCAGGCGGATACGACGCGCTGGTTAAGGACGGGTTTGCCACTGCCAAGAGGCCCTGACAGGTACTGGTGCAGTTTGGACTTAACGCTTTCAGCGTTAACCTCAAACTAAACCAGTACCGCCTGTCAAACCAATTGAACAGTAAACAACCTTTGGTGTTATTATCAGCAGCCAATCATAAATCGGAGGTCAGTTAATGCGGCTTATTAGTTTATTGCTGGCAGCGTTGGTTCTGGGCGTGGTGCTGATTGCTTGCAACTCGAAGGACGCCAACAAACTTAAGGGCCAACTGGTCAATGGGGCGTCACCGGCCCCTACTGCTCCCGCGCCGCCCAATGATGGAGTGCGACGCGTCACCACCATCGAGCTTCGCGATGCCCTCGCTAAAAACGAGGCAATCGTTATCGATGTGCGCAGCGAGGCAGCTTACAAAGAGGGGCACATCAAAGGAGCGCGGTTCATTCCCACCAATGAGGTCCTCGCCAAGTCGGGTGAATTACCCCACGACAAATTGATTGTCACCTACTGCTCTTGACCGGCCGAACACACGAGCGCCGGTGCGGTGATCAATCTCAAAACTAAAGGTATTGAAAATGCTGCGGCTTTGTTGGGCGGGTTCGACGCCTGGAAGAAGGCGGGGTTCCCAGTGGAGAGCGGGAAGTAGTTAGAAGGAGCAGGAGGCAGGAGCAGTAAGCAGGAGGTAGAAGCCGGACGCTGGAACCTTACTCCTGCAGACTGCTCCTGCCTCCTGCTCCTACATTTGGGGTACCGGTTGCTGCACAAAAGCGGGAATTGGAGTTACAACTTTTCCTGACGGAACACTCAACACCGGACAAGGGGCATTGCGTACGACGCGTTCGATCTCCGGCCCCAGCACCGGGGCTCCGCCAAAGACCGAAGCGTGAACGCTGGTGCCGATGACAATCAGGTCGGCTTCCGTTTCCGCGGCCATTCTTACAATCTCCGCATAAGGTCTGCCTTCAACCAGGTGAGTCACGGTCTTGCCGTTGCCCTCGCGCGCGAAAGACTCCATTCGCTCCTTCACCTGCGCCCGCATCTGCGAAAGCGCAGAGTGCCCGCCTTCGGGAAACATGATTGACAACTGTTCGAAGTAATCACCGATTACATAAACGGCGTGGAGTTGCGCTCCGGTCGTGGCGGCCAGATCGCGTGCTACCTGGGTGGCGGCGATCGAGGATGGCCGGAAGTTGGTTGCCAGCAGGATTCGATTCAAACGGATCTCGGTATGACTGTTGCGATGCTCGACGAAATCGTGTTGCGGCGGCCGTAGGGTCAATACCGGACATTGCGCTTCGGCGATAACTTCTTCGGCGGTCGAGCCCCAAAGCGCGCGCGACAGTCCTTTCCGGCCATGAGTAACGACCGTTACCAGATCGATGTCGTAGTCCCGAACCGCCCGGGCGATTTCCGGCGCCGGCTCTCCGGCGACGATGACGGGATCAACTTCCAGGCCGGCACAGAGAGGATCGGCTAGCAGAAGTTGCACTTCATGGCGGAGTTGCAGCAGCCATTTATTCTCTTCGGCTTCCAGTACATGGGCCGGCATGGTCATTAGATTGGCGGGCACATCCCCGGCCTGCACGCTGAAGAGTACGACGCGCCCGCCGCCGCTCCGCGCAAATGCCGCCGCATATTTCAAGGCCGAACGCGCATGGGGCGTGAAGTCCGTGGGAAAAAGGATGTTTCGGAATGACTGCATCGCCGGTAGTTGGTTGTTAGTGGTTAGTTGTCAGTAGTTAGTGGTCAGTAGTTAGTAGTTAGTAGTCAGTTGCAGGTCGTGATTGGGTAGGTTACCAACTGACAACTAACAACTGACAACCAACCACTGACCACTATCCGTTAGAGCACCCTGGTGCCTGCGATCCGGTCGAGTTGCATGTCGAGGTTAAATCGCGTGAGCGGTTCGCGGCGCTTCCGCGCCAATCTCGCTAATTCCAGTGCTACCCGTTCGCGCACCCGGCCGCCGCGTTCGCCGACGGCAATCTTATCCACTACCCGGCGCAACGATTCACTAATGGCGGCAACGTACGGGCCGGCTCCGGGTTTCGCCGAAATTTCTACCGCGGACTCTGAATATGAAAAGCGATTCAGGGAAGGATCCAGGAAGGTGTAGTCATCCGCCAGTTCCAATCGCACCGCTTGAAACAAGGAGCTGAAGTCCGCGGCGACCGCGACCGTCGCGCGCTCAACTGCGGCAATCAACTCCCCGCTGATTTCCACCAGATCGACCCACTCGCCCTGCTTTTGAGTTGTACCTTTCGAGAGCGCCCTGATCATCTTGCTGCCGGCTGACTCCAGAACCGTCGAGCTTGCCGTCGCCTGATCGGGCACAGTGAATGACTCGCGATCAATGTCTGCGGTAGCCGCTGGCACCGCATCTCGCACTTCGGCCTGGGTGACGGGCTCATGCAAGGGCACGGCGCCGGCGGATGGTTGCGTGGCCTCTTTCGCAGCTTCGTCTTCACCCTCGAAAACAGTAATTTTGCCGCCGGGCTCGCGGGCCCGCACCACCAACCGGTGCAAGGCGGCTTCATCTAGGACGTCGCGTCCCGTGGCGTGATCGATTTCATGGACCATCGGCGTGCTGGATCCGGTGAGGAAAACATCCGCAGTGTAATCTGCTAGTTCCACATGCACACGGCCCACCACTTCCCGCTGCATCAGGTACCGCAGCAGGGCCCAAAGATTGACGAAACTAGTGTCCAGGTTTTCGTAAAGGATGCGAGAATTCACGATTTTTCCATTAGCTGAGTCGTTTGCAAGACTTCGCGGCGGAGTCTAACAAGGCGTAGCTGAAAACGCAAAAGTGTAAAAAAGATCCCTTTGCCTTTCGGCAGATTCCATGCGAAACTCCGCCGCACACGAACCGCATCATGGTTGATTACGCGCGAACTTCCTTGCGACGAGGTCTACGCCATATATGATCGAAGTGACCGAGATCGTCAAACGATATGGCTCCAACACGGTGTTGAACCGCGCCACGTTTCAGATTCAGGATGGACAGCTGACGACAATCCTGGGACCTTCCGGCTGTGGTAAATCGACCCTGCTGCGTTGCATGAACCGTCTGGAACGCTTTGACAGCGGGCGGATGCGCATCGGTGACGTCGAAGTACTCGGTGCGGAAGACAAACCGCTATCAGCTGCCGAGGACAAAGAACTAACGCGACGTTTACGCGAACAGGTCGGCATTGTCTTTCAAAACTTCAATCTGTTTCCGCATCTGACGGCGCTGGGCAATGCCACCGAAGCCCCGGTCACGGTCAAGCATATGGAACGCAAGGACGCGGTGGAAAAGGCGCGTCACTATCTGCACAAGGTTGGCCTTAGCGAGAAAGAGGACTTCTATCCGGCGCAGCTTTCCGGCGGGCAACAACAACGGGTGGCCATCGCCCGTGCCTTGACTATGGAGCCGCAGGTCATTCTTTTTGATGAGCCGACTTCGGCGCTTGATCCACAGTTGATACAGGACGTGGCGCGGATGCTGCGCGCGCTTGATGATCTAGGGAAGACGCTGGTGGTGGTTTCTCACGATATGAATTTCGCGCGCCGCATTTCCGATCAGGTGATCTATTTCGAAGGTGGCCACGCGGTCGAAGCCGGCACACCCGCGGAAGTATTCGGTAACCCGCAGCGCGAAGAAACTCGCGCCTTCATGAAAAGTTTTCAGGATGAGGAAACGGTCCCGGCGACCGATGCGCCGGCAGGGGCGCCAGGCTTGGATCGGCAACTCCCGGGCGATGTTGGCACGCACGGGCACTAAGCGCCAGGGGCGCGCGGCGTTGATTCGTGTTACTTCGTGGGATTCGTGAACCTCGTGCATCGTGTGCTGACAAATCGCGGTGTACGATTCACGAAAGCCCACGAAGAACACTAAAAAACACAAATCGGTGGTTTTGTGCGGCGCCATCCAGAGGCGTACATGAGCTCCAAAATGAGATTGGTATCCGAAACTGTGACTCCGTACATCACCGTGTCTCGCCTGCACCGATACGTCATAACGTTTCTAATTCTGCTGTGCCTTCCCCTGCCGTTATTTGCGCAAACAGCCCTCGAACGCGTCCGCAAAAACGGCGAGTTGCGCGTGGGTACCGATGCCACCTACCCGCCGTTTGAAAGCGCGGAGGGCGGCGAGTACACCGGCTTCGATATCGATTTGGCAAAGGCAATCGCGCGCGAGTTGGGCGTGAAAGCCAGGTTCATCAATGCCGGATTCGACGGCATCTTTCCCGCTCTCCAGAACGGGACCTTCGATATCGTGATGTCTTCAGTGACGATCACACCGGAACGCAGCGCCTCAATGCTGTTCTCCGATCCTTACTACGACTCCGGCCAATTGATCGCTGTCAATAAGGACCGGCAGGGAATTGCCACGCCCGACGACCTGAAAGGCAAGACGGTCGGCGTCCAGATAAATACCACCGCGCAGTTCGATCTGGAGAAAAGAGAGGGCGTAAAGGTAGCCAAGTACAACACCGTAGATTTGGCCTTGCTGGATCTGCGAAATCGACGCATCGATGCGGTAGTGATCGATGCGCCGGTGCTGAAGTACATGATCTTTCAAAGTTTTCGCGAGCTAAAAGCGGTAGGCCACCGCTTTACCGACGAGAAATTCGGCATTGCCCTGGCCCAGGACAGCGTCGATCTGCAGCAGGAGATAAATAAGGCCCTCAAGAAAATACGCGAAACCGGCGAATACGATCGCATCCATGAAAAGTGGTTTGGGGAAGCAGCCGAACGCGCCGCTGCTCTGGAAGCCGAACGCACCAAGCCGAAGGTTTTCGACATCGGCATCGTGCGGCGAACTTTCAGATTTTTCCTGCGGGGCGTCTGGCTGACCGCGCAACTCGCCTTCCTGAGTCTGTTGATTGGTTTGCCCATTGGCTTGTTGCTGGCGTTGGCGCGAGTGCAGTCTTCGGGACTGCTGGCCGCACCGGCGGCGCTCTATGTGGAAGTGATGCGCGGCACGCCTCTCCTGGTGCAGATTCTGTTCATCTACTTCGTCCTGCCTTACTTCGGCGTTTACCTGCCTGCGTTCACGAGTGGCATTATCGCCCTCAGTCTGAATTGCGCCGCCTATATCTCAGAGATTTTCCGCGCCGGGATTCTCTCGATCGATGTAGGCCAGATGGAAGCGGCGCGCTCCCTGGGAATGACTTACACGCAAGCGATGCGCCGGATCATCCTGCCGCAGACTTTTCGCCGGGTGGTACCGCCGCTGACGAACGAAGCCATCGCCCTCTTGAAAGATTCGTCGCTGGTGTCGGTCATCGGATTGACTGAATTGGCGCGCACCGGACAGGAGCTTGCCAGCCGTTACGCTTCCCCGCTTACCATTTGGCCGGTCGTAGCACTGTTCTATTTGTTGCTGACGTTTCCCCTGACGCGAGTTGCGGAATATCTGGAACGACGCTGGCGGCCCGTCACCAGATCGTGAGTTGATGTCCGACAAACTTCAGTTTGTCGAAAGCCCGAGCGCGCCAACCTGAAACGACAAACTAAAGTTTGTCGGACATCCAAAGCGCCATCGCCTCCAGATGTCACTGAACCTTTGTATTTCTCTTGATCGAACGCAAATTGCTGCCGTCCTCTGGGGCGCATTTATCATTTGTGTTTTGGCGAGTGATTGCGACGCGCAGGCCGCGCGGCGGAAGCTGGCGAAGGATGGCTTGCCGCGCGTAGAAACAATCAAAGATTACCCGGCGACCGGTCTGATGACAGGTTGTGGGAATCTATATTTCTATCCGACAACTCAAGCGGGCGCACCGAGCGACGCCTACGTTTTTATCTCTCGCGGCGATGGTAGCCATGCCTGGATGAACCTGAACGGGCGCGACGTGCGTTTGCGCCAGGTCAGAGTGTCGACCCGCGAAAGTCGGAAGCAGCGGAGCTACGAATATCGTTTCGGAAAGGTGCGTATTAGCGTCCTTATCCAGCCATTCACAGCGGCAGACGGCCCCGTTAACGATGGCGATCCCATGTCTAAGATGAGAATCACTTTTCGAAACGGACGGGCGGTGCGTGTCGTTCGAGCCAGCGGTAGCTCGGATTGTTGATCGATGGGGTATGCGCAGATTGCTCAGATTTTGAAAACGTCTTTACTGGGAGCGCGGGCGTCCCGCCCGCAACTGAGCGCAAAGCGCGAAAAACTGTCTCTCTAAATCTTGAAACCAGCGTTAGGGTGCGGGCGGGACGCCCGCGGTCCCAGTGAAGAGCTTGAGTGGTTTCAATGACAAATGAGAAATGGAAAATGATATATGGAAAATAGTTTGCTTATAGCGAGGCGGAGCAACGAAGTTACCGCCGCTTCAGGTCTTTAATAATTGTCCGCGCAGCGTTCGCGCCGGGGCCGCCGGTGACACCGCCGCCGGGATGCGTGCCCGCTCCGCATAAATAAAGCCCCTTGATCGGCGTGCGATATTGCGCCCAGCCAATCACCGGTCGGAAGGTAAAGAACTGATCCAGCGTCTGCTCGCCATGATGAATGTGCCCGCCGCTCAACCCGTACGTCTGTTCGAGATCGAGCGGCGTAATCACCTGCCGCGCCAACACCAACTGCTCCAGGTCCGGGGCATAAGCTGATAACGTTTTTAGCACTGCATCGCCCAGTTCTTCGCGCCGCGAATTCCAATCGCCGGTTTTCAATTTGTACGGCGCGTACTGCATGTAGATCGACATGACATGCGCGCTGGCAGGAGCGATTGAAGGATCGGTTAAGGACGGAATCGTAATGTCCAGATATGGCGCTGACGAAAAGTCGCCATACTTGGAAGCATCAAAGGCCCGCTCCAAATAGTCGATGTCCGGTCCGACATGAATTCGGCCGGAAAGTTTTTGCCCCGCATCACCCGTGATTCCGGCAAACGACGGCAGCCCGGATAGCGCCAGATTGATTTTGGCAGAAATCCCCTGGGCGCGGTAATTGCGAATCTTTTGCAGGAACGTCGGATCAAGTTCGATGGGATCAATCAATTTCAAAAAAGTCGTCCGCGGATCTGCATTGGAAGCGACTGCCCGCGCCGAGATCTGCTCGCCGCTTTTCAACACAACCTTTGGCGCATCGTTCTCGCTCGTCTCAACCAGTTCAACTTCAGCGCTGGTCCTAATCTCCACTCCAGCTTGTTGCGCTGCGGACGCGAGGGCTTGAGTCAGCGCTCCCATGCCGCCCTTGGTGAATGAAGCCGGCGCGATGGCGTGGCCGTCCATGGCCGCTTGCCAAAGCAGACCCGTGCTAGTGCCGGCTGACCACGGCCCGGCAAAGGCGCCGTAAATGCCGCGAGCGGCGATCGCGGCACGCAGCAACTCAGTTTCAAACCACTCCGCCACCAGATCAGCCACGGCCATCGGGCCCCAACGCAGCAGACGGTATTCGTCTTTCTTACCCAGACGGCGAAACGCCATCCCGAGTTTTCCCAGGTTCCAGATTTCGCCGGGCGACGGTTTTTCTATCGCCGGAGGCGTCATCGCTAAGAGCGGGGCCAGCACGCGTCCAAGGCGCGCAAAGGTGGCTGAAAATTCGGGATAGATCTTTGCGTCCTTAGCGGAGAACTTCTCAATCTCGGCAGTGGTGCGCGCTACGTCGTTGTAGATGCAGAGCGAGTCGCCGGCGGGGTTAAGAGCCAGCAAACGCGCTTCAGGCGTAATTACTTCCAACCCGAGTCGTTCCAGCTTCAGGTCTTTCGCGATTTGGGAAGCGAATGGCGCCGTAGAGTGCGCAAGGGTAGGACAACGAAATCCGGGATGAATCTCGTCAGTTACTACCGCCCCGCCAACGGTCTCGCGACGCTCCAGCACAAGGGTCTGCAGCCCGGCTTTCGCGAGATAGCATGCGGCGACCAGGCCGTTATGCCCAGCGCCGATAATGATGATGTCGTAGGTCATCGTCCCAGGAAACTGAAGGAATTAGCCACAGATTTTCGCGCATAAGATGGATCGGGAAAAAGAAAGATCAGCATTCGAGATCTTAAGCTTTGAGCAACCTAGTTCTCCTTCTTTCGTTCTGAATCCGTTTTGATCTGCGTAAATCCGCGGCTAATTCCTCTTCACTTCAAATCCTTCAGCATCTGCATGGCAGCGTTGCGGCCGGGCGCGCCCATGATGCCGCCGCCCGGATGCGTAGCCGATCCGCACATGTAGAGGTTGCGAATCGGAGTCCGATATTGAGCCCAGCCCGGCGCCGGCCGCAGGAAGAAGAGCTGTTCCAACGTTAGCTCGCCCTGAAAAATGTTGCCCTCAGACAAGCCAAAATCGCGTTCGATGTCGAGGGGCGTCAGCACCTGGCGATGCAAAATCAGATCCTTGATGTTCGGCGCATGCTCAGCAATTGTATTGATTACCGTGTCGCCAAACTCTTCCCGTTTCTCGTCCCAGGTTCCTTCCTTCAGGTGGTATGGCGCGTACTGCACAAAGCAGGACATCACGTGTTTGCCCGGGGGCGCTACGGAAGGATCAGTCAAACTCGGAATCACGATGTCGATGTAGGGGCGCCGGGAAAAGCGGCCGTACTTGGCATCGTCGTAGGCGCGCTCCATGTAATCGACGCTGGGCGAGATTGAGATGGCCCCGCGCAGGTGCGGGCCAATCCCGGGCAAGGCTTTCAGGTTCGGCAATCCATCCAGCGCGAGATTCACTTTTCCGGAAGAGCCGCGATACTTGTAACGCTTCAGATCGCCGGCAAAGTCATCCGGCAAGTGTTCCTCGCCGATCATCTTCATGAAGGTCAGACGCGGATCGACGCTCGAGGAAACGATGTCAGCGTAAATTTCGTCGCCATTTTGCAGCACGACGCCTTTGGCCTGCCCATTCTTGAGAATGATCTTCTCGATTGGGGCTTCGGTACGAATCTCCGCGCCAGCTTCGCGAGCCGCGGCGGCGATCGCGTTCGAAATGGCGCCGGTGCCGCCTCGCGACAGACCCCATGAGCGAAATGCGCCGTCAATCTCGCCCATGTAGTGATGCAGCAGTACGTAAGCAGTGCCCGGCGAACGCACACCGAGGAACGTCCCGATGATCCCTGACGCCGACATGGTGGCCTTAAGCACGTCGGTCTCGAACCATTGATCGAGAAAGTCCACCGCGCTCATGGTCATTAACTGTACCTGGTTGTACTTATCTTCTTCCGGCAGGTTCTGAAATCGCTTGCCCAGAAAGTGCAGATCCTTCAGGCCTTTGGGGCTCAATGAAGTGGGGTCCGGCGGCGTCATGCTCATGATCGGCTTCACGAAGTGGGCCATCTCGATCATGGCCTTGCCGTACTCATCGTAGGCTTCGGCGTCCAGCCTTGAGTGACGCGCGATCTCGCGGCGAGTTTTCGCGTGATCGTTCACTCGCCAGAGATAATCGCCGTTCGGCATCGGCGTAAAGGTGCCGTCGAGCGGCAGGATCTCCAATCCATGCCGCGGCAAATCGAGTTCGCGAATTATCTCCGGGCGCAGCAACGAAACGACGTAGGAACAGACTGAGAACTTGAAGCCGGGAAACACTTCTTCCGTGACTGCGGCGCCGCCAAGGACATGCCTCCGCTCCAGCACGAGCACACGTTTGCCCGCCCGCGCCAAGTACGCGGCGTTGACCAAGCCATTGTGTCCGCCGCCAATGACGATAACGTCGTAGTTGTTCTTCATTTATGGATCGGTAATGCAGCTTGCTGAAGACGCGATAGCATACTTATAATCGCTCGCCCTGACAATCAACTGACCGAATGAGTTGGTCCTATGCGTCGGTCGATTTTGGAGAAGGTATTCCACCAAGCGTATTATCTGAACGATGTTGAATGCCGGAGCACTCACTTTCAAGGAGTTTGCCATGCGCGAACCTTTGCCGCTGGCGACTATTCATGAAGCCGTGCTGGAATTCCTGCGCGGGCGTGAAGACGTAGTTGTATTTGGCGCAACCGCGGTCAATGCATACGTTGATGAACCGCGCATGACGCAGGACATCGATCTCATGTCCACACGCGCGGCGGAGTTTGCAGAGGAGCTGCGTGAATATTTAAGCGGGCGGTTGCACATAGCAGTGCGCGTTCGCACGGTTCGCGGCGACAAGGGTTACCGGTTGTTTCAGATGCAAAAGACCGGCAATCGTCACTTGGTGGATGTGCGGCCCGTCGAACGACTGCCGGAATCTCAAACGTTTGACGGGGTCCGCGTATTGAGGCCCGTCGACCTCATCGCTTATAAAGTGCTTTCCTTCCATTCGCGTCAAGGACAACCAAAGAGCTTCTCTGACATGAGGGACTTGGCCATGCTGCTGCTGGCTTTTCCGGAGTTGAAAACAGAATCAGGTCCCGTTGGCGATGTTCTTAAGGCTCTCGGTGCGAAAGCAGAGGAGATAAATGCCTGGCGTGAGATAGTCGCGCAGGAACTAAGCCCACCGAACGAAGACGACGAATTCAACTGAGCCGTTAATTAACCAAGATCTTCTTCAATCAAATCCTGCAAGCCTGAGCAGCTACAGTTTAAGTCTATGCCGGTTGGAACTGCGTTTCACGAAAGAACCTTCGAACTCTGCGAGAGTCTGAACTACCGCGAGTGGTCGGGATACTACACCGTCAGTTCTTATGAGCCGCATCATGAGCACGAGTACAACGCGATTCGCAATGCCGCGGCGCTGATCGATATTTCGCCGTTGTTTAAATACCGGGTGAGTGGGCCAGACGCGACGCGACTGGTCGATCGCATAATCACCCGGGATATGCGTAAGGTCTCGATTGGTCAGGTCGTTTACACACCATGGTGTGATGAGCGCGGCAAAGTCATCGACGATGGCACCGTGTCGCGTCTGGCTGAAAACACCTATCGTTGGACTGCTGCCGATCCCAGTTTGCGCTGGTTTACTCAAAACGCCACCGGCCTCGACGTTGAGATTGAGGACATCTCGGAGACTGTTGCCGCCCTCGCGTTGCAGGGACCAACCTCGGGACGCTTGTTGAAAATGTTAGCGCCCGATGCGGACGTTGCGAACTTGAAATACTTTCACGTTACCAGGGCAACGATTGCGGGCGTGCCGGTGGAAATTTCACGGACCGGCTATACGGGGGATCTTGGTTATGAAATCTGGGTTGCTAGTGACGAAGCCGTCAGGATTTGGGACGCGCTGATGGCGGCGGGCCGCGCTTTCGATATTCATCCGGCCGGGATGCTGGCCCTGGACGTGGCCCGGATCGAGGCCGGGTTGCTGCTGATTGAAGTCGATTTTAATAGCAGCAAGAAGGCTTTGATTGAGGAACAGAAGTATTCGCCCTTCGAAATGGGATTGGGGCGCCTGGTCCATTTGGAGAAGAACCGCTTCGTGGGCCAGGCCGCTCTGAAGGCTGAAAAGAAGCAAGGCCCAGCGCGCGAGATTGTGGGATTGGAAATCGACTGGCCGGAAGTTGAGCGAATCTACGAAGCCGTGGGACTGCCGCCGTCAGTTTCGCCGATCGCGTCACGTGTCGCAGTTCCGGTTTTTAAGGATGGCGTTCAAGTTGGCAAAGCGACCTCCAGTACCTGGTCGCCGACGCTGAAGAAGATGATTGCCCTCGCGACAGTGACGCGCGCGCATACAAGGCCGGGCACCAAACTGCAGTTTGAAATCACAGTGGAAGCAGTGCGGCATCGCGTCGCGGCGAAAGTCGTGAAGACTCCGTTTTTCAATCCCAAACGGAAGCTGGCGACACCGGTGATGTAATTTACCGGAGCCCGATTCATCGGGCTTTCCCGCAGGGTTGTTAGGCCAGCGCTTCTAGCGCTGGTTTCAATCAACGCATGAAACGCCAGCGCGCTTTAGCGTGCTTCAGACCTTTCCGGACGGTGGCTTAAGCCGAGGAAGGGAAGCCCGTTGAAACGGGCTAGCCTTAGGTATGGCCTACCACCCGGCCGTAAAACGGCCGGTCTAGTAACCCTCCGGGAAAGCCGCATGAATGCGGCTAGTAAGACCAACGAGTAATGGATTCCCTCCAACAAATCCTTGACGGCTACGACCGATCTGCTTCACTCGATCACGCGTTCACCATCCCCTCGGCGTGGTACACCGACCTGCGCATCTATGAACTCGAACTGAAAACCGTCTTCGCCAGTTCTTGGCAGATGGTGGGCCGCATTGCTCAAGTCAGCGAGCCGGGCGATTACCTGACGACAGAGATCGGCCATGATCCGGTGGTGGTAGTGCGCGGCGCTGACAACGAACTCCGTGGCTTTTTCAATGTGTGCCGTCATCATGCCGCGGCGGTAATGACCGAGCCGCATGGCCAGGCCAACCAACTGCGTTGCCCTTATCACGGTTGGACCTACTCGCTCGCTGGCGAGTTAAAGGGCACGCCCGATTTTGCCGGGGTGTGCGAGTTCGATAAAGCCGCGAACGGCCTCGTTCCCGTTGCGACTGCAACCTGGGAAAAATGGGTATTTGTCAGAACTGCTTCGTCAGGCGCGGGAGATCGGCCGCTAGACGATTTTCTCGGTTCCGACCTCATTAGCCAGATACGACCGCTCTCCCTCGACCAGTTGCACTGGATGGAGCGCCGTCACTACTCATTCGATTGCAACTGGAAAGTCTTTGTCGATAACTACCTCGACGGCGGCTATCACGTGCCGCACCTGCACAAGGGCCTGGATAGCGTTCTCGATTACAGCAACTACACGATTGAAAACGGCGAACGGTTCTGTCTGCAGTCCAGCCCGATTGTCAGTGAGGGCGCGGAGCCGCAGACGGGAGCGGTACGTCAGGGCGAGCGCGCTCTCTACTACTGGATCTATCCCAACTTTATGATCAATTGGTATGACGGCGCGATGGATACAAACCTGGTCATCCCGCGGGGAGTGGATAAAACGGAAGTCATCTTCGACTTTTACTTTCCGAATGTGTCCCCTGCGGCACGCGAGCGGAACCTGGCAAGTATTGATGTGGGCCAGCGAATTCAGGATGAAGACGAAGCAATCTGCCGCTCCGTGCAACGGGGACTTGGCTCAAGGGCATATGATGCGGGCAGGCTTTCCGTAAGACGCGAAGCCGGCGAGCATCTCTTTCACCGTTTGCTGCACGCCGATCTTGACGCTGGTTTGTAGGGGCGGCACTCCGTGGCCGCCCCCTTCGTTCTTCTTGTTAACTTAACACCCGTTAAGACCAAAGGGGGTGGCCACGGAGGGCCACCCCTACAAACACTTGGCCACAGATCATATCCCTATCAATGAAAAACACGGGCGCCTGTTGCGGGTGCTCGGCGTGGGCTTTGGCCTCGCCGTCATTATCGGCAACACCATTGGCGCCGGCATCTTTCGCGCGCCCGGCGAGATTGCCATGCAACTTCCCAATCAATGGTTGTTTCTGACCGCCTGGGTTGCGGGAGGGCTGTATGCATTGTTGGGCGCTTTTCAAATCGCGGAGTTAGGGACAATGCTGCCGCGTTCGGGTGGCCAATACGTTTTCTCGCGTTATGCACTGGGTGAATACGCTGGGTTCGTCGTCGGTTGGAGCGACTGGATTTCAACCTGCGGCAGCGCCGCCGCTGTATCAATTGTCATAGGAGACTTTGCGGGAAGGCTTTTTCCGATCCTCGCAGGGAAAGCGACCGCGATCGCAGCACTCGTGGCCATTGTGTTCGCGCTGCTGCAATGGCGCGGCATCATTCTCAGCAGTTTGGTGCAGGATCTGACGAGCTTTCTCAAGGCGCTGGCTTTCATCCTCCTCGTAATCGCGGCGTTTGTTTTTGCTGACCGGCAAGGTTTGTTGGGGCCGCCACAATCGATTGCCGCGCCTGCGGGTCTGGCCTTGTTTGCGGCCTTCATCATTGCGTTGCAATCGGTGATTTACACCTATGACGGCTGGGCGGGAGTAGTCTATTTCTCAGAAGAGGTTAAAGACCCGGCGCGCGATATTCCGCGTTCACTCTTCAGCGGCGTGCTGGCAATCATCGGCATTTACCTGCTGGTAAATCTGGCGCTGCTTTACGTTCTGCCAATTTCCAAAATTGCGGGGCAGGAGTTTGCCGCGGGCATAGCGGCCGAAGTCATCTTTGGCAGATATGGCAACCAGGTATTTCTGGCGCTGACGCTGCTCTCGATGCTGAGCGCCATCAACGCGTATCACTTGATGGCCACGCGCGTCATTTTTTCCATGAGCCGCGACAGGTTGCTGGCAAAAAGCGTCGCCAACGTTAACCCGGGCGGCACGCCCACCGTTGCGCTTTTTCTTAGCGCCATTGACGGCTGTCCTGATCATTGTATTCGGCAAGACGTTCGCAAAAGTGATCACCATCCTTTCATTCTTCTTCGTGGCGAACTACACGCTTTCATTCATCTCGGTATTTGTCTTGCGTTGGCGCGAGCCGGAAAAAGCTCGCCCATACAGAGCCTGGGGTTATCCCTGGACTACGGCGCTGGCTTTGCTGGGGTCAGTTGCTTTTTTGGCAGGAGCGGTGGCGAGTGATCCCAGGAACAGCGCTTATGCGCTCTTGTTGCTGGCCGCAAGTTATCCGGTCTTCCTCTTCACGAAAGCGGTGACGCGTCGGGCTGGGAGTTGAGGAACGAACAATCCCTCGCGCCTTCACGTATCCAGAGGTGCGTTGGTGATTTCGTGCCAGCACCGCGGGCACCAGCGGTGCATGACTTTGCGGTCGGCCTGAGGATAATCCGCGGCCTCAGGAAGCCGGCGAACAACTTCGCGTTCTTCCTCGGTTAACTCATGCCAGGCGCGTAGAGGCGATTGGCCGCAACGCGGACATTTGGTTTCGTTGTTCATAAGCTTATAGCCCGCTCAGCGGCAGGGCATAACGCCTGGGGATGCGCAAACTAAAGTGTGAACTCTGTACACCTGCAGGGATACGAGCTTTAACCGCAGGTCAGGCGTATAGAGTTTCAAGCTTTAGCTTGCGCACACCTCAAGCGCTACGCTTCCTGGCTGCGCCGTGTCTTGAAAAGGACAGGTTAGACCGCGTTTTTGCTTATCATGATTTGAGACTTCGCCCGGAACCACGTAATATCGAAAAAACAGAGTAAGGGAGACAAACGTGTTTCGTATCAAGGCCGGGTACAGCGACCAACTGGAAGTCAGGACAACCGCGGACCGCGCGCGGCAGTTCTTCAACGAAATCCAAAACTTTGTCGATCTGATGCCGGGCATCGAAAGCATTCGACGCGAAGCCAACGGCATCCTCCGCTGGATCGTCAGCGCGGACGTGCCGATGTACGGCACCGTGCGCGCTGCTTTTACGGTCGAGCAGACAGAGAGCGGCTCTCAGCGCATTGAATGGTCCCCGGCCAGCAGCGAGAGCGAAAATTATTTGCGTTACGCAGCGGACTTCGAAGAACGCGGCGCCAGCACCCTCGTCAAGTTTGCGCAGCAGGTTGAACTGCGCCGGCCTCATGCGCGAGATTTCCATGCCCTCGCCTCGCTGATCGGCGAAGGCCCCATCAGTGCGGAAATGCAAAAGCACGTCGTGAAGATGATTAAAACCTTCCTGGAACGCTCTCGCGCTAAACTCGAGGGTGAACTGTCAGAACCCCCTGCGGTAGCGGGGGGTTAATCTGACGTTAGCAAGTAAGTGACAGCGAAAGATCAACCGCCCGCTAGCGCAGGCGGTTCTGACTTAGCGCGACGGCTGCCAGACGAATTTTCCTGCCTTATCGATATAGCCCTGCTTGCCGCCCATTGTTACCTTCGCCAGACCGCCAGAGAAATTCGCCGCGTTATCAAACTGCGGTCGAATAACAATCGCGCCGTTGCGGTCGATGTAGCCGGACTTCTTTCCGGACTTGATTACCGCCAGGCCTTCGGAAAAACCTCCGCTCCAATCGAATGTTGGTTTGATTAGCAGCTCACCGGTCCTATCGATATAACCAAACTTGTTCGCGAGGATTACCGGCGCCAGACCTTCCGAAAAAGTTCCGGCATAGTAGAACTGCGGCGCGACTACAATCTTGCCGGACTTGTCGATGTAACCGTACTTCTCGCCCACCTTGACGTTCGCGAGGCCTTCCGAGAACTGAAACGCATTGTAGAACTGCGGCGGAACAATCACCTTGCCCGTCTTGTTGATGAAACCGAAGCGGTTGTCACTTACCACCAGGGCCAGGCCTTCAGAAAAGTCAAAGGCCTTATCGAATTGGGCCGGGACGACAGCGCGGCCTTTCTTATCGATGAAGCCATACTTTCGGTTGAGCATGACTACGGCGAGGCCGTCGTGAAAATTCTCCACGGCGTCGAACTGCGGATTGATCACCAGCCGGCCGTTGCGATCGATGAAGCCCCAACGCGGATTCGCGCCGCCGGTCTGGGCGGGCGCCAGGCCTTCAGAGAAATGCCCGGCAAAATCGACCTGCTGCAGATCGATTACAGTCTTTCCGTTGGAGTTGATGATGCCGCGGCGCGCGCCGGTTTTGACGTACGCGAGGCCTTCGGAAAAGTCCCACGCTTCATCAAATTGAGGCTGGATAATCAGGGCGCCGGTGCGATCGATATAGCCCCATTTACCGTTCTGGCGTACGGGGAAGAGAGGGCTTGAATCTTTCTTCTGGGCACAGAGCGGGACAGCACCGAAGAGGATACTTACAAGAATGATACGGGTGAACATTGCGATGTCCATGATTAAGGGTGGGGTCTGAGCCGAGGCCTTCCTCTCCCCTAACCCCTCTCCGCAAAGCGGAGAGGGGAACCATTCGTCAGCCTCTTGTTTCTCAACGTGGAAGTTGGCGAACCTTCCACACACGTAGGTGCGATCCAAAGCGCCGTCGCCGCTTCGCTCTGCCGGCGCACTCCAAATTTGTCGAGCTTCATCGTGGGGGTCTGCCGTAACTAATCATGTTCGCCAGCATGCGGTACGCGCCGGGCACGCCGGCCCGCAACTCGCGATACCAGACCATGCTGGTGTAGATGTAATGGCCGCGCCCGTAATCTGCCACCAGTAACCCGCCTTTTAATGGAGCTTCGCCCGGATCGTTTGATTGCAGCAACGCGTGAAACTGCGGGTCCCAATCCTTCGGATAGTAAAGCCCGCGCTCCTGAATCCAGTTCGCGAAATCGTCCGGCCCAATTTTGTTGGGAGTATTAAGCAACGGATGCTGGGGCTCGATGAAAGTTACCGGCGCCGTCTCGTCCGTGATGCGTTCATCGCCCAGAATAAGTTTGTAAGGAGCCAACTGCGGCCGTTTGCGTCGCTCGTCGGGATTCCACTCGTTCGACTTATGGTAGAAAACGATCAGCGTGCCCCCGTTTTTTGTGTAATCAAGCAGTCGCTGATTCGCGGCAATGAGTTCCGGCTGTGATTCATAGACGCGATTATCAATGATGATGCTGCTGTACTTCTGCAAGTCAGCCTTTTTCACTTCCTCAACGCTAAGCTCTGTCGATTCGACACCAAGCGACGCCAGCGCATTCGGCAGACTGTAATCAAACCCACGGATGTAGCCGACGCGAAGATTTGGGGAAACACGAGCGAGTGCAGTAAATACGGGTATCTGCTTCGGCGGCGCGCTTATCTTACCGTCGCTAAGACTGAAGGTCATTGACCCCGCGGCTGGTGGATTTAGCACCATCGTGAATGTCTTGCTTTGGCCCGGAGCAAGCTTGATGGCTACACTATTGGCTCTCTTATCGACGACGCTGCCGGCCGCATTCAGATTGCCCTTGAATGGCATTGGTTGATGATTAATGAGTCTGACACTGAAAACAACGGGCCGCACTGCCCAGTTGTTGACATCCATTCGCTCAAAGTTCAGTGGAGTGAGAACGACCGGTGACGGAATGATCTTCTCGATCTGAACAGGAGGGGCTACATCCACCTGCGTTGGCATCTCAACATTGAAAAGGCTTTTCGAAACAAAGACTGAACAAGTCGCGTCAACTTTGAGTTCGCTTACTGAGTTGTCATAGAGATGCTTCGAAAGAGGAACATTGACTATAGTCTCTGCCGGAATCTGAATCCTCTGGGAGCGTTCAACAGTAGACCCAGCATTCAGCGGATCGCCATGGTAAGAGATGTTGACGCTCTTATTAGCGTGTATCGGTTGGGCTAGTGAAGGGATACTCGCCACGCAGCCGAAAATTCCTCCTGATCTTGGCCCGCGGTTGGTAACCTTGAACGTCACAGTCATCGGTGACCCGGGAGTGACGACCTTCGGCGATGTCTCAAGGTCTAAAGTAACATTGGCCGCGAGGCCCAGTGCCCGCTCCCAGTTCGCTGAAAATCGCTCAAAGCGCTGACTGTCGGCGTTCTGGTAGTCGAGAGGAACGCCAGTGTGTGATTCGGTGTCGAGCGCGTCGAAAACTCTAGGCCGCTGATCGACAAAGTTCGTCAGCGGCTGACCCTCAATCACTGGCGGGTGCAATTCCTTTTCGATGTTTTCAGCCAATTTCAACCCGTCAAGAAAATTGTGTGAGTCTTTTGTGAGCGCCGCGCCCGCGCCTTTAGCTTCGCGCACGAGCCGATAGCGAATAATCGGCAAGCGAACATCTGAGGAGTTTGTGAACCGCGCAGCCATTTGCGCGACAGTCTCCGGCCAAGGTCCCTGCGTCGCGTGTTTGTGCAAGGCTTCCAAAGCTTCTTTCGCGTAGACTTTACCGCGAACAGGATCGCTTTCATTGGGATCGATAGTTACAGTCGGCGCGTTATCCGCTTGCGCTTCACTGGATCTGCCGGCACGCACGAAGAGCCGTTGCACCTGCCAGACAGTGACGCCGTCTTTCAATTGCTCGGGAAAGCGTTTCGGATCGGCGGCGGCATCGAACGCTTCCACCTCAAGCCGCGCAGTCGCCTGATGGTGGCCGTGGTCGTTATTGGCAACAGAGTGGTTAGTGATAATTACATCCGGCCGAAGTTTTCTGATTTGCAGAACCATGCGGCGCAAGGCTTCGTCATGACCCCAGACGCGGAACGCTTCTTCGGCAGATTTCGAATAGCCGAAGTCTTTCAGGCCGAGGAAGTGGGGCTCCGATCCCTGGATCTCGGCGGCGGCCATGGTTTCGCGGGCACGAATGGCGCCAAGTTCTTCATACAATTCAGGTCCGATGGCGTTCTGGCCGCCTTCACCAAAAGTTGAAAAGAGACTAACGGTGTGCGCGCCGTATTTGTGGCGCATCACAATCAACGATGTCCCGTCTTCGTCGTCCGGGTGCGCGGCGATGCACATAACCGTCCAGGGATTGGTGAGATCCAGGAGGGCTTGGTAAAGAGCGACACGATCATCATTTGTGCCGCCTGATGCAGTTTGGTTCGCGTGTTGCGCGCGCGGGAAAGCGATTAGAGTGACGACGCATAGCAAGGCCAATAGAAGTGGCGACACTCGCAGAAACAATGGCTTATTCTTTTTCATCGTTGAACTCGCAACTCAACCTCACTAACCTGCAGTGAGGAAGGGCGGCTTGCCCCCGCTTTCTCTGGTTTCAGATCACCCAAGGTATCAGGTTCAACCTTGAGGCTGGTAGCTAAGAGCGGGGGCAAGCCGCCCTTCCTGACTGCGGGTTAATTCCGTTGGAATCTTTATGCTCTGATTGCTGGATCGATCGGATTCAGCTCCTCTGTCCTTCCAACTTTGTCGCCAGCATCATTGCCAACACAATCATCCCAATCAAAACCACGCCGTACGCCGCGGCGCTGCCGAGGCTGAAATCGCGCATCGCGGATGCAATGGCCACCGAGACCGGGCGGTTTGCGGGGGTGAATACCAGAACCGACGCCACATATTCACCCAGTGCGATGACGAACGCCAGTAGGGTGCCCGCTAAAGCGCCGGGTGCAATCAGGGGCAGGCGCACGCGCCAGAACCGGCGCCACCAGTTGGCGCCCAGGCTGCCGGCGGCTTCTTCCAACGCCCGGTCCATTTGTTCGATGCTGGCCTGGACCGCGCGCACGACTAGCGGCATGAAGCGGAGAAAATAAATCACCGGCAGAATCCAAAACGTTCCCACCAGGATAAAGGATCCGGTCAGTGCATTTGGCCGCCCATAGGCTTCGGCAATCGTAACCGCCACCACAGTTCCCGGCATCGCCCAGGGGACCAGGATCAGGAAGGACACGAACCGCTTCCAACGCCGGCGCGGCCCGGTCGCGGTCAATGCCGTGATGGCAAAGCTCCAAAGCAAAGCGGCAAGTGAAGCGATCCCGGCCATCAGGAAACTGTTTAGAAAAACTGAGCGCGCGTCCGGATCGCTCGCCAGGTGCGCAAAGTTGGCGAGGCCATAAGCCGGCGGCAGCGTTTCCACAGTCCATGATCCGTCGCGCGAAAAACTGACGAGGACCAGCGTCGCAATTGGCAGTGCCAGGACTATGCTGAAAACAATCCCGCAGACAGCCGCTAGCGTACGCGCCCGCCCGCTCTTAAGTTGCTGGCGCCGGCGAGTTGCGCCTTTCATGGCTGCGGCGGCAAAGCGGCGCGTCCCTTCGTACTTTTGAAAAAACAACAAAGTCCCCAGGGAAATCGCCGCCAGTAGAACTGTCTCTGCCATGGCCGCCGGTGCATCGTTGCGTTGGCGCGCGTTGAAAATTTCCAGAGTCAGGACGCGAACATTGCCGCCAAACAACAGTGGCGCGCTGAAGCTGGCCATCGAGGTCATAAACGTTAACAGTCCCGCCGCCACGAGTGATGGTGTCAACTGCGGCAAAGTTATCCGCCGCAATACATTGATGGGGCGCGCCCCCAAACTGCGCGCGGCTTCGCCCAGCCCCGCATCGACGCGTTGCAGGCCGGCGCCGGTCAGGATGTAGAAAAACGGATACATCGTGTAGGTGTGGAATAAGAGCAATGCGGGCCAGCCGCGCAAAGACCAGGGAGAACTCGTGATATGAAACAAGTGCTGCACGGTGCGCGCCAGGATCCCTGACTCGCCACAGAGAAAGATGAACGCCACTGTGCCCACCAGGGGCGGCAAGACAAGTGGCAGCGCCGCGAGGACTGCGAAGAAGCGACGGCCGGGAAAAGTATATCGCTCGAACAGGAAGGCGAGAGGCACACCGACGAGTGCGCACAGCAGAACTGTGAGAACGGAAACAAGGACACTCGTGCCGGCGGAAGCAACCACGGCGCGCTGCGTCAGCGTTTCCCAAAAGAGGGACAGCGACCAATGGCCCTCTGGCCGCACCGCGGCGCTGAACACGAACAGGTTTGGATAGACGACGCCGTAGAGCAGAACCAGGAAGGTTATCAGCAGGAGAATCCAACGGCCGCGAAAATGATGCATGAGTGTTTGAAAGAGAGCCGAATCGTTTTCCGCAGGCGCGGCTTGCCGCAGCACAGTGCGGAAAGGCTTCGCCTTTCCGGGAGCTTCTTATCCAACTTTGAGGCTAAGCCTCAGAATCGAGGCGCAGCCTCTCTCGCTTCGGGTACTTGACGGAAAGGCAGAGCCTTTCCGCACTGTGCGGCGGCGAAGCCGCGGCGTGCACTCGTCAGTCCTGCAACAAAATTATCCGATTCGGCGGCAAAGTGACGGTACATTCATCGCCTACCGAAAAATTATCCGCGTTAATTAGCAGGGCTTCAACTAATAGACCATTTGCATCAAGTCGCAAGCGCGTGGTTGCTCCCCCAAATTCGACCTGCTGCACCTGCGCGCGCAAAGTATTCTCGCCATCCTTGGAAGCGGCGGCCGCGTCCGATTTTGAAATATTCACTGCCTCTGGCCGAATTGTCAGGGTGCAGGGTTTATTCATGGGAAGCCGGACCAAATCCTCATGCCCGGATTGGACGGTCAACAAATGTTCGCCCGCCAACGTTCTGAATCGAGCGGAGGCAGTATTGCTGGAAGTGATCCGCATTGCGGGGATCAAATTATTACGTCCCAAAAAGCGCGCCACGCCGACTCCGGCCGGGTGTTCGTACAACTCTCGAGCGGCGCCAATCTGCAGGATGCTCCCGGCCTTCATAACGGCGATCCGATCGCAGAGGGCAAAGGCCTCATCCTGATCGTGAGTGACATAGACCGCGGTCAATCCCAAACGGGTTACCAGCTGGCGCAACTCGCTGCGAGTCTCTTCCCGCAAAGTAATGTCAAGATTGGAAAGCGGCTCATCAAACAACAGCAGGGCCGGCTCAATCGCAATTGCCCGCGCGATCGCCACACGTTGTTGCTGGCCGCCCGAGAGTTCGTCAACCTTGCGTTTATCGTAGCCCTGAAGTTGCACTAGCTCTAAGGCGTCGGCCACGCGTTCCTTCACTTCAGGGTGCGTCTTGTGCCGCGCCCGCAACCCGAAGGCGACGTTCTCAAAAACGTTGAGGTGAGGGAAGAGGGCGTAGTTTTGGAAGACCATGCCAAAACCGCGCCGCTCGGCCGACAGATTGATGATGTCGCGTCCTTCAAGTTCTATGCTTCCTGTATCGGGCGTCTCCAGTCCGGCGATCATTCGCAACGCCGTAGTCTTGCCGCAGCCAGATGGTCCCAGCAGCCCAAAAAATTCACCACGCTCAATCTCAATAGAAAGGTGGGTTACCGCCGCCGTCTCATCGAAGCGCTTGGAAATATTCTTAAGTGAAAGATGGGCCATGTTTATTTGGAGTGCGCTGACCTGTCAGCGCTTTAGTCGGTCGCGACCTGTCGCGACCTGCTAATGAAAGCGGCGTCAAGCCGCCGCGGACCCAAAGCGGCGACGGGTCGCCGCACTCCATATTTCATTTCCCGCTGCGGCCGCGGATCTCCGTGTCCCAGTAGCGCATCCATCCGTTGCTTTCGCGGCGCAATACATCCCAATCCAGCGGCTGGCGCATAAAGGGTTCGTTCATCCAGGCCGGTAATTGCGTGCGATCGAGATCGCTGCGCAGAGGGATCCGGTAATAGGCTTTGGCGGCATGGACCAGACTCTCTGAGGTCGTGACGAATTCATAAAAGCGCCGCGCTTCCTCTTCGTGTGCCGCGCCCCGGACCACAGCAATCCCGTCGGTAATCACGGGAGTACCGCTGGTAGGAATCGAATAGGCCACCGGCAGGTTCTTTTTCTCTTTAGACAATCGCACGTCCGGCATGTCCCAGAGAGTTATTAGTCCCTCGCGGCGGGCAATCTTCTGCATCAGCAAGGTCCCATCGGCGGTGTACTCATGAACGTTCGCGTCCAGACGCCGCAGCCACTCGTAACCTTTTTCCGGCGAGCCGGTGTCTTTGTAAGAGCGCCAAATGATGCCGCCAAAGATGGCGCGCATCGTGTCGGAAGGATTGGGATTGCGAATCAAAACTTTATCGCGCCACTTCGGATCCAGCACGTCGTCCCAATCGCGCGGCGCGTCTTCCGCCCGCACAGCGTCGCTGTTATAGACAATCACTTCCGGGGTTTCATAGGTCCCATACCAGCGGTCCTGAGCGTCGCGGGCATACGGCGGAACCTTGTCCGCCCATGACGGTCGATATGACGCCAGGAGGTTTTCGTCTGCCGCCTGCTGAAAAGTTGCATGAGCTGCGCCCCACCAGAGATCGCCCTGGGGTCGGTTACGCTCAGCCCGGACACGTTCCAGGACTTCACGCGATCCCATGTCCAGAAATTTGACCTCGACCTCCGGGTGCTCCTGTTTGTATCGGCCCACAAAATCGCGCAGCATGTCCGGGCCATGCGGCGTATAGATCAGCAATGTTCGTTGAGCGCCGTTTGGATGACAGGCGAGCGCCAACAGCAAGACCACGATCGTTAGTAAAGTGATCGCCCTGGTGTTCAGCTTCATTTTACGTTTGGGCCCCGGCGTTGATGGTCAGGCATGTACGGATGGGCGCGCCGTGAACGGTTGCGCCGTTTCGTAGGCATGTGCCAGGCGAAAGAGCGTCGCCTCATTCCAGTAGCCGGCGATTAGCTGCATGCCGATAGGCAGGCCGGATGCGGAGAGTCCGCAGGGAACACTAATTCCGGGCACGCCGGCCAGATTGGCAGTCACGGTGTAAATATCGTTCAGGTACATGGCGAGTGGATCATCAAGCTTCTCGCCTATCAGGAAAGCGGGCGTCGGCGCCGTTGGCGTCAGGATCGCATCACACTGCGAGAGAGCGTTTGCGAAGTCCTGTTTAATCAAAGTGCGAACCTGCTGGGCCTTGTGATAGTAGGCGTCGTAGTAACCCGCGGAAAGTACGTACGTGCCCAGCATGATGCGGCGCTTTACCTCTGGCCCAAATCCTTCATCGCGTGTGCGACTGTACATCTCCCGCAAAGTTCTGGCTTCCTCAGCGCGAAAGCCGTAGCGCGCGCCGTCAAAACGAGCCAGATTCGAAGACGCTTCGGCAGTGGCGATGATGTAGTAAACGGCAATCGCGTACTTCGCATGCGGCAGATCGACGTCAACAATTTCCGCGCCCATTTCGCGATAGGCGGCAATGGCCAGATTGACGGCGTCACGCACTTCGCTATCCAGTCCCTCGCCGAGCAGCGCGCGCGCCACGCCCAGCTTCAATCCCTTCACTTCGCCGGTCAGTGCGCTAGCGTAATCGGGAACCGGAACATCAGCCGTGGTGGCGTCGTGAGGGTCGCGACCCGCGATGACGCCGAGAACCGTGGCGACGTCGCCCGCGTGTCGTCCAAAGATGCCGATTTGATCCAGGGAAGAACCGAACGCCACCAGGCCGTATCGCGAGATGCGTCCGTAGGTAGGTTTCAATCCCAGGACGCCGCAGAGCGACGCCGGTTGCCGCACCGAACCCCCAGTGTCGGACCCCAGGGCCACGGGAACTATTCCGGCTGCGACTGCCGCCGCCGAACCTCCGGATGAACCGCCCGGCACGCGGGAAATGTCCCAGGGATTCTTTACTGGGCCAAAGGCGGAGTTTTCGTTGGACGAGCCCATGGCAAACTCGTCGCAATTCGTTTTTCCGATGACCACACCGCCCGCGGCGAGCAAGCGCTCGATCGCCGTGGCATTGTATGGCGGATGATAGTTGCCGAGGATTCGCGAGCCACAGGAGGTCTGCAGTCCGCGCACGCAGATGTTGTCCTTAATGGCCACCGGCACACCGGCCAACGGCCGCTCTTGTTTTTCTACAGTCGAGAGGGAATCGATCTGATCAGCGCGTCCCGGCGCGTTCTGGCTATCGATTTGCAGAAATGCATTTAGGGTTGCGTTCAGTCGCTCCGCAGAAGCCAGTGATGATTCCACTACGGAGCGCGCAGTGGTGCCTGATGCGATGCATTCTTGCAACTGCATGATTGTAGCTTCGTTAGTAGACATATACTGCGCGCGCTTCGTTTTTTGTAAGGGCGGCACTCCGTGGCCGCCCCCTTTCTTTACGCTCTTCTCAACTTAGAAAAAACTCACACGGCTGTAGGGGTGGCCACGGAGGGCCACCCCTACAAAACTTTGGGAACGCGGAAATGGCCGGACGCGGGATCAGGCGCTTCTGCCAACGCTAGTTCCTGGCCCAGCGAAGGCAGGGCAACATCCTTACGTGCCGCGTCCGTTTGTTCACTCGCAGCGGTCAATCCACCGGTGGCAGGTTCCACCTGGCTGGTATCCAGATCATTCAATTGTTCGACATACGCGACGATGTCCGCCATTTGCGGCGTGAAGGCGCGGCGCTCTTCCGCAGTGATTTCCAAATGCGCGAGCTGCGCTACCTTTTCGATGTCGGCTTCAGTTATGGGCATAGGCTTTCAATCTAAAATTTGAGATCTCAGATCAAAAAGCGGTCCGGACCCCAGAACGCAGTCGCAACACGCCAAAAAACCAAAGTCTGAGGCGGTACACGCGATAGTCCGAGTGAACCACCTACTATGACTCCCGCCGCAGCATGCTAGCGCCAGCCGCCAGCAAGAAACGCCGCCGCAGCGCTTCATCCGGAATTGCATTTGCGGCCACTGCTAATTCATTCGGGATAAAGCTAAGGACTTCTTCGGCGGTTACAGGATTTGCGATGTCACGATGAGCGGCCCGCTCCTTTGCCACCGTTTCCGGATCAATGCGAAATTCGATGAACGTAATCGCTCGTTGTCCCAGCATTGCGTTTAGCCTGGATAACAACTGTCCGCTAAGCGCGGCCATCTGCTTCTGCCAGACCGCGTCCGAAACCGCGATCACTAATACGTTGCGGAAGAGACGAAACGGCACTGCATGCTGGCAGAGCGGTTCGCCCGCCGTGCGGCGCCAGGCAATCCGCGCAGCGACTTCAGCCACTTCTTCGCTGTCACCTGCGGCGCTGATCAATTTCGGCAAAGCTCGAATCAGAGCGTCCATAGCAGTCCCAACCGTCGTTCCCGGATTTGCCCCCAGGCAAATTCACCTTAGAATCGCAAATCAACCTGAAAGTAGAATGGGCGAGTGTAATGGAAACAGAGCAACAGCGACAAGCGACCGGCGCGAAAAGTAACCCGGACGAGCGGTTTACAGAGCGTTTGATACTGGCTTCAACCAGTCCGCGCCGCGCCGAGATTTTGCGGCTGGTCGGCTGGCCGTTCGACAAGTCCGCCCTCGCAATTGATGAGAGTCGCCAGCCCGGCGAGGAGCCCGTCGCCTATGTCGAGCGGCTCGCCTTTGAGAAGGCAGACGCTGTGACCGCGCAGCATCCATCACGGCTGATCCTGGGCGCAGATACGGTCGTTCTGGTCGACGACGATCTACTCGGCAAACCTACGGACGAAGACGACGCGCGCCGCATGTTGCGCCAGTTAAGCGGGCGCTGGCATGAGGTCATTACCGGTGTGGCCCTGATTCGGTCAGGCGCTGGTGACGGCGCCAGGTGCGTGGCGCACGAACAAACCAGAGTACGTTTCGCGTCGATGACCGCAGATGAGATCGACTGGTACGTGGGGACTGGGGAACCAATGGATAAAGCCGGGGCCTACGCCATTCAGGGAAACGCAGCCCGCTTCATTGAAGAGATTAAGGGCGACTATCTCAACATCGTGGGTCTGCCGGTGCGATTGGTTTACCGGATGCTACAAAGTCAGAACCGCCTGCGGTAGCGGGCGGGCCCTTAACGCCTCTCGGCAATGCGAGCTTAGGAGGGCCACGCCCGCTACCGCAGGCGGTTCTGACAAAAAAGAGGCGACCGGTCCCGGTCGCCTCTAAACCTATTTCAGTTGAGAACAGTTCACAGGATCTTATCCAATCGCGCGCTCAACTGGGTTGCCAGGTTCGCGGTCGGATCCATTCCTCCGATGGGACCGCCTCCGGCAATATTTCCCTGCTTGTCGAAGATCACGATTGATGGCAGTTGGTCCACACCCAGTTTCTTGGAAACGACGCCATCGGGATCGCGCAGGACTGATACTTTGTATTTGCGCGCCAGCGTCCGCAGCTGCTCGTCGGAGGCGTAGTTCTTTGACTTTAGCGATTCCGAGTCAGTGCTGACCCAGTACACCACCACGCCGCGCCCACTGTAGTCGTCAGCGAGCTTCTTGACGCCTTCCAATTGATTGCGCGTCAGTGGCAACCATGAATTGCCAAAAGCCAGCACCGCTACTTCACCGCGCAGACTCTCTCCGGTGACGGCTTCGCCTTCAATGGCGCGCAGGGAAAAGTCAGTTCCCCTGCTTTGGGCCCCGCCCGAAGTTGCGAAAACGGTCAGAAATGATAATGCCGCGGCGATAGCAATCGTGCGGCTCTTCCTAATCATTGTTTTCTCCTTCAATCGCCCGGGCTAACGTTCGCTCTGCGGCCTGGCCGCCGGTGGCTTAATTTGCCCGGAACGATGACACCAACCTTTAGATGTAGCCGGAGGGGTTATCGTTGGATGCCCCGGCTTCACCCGAATTCCTCTGGTTTCGCTCATTTGGCCGGCTCTGGTGGTTTGCCGAAAACGTCGCGGTGCAGGCGGGCGTAATCTTCCCACGTATCCATATCTCGCGCAACAAAGGGTGACAAAACCGGGAGGCGGCAAACCTCGGCTTTGTGGGCCTCGAACAACGCTCGTAAGCCGCGAGTGGGATCGATTTGCAGCAACTCTTCACGCCAAGCGAGGTCAATCAAGACGGGATGTCCGCCGCGTCCGCCAAACTGCGGAATAATCAACCTGGCGCCCGCCTTCCATTTCTCGATCATTCCGGTGATGACCTCAGCGGGAACTGCTGGATGATCTACCAGGGCAATGAGCGTGGTTTTGGCGCTCTGGGAGACTTCCTGAATCCCACATGCAATGGAAGCACTCATCTCGCGGTCCGGATCGGGATTCACCGCGAAACTCAGTTTGCGGTGATTGAGATGCCGGCGCACTTCGGCGGCGCGATGGCCCAGGACGACAACGATCTGTCCTACCCCGCCCGCTTGTAGACTATCGATGCAGGATTCGATGACGGTTTCGTTTCCGAAGGGCAACAGCGGCTTGAACGCGCCCATGCGTCGCGAGCGCCCAGCGGCGAGGAGGATGGCGGCTACATCATGCATTTTGGAGTGCGGCGACCTGTCGCCGCTTTGGCCGGCGGCGTCTTGACGCCGCGTTTTTTTGAAACAGGGGTCGCGACAGGTCGCGACCGCCAAAGCGCTGACAGGTCAGCGCACTCCAAATCACCGCAGATCTTGCAGCGCGCGCAAGGTGTATTCGCGAGCCATCTGTTTGCGCCAGTTCATGACAAAGTCAGTGTTGTCGAGGGGCCGCGCTTTGATGTAGGCGGCTTCCGCGGCAGCCTGAATGTGCTCGGCATCGAACGGTTGACCAATCAGCGCCTCGCCCGCTTCCTTGACATCGATCGGCGACGGTGCAATCCCGCCCAGAATAACTCGGGCGCTCTTTACTGGGACCGCGGGCGTCCCGCCCGCCTCTTTGTCGTCGAACTCAACCCACGCCGCCACACCAAGCACCGGGAAATCGAAAGCGCCGCGCCGTCTCAGTTTCTGATAGGAAGCCCGCCAGCCGTTTGTAGGCGGCAGATGAATATCCACCAGTAACTCGTCCGGCCGTTTCTTCAGATAATCTATGCCATCATCATTGTAGAACCCGGCCGCGTCGATCATTCTTTCGCCGAGGGTGGACACGAGACGAAACTTCGCGCCAATCGCCACCATCACCGGAACCAGGTCGGAAGACTGCACAGCCCAGCACTTTGAACTCCCCGGCGCTACCCAGCAAACGTCGCCGTCTTTCTTGAGACAGAAGTTGATGCCTTTGCGCCATTCGTAATTCTGGTCGTAATAGTTGCAGCGCGTATCCAGCAACAGGTTGCCGCCAATCGTCCCCATGTTGCGCAAGATTGGCGTCGAGATGGTGCGGGCCGCCTGAGCCACCACAGGGTAGTCGCGATTGATCAGCGGATGCTCGACAATGTCCGTCAGCGTTACCGACGCGCCAATCCTGACTCCCGATTTTCCTTCGCCCGTAATTTGATTCAGCTCCGGCACGCGCATCACGGAGATCACCGTCTGCGGGGTCTGTTGCCGCCGCTTCATGTTGGGGTAGAGATCGGTGCCGCCGGCCACGAACTGGGCCGTCGGCCCCACATCGCCCACAATCTTCACCGCCTCCGCGATGTTTCGCGGGATGCGGTATTCAAATTTGGGGAGTCGCATCATATTGTCTATTCAGCCGTATCTCTGCGTTCAAACTTGCCCGCTAATCGTCGGGTGGTACTGACAAAAACCTTAAGAATGGACTGCGACGCGGGGCATCTCGCGACCGTCGCCGCCTTCGGCCGGAGTCAGCACGCGCTGTGGTTCGGGCCAATCGACAGCCGGAATTGAACTGGGGCCAAATCTTCCATCGCGGCCTCGGGCTTTGTCCTTCAACGCTTTCAAAACCTTTTCCGGCATGATCGGCACTTCATCGATTCGCACGCCGACCGCATCGTAAACGGCATTCGCGACCGCGGGAGGGACGGGCAAGAGCGGGCCCTGGCCCACTTCTTTGGCGCCGTATGGTCCATTGGGATCCGGATCTTCGATTAGATAAGTCTTGACGTCGCACATCTCCATGGTAGTCGGGCTCTTATATTCGAGCAGCGAAGGAAACTTATGCACCACGTTGCGATTTGCGCGATAGGCCATCTCCTCCATCAGCACTTCGCCCAAGGCCATGTAAACGCTGCCTTCGACCTGGCCCATGACCAGCATGGGATTGATCGACTTCCCAATATCATGCGCAATCCAGACCCGCTCAACGGTGATGATGCCGGTGGACGGATCGACATCAACTTCGGCAACTGAAGCGGAATAACTGTAAGCCGGCGAGGGTCCGACACCCGCGCCTTTGAATTTCCCGGGCGAACGCGGCGGCGAGTATGAGCCCACGGTGCCGATGGTCCCGAACTTCGATTCGGCCAGCACGACGGCTTCTGCAAACGTAACGCCAACTTCCGGGTTCTCGACATCGAAGACGCGCCGTTCCGCCAGGGAAATGTTTTCAATCGGCACGCCCAGCTTTTCCGCCACGGCCATTACCAGCAATTCGCGCGCCCGCTCCGCCGCCTGAATCGCCGCGTTTCCGGTCATCAATGTCACGCGGCTCGAATAACTCCCAAGATCGACTGGCGTTAAATCCGTATCGGCCGTTACCACGCGAATATCAAAGGGATCGATTCCCAAAACTTCAGCCACGATGTAAGCAAGGATCGAATCCGACCCCTGCCCGATGTCGGTGGAGCCGCACATCACGCAAACGCCACCCTGACGATCGAGGCGCAGCTGAACTCCGGACTGCGGCATGTTGTTCCAGTAAATCGGCAACCCCGCGCCGCAAATATAGGAACTGCACGCGAACCCGATTCCTTTGCCGTATGGCAGCTTGCGATTCTTTTGGTCCCAACCAGAAAACTTGTTTTTCCAGTCTGAGCCGGCAACGACTTTGTCGATGCACGTGCCCAAACCCATGCTGCCGATGCGCAGATAGTTGGCGGTCACAGTATCGGCTTTGACGAGGTGCGCCCGCCGCATCGCCGCCGGGTCAAGTTTTAGTTCTTCCGCGATCTTGTCGAGCTGAACTTCGAGGGCAAAGCGCGGTTGCGGCGTGCCATGCCCACGCTTCGGCCCGCAGGGCGGTTTGTTGGTGAAGGCGCGCAACCCCTGGAATTTGTAGCGCGGCACGTCGTAGGTCACGGTTTGCAGCGCGCCGGTGTAGAAAGTGCTGGCGACTCCGTAGCTGCCATACGCACCACCATCAAGAAATGATTGGAAGTGCATCGCCGTGATGGCCCCGTCTTTTTTCACGCCCGTCTTTATGTGCATCAGCACCGGATGGCGGCCACGATGGCAATAGAAAACCTCTTCGCGAGTAAGCGTGTTCTTCACCGGACGGCCCGTGATCATGGCCAGTTTGCAAACCACAACTTCGTGGTTGAAGGGATCGCTCTTGCCGCCAAAGCCGCCGCCGTTGGGCGTAGCGATAACGCGTATGTGGCTGGCCGGGATCTCCAGTACTTTGGTGAGTGCGCGATGCACGTAATGCGGCGTCTGCGTCGAACTCCAGAGCGTCAGCTTCTGGTCAGTATCGTAGTGAGCAACCGCCGCGTGCTGCTCCATCGGCAGATGCGTATTGCCTTCGTAAAAGAAAGTGTCGTCACGAATCAGGTCGGCCTCAGCAAAGCCGGCGTCCACGTCGCCAAATTCCAGGGACACTTTCTTGTGAATGTTGCCGCCGTCGCCGTATTCATGAATGCGCGGCTCATCAATCATCACCGCTTCATCAATCGAAGAGATTGTGTTCAGGCGTTCATACTCAACTTCGATCAGGTTCATCGCGTCAAAAGCCACGTCCTCGTCAATCGCTGCTACTGCCGCCACGGGATCGCCGATAAAGCGAACTTTGTCGATGCAAAGGGCGTGTTCGTCCTGACTGACGGGAAGAATGCCGTAGGAGATAGGAAGGTCCTTGCCCGTAATGATGGCGATGACCCCGGGTAACGCCAGGGCTTTCGAGGCATCGATGCTCTTGATGATCGCGTGCGGCTCGTGGCTGCGCAGGATCTTGCAGGCCAGCATCCGCGGCAGCACGATGTCGTCGGCAAACTTCGTCTGGCCGGTGCACTTCGCGCGCGCATCGACTTTGCGAAAGGGCTTGCCGACTACGTTCAGAGGCTTGCCGTTGTTGTTTCCGCTCTTAGCCATATGACCTGATAACCAGCCCACAGATGGACGCGGATAGCGCGCATTCAAACCAAAACCGTTTAGACTTTTCAGGAATCCATCCGTGCAAATCGGTGTTTATCTGTGGCCGCTTCTAGTCGTAACCGTACACGCTCTCACGCGGCAGTTCCATTTCCTCGCCACGCATGTGCGCGGCCGCGAGTTCCACGGCTTCGTAAATCTTAATGTAGCCGGTGCAGCGGCAGAGATTGCCGGACAACGCTTCCTTGATAACCTCGCGATCGGGGTTCGGGTTCTTTTTTAAGAGCTCTTCGGCGACCAACAGGAAACCCGGTGAACAATAACCACATTGGGCCGCGCCGGTATCCGCAAAAGTCTCCTGCAATGGATGAAGCTGGGGCCCAGCAGCCATCCCTTCGATCGTCTTGACGTCCTGACCTTCTGCGTCCAGACCCAGCATCAGACACGAAAGGATAGAGCGTCCGTTGACTAGCACAGTGCAAGTGCCACACTCGCCCAGTTCACAACCGTGCTTGGTTCCGGTTAAGCCCAGATCCTCGCGCAGGACTTCCAGCAGGGTCTTGTGCGGCGCGAACGCGACTTCCGCAGCTTCGCCGTTCAACGTAAATGTGATCTGCGACTTTTGTTTCCCGTTATTAGTCATGATTGTGTCGCGAAGATTCTAGCAGAGGGACGGGCAAACCGCAGTTGTCCGACTATCGATGTTTGATTTGTGACTCCCGGGTAGTTTCGTGGCTCGTTTCTTCCCGATTAGAACGGGAACGATTCACCACGCAACTGCACAAAAACTCCGATTTCGTGTTCTTTAGTGTTCTTCGTGTGATTTCGTGAATCGTGATTGCGATTCGTCAGCGCACGATTCACGTAATTACACGAAATCCCACGAAGTGAGACGAATCAACGCGGCTTCCACAAGGTCATGGTCACTTGTTTGCTTCAATTGCCTGGCGATGTTTGGGCAACCCCCACACGCCGCGAAGTGTCACGAATCAACACGAACGACGCCGGCATCCTTGTTCACCTTGTTCAGGATTGTGTTATCGATCAGCCGCGTCTTCCCGACATAGGCGGCGACGGCAATCAGGACAGGACGCTCGTCAAGTTTGTCCACATTATCAAGCGTCCTGGCGTCTACCACGCTGATGTAATCGACGCGGATGCCGGGTTCAGATTCAATCGTGGTCCGAATGACTTCCTCGAGCCTAGCCGCATGTCGTTCACCCTTCGCAAAAACCTCTTCGGCTTTCGTCAGTCCCCGGTGAATTACGGCGGCGGAGTCCTGCTCCGCAGGATTGAGGTAGAGATTGCGAGAGGAAATTGCCAGCCCAGACTTTTCGCGGACAGTCGGCAACACAACTATCTCGCTGTCGAAACCCAGATCCTTAACCATCCGTTTGATAATCACGGCTTGCTGGGCGTCCTTTTGGCCAAAGAAGGCGAAGTCCGGACGTACGGTATTGAGCAGGATGGCAACTACGGTAGCGACACCGCGAAAGTGACCCGGCCGTGTCGCACCCTCCAACGGTTTGGAAAGTCCGCTGACATTTACGTAAGTGGAAAATCCCTGCGGGTACATTTCTTCGGCCGTCGGAGCAAAAATATAATCGACGTTGTAGTCAGTCAGGAGGGCCGTGTCTTTAGTCAGGTCGCGCGGATAGTGTTCGTAATCTTCGCTGGGCCCAAACTGGGTCGGGTTCACAAAGACCGACACCACCACGACGTCGCACATCCGGCGCGCTTCGCGCACCAGGCTGAGATGCCCGTCGTGTAGCGCGCCCATAGTTGGCACCAGTCCGATAGTGCGATCCTGTTCGCGCCTGATCTTGCGCGCCACAGAACTCATGCGCTGTCGGCGAGTTATGATTTCCATAGTTGGCCTGGAAAGTAGAGTCAGGCCTTCCCGACTGGGGACTCATTTGATGGTAGCTCTTTGGCGGGCGCGGCGATCTTTAGTTCCGCGGCGGCCTCCGCGGGCAGCGCGTATGATTCATCCTCTGAAGGGTAAGTCCCATTGCGCACGTCATCGGCAAAGCGGGTGACGGCTTCCGTGATGACTTCATGCAGATTGGCATAGGGCCGCACAAAGCGGGCGAGTTTGCCGAAAGACAAACCCAGCATGTCGTGTAACACCAATACCTGAATGTCGCACCCGGCGCCGGCGCCAATGCCGATCGTGGGAATGCTGACGCTTTGAGTAATCAGACTGGCAATCTCGCGCGGCACTACTTCCAGCACGATCGCGAAAGCCCCGGCGTCTTCCAACGCGCGCGCGTCATCCAGCAACTGCCGGGCGGCGGACGCAGTCTTGCCCTGGACGCGATAAGCGCCAAGCTTGTTGATTGACTGCGGCGTCAGGCCAATGTGGCCCATGACGGCGATTTCTTCGTCAACCAGGCGCTTTACCAGTTGCACGCGTTTGTGTCCGCCTTCGAGTTTGACTGCTTCGGCGCCGCCCTCTTTTACCAATCGCAGGGCATTTCTGACAGCGTCGTCGGGGCCGGTGTGGAACGAACCGTAGGGCATATCCGCCACCAGCAGGGCCCGCTGCACGGCGCGCCGCACGGCTTTTAGATGAATGAGGATCTCATCGAGCGTCACCGGGACGGTGTTGCCGTAGCCCAGCACCACATTCCCCAGGCTGTCGCCCACCAGGATGATGTCGATGCCGGCTTCATCCACAATCCGCGCAGTGGGAAAATCGTAGGCAGTAAGGCAAACCAAACGTTCGCCCCGTTGTTTGCTGGCTTTCAGGGATGGCGCGTTAACTTTTTCCGGACGCTCAGGTTTTAGATAAGGCATAGTTCGCAGCCTCTCGTCAGACGTTTAGTAGTGGACGATTAAATCGCCAATGGCAGCAGGATTCGAATGTTTTGAAGGTGCGTTAGCAAGTGCGGACATTATAACGAGAAAACCGTTTGGCAAAAAGTCAGAACCGCCTGCGATAGCGGGCGGGCCCTGTTTCGCGGAATCAACGTCCGCTAGCACGAGAGCCCGCCCGCTACCGCAGGCGGTTCTGACTTTGTTTAGCTCAAGCTCATTACGCCGGCGCTGGCCGTGAAGCCGACACCGAAGCCCACTACCACGGTCGGCCCAGCCCACTCTTCCTTTTCCGCCAGCATGAAACCGGTGGAGGCACTGGAGAGATTGCCGTAGTTCTTCAGCACTTCATAAGAGCCCTGGACCTTTTGCGAATCCTTCTCGAGATGCAGCTGCGAACAGACGCCATCGAGGATTTTCTTGCTGCCGGTATGAATCAGGCAGTCATCTACCTGGCTCATTTCCGAGACCGGTGATTGTGGGTGGGCCAGAACGTCGTTGACGGTGGTAACCGCGTAGTGGGCTCCGCGGTTCGGAACGTTGGGGCGCATGAAGTATTGCGGCTTGCCCAACATCAAGGGATGCTGGCTGCGCGCCGTCATCGTCAGCAGGTTGACGTCATCCACCAGATCGTTCGTGAGATGCGAGATAGGGCCGAAAGCCGGTTTCCCTTCTTCCGTGCCAACCAGTAACGCTACCGCGCCATCACCAAACAACATCGACTGAATGACGAAGGTGGTATCCAACCGCTGTTCCTGAAAAGCATCTGCATTGACCTTTTCCTCCTTACGCTGTCGCACCAATTCCCGATAACCAAAATATTCGTCACGCAGCAACGGCGCGACATGAGGTGTGTGTGCTTCGGACATCAACACCACTGCGAGTTGCCCCGGATTGGCGGCCAAATACCACTGCGCTACTTCGATGGACTTCAGCAGTACCGAACATCCCTGGGCTTGCATACTGACAGTCCGAATCGAACGAGAGAGAAGCCCGTGCGTTTGGCCCATCACCTCTGAGGCCAAACAGGGAAGCATTTGATCAGGCGTATTAGTGGCCGCAACCAGCAAGCCAATCTTTGACGGGTCGCCGCCCCACTCCTCGATACACTTCTTGATGGCATCCACCCCGAGCGCAGTGGTCGAGCTGCTGGCATTCATGGGGGCCCCAGCCAAAAAGTCCGGGTAGTTGTCCATCGTGGAATACCGCCGGTCAACGCCCAGGCTGCAGATGGTGTTTATGAGTTCCGGGGAAAGCTTATGCATCAACGAAGCCACCAGTTCGGTGGTGCTGAATTCGTGTGGCGGGGTAGCCGTTGCTGCTGAAAGAAGGTTAATCATCCTCATCTCCCACTGTATTGGCGATGTTCGCAGCCGGGTCAGGTCTAACGAAACCGCCATCATTTCAAACCAGATATCCTGAAGGACCAAGTTCAGGTGCCATCCGAGAGCCGCTTTGCTCGCCGTGAGAGGAGGCGTTTTATCAATATCTTGTCATTTGCTATCTCAAGACCTGTGCCAGAAGCAGCGAAGCAGACAAAATGCCGCGGAACATGGGAAAACATTGGGCAAAAGCGTGGCGATGCCTTCACCAAGGAGGATTCGTCAAATCGCCGGATTGGATACCAGGTATCTAGGGCCAGCGGCATATTCCCCAAGTCCGCGGATCCTTTTGAGGAAAAGAGGGTTAATAGAGAAGGGAAGGGTCTTTTCTAGGATCGGATGTCGAGTGTTAAGCAGGTATACACTTGCCACCCAAGTATGCAACTCGCCAACTCGCAGAGCCAACGGCACCTGAGATTTCAACGAGCCGCGCTCAGCGGCAGGCGCCCTATGGCGGCTTCGCCGATGCTGCCGAAGTAGAGTTTGTCTTTGTGCTCAACTACGTTTGCAACCTGCGCAAAGCATTGCGGGGAACCGTCCTGCAGGTTGTAAGTGACTCGCCCAGTTACGTCCAGCCCCAGCGCGAATCCATAACGTTTGATCGCCGGTTGCAAAAAATCTGGTAAGCGAAGGACGGCCTTGCGCAGAAACGGGTGGGGCATCAGGCTATCCAGGACTTTATCGCGCGGCGTCACCAGGGCCAGCCAAAATGTATCGCGGCCGTTTGAGGAAATGCCATCGGGAAAACCGGGCAGGTTGTCGATGAAGATTTCAGACTGCCCCTGCTTCGGACCATTCAGCCATACGCGGTGGACTCTGTAGGCGCCCGTCTCTACAACCAAAAGGAATGAACCGTCAGGACTGACGGCGACGCCATTGGCGAAAACGAGATCGCCGAGGACGACACGAGTAGTCTTTCCTATCGGATCGTAAGCCAGTAAGCGGCCGTTGCCGCGATGCTCGACGATATCGGCCTTCAGTTCCGTCAAACTAAACCTGCTGGAAGCGTCGGTGAAATAGATCGTGCCATCTTTGGCGATGTCCAAATCGTTGGTGCAGTGAAACGGAAGGCCGCCAGCTTCCGTGGACAACGTATTCACGTTTCCGCTGCGGTCAATTGATAGCAATCCTTTGATCGCATCCGCGACTATCAGGTTTCCCGGCGAATCAAAGACCAGCCCGAGCGGGCGGCCATTCGTGTTGGCAAATACTTCCGGCCGCGTACCATCCACTTGAAAACGCATGAGGCGTCCGTCAGCGACGCCGCAGTAGATGCGATCTTCTGAATCAATCGCGACGTCTTCGGGACCGAAGCCATTAGGGAGATTCAGTCTTTCGATGGCGGCCAGTTTTGAATTTTGCGCATACACGCCTTCCAGCGCGGGCGCGGCGGGCGCTGTCCAGGCGACAGGCGTCACAGGCACGGGCCAGGTGAACAGATAGATCAGCACTACTGCGACTAAGACCACGACGATGAGGAGGAGTTTTCGGATTCTCATAGGGAAGATCGGTTCGAAAGGGTTCGCGGCTGTGCCGCCAGATGTGCGGAAGGGCTTTGCCCTTCCGGGAATGTTATCGATTGTCCGGGCTGCGCCCGGTATCATGATTCGGGGCGTAGCCCCTTGTCTCAAAATAGAGTTGCCGGAAGGGCGAAGCCCTTCCGCACATCAGGCGGCGAAGCAGCTCCAGCGCGCCACGCCGAGTGCGGATTATTCGTTCACTTTCAGCACCGCCAGAAATGCTTCCTGCGGAATCTCGACGCGTCCGACCTTCTTCATGCGCTTCTTGCCTTCTTTTTGTTTCTCGAGCAGTTTGCGTTTGCGCGAGATGTCGCCGCCATAGCATTTGGCGATCACGTTTTTGCCCATGGCTTTGACGGTTTCACGCGCGATTACTTTGGCGCCAATGGCCGCCTGAATCGGCACCTCGAAAAGTTGCCGCGGGATCAACTCCTTCATTTTCGTGGCCAGCAAACGTCCTTTGGCGGCAGCGGTATCACGGTGCAGCACCAGCGAAAGGGCATCGACCGGTTCGCCGGAAACGAGCACATCGAGTTTCACCAGATCGCTTTCCCAGTACCCGGCCAGATGGTAATCAAGGGAAGCGTAGCCACGGGAAGTCGACTTCAAACGGTCGTAAAAATCGAGCACGATCTCATTCAGTGGTAACTCATAAGTCAGCATCACGCGATTGGAAGTGATGTATTCAAACTTCTTTTGCACGCCCCGCTTTTCATCGAGCAACGCCATGATGCCGCCCAAATGTTCATCCGGAGTCAGGATGGTGGCGAGGATGGCGGGCTCTTCAATCTTCACGATGCGGCCGGGGTCAGGCATTTTGGCTGGTGAATCGATCTCTGTGACTTTGCCGTCAGTCGTCGTCACCAGGTATCGCACGCCCGGGGCGGTTGTAATCAGATCGAGATTGAATTCGCGTTCAAGACGCTCCTGCACGATCTCCATGTGCAACAAACCGAGAAAGCCGCAGCGAAATCCAAAACCCAACGCCGTTGACGATTCCGGTTCATAGAAGAACGAAGCGTCATTCAAACGGAGCTTGTCCATCGCATCACGCAGTTCCTCGTACTGATTTGTATCGATGGGATAGAGCCCCGCGAAAACCATGGGCTTGATTTCCTGATAACCCGGAAACGGTTCTTTGGTTGGCCGGCCGGCTTCGGTGACCGTATCGCCAATTTGCACGTCAGCGACTGCCTTGATCGACGCAGTCAGGAAGCCGACTTCGCCCACACTCAGTTTATCGATGGGCGTGGGTCGCGGGCGGTTCACGCCCAAAGTCTCAACCTGATAATCGCGTTCAGCATTGAAAAAGCGAATCTTCATGCCCGGTCGAATGGTGCCGTCGATAATGCGGAAAAGCACGATCACGCCGCGGTACGAGTCGTACCAGGAATCAAAGATCAGCGCCTTCAACGGCGCGTCGGCGTCGCCCTTTGGCGGCGGCACGTCGCGCACAATCGCTTCCAATACATCGGCCACGCCCACCCCGGTCTTGGCGCTGGTTAGAATGGCGTTGTGAGTTTCCAGGCCGATGAAGTGTTCGATTTGCTCGATCGCTTTTTCCGGTTCGGCCCCGGGGAGGTCGATCTTATTGATCACCGGAATCAGTTCGAGATTGTTCTCCAGCGCCAGGTAGGTATTAGCCAGCGTCTGCGCCTCGACACCCTGTGACGCGTCAACAATGAGCAAGGCGCCTTCACAGGCGGAGAGCGAACGTGAAACTTCGTAAGAGAAATCCACGTGTCCCGGCGTGTCGATCAAATTCAGGATGTAAGACTGGCCGTCCCGGGCCTTGTAGTCGAGCCGGACGGCGTGCGCCTTAATCGTGATGCCCCGTTCGCGCTCCAGATCCATATCGTCCAGTACCTGGGCGGACATGTCGCGCCCAGTGACGGCGCCGGTAAGTTCGAGCAAACGATCCGCCAGCGTCGATTTGCCGTGATCAATGTGCGCGATGATCGAGAAGTTACGTATGCGGGAAGGATCCATTAGCGACTCAGTGTATGCGGTTAGTGGTTAGTTGTCAGTTGTCTGTCGCCGCTGTAGGCAAACGAGCAGTCTTTCAACTGATTACTAACCACTGATTGGGACGATTGAAAATAACAAAACGGGCGCGAAACCGCACGCGCGCCCGTTGGATGATCGAGTAACGGCGAATCTAATACAGGCTGAAGGTGTACTCGAGTCGCACCCACATGGAAACGGCCTTGCCATCCTTAATCGCGGGTCGAAATTTGATTTTGTGCGCAGCCTTAATAGCGCTTTCCGTCAGCCCATACGCCAAGCCGGAGATGAGCATGGGATTCTTTACCTCTCCAGTCGCAGTAAAAATGACCCGCAGCACAACGGTGCCTTCGATCAACCGCTTTCTCGCCTCGCGAATGAAAACCGCTGCAGGTTTCTTCGTGACGATCGGCCGGCTGTCTACCTCTTTGAGCTTGTAGATCCGTTCGCCATCCACAATCTCCGGCAAAGCAACTGTCTCGGGCGGCTTATTCAGAGGCTCCGAAAAGGGCCCCATCTCGGCAGGGGTGCGGGTCTCGGTTCTAACTCTCCCAGCCTGAGCCCGGACGCTAAGCGCAAATCCACCGAGGAAGGCGAAGACAATCAACCATAAGGAGAGTCGCTTCATCGATGCAGCGAACGTACTTTTGGCACCGGCCATTAGCTACGGGTTTTTCTTGACCGGAGCCGGCGTGCTACTGGGAGAAGGTGGCGGCTCGACTTGAATGCTCTTGCGAATCAAGTCCCAGGCGGAGGCGAATTTCGCCATGTCCCGTTCAGAACCGATCTGCGATAGCTGCACGAAACGATCGGAGATGACGCGGTAAAAAGCGTCCATCCCTCCAGGTGCGCCGTCCAGCACTGCGCGCAGCCGCGAGCCTTCGGCGGGCCCGCCGCCAAATTCGCTGGTGGCGGGGCTGCGAGTGGGATTCAAACCACCCTGCCGCAGCATCTCGGCAAAATCGTTGAGATATTTGTCCTGAATAAGTTTCTTTGCCTCCGCTTCCTTCGCGGGCGATTTTAGCCATTCGCGGGGAGAGCGCACGCGTATGATGTGATCGCCACGCGAGAATTCGAGGACCTGCATTTGGGCTGTGCTCTCATCCTTCAAGGCCCAACCCGTCGGATAGTCAAACGACAGTCCGTCTTTTGCAAAATGGTTCGCTTCGGCCTGCGGCTTTGGTTCCTGCATTTTCGCAACTGCGACCGTCAGGCATGCCAATACGGCCAACACCGCGACGGCCGGCAACATTCTTAAGAGTCTATTAATCGTCACTTTGATTTCTCCCGCTAATCGTTCATGTGTGCGTCCACGTAGGCGCGCGCCTTCTCCGGCGTGTTAATGGAACTCAAAAACTCAGAATCTCTGATGGCCCAAGCCATATGTTTCGCCGTGAATTTCCAGTAGTTGCTGTTAGGTGTGCCGTCGGGCTCCATCAAACCAAGCTTCTTTCCGACGTCGCTCAGGATCTCTGAATCGCCGGTCGTGCTGGCCGCTTGAAACAGACGGTGCCTTTCGTCCTCGGTCATGTTGGAGCTGGCCGTTGGACCGTCCGGCCCGCTGTTGGAATTTCGATTCGAATTGGAATTCGAATTGAAGTTGTAATTCCGGACAGACCTCGTAACCGGGCGCTGATCTCGCCAGACGAAAAACGCGACAACGCAAACTCCTATCAAAACAAGAATCCCGATGACGCTCGCGATCCCACAGCCAAGGGCGATCTTCTCATTTCTGGTCATTGAGTCTTGTCGAGGGTCTGAGAGTTTACATGAATCCAGCCGCTTCCTCTACGCCCGGCACGGCAGATCTCAGTCTTATGGTTTTGCCTGGGGCGGCTTCGCCGGCGCAGGGCTTCCCGGTTTCACAGGCGGCGTTTTCCCGGGCTCGTCGTCGTCGATGAAATCCTTGTCATCCACATCCAGGATTCGCAGTTCTGACCCGAACTTCCGGTAGCCCTTGAACAGAATATCGTTGCGCGTCTGGTAAATCCCGGAGCCCTCGTGCGAAGTCAGTTCAACGATGGTTCGCGATGGCAGCAGATGTTGCTGCTCGTTGATTGTTACCCAGTCATAGTCAATCGTGCTCGTGGCCGCGGTGACCGGGAAATTAACGGGTATCTCTGACGAGATGTCTTCCAGCCGCAACACCCGGTTCTTCTCTCGATCAACCCAGAGGCGACCGTGATAGCCAGTTATGACTGCGGCTTCGATGTCTCCATACTTGATGGTCTGCGTCGAGTTTTCCCGTTTAATTTCGTACTCGTACACGAGGGTCGGACGGTCGCGGAGTCGATCAGTGTCCACGAGTTTGAACTTCGCCTGTCGCGCGGGGTCGAAGATTCCGGCGAGAATTGAAACGTACTCTCCGGTTGACGTTGTGCCCTTTATCTTGCCGGAGTAGGTCGAACCCTCGCGCACTTCTACATCCGGTTGCATACCGTTAACTGTCAGCAGCTTGTATTGCTCGCCGCTGCTGGCGCGGTAGCTGACCGCAATGCTGAGGCGATCATAAACATTCCAGTTGCTCGTATTGCCGAATGCCTGCGAGCGTGTGATCTGCTGCTTTACCAGGAAGTCCGGCATTCTTTCCACCGCAGCGAGCGTCGCGACGCGGGTCCTTTCGAGCAGGTCGGCTGCTTCAGTCTCGGGCGGGAGCACCGCGCTTTGCGGATTTAGCCGGCGACGTTCCGCTTCCTCCATGGTGCGTCGCAGTGCGGCATCGTTGCCGCTCTTGGTGGCCACGAGGGAACGCAAACCGTTGGTCAAAGGAAACCCCAGACCGCGCGTTCTAATCGCCTCAATCAAGTCTCCACGCTTCTCGGGATGCGCCGGAAGTTGCTGAAGCATGCTCACGAACTCCTGGTTGGTGAGCGGGACTGGATTATTCGATTGGGCCGGGGTGACTAACGCGCTCAGAAGCAGCACGACCGGCAGTAGCATCGATGCCAGAATGTAGCGGTAGTTTCTTCGAATCATGTTTCTATTCTTGGTGCGGAAATCTATCGAGCATTTCAGGCCGTATAATAAGAGTGCCGGGTGAATCATAAATCAGTCCTGGCTGATCGACTAAGATGCCGACGGTTACAGAGCCGGTGATCACGCCTAGCGTGACCTCAATGTTCACAAGCTCGCGTGCGCTAACTTTCACTTGCGTAAACTTGAAAGTAGTAAACCCCGGGGATTTTATCTGCAGATTGTAGGCCGCCGGTTTTAGTCCGGTGATGGTTACGAGCCCTTCCTCATTCGACGTGAAGTGTTGCGACTCTTTGGCCTCGCTCGTGGACTCCGCGGCGGTCTCAGTTAATTCCACGTCCGCGTTCGCGACGCTCGCGCCGTTTATATCGAGGATGGTTAAGGCAAAAGTTCCGGCGTCCGCTGAATCTGAAACCTTCCTCGTTATTTTCAACTGATTCACACAGGAATTCCTTTCTGCTTTCTGTTTCTGACCCATAGCCATCGTGGCCAAACTCAAGATAGCCGTGAAGACAGCGGTAGTAGTTTTCGCCACCTTTCGCCTGACCGCCCGCAACCCTACGGGACAATCCCGAGTGATGACGGTGCCGTCAACGCGCCGAAAAAGCCGCGCACAGATACGGCCTTCGCTCCCCGTAATCAAGGCCGCCGCTTCTTTCCGGGTCATTTCCGAGATGTTATAGACGTGCAGGTCACAGAGACTGCAATGGCGTTTTTGATCGTCGCCCGTCATCTGCGTCCAATCCACCGGACAGGGAGACGCAATGCTCAGGGAATTGAGTAGCTCTTCGTTTTTCATGCTGCGGACCTCGAAAGACTGGTTGGTGGACTCAATTAGAACGATGGTTCGACTCGCGGGCCGAGCGTGCGGTTGCCTCGTGTCAAGAGTAATCCCGCGGCTCTGGCTTTCTTCCCGAGGTTTCTCTCAAGCTCTGCAACTGGGAGCGCGGGCGTCCCGCCCGCAAACGCGCCGCCGGGCGCGAAGATTCCCTGGGGCCACTGATTCCTCCGTTACGCGCGGCGGGCTCTTGGCGGGCGGGACGCCCGCGCTCCCAGTAAAGAGCTGGAGTTAGAAACAGAGGCTCTCAATGGCGCCGGACAGCACTTTCACGCATTCGTGCAGTTCGTCGATGGGAACGAACTCGCCGGTGCGATGCGCCACCCGAATATCGCCCGGGCCGAAAACAACCGCCTCCGCGCCCATTTGGATCAGCGAGGGCGCCTCAGTCCCGAAAGCAACGGTGCCTGATTGTTTGCCAGTACTTTCTTCCATCAAGCCCACCAGCGGGGAACTGGCAGGCGTTTCAAAACTCTCATCAGCACGGTCGGCATTGATTACGCATTCAAATTCGGGATCGTCACGCCGCAAATCAGCGATGGCGTCCTCGACCAATCGCAGCACGCGACCCGTTTTCTGATTTGGCACCGGCCGCCACTCGAGCGTGAAGTAGCACTCGCCGGGGATGATGTTCTTGGCGCTCCCGCCTTTGAGGACTCCGACGTTCAGGGTTGTGTAAGGCGGATCAAAACCTGCCTGCTGCTCTTTTTTCAGTTCGCCGGCGATTCGCTCGATGGCGGTGAGCAGGCGCGCGGCGCGAAAGTTTGCCGACGCTCCGATCGATGGATAGGCGCTGTGGGCTTCGCGGCCGCGCACTGTGATTTCCGCCAGACAGTAACCCTTGCCGGCACGCATCGGTTGCAAGGATGTTGGTTCCCCCACGATCGCATATCGCACACTCAAGGGCGCCAACTTCGCCAGGCGTTTAGCGCCCAGGCAGCCAATCTCTTCATCGGCAGTGAAGATCAAAGCCAGCGGCCGTTTTAGTTTTCCCAGATCGATGCTCTCGATGGCCGTCAGCGCCGCTGCCATGAAAGCTTTCGTGTCGCAGGCGCCGCGACCGAAAAGCTTGCCATCGCGTTCCGTCAACGTCGTAGCTTCGGTCCACGATGGATCGTAAGGCACGGTGTCGGTGTGACCGACGAGGGCGAGATCCACAGCCGGTGATTTTTTGCCGTCAATGGAATCAGCGACTGACGTCTGGGCCACGAGGTTCCACTTTTCAATACCGCCATCGCCGTAGTAGGGAAACCTGGTGACCTTCAATCCCGCCCGCTCGCAACGAGCCGAGAGGTAATCGACAATCGCCCCGTTTGATCGCGCAGAAACGGAATCAATGGCGACCAGTTCGGCGAGTGTTTCTGTGACAGACATGATCAATCCAGTGGGACTTGATACTCAGCACCCGCTCGCTCAACCCCAAAGCTTTTGTTGCAACGCTGCGAACCTCTCCACAATCTCTTCCTGATCCGCATGCCGGCCCTCGGAAACAACCTGTCTCCCTCCCACAAACACGTCCCGGACTGCGGCGCGCGAAGCGGTGAAGACGATACTGGACAACAAATCATCCGGTGATGCGCCGGCGATTGATGGGTCATCGAGATCGACAGTGAAAAAATCCGCGGGCCGCCCGGTTGCGATCGCTCCACCGGAAGCGCCGATGCTGGCCGCTCCGTGACTAGTGGCGCAAGCGAAGAGTCGTCCCGCCAAGGCGGACGCGTCGTCGCTATCCTGAGGATCGAGCACGGCGCGCTCCATGCGCTGCAACCGCAAGTGGTATTCCAACTCGCGCGCATCCTCCAGCAAATCGATTTGCGCGTGGCTATCCGTGCCCAGGGCAATACGTACGCCTTCTTTGAAATAAGTATCCGCCGGCACGACCCCGTCTCCCAGGTTTCGTTCCGTAGTGGGACAGGCGCAGACCATTGCGCCACTGTGCGCAAACTCCGCGATGGCTTTGAGCGTGACGTGGATGCCGTGGACCGCAGTGAAACGCTCGCTGAGTAATCCTTCGGTTTGCAGCAGCGCAAACGGGCTCCGGCCATATTCCTCAATGCAAGCGGAGACTTCTGCCTGTTGCTCAGCCACGTGCATGTGGACCGGCAATTCGGTTTCGTTCGCATACCTGATAATGGAGCGGAGGTAATTCAAAGGCACCGCGCGAACGCTATGCGGCGCCACTCCGGCCCAGACCGCATGATCGTCAGGGTAAGCTTTGATCAATGCTTCAAGGTTGGTTAGATACGTCTCTGCGTCCTTTTCAATAAAGCGCGCTTGCCGGGGATTAACGTCCGTTTGAAATCCCGCGCGCGCATAGGCGACGCGCAACAGCGCTATTCGCAAGCCAACGTCGCGGGCGGCGCGCACCACCTGCTTTGCGAGTTCGTTCGCATCGTCATAAGGCCGGCCGTCAGCACCGTGATGCAGGTAATGAAATTCGCCGACAGCCGTGATCCCTCCGAGCACCATTTCCAGAAAGGCCATGCGGCTGGCGTCATAAACATCTTCCGGAGTCAGCCGCGAGGCGGCGGAATACATCATCTCGCGCCAGGTCCAAAAACTATCCGTCTGATTAGTGGTCCGGTGTTCCGTGCGCCCGCGCAAAACTCTCTGGAAGGCGTGCGAGTGGGCGTTAACCATGCCCG
>JAWVFI010000016.1:0-21237 GCA_033856235.1 Blastocatellia bacterium | reverse complement strand
TCCAGCGCGAGGCATTCGAATGCGGAATGCCAAACTGGTCCAGGATGCGGAAGCACAGGTGATCGACTAGAGCTTCGATCGTCTGTGGTCGATGATAGAAGCCCGGGCTCGCCGGCAGAATGTTGGCGCCGGCCCGGGCCAGCCGCAACATGTTCTGCAAATGGATCGCGTTATAGGGCGTTTCGCGCGGAACTACAACCAGCTTCCGTCCTTCTTTCAACGTCACGTCAGCGGCGCGATGGATTAAGTTTGTTCCCGCGCCCGAGGCGATCGCCCCCAGTGTTCCCATCGAACAGGGAACTATGATCATACCGTTTTGAGGATGCGAACCCGACGAAGGCGTGGCCGCCATATTATTCAGGCGATGTTGCCGTACGAGTTTGGAATCCGAAGGCAAACCCAGCCATTCGTTGATCTGCGCCGGACCGGCGTCACCAAGTGCGAAACCGAGTTCCACCCGGGCGACCGTGTCGGCCGATGCGGACGAGATCAAATTGATCCGATCCACGACGCCGCTCGCCGCCAAGTGCACAAGCGTGCGATAAGCGTAAATCGTGCCCGAGGCTCCGGTAATAGCTACGGTAAGTTCCATGTGTAACATTAAGCCGGGCTATCTAAGAGGGTGTCTAAATAGGATCTGAGGCGCTGCTTCGAGTCCTCGCTGATGTCAGTAATCATTGCGCCAATGAAGTAAGCGTTGCTGACTTTTCCCATTGTGAACCGGCCATGCCGGACCGGCCTGACAGTGAAAACTACTGGGCCCGCCGGAAGTATTAGTTCCAGTTGGACGACGTAATCAGGGCTGGTGACATAGCGATCTATGTTCCGCGCTGACACGATCACACCGATGCCGGTTTCGCTAATGTCATGCGTCGATCCAATCATCGGCAGGCCGTCGCCTATCCTCCGGATCGTAAGCGGAGTTGCATGCGGCGAAGCTTTGAAGAGAAGTCTTACGTCCAGCGTCGCCTTAAACCGCGGCGCCACGCGTCGTTCAGCTGTTTTTGCAGGCATCGCAACTACGATACCTTATCGGGCGCATTATCTTCAAAAGGCGGCTGAGTTCGCGACCAGATCCAATAGAAAGGGAAGCCGAGCAAAATCAGGCCCAGCCCAGCAAGAGGAGGATTGCGCGCAATGGTTTTGAAGCCTGTGAACAAATGTCCGTGCAGCATCAGGCTGGCACCCGTCGCCGCGTCCTCGCGGACTCCCCACAGGGTTGAGCCCAACAGCAGCGCCGTAACCAACAGGAAGAGAACTGGAACCACCGGATAGCCCCAGGCGCGGTAGGGACGTTCAGCGTCCGGCATCTTGCGGCGCAGGATGAATACGGAAGCGGTAACGAGGCCGTAGAAAATCCAGAGACCGAAGATCGCGTAGTCAGTCAGGGTGTCGAACGACGAGGAGAAGGCGATGACCAGCACACAGGCCCAGACGGCCTGGATCAGAAGGGCTCCGGTGGGCACGTGGCTGCGCGGCGAAACGCGCGAAAGGCTCTTGAGGAACAGTCGATCTCGCGCCATGGCATACGGGACTCGCGCGCCCGTCAGGATCGAAGTGTGCAACGTACCGAAGGTTGAGGACAAAAGTGCAGCCGCAATCAGGCTGATGGCGAGCGGGCCGAGAAAGGTGCGCGCCACTTCCGTTGCCACCGACGAGGCTTTGGAAACGTTGGCTATTTCCGTGGGCGAGAGCGCATAGAAATAGGCCAGGTTAACAAACAGGTAAAGTCCCATGATCAGCAGCGTGCCGCCGATCAAGGCGCGGGGCAGGTTGCGCTTTGGATCCTGCACTTCGCCGGCGACGAGGGTGACATTGTTCCACCCGTCGTAGGCCCAGAGGGCGCCGAGCATCGCGGCCATCAGGCCGCCGAAGCCATACCGCGCCGCATCCGCCACGCCTTCGCAAGCTCCGCCCGCATTCTGCGCTACCAAGTGTCCCCAGTCCGCGTTGCGCGCGAGCAAAAACGCGCCGATGCCTACCAGTAATACGAGGCCGACTTTGATCCCCGAAAGAATTGCGGCCACCATGCCGCTGAACTTTACGGCGGCGCAATTAATCAGCGTGACAATTATGATCGACGCCAGGGCAATCATTTGCAGATTGCCGAAGGGGATGGGATGTCCCCACAAACTAGTTGAGAAATAATCTCCACCCAGCCGGCCGCCAATCATGATGTTCAGAAACAACGCGAACTGCACCCCGAGCGCCGCCTGCGATCCGGCTTTGCCGATAAAGAAAGACATCCAGCCGTAAAGGAAAGCCCAGGGACGGCCATAGGCTTCGCGCATGAAGACGTATTCGCCGCCGGCTTTCGGCATCATCGCCGCGAGTTCCGCATAGGTGAGCGCGCCCGCCAGCGAGAGCAAACCCGCCACGAAGTAAACTCCCAGCACGCGTCCCGGAGTGCCCACGTTGCAAGTCATCACGCGGGCTTTGAGGAAGACTCCAGTCCCAATGACGTTGCCGACCACAACAGAGATCGCGGCGATCAGACTCAAGCCACGGACTAATTCGGTTCTGTTGTCAGGTATATTCATATTCCGAAGTTAGACTCAAGCTCTTTAGCTGGGACCGCGGGCAAGCGCGCCGCCAGGCGCGAGGTTCTCACTTGAATTCGACGAATCCCTCGACTAAATCTTTCGCGCTGCGCGCTCATTTGCGGGCGGGACGCCCGCGCTCCCAGTAAAGAGGTTGAGTGAACCTACCAGACATCATTGGTTAGCAAATCTTCGTATGTGTCGCGCCTGCGAATCAAATCCGCTTTGCCGCCTTCGCGAACCATCACCGCGGCCGGCAGCGGTCGCCCGTTGTAGGGAAACATTTGCGCCAGGGAATATGCGCCGGTATTGAGCAGCGCCAGCACTTCGCCGGGTTTCACATCCTTTGGCAAAAGGCGGTAATCGGGTAAACGCCCTTCGCGTTCGATGTCGAAATAAACATCGCCGGAATCGCACAGCGGGCCGGCCACTTTGTATTCAGCATCATGCGGACGGCTGGGGCAACTGGCCGAAATCAGATGGTAGTACCACTTGTAGTTATTCATCGACAGCAACAGGTTGTAGCCGGCGTCCGTCAATAACCAGATGTCGCCAGTCTCCGGCCGGCTTTTGATATTGCGCACCGTCGTCAGCAAGGTGCCGGCGTCCGAGATGATGCTGCGGCCTGGCTCCAGCAGGACCGTTATTTGATCCAACAGGTGCTCCGCCGCAACTTCACGAGCCGATTCTCGGGCAATGCGCAGAGCTTCCTTCAGCACGACGGATGGTTCCAAATCGGCGCCCAGCATTTCTCTTTCATGCTCAGGAAGTTGATCGGCCTGGGAACGATCGCGCAGATAGTTAACCGGAATTCCGCCACCGAGGTTGATGTGCTCCAGCGTGTGCCCGGTCTCACGTTGGATAGTCACTAAATGCTCCCACATGCTTTTGAAAGCGGCGGCGAACGGTTCGACGTCGGGAGTTTGCGAACCGACATGGATATGGATTCCGCAGACGTGAAGCAGATCAGGGTTCTGCAGCCCGCGCCGGAAAGCCGGCAATACATCTTCAGATGAAATTCCAAACTTGGAAGTCAACAGGGCCGTCTGCAGGCCCAGGTGCGAGCGCGTGCCGATTTCCGGGACCAGCCGCAGCGCAACTCGCGCCGGCGGAAGATTAGCGTCCTCGCGACGCAACCGCCGCACGGATTCTTCCACCAACTCAATTTCATAAATTGAATCGACGTTGATTGAGTAGATGCCCGCCCGCACCGCGTCGTCAATCTCGCCGTCCGACTTGCTGGTGCCGTTGAAGATTATTTGGTCGGGGTGAAATCCTACGCGCAGGGCTTTGAAGAGCTCCCCGCCACTGTTTACTTCGATGTCGATACCGGCATCTAGCACGGCCTTCAAGATCGACATGTTGGAGTTGGCCTTTGAGGCGTAGCAAAACTTGATCGGTCGTTCTACAGCCGCGGCCGCGCGTTGCAGGCGATCGATGTTGGCGCGAATGCGCGGCTCAGAGAAAACAAAGAGCGGCGAATCGTGCTGTTCAATCAGCGAGACAGCATCGACGCCATTGATGACCAGGCGTTCGTTCTGGATCTCCAGATAGTCAGGGATGGCCCAGGCGGGCGCAGTAGTCACAAGCTGGGCGGACATGGGTAGCGCTCCGTTAACGGAATGATTAATCGCGAGCGAAGATAGTCTGTGGGATGAAGAGCGTCAAGTGGGAAGATCGGGCCTATGCGGGGTAAGCCGTGTGATGAAAGAGTTTAAGCAGTATGGTGATATGGCACGAACTCACGTTGCCTTGGCGCGAGGGACAGGGTGCGAGAGGATATGAATAGACATTTGGAGCAAGCTGCGCACCCTCAGGCTGCGCACCCTCACCCCCGGCCCTCTCCCAGAGGGAGAGGGGGATTTACACCGACGTGTGCGGTTCGCGTCCAAGTTGCGCCCTCATGCTGCGCACCCTCTCCCAGCCCTCTCCCAGTGGGAGAGGGAGAACAGGAGGCTGGGGAATCCATCATGAGAAAGGCGAGACAATATCGAGGCGGTTACCAGTTTGCGGGGTTGGTGTGCCGCGCGCGGGAGTTGCGGCAGCAACAGACTCCAGCGGAAGAAGTGCTTTGGCAACTGTTGAGGAATCGCCAACTGCTTGGGTTCAAATTTCGGCGCCAGCACCAATTTGGGGACTACATCACTGACTTCTATTGTCATGAAGCCCAGCTAGTCGTCGAATGTGATGGCTCGGCGCACGATACAAATGAAGCGTGGCATCACGATCAGGAGCGCGATGCTTACATGATCGCGCAGGGCCTGCGTGTACTGCGGTTTACGAATGATCGGATCTTGAGTGAAACCGGAGAAGTGCTTGATCAGATTGCTAAGTATCTTTCGTCTTAGATGGGTGTCTGCGATGAGCAAGAATTTTCTCCCCTCTCCCAGTGGGAGAAGGGCCGGGGTAGAGGGCCTGAGGGATAGTCACCGGAGATGTCCATCCCCTCTCCCTTTGGGAGAGGGGCCAGGGGAGAGGGTGCGGATGAGGGTGCGCAGCATGAGAGTGTCCCGCATCAGGGTGCGCAGTGCGAACGCAATATCCCCTCACCCCAGCTCCACATATTCAATGAACACCAACCGCCGGTCCTTAGCCAGATGAAAGTCATTGTAAGGTTCTTCATCATCCACGAAATACTCTTCGTATTCGGCGATAGCCAGACGGTGGCGCTTGTCAATACCGCTGGCCGGGAGTGTAGGCAGCGTCACGTTGCCCTCCCAGAGTGTGGGCGTTACCGATACCAGGTCCAGCAAACCCTCCGCGATCAGCGCTTCGTATTCGCGATTGATGAGCAGATCGTTGGCACGAGCGCGGGCCTTGAAGCCCGTTACCTCCGTTCGCAAACGCGGATCCCCGACCAGATCCTCAGCCAAATCCGGCAGGGTGTGATGAACGATGGCTCCCGCCTCGCGCTTCCAACCAAAGTCTTCACCGAGCGCGGCATCGAAGACCTCGACCCAGACTTCGACTATGCTCGAAGCGGAGACCTTAACTGATTCCACCCGGATCGGCGGTTGGCCCGGGTTTATGAAACTCGCCGACAGTCCGCCTTCGGCATGTCCGGCGGAGTCGGAATACGTATGTCCATAGACCTTGACCTTTCGCGTTCGCACATCGCCGGTGTGCGTCACGTTCAACCAGCGATCAGGAACCAGCTGCATGAAGTCTGCCAGCACCACGTTCGATAAGTGGGCGGTATCCAGCGCCCCGGGTTGGTAACGGGCGAGCGCGAGCCGGATGAAAGGGAAATAGGCCGCACCCCAGGTGACTTCAATGTCGCAATACCAGAGCTGCCGCACTTCATCATAAAAAACATCGTGCGGCGCGATGTCCACTTTTCCGTGTGCCGGGGGATCGGGAAAATCCGGGTGCGTCAGGCCGGTTGTATCAAAGTTTCCCGGCCGCTGATCGGCTTCCTCGGGCGGCGCAAACTTTGGCAGCCATTTGCCGTCCGGATCGGGCCTAGTTCGGGCCAGTGGGAAATTAGCCAGCTTCGGAGCCACTCCCGGGACGTAGGGACTCAACCAGATTGGATCGTTTCCCCACTGCGTGACGAAATTCTTCATCGGCTTGTCAGCGGGGAGGATGTTGGGATCACCGTTGAAGTTCGCCGGCGGCAGGACCACGGCCAGCATCTCGCCATAACCGGAAACACTCCAGGGACGATTGAGATAGACGCGCAGCCCGCCACCACGCCGCCAGCTTTTCCTTTCTGTTTCATCTCCGGATCGTACCCAGCCAAACGTGGGCACGACGTAGAGAACTTCGGGAGCAGGCGGGGGCGCAGAGGCCTTGATCCAGGTGCGGCCCTTTCCACTCACCACGTTGATGTTTTCTTCGGTCGGTTTTTTCTTCTTATCCAGAAGCAAGCCGGCGCTCATGAACTCGCGAAACTTTGTGGTCGCTTCCAGCCAGTACTCGATGCGGCGGTAGCGCGTGTCGTGAAACTCGTGAAACTTTTGGTGCATGTGCGGATCGGCGACTCCGACCGGGGCCTTAACCGGCCTCTTATTGACGGCGATCCGATCAATTCCCGGAGGGAACGGAGTGTAGTCGGGAAAACCCTTATAGGATTTTTCCTCGGTAATCTTCATGGAGAACGCGTGATCGATGCGCTCGTGGTTCCCCAGGTCTTTGCCGGCGCCGTCATCGAACGGTTCATTCCAGTTCGCGCGCAGGTCGACGCGATCGGTGCTCTTGAGGCTGCACGGCGTGCTGAAGATCGGCTGTACGAAGGTCTGATTTTCCGTCCGATAGATCTCCAGATCCTCCAGTTCTGGTGTGATTAGCGGACGCTGCACTGCATGGACGATCTCGACGTTGCGCCAGGGTGTGAGCATCCAATGCTGTCCCCGCCGCGCTATTTTCTCAAGCGACATCGGTTGGCCGTTGATCCTGACCAGTTTGTTTTGTTGGGCCGGAGTCAGCCAGTTCCAAATGCCGAGAATCTGCAACGCCGTGCCGTCGGGCTGGACGCTGAGACGCAGAGTGGCCCGCGCCGCCTTAGGCAACGGAATGAAAAGCGTCCTGACGGCCTCTTCATAGTGCGGCACCTCACCCGGGTCTTCGTAAATCTCGATCTTGAACGGCAGGGCTTCTGGCCACTCAGTACCGGCGTAGAAAGGTATCGTAATGATTTCATCGTTGGGAAAATCCGGATGATCGAAAATCCGGGCCGCAATCTCCAGAGCCAGTGGATCCGGAAGGTAGGGCAGCGGCGCGCCTTCAATCATCGCCGCGTATTTTGTTTTCACTTTGCCACCGGCCAGCGGGCCGGCGCTTTCAATGATCTCGTCAGCCAGCGAGTAATCCTGCGTCTCCAGGAAGGCGAAGGTCGAAGGATCGACCACGCCGTTGCGATCCAGCATTCCGTGCTGCTCGGCTTCGCGTTGAGTCGTGCGGCTGGGGACGGCAAAGCGACGCGTACGCTGGGTGGTGGGCACGTGGTTCAAATTTGAAGTGTCATTAAGACTGCGCACCGCCATGCGCTCCATCGATTCACCTTCGAGGGGTTTTTCGATTTCATCCTGATTTGGCTTCACCAGCGCCAGCGCCGGGGCGGAGATTGGATCGAAGCGGGAATAGAGATGCGCGTTGGCTTTTGGGTTCTCCGGGCCGAAATCCTTTGACTGCGGCGCCAGGGAATTTCCCGCAAGATCGACCGCCCGGGCCCGCAGCCAGTAGCGCCGTCCATATCGCAACCTGGGCAAACTGCCAGGCAGAGCAGTGAGCGTGCTCTGCAAGCGTAAACCGTCCGGCACCTCTGCCTCCGGCTCGCCCACCGGATCTTCGTGCACGACGATCTGCTTCGTCGGATCTTTCGGATCAGGTCCCATGGTCTGGTGGTGAATGGTCTTACCCGGCGGCGGCGCGCACAAGCTCCAGCCCGCCCATGACACCAGCGTTTCATGTAACCAGATGATATCGGGATTACTGGTCTTGTCGCGCGAAGTGGTCGCCACCAAACGGACCGTACCTTCTTCCGCCGGCACCTCAATGACTACTTCGCCATCCGCGATGTTATAGATTGCCTGTCGCTGGCAGAGGGAGTGCCACTTCTTTGAGACGTCATCCCAAATGTCGATGCGGTACCCGCGCACCAGATCCTGTGCGAACATCACCGGCTTAACCGGCAGCGCGCTGTTGAAATCGGTTTGCCGCTTGATCGTTGCCTCCAGCATCTCGCCCCGTTTAGTCTGCACGAGCATAAGTCCGGCATTGCGCAGCGAAGGCGCGCCCATCTCCCTTTCAATCCTCGTAACCGGATCGAGCTGGTCTTCGGGAACGCCCTGTTCCAGCGTCAGCAACGAATGAGCGAAGTCCACCACCTTAATACCCGATCCATCGACATCCGCTTGCAGCAAGTCAAAGGTTTGCGGATTCAGCTCAAGCAATCCATCAACCACCCGGAAACCGCCCTGGCTTGCCGGTATCACTCGAGGAACAGGCTGGAACCGCTTGTCATCGAGGCGCGCGTGAGTGCGTGGCGAAGCATCGGCCACACGTTGCACCTCGGACGTGGGAGGCGGCAGTTCTACCGCCACTGACAGCAGTGAGTCCGCCGCAAGGGGAAACGCATCCCGGCGCACGAGCAGATCGACCACCAGGCCCAACCCGCGCAGTAGGGTCGGATATTGATTCATGGCGGCAACGATCTTATGGAAGTGGATCTCCTTCTCCAGCTCTTCTGGGGTCGGCATTGGTACTTGTTCGTAACCGAGCCATTCGGCTCCTCGTTTCGGATCACCGTCAGGAACTTTATCTTTCCGCGGCGTGGCCTTCGATGGAGGCGTATGAAAGAGCTGGAAGAGCGCGAGGTTAGCGTGCCGCGTGTTGCCCTTGAAGGCGCCACCTTTGAAGTCTTCGAACTGTTTCTTAGGCCGGCGCATGCCTGTTTTCCGGTCTCGATAGGCAACGTCGTGCTCCCGCAGAACGCCGAGCAGTTGTTGCCATTCCGTATCCCCTAGAAATGTTGCCGCAGTGGGCAATTTATCGGTGGCCGATGCCGCCAGTTTCGAGTAAAGGTTGCGCACCAACTTGTCTATCTCCGTCGCCGGATAAGACAAGACCTTTTGATTTGAGCGATCGAGGAACTCGAACTTCCGGACTCGTGTGTCCCTCGGAAAGAGTGCTTGCCAAACTCGCGAATTTGCTAAGCCGATGCGATTGTCAATGCGGGGGACGCCCGCCAGGTCATTACCGGCGATCTTCACCGGTGGGGCCGCGCCGTAGGTAACGGTAAACACGCTCTGCGCCAGGGTCGCAGGCCAATCCGCGAAGTCCGGAAAGTCCTCCAACACGCCGGTGGGACCATCAGTCTCAAGCCGGGGAGAGACCAGCACCGAGATGCGCAACGACCTGCCGTCGTCGCTGTAGCCGTTTGGCAACGCAGTCCAATTGATTGTTTGCTTCGCCATGTCAGGCAGCCTCCGTCGCGAATGCTCCGCAGTAGGCGTTCCAGGTGGTTTGATCCGGGATGAGCTCGACGAATTTCGGGTCGCCATCCGAGCCGCCAAACTCGCGCCGGCAACTGACCGACACGCTGAAACTTAGGAACAGAATGTCTATCTCGACTTCGATACTGGCTTCGCCCCACACCACCGACCGGCCGTTTTCCTTTGTGTAGCCAAGCTGCAGATTGAATGTCAGCGAAGCAGAAATCAGCCCCAGCACCGACAGTTCGCCGTGCAAGCGAACATAGCCGACCAGTTCGACCGTTTGCGTTTTCCAGTGGAAATAAATACCGGCCTTAATCTCGACGCTGCCACTGGCGACACCGAGATTTATGGAAAGCGCGGCGCCAAATTCCAGCGCCGCTTCAATTTCGCGTACGCCCTCGGTCCCGATCCCGATGGCAAAGAATCCGCCGCCGCCCAGAAGCGAAACCGTAAGGCTAAAGGGCCGTTGCCGCTCGGCAAAATTAAAGCGAACCTCCGCCGGACGATTATCGAAAGGCAACATGAAACCAGCGCCGAGCGACAAGTGTTCGAGTGCAAAAATCCCGACGGCCAGCGAAGGAATGCTGATTGAATAGCTGGCGCTGATTCCGCTCGGCGTCACAGTCAGCGAGGGAGGATCGCTGAAGCCGTTGGAAGGAATGATCTTCCGCAGCTCATTCACAAACTCCAGTGGCCCGCCGAATTCGACCATTCGTTCACCGGGGTGTAAATCGACGGCCACGTCGGGCTTCGCTCCGGTTTGAGCGGTGAAGCGCAGCGCGTCGAACCAGATGGTGATGAAGCCAAAGAGATTGATGCGGAATTTTTCCAGCGATGCGGTTGCGTTAAAGGTGGGTGCGGTTGATCCGTCAAGCGGCGCGCTCACGACGCCGTGCATCGAGAGCTTGGTCGTGCCTTCATAATGGGGCACGAACAGACCTTTGGAATCACTCTGGACGTTCTCGGTGATCCAATCAAAGCTGGCTTCCATCCGCTTATCAATCTCGCGGCTGAGTAGCTTCGGCACACTACTGTTGCCGAGGCCGCTCACGTGTTGCAGTATCTCGGTGAGTTTGATTCCACCCAGGATCTTCGCGTCCTTGAAAAAGTCGAGAGGCTGGAAATCGTTGTTAATAATGTTTTGCAGTTTGTCTTCGGGTGTTTCCGATCCGGTGGGCGTCTGCGCTGAGACCGGGCCCATGATTCGCGAGAGGCCCAGGATTGCCATGCTGGGTGTGGCCAGGCCGCCAATCGCATCGCTCTTAACCTCGTTGCCAAATTCCAGCTTGAACTCGCTCTGCAGCGCCAGGAACAGTTCACCCTGGTTAGTTCCGGTGAAGCCGTGATTCTTATAAGTCTTCGCGTAAGTGACACCCGCAGTGGCGTCCGGTTGTTGCAGCAGCCGGCGGATCGCAGCGATGCCTATCTTCGCGTCCTGGACTTCCGGGTAGAACTGGGGTTCCTCGACGAAAACACCTGAGACCGGAGCGGTGCGGAAAACCAGTTCGTTGGTGGGGAAACGAGTATCGCCTTTCGCGTCTGGGTCGATCGGCGCGTAACAAACCGAGGCGCCGCCCATTAATGCGAAGCGTCGCGGAGGCGGTTCAGCATTATGGTCATTGATGATCTTGGCCATGATGCCTGGTTTCCAATGCTCGTTGGCCTCGACGCCAACAAACAGCAGGGGGGTGGCAAACGTGACGCGGTTTCCGGAAAGGTCGGTGGCTGCGATCTGGAACATGAAGTTGTTGAACTGGTCGAGCATGGGCCAGAAGCAGGCGCGATACGGTATGCCATTGGGCCGGGGCGGACTTCCGCCATCATCAGTCCCGTCGTAAATGGAGTTGCCGGCGCTTCCCAGGGGACAGCCCGACAGATCCGGCGCCCGCAGACTCGGCGTAACGCGCGTCAGGATTTCCACGCTCTTGAACGGAAAGTTGCGCCCCTGGTGTTCGTGGCCGGCGCCGTGATAGTGCTTTACCGGCTCGCGCACGATGATGTAGAACCGCTGCCGCAGCACCGCGACGCGGTCCAGTGTGTTGTTACCGTGTTTATCCTTCACGTATTCAAATTTGCGCTCCGTCACTTTTACCAGAGAGGCGGCGTGCCCGAAGCCTTGTAAAAATCCGCGATAGACAACGCGCACATAGTGATCGCGACCGAGCGTAGCTAAGTGGCGCCACTGCTCCAGGCCCACGCCCAGTTGCACGGGACGCTCCCAGCCTCCCTCGGCATCAAGCAACGCTCCCAGAGACGAAAGCGAGAGCCGGCGAGCGACGGAGGTAAGCGGGTTGTAAGGCCGGTTGCGCGTGTTTACATCCCCGAATCCGGCCATCAGCTTTACCAGCATCTGGCGATCGAGCGGATCGAGAGTCATGCGAAAAGGCCGGTTGTTATTAACCTTGTCAATGATGTTTTCGATGTCATAGTCCGGCGACCACAGCGCGCGGACCTTGGTGGGCGTGTCGGGCCCGGTGTCACTGGTAGTAGAGGTCAGGCGTGTGTGCCAGAGCTCGGTGCGGTTGTTGTGGACGATGGGACTTGGGGAATGATGCCAGAAGGCGCTTGGAACGGGCGAAAGGATTAGCCGGTAAGGCAACTCGAGCGCCGTGACGTTCTTTGGCGGTTCGTGCGGACCAAAGATCAGCGGCAGAAATGGCAATTCCTTTCCCAGATCAAAGACCGATTCATCCAACCGGTAACCGGCCAGCAATTCCGTTGCCTTCATGGAAAGCGCCGCCGCTGCCATTTCACGTCGGCCCGGTTCGCGCAACGGCGCGGATCTCGCTGCCAGCACGTCGAGCTCTTGGTTGATGGCGCGGCGCAACATTGCGGACGCTTCAATCCTCCGACCGGAGCGGATAGCGGTAATCGCCTTTTGCGAAATGCGCTGGGCGGCTCCGGCGAGGGCTTTCTCAAGCTGACCACCGAGGGCGTCGGTCAACTCGATTCTCGCCTGGTTCCAACTGTGCGAGGCGACGACACTAGCCAGGAATTTGTCCTGGACCCCGAACTCTGATAACCCCACCCGGAAGGGCGGAGCATCGGGGATTGCGTTCACGCTCAGGCGCATGGGCCAACGGCGACAGGCATCGAGGATGGCTTCGATAGTGAAGGGAAGTTCCGTTTCCTCGTCCTTCATTTTAAAGGCAATCCGGCTGCGCCCCGACATGCGGATCTTCGCGCTCGGCATGGGCCGCAACGGGTCGGCCGGTGCGCCGCGAACATTCTTCGGGTCGGTCGCTTCTGATTTTTCGGGGAATGCATTCTTGCCGCTGACATCGGTGGGCACGCTCTGGCTCTCGCCCGTGGTATCTAGATAAGCCTCTTCACCGAAACTCTGTGGCGGGAATTCAACGATCAGGGTGGCAGTGCCCGGGTTTCGGCGCACCAGTTTCGGGGCTTCCGGTCCATCCAACTCCAGGCGGAAATTCTCGAAAATGAAGTCGCAGACGAGCAGGTCATCGGCCCTGATGCATGAGACCCGAAACTGGGCCGGCGCGCGGAGCTTTCCCAGGTCGGCCCAGACCCTGCTAGGATCGGCGATCCCCGCAACCAGCTGCGAACGATCCGTACGCGTTGCCTCCGTGAGAGGCTGTTTCTTTCGCAGGGGCGCTTTCTTTGACTGCGCGACAGGCCGCTTTTTCGTCGGGCGTACATCGCCTTTTTCGGCTAAAGTTTTTTTGGAGCTTTTGGAACTGCCAGTGCGTTTCTTCTTCGTCGGCATCTTGATCTCCTCAAGGCAGCATCGTTGCTTGTGCAGAAACAAAACTGTGGGCCGATAGGGATCTGGTTTATGCGTTCAAGGCTGCGGACCATCTGCGCGATTGCCCGTCTGCGGCGCTGTGCGAGTGAATGCGGGACCTCAGTCCGTATCCTCCGTGGGGTCCGAGAGAGTGTTGACTCCTGCGTACAGTCCGGCGGATTGAGTGACCGAGCTGAGGAGCGCGCTTTTATCACGGTTGGGGCTTAGCTGTCGAGATTATTTTGGTGGAGAGTTTTCTATCTTCCGCAGAACCTCGAGGATCTGTTTGTGATGCCGCCGCTCGTGATAGCCGACAAACGAAACTGTGGCCACGCCGTCAAGCTTGCCGAGGAACGGGTGATTAAAAACGATTTGCCGGAAACGCCTGGCTCCGTGGGTGGCGCAAAGCTCGCTAAGAGTATTTCGTGCCTGTTGGAAGTTTTCGATGGCGGTGTCTTTATCAAGCGATGCCAGCGGGTTAACGGCTGACGGCGCTTTCACGCGCAGCAGCCGCGAGGCCACGATCGAGGTAGGTATCAAACGCCTGAGCCGGTTCACGCGCTGCGGTTCCCGCGCCAGCGCGCGTTGGAGATCCTTGATGACGCGAGCTTCGACCAGATAGAGGTGTTGCACGATTTCAGCGACGCTCCACTGTTCTGGCGCGGGACGGCGGGAAAATTCTTCCGCTCCGATCGGCGCGATCGTAGCGATTAGCTTTTGATGGGTTTTGTCCAAGCGGCGCAGGGTTCTCTTCATAACCTACAACCTGGCGGGATGCTTCGAAGCGAATCTTGCGACGGCACCGTTCGACCGCGCGAAGCTTCGTGTTTCTTAGTGAATTTCGTGTTGTTTCGTGAATAGTGCGCCTCTGATTCGCGGCAATACGATTCACGAAATCACACAAACCACACGAAAGAACACCAAATAACTGCGTGTGGGTGATTTAATCGCGTGGGTGATTTAATCAGCCAGCCGGCGTTCCCGTTTCCGTTCTGTTTCGCTCTTTCAAAACACGCCGCAGGATTTTCCCGGAAAGTGATCTGGGAATCTTGTCGATGAACTCCACTTCGCGGATTTTTTTGTAGGGCGCCACGTGCTCTTCAACGAACTCCATGATCGCTTCGGCCGTGGCCTCGCCTTTCAGGACAATGAAGGCCTTTGGCAATTCACCGGCTTCGTCGTCGGGGATCGGAATCACCGCCGCGTCAGCAATTGCCGGGTGCGAGAGAAGCAGGCCCTCGAGTTCGGCGGGAGCGACTTGAAAACCCTTGTATTTGATCAACTCCTTAAGGCGATCGACGATGAAGAAGTGACCATCCTCATCGGCATAACCAATGTCGCCAGTGTGCAACCAATTTTCGGCATCGATCGTGTGCGCGGTGGCGTCGGGTTTGTTCAGGTACCCTTTCATGATCTGCGGCCCGCGCACGCAAACCTCGCCTTCTTCATTGGGACCCAACTCCGCACCGGTTTCGGTATGCACAATTTTGCACTCCGTGTTGGGTGCCGGCGGCCCGACTGATCCGAGCTTCACATTGATGTCTCCGGCCGGAGTGCTGTGCGTCACCGGGCTGGTTTCGGTCATCCCGTAGCCCTGGCGAATGCTGCAATTCAGCCGCTCTTTGCAGGCGCTGGAAATCTTCTCGCCGAGGGGCGCGGCGCCGGAGAAAATAGTCTTGAGCTTCGAAAGATCGTAGTTTTCAACTTCCGGACACTTGGTCAGGGCCAACACAATGGGCGGCACCAGGTGGGCGAGAGTTATGTTGTACTTTTCCACGATCTGCAGGAACTGCTCCAGGTCAAACCGCGGCATAGTGACGATCGTGGCGCCCATCCGCAGTCCCATGTTGAGGATCACTACCAGGCCGTAAATATGAAAGAGCGGCAGCACGGCAATCAGCGTATCGTTGCGCGCGAAATAATTGAGCCCATCCATCTGGCAAAGGTTGGATACCAGATTATGGTGCGTGAGCATTACGCCCTTGGGCAGACCGGTGGTGCCGCTGGAATAAGGCAGCGCCACCAGATCCTCGCGGGGATTGATTTCGACGCGCGGCGGCTCGCTGTTCTTTTCAAATAATGAGGCAAACGGAATAGCGCCTTCGGCTTCACCGAAAACGTAAAGCTCGGCAATACTTGCTGACTGCGCGGCCTCGCGCGCTTTTTCCACAAATTGCGGAATGGTCACCAGCATTTTGGCGCCTGCGTCGCGGAGCTGGTGGCCCACTTCTTCTGCGGTGTAGAGCGGATTGATCGTAGTGTTAATTCCACCCAGCATCGCCACTGCGTGAAAGACAATCGCATACTCGGGGATGTTGGGACTGAGAATGCCGAACACGTCACCCTTCTTAAATCCGCGCTGGGCCAGACCCGCCGCTACGCGACGCACTGAGCCGCCGAACTCGGCGTAAGTGGTAACGCGCCCGGTGGGGCCTTCGATTAAAGCCGGCTTGTCGCTGACCTCACTAGCGTGTTCCAGGACAAAGTCAGTGAGGGAAACTTCGGGGATGACTGCTTCGGGATAGGGGCCACGAAAGATCATGATTGGGTTGTTTGGCGAACTTGAGTCTGTCAGCAAATTAAGGCGTTCCTTTTTCAAACCCGCGGAAGCGGGTGAAAGCATAAAGCCTGGGGTGATGCGCAGCGGAACCCCAGGGACCGAACCCCAGGGAACATGAGCGCGCGAAGCGTGCGACAGCCGACACGCTGGCTTTTGTCTCGCACCGTCGCCCACTACGCGGGCTCCTACGGTATTGACCTGCTCACTCCTGGGGTTGCGCTACGCTTCACCCCAGGCTTTATGCTATCGCCGCGCTCCGCGGGCTTCATGCATTAAGAGCCGCCTACCTTAACAGGTGACCCCGCCTCTGGAAAAGGTTTATAGTCACCGGAAAATTTCACGAGCACACGTTCCCGATGACAGAGCCACAATCCAAACCGCTAAACATCTTGTGCCTCGCCACTTATTTCAAAGGCGGCGATTTCTTGCGCGAGTGCAAAGCCCACGGAAGCCGCGTCACCCTGGTCACCAAAGAGAAGATGCTCAACGAGGATTGGCCGCGTGAGAGCCTCGACGATCTGGTAGCGCTGCCAAACGACGCTGCGCCGGAACTATTTATTGATTTCGCCGCGCACGCCTCACAACAAGCCAAGCTGGATAGGGTTGTGGCCCTGGAAGAGTTTGATGTGCTCACCGCCGCGATGATGCGCGAGCATTTCAGTTTGCCCGGGATGACCAGCGCGACGGCGAAGGCTTTTCGCGACAAGCTGGCGATGGCCCTCGGCGCGCGTGCCGCCCGTATCAGCGTGCCCGAGTTTGTTCCCCTGATTAATCCTGACGAAATCAGTCAATTCATGAACTGGGTGCCGCCACCATGGATCATTAAGCCTCGCTCGGATGTTTCGGCCATCGGGATTCGCAAGGTGCAGACGCCCGAAGAAGTCTGGCGCACGGTTGAGGAAATGAACGACCGCCCCATTCTGCGGGAACGGGCCTCTTACCATCTGCTGGCACAGTTTATTCCCGGCGACGTTTTCCATGTCGATTCGCTGGTGGAAGCCGGCAAGGTGCGTTTCGCCGGAGTCAACTGCTATGGCCGGCCGCCGATGGAAGTGGCCCACCTGGGCGGCGCCTACATCTCGCACACCATCGAGCATGGCTCGGACGATCAAAAGAAATTGCTCGAAGCGAATCGAAAACTAATCAAGGCTCTCGGTCTGGAAACCGGAGCCACGCACGCGGAATTCATCAAGAGCCGCGCCAACGGACGCTTCTACTTTTTGGAAATTGCGGCGCGCGTGGGCGGCGCCTACATTGCCGATGTGCTGGAGGCTGCTTCCGGCATCAATCTCTGGCGTGAGTGGGCGCGGATGGAGGTAGGCGCCACGCGCACTGAAGCATCGGGAGAGAAAGGCGGGCGAGTACCGCGCAAGCATTACGCGGGCATCGTGCTTTCCCTTGCGCGCCAGGAGGCGCCGGACACTTCCGCGTACGATGACAAAGAAATCGTCTATCGCATCAAGAAGAAACACCACGTCGGGTTAATATTGCGGGCGCCGAAATTGGAACGGGTGACGGACTTGTTGGACAGCTACGCGAAGCGCTTCGCCGATGATTTCAGTGCGGTGTTGCCACCGCTGGAGCGGGCTGAGTGAATTGCCGCCTGTGCAACGTTAAGCCCGCGCAGCGGGCGAAATATCAGTAGCCCACAGCGCAAGCTGTGGGTAACGGGAAGGAAGCGCGACCAAGCCCCGGAGGGGCGGCATAAATAGTGTTGAAATGGATCTCGTCGGGGGCTCGGGGCGTATGTCGCCCGCATTCGCGGGCTTAGCCTTCGTGGAAGCTCGCTTACCCACAGCTCGCGCTGTGGGCTACTAATATGTCGCCGTCTTCGACGGCTGATCACGCTTTCTCCAGTGGCCAGATGCCTACGGCAATCTCTTCCGAATAGAACAGCAGCGGTTCGCCTTCCGGCGCCGGCAGTCCCACCGCTTCGATCATGGTCGAGTGAAGTGATTCGAGCCGGGCGCTTCGCAACGACCACGGTTCGTGCCAGATGCGCGCGCGATATAGGTGGTCATCGTGCGATGAGTAAAGGCAATAACGCTCCGTGAGAAAAAACTGCAGGCTTTCCGGTTCCGATTCCGGCAACGCCTCGCCGATGGTCCAACTCGCGTGAAGTTCAGCGGGCGAATCAATGCGGCGCGATGAGTACTCGATCGTCTTTCCCTTTTCTTCCAAATTCATGTCCGCGCTGAAATACGGCAGGTGATAAGTCAGCCGCGCCGCCCACACAGCGAGGGTGTTGGTTGCGTCCAGGGAAAAGAACCAGACGCCCGGCACGCCGTTCAAGTGAACATAGGTGCGCACGTTCAGCTCATGAAAAGCGCTGGTGCCGGGAATAGGTGGCAGGAAGGACGCGCGGATGCCCCACATTGTGAAGGGCGTCACGGCAATCCAGGCTGAGCCGTCGTAAGTATCAATTTCCAGGGCCGGAGGAATCAGAGGCCGAAGTAGTTTTTCCTCGAGCCGCCAGTGCATGAAAAGGAGCTTCCCCCAATTCTGATGCATCAGGGGCATGCCGTCCGGGCGTTGGCGAAGGAACAGGCGCTCGACTTTGGGCATGGAAATAACTAGACGCGACTGTCCCAATAGAAGGGACCGCGTCGCTGGTTTGCGATCGCAAGGATCCGAATTGTGTTGGGCGTCACGAAATAGATAATGTTGTGAGGGAATCGCCGTAAGGGTTTACTACGAGCATTCCCCTTTACGATTTGTGCAGACTCAGGGTTCGCGTTGATTAGGAGTATCGCTTCTTGAACCTGACGAATAAACAAGGGGCCCAGACCATGTTGCCGACTGTCGTAAAAAGCCGCAGCGTTGTTTAGTTCTTGCTCTGCCAGTTCGTGAAAAGAGAGACGCTTCTTCATGTGAACCGAGCACGCGCGGCGCGAAATACATCATCAGCGTCGCGAGCCTTCGCCGTGCCGGCATCGAATTCTGCATTCCGGCGTAAGGCCTCTTCGACCCAAAGGCGCTCAATCTCTTCTTCCGAAAGATCGTCCAGACTGCGTAATAGTTTTTCCGCCAGTCGTGCCCGCGAGTCCACGTCCAGGTTCAGTGCGGCAGCTTCTATTTCATGTACCGTCATAACGAACTCTCACCTAGAAGAATTATATGGATTGTGTGCTGCTTGTCTAGAAGTCCCGGAACCTTCTTGCGCTCTTGATACTCTTAATTGCTGTTGGTCTGCTCGTCAGCGCGTCCGGCGCCGCCATGTTTTTCACAGAACTGCTGCACCGGCGTGAAGAGCTGCTGGCAATACTTGTCGCCGGAGAGATCGAAATGCTCGCATTGTGCCAGCCGCCACTTGGCAGTTGCCGTGAACTCCATCTGCCTGGGGACGTCATCACAGAATCCGGGAGTGGGGCGGCTGGCCTGTAAACAGGTGGACATGAAGATGCTATTGCCAATGACGGCGGTGAAGCCGCGATCGGCTTTATAGCGGTCCACCGATTGGTTGACGCATCCCTGGTTGTCAGTGGCGCGCCCGGTTTCTTTGCCTTCGGTAACCTGGGCCTTGCCTTTGGCAATCAGCGTGTCTTTGTTCCGCGACCACCAGAAGACCCCGGCGGCGACGATGGCCACCACGAACACTACCAGCAACACGGCCACGATGATTAGCGCTTTGGCCCAACCTGGCATAGCCATTGTGTTCCTCCTTTTGGAGTGCGCTGATCTGTCAGCGCTTTACCGGGTCGCGACCTGTCGCGACCTTCCAGTTGCGTGAGTTGAGAAGAAAGCGGCGGCAGGCCGCCGCGGACCAAAGCGGCGACAGGTCGCCGCACTCCAAATTACTTCAAATACTTGTCCAGCCAATCCAGCACCGTGTGATACCAGAGTTGCGAATTCTGTGGCTTCAGTACCCAATGCCCCTCATCGGGAAACATCAGCAGTTTGGAATCAACGCCCATACGCTGGGCGGCCGTGAATAGTTGCAGTCCCTCGCCGAAGGGAACGCGATAATCCAATTCACTGTGAATGACCAGAATCGGCGTTTTGAAATTCTTCACATGGTTGCTCGGCGACCAGCGTTGATACATCGCCGGGTTCGTCCAGGGCGTGCCCTTGAATTCCCAGTCAGTGAACCAGAGTTCTTCGGTAGCACCATACATGCTTTCAAGGTTGTAAACGCCGTCGTGTGAAACCAGGACCTTGAAGCGAAAACGCGGATCGTTGTTGTGCCCTTCGATCCAGTTGATCATGTAACCGCCGTAGCTGGCGCCGGCCGCGCCGATGCGGTTGCGATCTATGAACGAGTAACGATGAATGACGTCGGCCACGCCATTCATGATATCTACATGCGCTTTGCCGCCCCAATCGCCGCTGATTTCATTTACAAATTGCTGGCCATAGCCAACCGAGCCCCGCGGGTTTGGGAGAAACGCAACGTACCCGTTGTTCGCGAAGACTTGCGGGTTCCAGCGATATCCCCAGCTATCGTTGAAGGCGCTCTGAGGGCCACCGTGAATGATCACTGCGAGGGGATACTTCTTGTTAGGATCGAAGTTGGCCGGCTTGACTACAAAGCCGTGAATCTTCTTGCCGAGGGCGCCAGTCCATTCCACTTCTTCAGCGTTGCGTAAGCCAAACTGCGCCATCGTCTGATTGTTGATATTCGTCAGCGGAGCCGCGCCGCCGATTCCCCCAGCGCGAAAAATCTCTGCCGGCATCGCAAAGGAACTGTTAACGAAGACGAAAGAATTGCCGTCGGGACTTAGCTGGACGTTGGTTGCATAGACATCCCCGACGACTTTCTGTGGCTGGCCGCCGGCCAGAGACACTTTAAAGATCGGCGCGTGCCCTCGATCCATGGCAGTGAAGTAAACCGAGCTGCCATCAGGTGACAGCACGATGTCTTCCACCTGGAGGTCAAACCCTCTGTTGATCTCGACCGACGTTCCGGTCGCGCGATCATATTTCATCAGGCGCCAGCGGTCGGCCTCGAAGCCGGCAGTCGCCTGCGAACGGTAAACGATGTACTTACCATCGCGCGTATAAATCGGACTGTCTTCGTAACCGCGGTTCCGCGCGGTGATGTTTTTCGCCATGCCGCCGCTGGTCGAAACCACGAAGATGTCGCTGTTAGTCGAAATAGCTTCCATCTTGTCGGGATTGCGCAGGTAGGCGAGTTCTTTCCCATCGGGCGAGAACGCGTAGTCCACATCGCCGGCCACCGCATAAGGTGGAGCGTCAGAGTCGCCCGGCGTCAAATCTTTGGCCGGGCCGCCTTTGCTGGAAACGACAAAAACATGGGTGCGTTTGACGTCGCGCCATTCGTCCCAATGACGGAAGAGCAGGCGAGTAGTGATGTGCGCCTTGACCTTGCTTTTCTCCGCCGCCTCGTCCTTTTTCTGGTTACAGTCGTCATCGGCACAGTCGGGATGGACCTCGGAAGTAAAGGCAATCCATTTGCCATCAGGCGACCAGACCGGGCCAGCCGCGCCGGTAGAG
>JAWVFI010000015.1:0-6428 GCA_033856235.1 Blastocatellia bacterium | reverse complement strand
CGCCGCCGGTTGGCGCGCACGGCGCGGCGATAGGGGGTATGCGCCCGGCGCGTGGCTTTGTGAAAACCCTGGCCCAGCGCCAGCGCCGCGGCGAAGGCCATCTGCGATTCGCCGAAGGCGAGCATCTTCTCGGAGATCATGCGCTGCGTCTCGGCGGCAGTTTTCGGGTCGCCACCGGCGAGCATCAGCATCCGCGTCGTCATCACGCTTTGCACGTCGGTGCCGAACCGCATCGATTGCAGCCAAGAATTGAAGATGTTCATCGCAGAGACGGCCCTCCGGGGCGTGGGTTTTGTGACGGCATACCTTAATGCAGCGGTGACCGGATCGTTCCAGGCCCGTCAAGCGGTGGTGCGAGCCGCGGCGTCCTTGTGCTAGCATATGCCCGAAGCCGCGACGCTTCCAAACAATCACCGTCACAGGGAGAAAGCTCATGCCTATGCGCGGATCGATGCTCACCATTGCGGCTTTGGCGATGCTGGCGAGCGCGCCGGCGGTTGCGCAGGAATGGCCGAGCAAGCCGGTGACGCTGATCTCGCCCGCCGCCCCCGGCAACAGCCCGGACGTGATCACGCGCATCATCGCCGACCGCCTGACGCAATTGTGGAAGCAGCAGGTGGTCGTGCTCAACCGGCCCGGCGCGGGCGGCTTGCTCGCGGCGCAGGCGGCCGCCGGCGTCGATAAGGACGGCTACACCCTCTACGCCACGCAAGCCTCGAGCTTCAACGTGTTGCCGGTGGAGCAGGAAGGCAAGATGCCGGTCAATCTGCAGAAGGATTTCGTCTCCATGGGCTTTTTCGGCGAACAGCCGATCGGGCTTGGGGTGCACAAGGACAGCCCGGCCAAAACCGTTGCCGAGTTGATCGCGCTCGCCAACAAGACGCCCGACGGCATGTTCTTCGGCGCCACCAATCGCGGCGGCCAGGCGCATCTGACCGGCGAGCTGTTCCGCGAGCGCTCCAAGGCGAAGATTGAATTCGTGCATGCCTCGGGCGCTGCGGTCACGCTCAACGACGTGATCGCAGGCCGCATCCCGATCATGTTCGAGGCGCTGGCGGGGCTCGACCCCGGCATCCAGAGCGGCGACGTGCGCCTGCTCGGCATCGCTGCGGCGAAGCGCCTGCCCAACATGCCGGAACTGCCGACGCTTGCGGAGACGGTGCCCGGCGTGGTCTCGAGCGGCTGGATCATTTTGATGGCGCCGACGGGCACGCCCGACGCCATCATCCAGAAGGTCAACGCCGACGTGCGCAAGGTGACCGCGATGCCCGACGTGATCGCGCGCATGCAGCAGCTCGGCACCTATAGCCGCGACCTCACGCCGGCGCAGACCGACGAATTCATCCGCGGCGAGGAGAAGCTGTGGTGGCCCGTCGTGCGCGCGTTGAAGGAGAAGCAGGGGTGAGAGAAGCGGTGGTTTGATTTTCATGGCTCGATCAGGATTTCAAACAGCGATGAACTTCTTCCGGCCTCATGGTGAGGAGCGTCCGCAGGACGCGTCTCGAACCATGCAGGCCGCCCTCGTCCTTCGAGACGGCGGCTTCGCCGCCTCCTCAGGATGAGGGCGGAGCAGCCAACGCTCCGCCGGCCCTGTTCTTTGCGGCGCGGGCGGCGCCGTCTCTTCCTTTCTGCCCCGGAAAAAACCGGGGGAGCGGAGCGCCGAGCGGCGCACCAAACAATCCACGCCTGGCGAGGCGCGGCGTGCCCTTGGCGAAGGGCACACGCCTCTCGGCGCTCCACCGCGGCGATTTCGGGCTTCGGGACCGTGCTTCCGGGGCGCGAACGGCGGACTCTTCGCCCACCTTATCCCGCGGCTTTCGCCGCGTTCGTCCGGCCCCGTCCAGCCATCAAAGGCAGAGCCCCGTAGTGGGCCCGGACGGTTACCCGAGGCCTCCCGAGTGCGTGGCTGCGAACCACGCCCGCGGGCGCCGCACCAGCCGGCGCCGGATTTACCCGGTTCCGGCCCACTCAAGTCGCTCCGCCACATAGACGCCTCTAGATGGCGCCCCCGGACGAGCAAGGCGAAGCGTGCATATATTCCTATAGGAATAAAGTCAAGAACTATGTTAAACGAACGGCGGCTGATGGCGAGAGTCCGCGTGTCGCGAATGAAGGAGCCAAGCCGCGCGTCAGTTTGATTTTTCTTCTGCTCTCTTCTGGTCGGCCGCCTCGAAATGACCGATCTGGTCGGCTTGAGCCTTCTTGAATGAGGTACGATCGGTCACGCGGGATACATAGGCCTCGGTCGCCGGCCGGTCGCCGAAAGCGCGAACCTCTGAAACGCGCAGCACATCCGCCATCAACAGGTCTGCGACGGTGAAGCGCCCGGCGGCGAGCCATTCTTGTTCGCTCAGCACTCTTTCCATATGGCCGAGGCGACTGCCCATCCATCCGGTAAGACCGTCGTTCTCGGCGCCGGTTATCTTCAGAAACCACCACGGTACGGTGACCATCTCAATCGAGTTGAGCGCGGCGATCGTCCATTGCAATGTTTCCGCTTCTCCAACCGGATCGCGCGGCATCAGCTTTTCGCTTTTCCGGGCCAGATGCAGCAGTCCAGCGCCGCTTTCGAATATCTCCAGTTCTTCGTCCTTCAAGAACGGAACTTGGCCAAATGGCTGATGCGCCAGATGATTGGTCTCGCGACCATCGAATGGGATCGTACGGACTGCGTAGCTGAGACCAGCTTCCTCACACGCCCATCTCAGCCTTAGATCACGCACGAAACCACGAGGGCCTTCAGGAACCCAGTCTAAGGTCCAGATGGTCAGTTCGCTCATGGCAGCGCGCCTTCCTGTATCCGTTGAGGGAAACAACTTCCCTTCGGGACTGACGTTTCCAGTCAGATCATGACTACCGTTTTGGTCGCGTGGTTTGAAGCCGCGCAGACCGACGAAATTCATCCGCAGCGAAGAGAAGCGTGGTGGCCGGTCGTGCGCGCGTTGAAGGAGAAGCAGGGGTAACCCCTCATGGTGAGGAGCGATGCAGGTCACGTCGCGCGGGGAATCCTCGCGCAGATAGGCGTGACCATAGGGCCCGTCGACCTGAACGCTATCGCCCGGCTTCAACCCGTCGAATAGCGCGGTGCTGCCGGCCCCGCAGTGTCTGCAGGACGCATCTCGAACAGCGCAAGTCGGAGATAGCCGACTCGCGCACTCATGTGCCGATCCCGGACAAACCGGGATCAGTGGCCACGCATCCCATCCTTGGAGACGCGGACTTCGTGCGCTCCTCGGGATGAGGGCGGTCACGGCCGCAGGCGCCACACGCCGCGCCGCTACCCAGGCGCCGCTGCATGGCGCTCACGACAGGCGATAGGAACTGCCTAGCGACCTTTAATTGTAAAATACTCTCTGCTACCCTGGCGTGTAAGAACCAGTGGGAGAAGTATCGATGTCTGACATAAAAATGGCGCCGCCGAGCCGGGTGACGAGTTTTTTACGTTTAACTTTTCTATTTTCAATTATTGTCACAGGAATTTTTATTCTATTGGTTTTTTCTGGAGTTGATTTCTTAGGTCTGTCTGGTTTTGACGTCTTATTTTTGTCTGGTCCTGGGCCCGCGAGATTCCAATCGAGTTATATTTTGGCTAGAACTGCCACGAATGCGTTAGCCGCTTTGTTTATGGGGTTTGTGCTCGTCGGCTTGTTGGCTGGTATCGCAGAAAACGAAAATAAAAAACATTTAGAGCATAATAAGCTCGATTTGGATCAAAGCGCCGTTGAACAAACAGAGGAGGTTAAGGAAAACGCCGCTGAGGAAAAAGCGGAGTCGCCGAAGCCGGAAGCGGTACAAAAGGAAAGGACTTTTAAAAACCCTCGTTTTCAGGTTGTTTATGACTTAGAAAAAGTAATTTACAGATTGCAAGGGCGAGTTAATGCGATCTATTGGACCATCATTATAACTTTAATTGCTGGAACTATCCTCATCATTTTCTCAGGTTACTTATCGTCGTTCGACACGGCCTTCAGTAATCTGAGCTCGCAAGTTCAAAATGAAAGGGCGAGTCTATTTAATGATTTTAGTCGCGCGAACAGCTTACCAGGTTCGTCTGGGGCGTTATTGGAGTATTATAAAACGAAATTGGCCGCGACAGATAAGTTGTATGAAAATTTGTATGAAGCAATGACAAAGCAGATATCTGATCGTACTGAAAATAATAAGAGCGGATTAAATTGGTCAAGTACGATTTTGAGGATAGGTGTTATTGGATTGCTTGTCTTTTTAACGCAAATTCTTGTTTCCCTCTACCGGTACAATTCCCGGCTAATCGCTTTCTATCGCTCTCGTCGAGACGCCCTTTTAATAGCCGATCAAAAATATTCCGATGTAAAGCAATTTGCCGAATTGCTTTATCCCGCAACTTTGGATTTTGGAAAGGAGCCGAGCCATCCCATTCGAGAGATGGTGGATTTCATCAAAAGTGTTGGCAAGACAAGTAAGTCATTCAAGGAATCACCAAAGTCTAACAAAAATTTAAAAGGTGAGTGAGAGTAGGGTGGCAAAGCGAAGCATGCCCACCGCCAAGTTAGATTGATCTCAAATAATGGGTGGGCTTCGGCGCTTCGCGCCTTAGCGCACCCTACGCGTGCTTTCGGTTTTAGCGGCCAGCGCGTTGCGCTGCGCCATCGATCCAAGCGCCAATGCGTTTGTGGCCCTCGTTAGCAATGTAGTCATACTCCCCGGCGTTTTGCGAAAGTGGTGTTACGTAACCCGGGAGAGGATCTCTTAGCCAGCCGGGTCGTTCAATCGGGTGAGTGTGATCGGCATAGCGGTGCCACTCCCATCTCCAGCTCCCGCAGGCATCCGGCCTGCCCAATTTTTCGAACAAATAATAACAGGGGGTCTCAACAGGTCGGCGCTGCACTTGCCAACCGCGATGAAATCCAATGGGTTTTGACCTCGTGTATGTGGCGTTTTTGTCTGGTGATGTCGGATGCTGTTGAGATGCACGGCCAGTACCCCACGCCCGTCAATAATGGCGCGGGCGATTTCGTATCTCACCCACCGTCGCGTCCACGTCTCAGACCCGACTAGCACGCAGGCCGCCGAGGTGTAGGACACGCCATCGCGAATAAGCCGCTTTAGCGAGTCGTCACTTTCTAACTTCCGACGCTCCCATAAGCTGCTGTCATAAAAGCTCCGGCTAAGCGCATTATCAGGATGTGTAATCTTCCACGCGTTCCGCACGACATTGACACGCATGATATCGTTGAAGTGGAAGGAGAAAAAAGCCTTCCGCTTTACGGGCTCAGTTCGCTGACTGGGGCTCGGGGGTGAAGGAGCGACAAAATCCGCGAGAGACGTGCCGAACAGAGTCGCCAGGGACTAGTTGGCGCTAGGGATGGTTCAAAGGGAGATAAGAACGACCGTTTGGGCGGTGCGCCAAGAGCATCGACCAAGAATCCTACCGAATCGCTGCTATTGAGCGTACTTGGCGCAGCAACTAAGTCGGCGAGACGAGCTGTTGGTAGCAACGACGCGCCAAGCAGACCCTCAAAAGGGTTGCTCTGCGAGGCAGGTGGCTGAACGAAATCGAAAAGCGAATAAGGATATTTCGGATCAAGCGCCATAGATGCTCCTTGCGATAATCACCACCAACCCAACGCCCAAAGCTAGTGGGCCATAAAAACTAGAAATTGACCAACTAAATAGCGCAGTTCGATATGGCGCATATGGAGCAGCTTTTAGGTCGATTTCGAAACTGGGCATTTTTGTCCAATCTTCAGAGCGCGACTGATCGAATAGCTGCCTAAAACGGCGTTCCATCCGAAGATATTGCGCGTCTAGCAATGCACACGCGATAAGTGGAAGGAAGGCGAGTAGCGCCACCGCCGGCCGTTGGAGAGTTATGGCGAAACCGCAAACGGCCGTTGCTAGTGTAATGCAGTAGTTCTTAGTCGCTGCGCCATTTCCGGCCATGCGAGACACGACTTGTTGGACCAGCTCAAGATACTTTACTCTGAGATCGGCAGCCTTTTCGGGCGGTAAAGTCATCCTACCAACTGTCATGCAGATGCTGCCTTAGCTACACCCCGTGGTCCCGCCGCAGGTGTCGCACTTCAAACACGTGCCGTTGCGCACCAGCGTGAAGTTGCCGCATTCGCCGCACATCTCGCCTTCGTAGCCTTTGGCCTTGGCCTCGGCGCGGCGTTCGGCGGCGGCTGCTTTGCCGGTTGGGCGCGCTTCCGGCTGCGACCAGGGAAGCTGTTCGAGCTTCTCCGTGGGCGAAAGCTTCGCCGCCGGTTCGGCTTTCAGCGCGGTGGCGGCGCTGCCGTGCAGCGCGGTGACGTTTGACAACCCACCCTGGCTCTCCCCCACAAGCGAGGGCGACGAAGAGCCGCCGCCGGCGATGACGCCGAGGCGATCGGTGCGCGAGCGCGTCAGGCCCTTGGAGACGTAGCGCGCCTCCGACTTCGGCCCTTCCT
>JAWVFI010000014.1:0-55090 GCA_033856235.1 Blastocatellia bacterium | reverse complement strand
CGGCAATGGTACGGACCTTGAAGGCAGTTTCACTTCTCATGGTAATAACGTCATCGGGAAATCGGACGGCACAAACGGATTCACCAACGGCGTCAACGGCGACCAGGTAGGCAGTCTGGCATCGCCGATTGATCCACGTCTTGGCCCACTCGCTAATAGCGGCGGCCCAACTCAAACACATGCGCTCCTCGCAGACTCGCCTGCTCTTGACGCTGGAAACAACTGCGTCGTGAACAACTCCTGCACACCTGCGCTGGGCTTCTCCCTGACCACCGACCAACGTGGTGCAGGATTCGCCCGTTCGACCGACGGCAACGGGGACGGGATAGCGACGGTCGACATCGGCGCTTACGAAGTCCAGAGCATTCTCGTGACCAACACAGCTGATAGCGGTGCAGGCAGCTTGCGGCAAGCGATCACCGACGCCAACGCGAGCGCAGATACCAGTGCAATCAACTTCCAAGCGGGTCTAACCGGCACGATTACTCTCTTAAGTGCATTACCGGATCTCTCGACCTCGATGTCGATCAATGGATCGGGCGCGAATCAGATCAGTGTGCAGCGCAGCACGGCGGGGGGCACGCCGAACTTCCGCATTTTTAGGATTAGCTCTGGCGCGGCCGTTGCCATTAGAGGTCTGACGATTTCAAATGGCAAATTCATCAATTCCGGAGACCTCGGTGCGGGTGTGCTTAACAATGGTACCCTCACCCTGGCAAGCTGCAATATTTATGGTAACCAGGCAGTTGACTTGCCCGAAAGAGGTGGTGGCATCTACAGTGACGGGCCATCGCTGATGGTTAATGATTGCAACATCGGCGGCTTGTCGGCCGGTCAACCGAATATTGGAGGGGGCATCGTCAGTGTTGGGACACTTGTCGAGCTCTTGATTACGGGAGGCTCGGTTGTAGGGAATACATCAGGCGGGATCTTCTTTGCGGGAGGAGATGCAATACTCACTGGAGTATCCATCACCAACAACACGGGCACGTCCGCAACCGGGGGCTTTGGCTCGAACGGCTCGATGCCCAATGTAAAGATCATCAATTGCCTTATCGCGAACAATACAGGGCAAAATGGCGGTGGGCTTCGCAATGCGGGTGGTACGCATTCGGTGTTGAATACTACTATCTCGGGGAACACTTCCCTTGGTTTTGGCGGTGGACTGGATAATGCCTTTGGGAATACCACGTTGACCAACGTCACCATTACAAACAACCGTGCCCAGGATGGCGGTGGTGTTTTTAATTGGTCCGGTGTTGGAGGTGTGCTGCTACAAAACACAATTGTTGCTGGGAACTTCAGGGGCCAAAGCCCAAGTACAACCTCAGAGGACCTAAAGAACTCGGTTAGCTCCGCGAGTTCATTTAACCTGGTTGGTTCATGTAATGGATGTAACCTTTCCAATGGCGTCAATAATAATCAGGTTGGAGTGGCCGACCCAAGGCTTGCCGTCCTCGCGAACTACGGCGGACCGACCCAAACGCACGCGTTGTTACCAAGCAGTCCTGCCTTGGATGCCGGAAGCAATACTCTGGCGACCAACGCAGGCCTAACCACGGACCAACGTGGGTTTCCACGCATCACAAATACTACCGTTGACATTGGCTCATTCGAGTCGCGCGGGTTTACGATTGCTGCAACAAGTGGCACACCGCAGAGTGCGCCGATCACAACAGCGTTCGGTTCGTCCTTAGTGGCGACAGTCAGTAGCGCCTTCGGTGAACCGGTCGCAGGCGGAGCAGTTACTTTTACTGCGCCCGGAAGCGGTGCCAGCGGCACGTTCCCTGGCAATGTGACGACGACAAACGTCACCATCGCCGCCAGTGGCCTGGCTACCGCTCCAACTTTCACTGCGAATGGAATCGCGGGCGGTCCATACAACGTCGTCGCCAGCCTGACGGGGGGCTCGCCATCGGCAAACTTCTCTCTGACCAATCTGAAGGGCAACCAGACGATCACGGTCAACACGCATGCTCCGGCGAGCGCAACCTACAACACCAGCTTCACGGTGGCGGCGACATCCAGTTCCGGTGTGCCGACCATCTCGTACAGCAGCTCTGGTGCGTGCACGAACGTCGGCGCGACTTTTACCATGACCAGCGGTACGGGGACCTGCACGGTGAAGTATGATCAGGCAGGCGATGCTAACTACAACGCGGCTCCACAAGTAACCGAATCGGTGACGGCTGGGAAAGCAAATCAAACGATTACGGTCAACACGCATGCGCCGGCAAGTGCAAGTTACAACATCAACTTCACGGTGGCTGCGACATCCAATTCCAGCCTGACAGTCTCATACAGCAGTTCCGGTGCGTGCACGAACGTCGGCGCGACCTTTACCATGACCAGCGGTACGGGCACCTGCACGGTGAAGTATGACCAGGCGGGCGACAGCAACTTCAACACGGCGACTCAGGTGACAGAATCGGTGACGGCGCAGGGAGCGGCCACGACTACCAGCCTTTCTTCGTCGTTCAATCCCTCGGCGTTCGGCCAGAGCGTGACCTTCACTGCGACTGTCACCTCAACGGCGGGCACGCCGACGGGAACCGTGACCTTCAAGGATAACGGGGTGGCCATTACGGGGTGTAGCAATAAGACTTTGGCATCTGGCCAAGCGACTTGCGTTGCCTCCGGGCTGGGGGCAGGCAATCACCCGATCACTGCCGACTACAGCGGGGACACCAACTTTGCGACCAGCACCGGCACTCTGTCAGGTGGTCAGGGAGTAACCCCACCTCCGAGCATTCAGTTCAGCTCGGCGACCTACATCAAGAGCGAAAGCGGTCCCAGTACAAACATCACGGTGACGCGCACCGGAGATACATCGGGAGCGTCGTCAGTGAATTTCAGCACGGGCAACAACTCTTACGTGCCCTGCAGCACGATCAACGGGGTGACGACGCAGAACTGCGATTTCGTCATCAGTTCTGGCACCCTCAACTTCGCCGCCGGCCAGACATCCAGATCATTCCCGATAATCATTATTGACGATGTCTTTGTGGAAGGGGATGAGACACTGAGCCTGTCGTTCAGTAGTCCTTTGGGCGCGGTGCTGGGTAGTCCGTCCACGGCGACGCTGACGATCACTGACAATGACAGCGTGGCGCCGGCGGCTAATCCACTGGACGATGCGCGCTACTTTGTGCGGACGCACTACTACGACTTTCTGGGCCGCCTGCCGGACGATGGCGGGCTGGATTACTGGACCAACGAGATTACGCAATGCGGCTCAAACACGGCCTGCATCAATGAACGCCGCGTGGCGGTCTCGAATGCTTTCTTTTACGAACAGGAGTACCAGCAGACAGCTTCTTTTGTCTTTCTGCTGTACCGGGCCTCATTCGGTAACAACCAGCCGTTTCCGAATCCTGACTTCTTTGATTCCAACCTTTCGGCATTGCTGCACGATGAAGCGAAGAAGCTGCCACGTTATCTGTCGTTCGCCAGAGATCGGGCCCAGGTAACCGGCGGCACTGACCTGGCGCAAACCCAACTGGCGCTGGCGAATAATTTTGTACAGCGGCCGGAGTTCATCACCAGGTATCCGTTAAGCCTGTCCACCGCAGGCCAGTTTGTTGATGCTGTACTGGCGACGATCAGGAACGACAGTGGCGCCGAACTGGTTTCGCAACGGGACACACTTATCGGCCATTTCAATACCGGCGGCCGCGGGCTGGTCATGTTTCACTTGGCAAATGACTACTGGAACGGCTGCAACCGTTTGCCTGGCAGTCCGCCGGCGCCCTGCGTGCCGGTCGGCTATGGGGATGCGGTGGACAACCGCGCGTTCATTGACGCGGAATACAACCGCTCGTTTGTGTATTCGCAGTACTCGGGTTACTTGCGGCGGGACGGGGACATCGGCGGGTTCCTCTTCTGGCTGACCGAGGTGAGCAAAGCGCCACCGCGCAACGTAGCCAAGCAGCGCGGCATGGTGTGCTCTTTCATCACCTCAGAAGAGTATCAACGAAGATTCAGTTCGGTGGTCACGCACAGCAACGCGGAGTGTGGGCCGTAAAAGATTATCCGCGTAAATCTGCGGCTAATACTCTTCCAGTTTTTCAGCCCTACCGCGGGCGGTGCTGACTCTATTCCACTACCCAGGTGTCGCCGCTATTTATTAGCTTCTCTAAACTGCCGGGGCCGAACTTGGTAATCGCCGCATCGATCTGTTCCGTCATCATGTCTTCATAGGTCTTGCGCTCGACCGCGCGAAAGATTCCCACCGGCTGCGGAAAATCGGGTTGCTCCATGCGCGCCAGCATGAACGCTACGGAAGGATCCTGCAGATAAATATCGTGCACCAGGATGTCGGCCTCGGTGATTCCATTTTCACCAATGGTCACCACTTCCGGATGCGCACCGTTCATACGAATCCCGTGAGTGCGATCTTTGCCGAAGATCATCGGTTGCCCGTGTTCCAGATAAAGGACGCGCTCAGACCGGACGCTGCGTTCGGCGAAAGAGTCAAAAGCATGATCGTTGAAGATGTTGCAATTCTGGTAAACCTCGACGAACGAAATTCCTTTATGTTTAGCCGCCGATTGAACTATCGCGCCCAGGTGTTTGACGTCGATATCGATTGAGCGGGCCACGAACGTCGCCTCGCTGGCAATCGCCAGGGAAAGCGGGTTCACCGGATAATCGACGGCGCCAACCGGGCTGGACTTGGTCTTCTTGCCAAACTCCGACGTCGGGCTGTACTGGCCCTTGGTCAATCCATAGATGCGATTGTTGAAAAGAATGTAATTGAGATCCAGGTTGCGGCGGATGGCATGCATGAAGTGGTTGCCGCCGATGGAAAGCGCGTCGCCATCGCCGGTGATCACCCAGACGCTCAGCTCCGGATTAGCGGCCTTGATGCCAGTGGCAATCGCCGGCGCGCGACCGTGAATGCTATGAAAGCCGTAAGTGTTCATGTAGTAAGGAAAGCGCGACGAACAGCCAATGCCGGAAACGAAGACAATCTTTTCGCGCGAGATGCCCAACTCCGGCATCACCTTCTGCACGTTGTTCAGGATGGCATAGTCGCCACAGCCCGGACACCAGCGCACTTCCTGGTTCGAGACAAAGTCAGCCTTCGCCAATTTCACCGGCGCGACGCCACCGGAAGTTGACGAGCCGGTGTCACTCTCAGCGGAAACAGTTGCCTCAGTGATTACTTTGTTGCCGTTGCCGTTTGTTCCGTTACCGTTGGTACTCATTCTTGCTCCTTGATTTGGTGCTCTGTGTTATGAACGCTTTCGCTTAAGCGGATGAATTCATCTTGAACATAGGGATTGAGCTGCCGGGCGAAATCCGGGCCCAGCTTCTTAATTTTTATCAATTCCTGCACATCTGCCAGGTCCTTTAATCGATCGGGTGCCGTCATGCCGGAAGCTAATTTGAGTTCGATTAACTTTTCCAGCGTGACAAAGTTGATGCCGTCGATTTCGACTGCGGCCGTGGATGGTTCGGGCATACTCACGGGTTTTGGTTTGCCATCGCCCGGGTACTCGCCCGTAGTCATCACTTCAATCGTGATCTTGTCTCGGGTTGAGCGCAGCCTTTTCCTGGCCCCAGCGAACGCCGGCGCATAACCGAGACCGATCAACTCGCGGTGAAACGCTTCTAGTCCTTCCCCGGTAAGTATCAGATCAATGTCTTCCGTGAACCGAGGGTAACCATGCGCCAACAAGGCCACCGCGCCCATGACAACGTAATCGATGCCGTGAGCTTTCAGATCGGCAGCAAGTTGGGCGAGCGTGTCGTTGAGACTTCCTTGTCCCATAAAGTATCGCAACCCTTCCGCGTAAATTGCGCGGACAGAGCCGGGGTTATTGCTGGAATCAAAAGACGTCACTTCAAGAATTCTGCGGACCGCGGATTTCCAGCCAATCTCTTCACTGGGAGCGCGGGCGTCCCGCCCGCCCACTATCGTTACAGCCGACTTTCGCGTGAGTACTGCTGACCCACAGTTGCGGGCGAGACGCCCGCGCTCCCAGTGAAGAGATTGAGCCTGACCACCCTCCTCACAACCCTTGGGAGCATCTGCTAGGTCACAAATACTCTTCAACCTTTCTTACAATCTCGCGAATCTGGAAGGGCCGGCCTTTAACTTTGGAGAAGGCCACGGCATCGACCAGGAACTTCGCGCGAATCATAGTGGCCAGTTGGCCCAGGTTCATCTCCGGCACGATCACGGTTTCAAATCCTGCCAGCACTTCACCCAGGTTCTTCGGGAAAGGGTTCAAGTGACGCAGGTGAGCGGAGGAAACGCTCTTGCCTTCCTTTTGCAGTCGCTCGACCGCGGAAGTAATTGAGCCATACGTCGATCCCCAACCCAGGACCAGGACTTTGCCTGACTTCTCGCCGAAGATTTCCACCGGGGGAATATCGTTGGCCGCGCGATCCACTTTCTCCTGGCGCAGTAGGACCATGAAGTGATGGTTTTCCGGATCGTAATTAACGTTGCCGGTGATGTGCTGCTTCTCAATGCCGCCGACGCGATGTTCCAACCCGGGAGTTCCGGGGATGGCGTATGGCCGCGACAAGGTTTCTTCGTCGCGAGAGTACGGCATAAAGTTTGTCGGATCGGTAGTGAACTTCACGTCGATCTTCGGCAGGTCGCTAATCTCAGGGAGTGCCCAGGGCTCCGCGCCGTTGGCAAGATAACCATCTGAGAGATAAAAGACCGGGACCATGTACTTAAACGCGAGCCGGACGGCTTCGATTGCCATATCAAAACAATCGGCAGGCGTCGCGGGGGCGATGACAATCGCCGGACATTCGCCGTTCCGTCCCCAAACCGCCTGGAAGAGATCGGCTTGCTCAGTCTTCGTCGGCAGTCCGGTAGACGGACCGCCGCGCTGCACGTTAATGATCACCAGCGGCAGTTCAGTCATCACTGCCAGGCCAATCGCTTCCTGTTTCAGCGCTACACCTGGGCCCGATGTCCCCGTCAAGCCAATGTGTCCGGTGAAGCTGGCGCCGATCGCGGCGCAGACCGCAGCGATTTCATCTTCCGCCTGAAAAGTTTTTACGCCGAAGTTCTTGTGTCGAGCCAACTCATGCAGGATATCCGAGGCCGGAGTGATCGGATACGAACCGTAAAACAAAGGCCGTCCCGCCAATTGTGACGCGGCTACGAAACCGATCGCCGTGGCTTCGTTGCCGGTAATCTTGCGATACTTGCCGGGCGCTATCTGCGCTTTCTTGACAGTGTAGTGGGTGGTGAACACCTCGGTGGTGTCGGCGAAATTGTATCCCGTCTTCAGCACGATCTCGTTCGCCTTGGCCACCTCTGGATTCTTTCCAAACTTGGCATTGATCCAGGCGAGCGTGTTTTCCATCGGGCGGTCGTACAGCCAGTACAGCACCCCCAGCGCGAAGAAGTTCTTGCAGCGATCCATCTCCTTGCGCGAGAGTTGGACCACACCCTTCAACGCATTCATGTTCAGCGTGGTGATCGGCAGCTTATGGAGCCGGTAACCCTTCAGCGAGCCGTCTTCCAGCGGATTAGATTGATAAGCGGCGTGGGCCAGGTTCTCTTTCGTGAACTCGTCGGTGTTGATGATCAGGGTTCCACCGTCTTCCAAATCAGCAAGATTTACTTTCAGGGCGGCAGGATTCATTGCCACCAGCACATTGGGTTGATCGCCCGGGGTACGTATGTCCTTGCTGGAAAAGTTCAACTGAAATCCGCTGACGCCGGGAAGACTGCCGGCGGGAGCGCGAATTTCTGCCGGAAAGTCCGGCAAGGTGGAAATATCATTGCCAATGACGGCGGAAGTATTGGTGAACTGCGTTCCGGTCAACTGCATGCCATCGCCGGAATCTCCGGCGAAACGGATGGTGACCGTTTCCAGCTCTTCAAAATGTTTATCCAGTTGGGGTACCGGGGGTTCAATTACTGTGCTCATGTGTAGCCTTTCCCAAAGAAAATAAATAGTAAGTGGTAAATGGTAAATGGTGAAAAGCGCTCCTTCTATTCACCATTTACTATTTACCATTCACCGGCCATTACCATTCACCCGCCATCGGTGGTGTCCATCACTTGTGCCGGAACCGGCGGCAGATTCATCGTGGTTTTGGGATAACTCTCGGCCAGGTATGAAATCACATCGAAGACCGAGACTGAACCGACTAGCTTCCCATCTTTCACGAGGGGAATGTTGCGATAGCTCTTCTCATTCATTAACTGCACAGCCTCACCGATGGTTGCATCCGGGGACAGCGTGCCCACTACCGGCGACATCCATTGGCTGACGGGCGCGTTCAAATCCACGTCCTGGCCGATCACCTTGGTCAACAGATCTCGTTCCGTGAAGATTCCTGCGATGCGATCGCCTTCGCAGACGATCGCACAACCACCTTCGTCTTTTTGCATTACTTCAATGGCTTCGGACAAAGGCGTGGACGGCTTGATGCAAACGTAATCGTCCGTTTCCATCAGGCTAACTTTATCTTCTCGAATTCGAGAGCCCTCGCCTTTGCTACCAATCTCCGTAGCTGGCTGTGGCCCGGCGGTGTTTGAAATCGTTGACATAGGCGTGGAGCTTCCGGATTCGTCAAATGTTTTAAAGACTTCTGAAATTGTACCAGCAAAGCCACACGAGCGGAAAAGAAGGGCCTCTTTCGATAAACATCGCCCAATCAGCTTCGGTTTCCTGGTAGGAACATCTCTTCTGTTAAAGCTGCAAGGCCTGTGCCCGCTTGAAACCCACGGGTTTAGACGTTCAGGTCGTCATAGTTGGGGAACTTGATCACCATTTGCGAAGGATTACCCGAAATCTCTATCGCCTCGCGTGGCGACTCCAGGAAATCGGAGAGCGCCAAGCTCTTCCTGGTACGGTGACATTCGCGCGAGTTGGGCGACGATACCCGGCAACAAAGCCAGGGTCTGCTCGATTTCCTCCGCGGTGTTGTAGCGACCCAGCGAAAATCGAATGGAACCGCGCGCGGCTGTGTAGGGAACATTCATGGCGCTTAACACCGCCGACGCTTCGTGGCTATCAGAGTTGCAGGCGGAGCCGGTAGAGACGCAGACGCCGGCTGCGTCCAGATGCATCAGAATGTTTTCGCCTTCGAGATACTCAAACGAAATGTTTGAAGTGTTCGGTAAGCGTTTAGCGCGGTCGGGGATGCCATTTAAACTGGTGTGGGGAATGCTCGTTAGGATTTGATCTTCCAGCCGGTCCCGCAATTCGCGAATCAGGTGGTGTTCTGCTGTGTCCAGGCTCGCCGCCAGTTTGCAGGCCGCGCCCAGACCGACTATGTAAGGCACTGCTTCAGTTCCGGCCCGCCGGCCCTGCTCCTGTCCGCCACCAATAATGAATGGCGGCAATTTCACGCCATCCCGCACGTACAGTGCGCCGATGCCCTTGGGGGCATTAAATTTGTGTCCGGATAATGAGAACAGATCCACTTCCCATTCGCGCAAATTGATAGGAATCTTGCCCACTGCCTGCACGCCGTCAACGTGGAACACGGCGTCCGAATTCGCGCGGACAATCCGACCAATCTCCGCGACCGGAAAAATCACGCCCGTTTCATTGTTCGCCAGCATCACGGAAACAATCCCTGTCTCGCGCCGCAAGCTGCGTCGCAAGTCGTCCAGATCCAGTTCGCCATTGTTATCAACTTCCAGCCACGTTACTTCACAACCGCTTCCCGCCAGATGGACGCCAAGGTTGCGCACGGCTTCGTGCTCCACGCGCGTGGTGATGATGTGCCGCCTGGTGGGGTTCTGCTCCAGGAATCCGCCGATGGCCCAGTTGTCGGATTCTGAGCCGCACGAAGTAAAAACAATTTCACTGGCGTGCGCAGCCCCAAGTAGATGGGCAACCTGTTCGCGGGCGTGCTGGACCGCAGCCGCCATGTTGCGGCCGAATGTATGTGCGGAAGAAGGGTTGCCATACAGCTCAGTGAGGTAAGGCTGCATTGCGGCAAACACTTCCGGCGCGACGCGGGTAGTGGCGTTGTTATCGAGGTAGATCATGGGCGGCGTGAACCGTAAACAGTGAGCAGTGAGCAGTGAGCAGGAAATCGTGAAATGGAACCTTGAACTGTATGCTGCTCACTGCTTACTGCTTACTGCTCACTGCATCAAGGATATCCGTGATCAAAGAATAACATGAACGGCAACCGGCGCCGGCGTTGCACGCGTTGGTTACTTCAGCAATCGTGCTCAAGTTTTTCACCTTAATCTCGCGTTCGATCGTTCGTTCTGAAACGCCAAAGCAGCTGCAGATCAGCGGATCATCACCGTTCCATTCTTCCCGTCTGGTATCGCTGAAATGTTGGATCGCGGACAGCAGCGCATCACGACACAAGGTAATGCAGCCAGTTTTATCCGGCGGAACAGCGTCAGGTTCTATCCATGCAGTTGATTGCGCGATCGCCGCGGCCTCCGCGATCGTCTCGCCCTTTACGGTTTCCGTAAGAATGGATGCGCTCGCGGTCAGCAGGCTGCAGCCAATGGCCTGGAACCTGGCGTCAACGACTTTCAGTGCTTCATCGATGCGCAAAGACAGGCGCAGCATGCCGCCACAGGAAAGCGATCCCGCTTCGCCGGCGGCATCGGCGTCGGCCAGCTCCCCGACGTTGGGCGGATTAAGGAAGTGATCTCGAAGGTTCACCAATTTGGGTGGCTGGGCTTTGCTCAAAAACTCTGATTTCGTGTTCGTAGTGTAGTTTGGTGTGGTTTCGTGAACGAAATTACACGAAATACCGCGAAGTAACACGAACCCACGCCGGCCGGTAGTGTCTTAATTTGGGGAATAATATACTTGGCTAACCTTCGCTACCGCGGCGGCTGTTGATTATGAAGAGCCGTATTTTTCTTTGAGCTTGTGCAAGTCTTCTGGTGCATCAATCCATTCTTCACTGAAGCCACAGGAGCCACACAGGTATCGGGTGACTTTAACTGTTCTAAAGCTGCTTGAGCCCGCAGGAATATCGTTACCGCCTCCATAACCACCAGATCGCCCTTCGATGCGCATAATCTCCCGTGAATTGCATTTAGGACAGGTATGTGTGTTTTTCATAGCTCTCAGTTTACCTTTATTAAGCGTTGCTCCTTCGAGCCCGGGCAGGGTGACTTTTCAGCAGAGCGCTTCAGCGTGCTGGGCATTTTGAGCTTCAGGGTGGCTGAAGCCGCCGGGCAAAAGCCCGTTGAAACGGGCTGTGGAACTGCCATGCGTAGCGCTCCCGGGCGTAAAACGGCCGGGCTAGTAACCTTGGGGAAAGCCGCGTGAACGCGGCTGGAACGTTCGTATGCTTTTACTGTCAACAACCCTGGTTCGACAACCTAGATCCATTACGGCATAATTCATTTTCAACCGCGGTCACATAATCTGCAACCTGTCTTGTTTCATTAACCTCGAAAAATCTAAACGATATGGCTCAGTTAACCGAAGAACTCGTCCTGCAAACGTTGCGGCTAATCAAAGATCCCGATCTGCACAAGGACATCGTCGCGCTTGGTTTTATCCGAGACTTGAGGATTGATGGCGGCAACGTCTCTTTTCGCATTGTGCTGACCACCCCGGCCTGCCCTGTCAAAGAACAGATGGAAGGCGAGGCGCATTCCCTGGTCAGCGCGCTGCCCGGCGTGCTGTCCGTCAAAGTAACTATGGATGCCGATGTGCCGAAAGGCCGCGGCATCGGCGAGAAGCTTTCCATCGAGGGTGTGCGAAACATCGTTGCCGTGTCTTCCGGGAAAGGCGGTGTCGGTAAATCAACGGTCGCCGTGAACCTCGCGGTTTCCCTCGCGTTGAACGGGGCGCGCGTCGGTTTGATGGATGCTGATGTGTACGGTCCGAACGTGCCGATTATGCTCGGCGCCAGCCAGGCGCGACCGGAAATCGAAGGCAATAAACTGATCCCGATCGAAGCGTATGGCGTGAAGTTGATCTCGATGGCCATACTGCAGCCTGGCGACAAGCCGCTGATTGTGCGCGGGCCAATTTTACACGGACTGGTGAAACAGTTTCTGTCGGACGTGAAGTGGGGCGAGTTGGATTACCTGATCGTGGACATGCCTCCGGGCACCGGCGACGTGCAGCTCAGCCTGGCGCAACTGGTTCCGGTGCAGGGCGCAGTGTTAGTAACTACGCCGCAGGAAGTGGCGTTGATTGATGTGCGCCGGGCCTTGAAGATGTTTGAGACGGTGGCCGTGCCCGTGCTCGGCATCGTGGAAAACATGAGCTATTTCATCGCGCCGGACACGGGCAATCGCTACAACATTTTCGGCGAGGGCGGCGGCCAGCGTTTGGCAGAGCAGTACGGTGTGCCTTTCCTCGGATCCGTCCCTCTGGGAATTGAAGTGCGCGAAGGCGGCGATAAGGGGGTTCCCGTCGTTGTCAGCCAGCCCGAATCGCCTCAGGCTCAGGCGTTTAGGCACGTGGCCGAAGAGGTGGCGCGCCAGGTATCGATCGAAGCCATGAAGCCCGAGCTTGTTGTTTTGGGCAAATCTCAGTAAGATTTCACGTTGATTCAGCAATTTAGGAGAAAAAACGATAATGTCAGCAACAACAAATACTACTACTCCGGAAGTTAACAATGCCGCCGCGGCCGGCGCCCCGCCGATGTCGATGAACGTCACCGACTCCGCCGTCGTGGAAATCAAAAAGTTTATGGCCGGTGAAGAAGGACTGCCGGAGACTGCCGGCCTGCGCGTGCGCGTGGTGCCAGGTGGCTGCTCGGGATTTCAGTACAGCCTGAACATCGAAGAAGATTCGCGCCAGGGCGATTTTGTCCTTGATGAAAAGGGAGTGCGCATGTTCGTCGACATGTTCAGTGCGCAATACCTTAACGGTATCGAGATCGATTATGTGACTGGTGTGATGGGCTCAGGCTTCACTTTTAAGAACCCGAACGCGTCAGGCGGTTGTGGCTGCGGATCGTCGTTCACAGTCTAAATCCTGGACTTAGATTAGTCATTGCAGCGCCTGGAAACGCCAAGTTTGTTTGTTTCCGGGCGCTGCTTTTTTGTACAAGAACCTCCGGCGCCTAACTCTTAATGGATGGCCGTAATGAAGTACATTTTAGTCGGACTGATGATGGGTTTGATCAGTAGCGTCGGAGTAGCCCAGTCAGTGAGATCTGACCAGAGCGCGGAAATCACTGAAGTCACTCTTGAAATGAATCCCGGCTCTTCTACCTCCGCTAGAGATTTTCGAATAGTCCTCCGAAGCGATGGAACCGCCTCCTACGAAGGGAGGGCGAATGTTAAGCTCCAGGGGAAGTATCAAGGACTGTTCGCCAAAGAAGACTTTGCGCAGCTTGCAAAATTCGTGAGCGAACATCATTTCGGGGATTTGACGAGTTTTCCTTCTTCTAAGGCGGCCACTGTAACCTTCTCGGAGCTAAACTCGTTTGCCATTGCCGCTCCCACTATTAGAACCAGCATTCTCCAAAACACCAAGCGCATCACAATCGAGCGTCCCGTAGGAGTTAAGATAAACAATCCAAAGCCTCCCCCCAAGGACCTGTTGGACATTGAGAATGCAATTACCACGGCGGCCACTCGTATTAAATGGGATAAGGTTAAGAAATAACCGTTACCTCAAACCAGGATTGCTATGACGAGACTTGCATTGGCTGAATCCCGCCTTCATATCAGTCAAGCGCGCGCCCTGTTTGAAGAGTATGCCGCGTGGTTGGGCTTCAATCTCTGCTTCCAGAACTTTGATCAGGAACTCGCTAATTTACCCGGGGCCTATGCGCCTCCCGATGGCCGTCTGCTGCTCGCCTTTGTTGAAGATCAACTCACCGGCTGCATCGCGCTGCGAAAAATCGAAGAAAGCGTTTGTGAAATGAAGCGGCTTTTTGTGCGGGCGGATTTTCGCGGCGAAGGTCTGGGTCGAACACTGGTCGATGCGATTATTGAGGAGGCGCGCCAGATTGGTTACCAGCGGATGCGCCTGGACACAATCCCGATGAAAATGAAATCGGCGATCGACATCTATCGCTCAATGGGATTCAAAGAGATTGGGGCTTATTACGAGAACCCCGTTCCCGGCGCGCTATTCATGGAGTTGGAATTGTAGGGGTGGCTCTCCGTGGCCACCCCCTTTGTATCGGGGAGCGCCTCGAAAGAAAAAGGGGGCCGCGCCACGCAGGGCTGCCCCTACAAACTTGTCACGGCGCCGGCTTCACACTATAAAGATACCGCTCTGTCAGCCAGATCACTTCCGTTGCGCTCCTTTTAGAAAATGAGAACCATCACGACTGTCCTGCTGTCTCTGACGCTCACGTTGGCAGCGACTGCCATCGGCTTTCCGCTGGCTTCCACTGAGTCCGTAGCGCCCGCCGATATCGTTTTTGAGAACGGCAATATCTACACCGTCAACCAGCGACAACCCCATGTCGAGGCCGTCGCAGTTAAGGGTGACCGGATTGTTTTTGTAGGTTCCAACATAGCGGCCAACAAATTCGTCGGACAAGCCACGCGAGTCATCGATCTGCACGAAGCGACCGTGGTGCCGGGACTGACCGATGCCCATCATCATCTTTCCGGAGTGGGCTTTCGCGAAATGACTCTGAACCTCGAGGGCGTTAACAGTCTCGAAGATTTTTTGGCGAAAGTTAAGGCCCGGGTCGATCAGGCCCAACCGGGCCAGTGGGTCACCGGTCGCGGTTGGATCGAAACGTTCTGGACTCCGCCCGTCTTTCCGACGCGCTGGGATTTGGACAAAGTCGCGCCTGACAATCCTGTGATCCTGACGCGCGCCGATGGGCATGGAACTGTGGTTAACAGCGCGGCCCTGAGGATTGCGCGAATTGATAAGGACACGCCAAATCCTTTTGGCGGCGAAATTTCAAAAGACAAACGGAGTGGCGAACCTAACGGGATGTTGCTGGACGCCGCACAGAATCTGGCCCGCCGTCATTTGCCACCGACCTCTGCCGCGGATGCTGAGCAGGCCGTCATTCTCGGAGTGAAACGAGACGTCGAACTCGGCTGGACCCAGGTGCAGGATCCGGGCGGGAGTTATGCGGAAGTAGATATCTTTAAGAAACTCTATACCGCTGGAACTATCAAACTGAGAATCTACAAAGCGCTCTCCGCTCCGGGCCGGGAGGCCAATCGTCTCTTTCGCGAAGGACCAATTATCGACGCCTTTGGCCATCGGCTTAACGTACGCACGTTAAAGCTTTACGCGGATGGCTCGCTGGGCTCGCGCAGCGCGGCATTGCTTGCTCCTTACTCCGATAAGCCTGATACGTCCGGCTTCCTGACGATCAAAGAAGGAGACTTGTTGACGCTGCTGAAGGAGGCGTTGCAGAAAGGCATTCAGATCGAGACGCACGCCATCGGCGATAAGGGCAATCGCTTCATTCTTGATGGATATGAAAGAGCGCTCAAGATTGTCCCGCCGGCACAGCGCAAGATCCGGCAACCGCGCTGGCGCATTGAGCATTCGCAGATCGTAAACCCCAGCGACATCCCACGCTTCGCAAAGCTCGGAATTATCCCTTCAATGCAACCGTCACACGCGATTGGGGATTTGCATTTCGCGCCCAGCCGTTTGGGGATCGCGCGGCTGGCCGGGGCCTACGCATGGCAGAGTTTTATTAAGAGTGGATCGATCGTCCCCGGCGGATCAGACGCACCGGTCGAACGAGGCGAGCCGATGATCGAATTCTATGCGGCGGTGGCGCGCAAAGACATGAAAGGCTTCTCCGGTGAAGGTTGGCATCCCGAGGAGGCCGCGACGCGCGAACAGGCGTTGCAGATGTTCACCATCTGGCCGGCCTACGCCGCCTTTGAAGAGAACCTGCGCGGGACGATTGAAGTGGGGAAACTCGCAGACCTCACCGTCTTTTCGGCCGACATCATGAAAATTCCGGAGATGGAAATACTGAAGACGCGTTGCCTGATGACGGTAATCGGCGGCGAAGTTGTTTATGAGCGTAGATAGACTCTCATGTTCTGCCACAAAAGCATTTGCGAGTTCTCAACTACGGTGTTGGCCGTCATTGCCGGGCTATCCCTATTTCCCACTGATTTTGTGGGACAGACCGCTAAGACGGAACCTCAGCAGATCAGGATGGGCCTCATTGTAACGGACAGTTCAAACCGTTCGGTTGGAAACGTTCGTAAAGAAAACATCCAGGTCATTGAGGACGGCCAGGCACTGAACGTTTCTTTTTTTGGCAAAGATGAACGGCCACTCCGTTGCGTTATTGCGATCGACACCTCTGGCTCCTTCAAATCATTGCTCGGCGTGGGCTTGAACATTACCAGGTTCCTAATAGGGACCAAAAAGCCGGACGATGAGATGATGCTGGTGACCTTCGTAAGCAGCGATAAGATTAAGACGTTGGTGGACTTTACAACTGAAGGGCCGAAGTTAATTGATGCTCTTAAGCTGGTAGTGACAGAGGGCGGTCAAAGCGCAGTTGTTGATGCGGCTTATCTGGCGGTCAAAGCCGCCGCCAAACGGCAGGCGGATAATCCCGGCGTTCGCGCCGTCGTTGTGCTCCTTACGGATGGTGAGGATCGTTCAAGTTTTTATACTCAGGAACAGCTCGTAACCGTTCTGCGTGAGAACGACGTGCAGGTGTTTATCATTGGCATCACAGGAGACCTCGACAAGCAGGAGAGCCTTTTCAACCGCCCGAATCCGCGCAAACGAGCGGAAAAACTTCTTCTTAGCCTGGCACAGGAAACCGGGGGAAGAGTCTTCTTTGCCGAAAAAGATACTGAACTGCTCGAAGCCACCAAGCAGATTATCCTCGAACTAAATTCACAGTATCTTATCGGTTTCGATCGTCAGCCACAGCTTGGCGAGAAGGGCATTCGAAAAGTAAGGGTCTCGATTGTTAACGACCCTCAAGCTAAAAATCTGACTGCTATCACGCGGCCAGGTTACCGGGTCGGCCCCAGCCAGCCCGTTAAGGATGCCAAGTCTCCTTGAGTCAAAAAGCAAGAGAGGTGGGAATGGACCGTATAAACAAGCTTGGCGGACACCAGGATCGCCGCGACTTCCTGTCACTGGCGGGCAAAGGGCTGGGACTCGCCGCCCTCTCTTCCGTCACGGCAGGGACACTGCTGAAAGAAGTTCAAGCGGTCACGAAACACATTGCCCACCGGTCCGATTGAAAGCTAGTCTTCTCTACCAACACACTTCTTGACTCGCCTCCGCCCCCCGTCCATAATCGTTTCCGAGGTTACATAGTCCCGGAACGTTTCGTCCCCAGCTTTCCCATACAACCAATTACTGCGCGGAGCCGCGGAATTTGTTGCCGGCCAACGCATTTGAAACGGAGGGTGCCAAGGTGTCGAGCGACGATTTGGACAAGAGTTTACGCGAGGAAGTCGAAGCATATATCAGCCGCCGTTTAGGCTCGATGCAGGAAGAAATCTTTCGCCTGCAAAGCGAGCTTAACGAGTCTTTTACGCGCCTGGTAGAACGCTCGACCGGCGAGTCGATGTCAGATACCTCGGTCGCCTCGACGATCGCGGAGCACCTGCGCGCGGCCCACGAACGCGGAGTGGAGCAAGCTGCCGCAGAATCGTCAAAGGCCAAAGCCTCAAGCGATCTGGCCATTATCAAGTCGGCGGTAGAGGAAATCCACGAACAACATTCACAGGCCGAAATTCTCAACACTCTGGTAAACCGGGCTTCGTCATTTGCGCCTCGCGTGGCTTTCTTTATCGTTCGGAATGAACAGGCAATTGGCTGGCGGGCGCGCGGACTGGAAGGGTCAGTGGGCGACGAAGCGGTGCGCGAAATCAACCTGCCTTTAGCGGCCGAAACGGTGCTGGGGGATGTCGCGCATTCGCGCACTTCATGGAGCGGCACGCCCGGGTCTAAATCTGAAAACCATTTACTGCTGAATCGCCTCGGCGGCGATCCGCCCGAGCGCATTGTCGCCGTTCCCCTGGTTGTCCGAGAGAAGACAGTGGCCGTGCTGTATGCCGACTCCGCGGCGCTCGATTCTGACGCCCTCAATCTTGAGGCTCTGGAAACGCTGGTGCGAGTGGCGAGCATGGCGGTGGAGTTGCTGTCCACGGCGCGCGCGCCGGCAAAGGCCACGGCGCCGGCTGAGGCTGCTGCGCCCACGCCAAGCGAGGCCGAAGTTCAAGCAGAGCCGGCGGGCGAGTTAGCGCATGAAGACGCGCCCGTAGCTGCAGAGCCAGAAGCGGGATATGTCCCGCACATCGAGCGTGAGGCCGAACCGGCAGAACAGATCACCGAAGCGCCTGCGCCTCCGGAGATGGAACGGGTTACCGACGAGCCCACGCCTGTGGCAGCCGAGCCTCTTACGCAATCGGTTCAGGAAGAACCTGCTTCTTCAGCTAAAACGGGCCAGTATGCCGCTCCGTTAGGCACCGCGCGCCGCTGGGGCAATTCCGATGCGGACTTACCAGTGGAAGTCGGTGATGAGGAGAAGCGACTGCACAATGACGCGCGGCGCTTTGCCCGTCTCCTGGTTTCGGAAATCAAACTTTATAACGAACAAAAAGTTAAGGACGGCCGGTCGGGAGGCGATATCTATGACCGGCTGCGCGAAGACATCGATCGTTCGCGGCAAATGTATGACAAGCGCGTGGCGCCCCCAGTGGCGGCCCGTTACGACTATTTCCACCAGGAACTGGTGAAGACGCTGGCCGAAGGCGATCCGGGAAAACTCGGCGCCAGCTACCCCGGGGAAATGGTTTCAGCGTAGAAGGACAAAACTAATAACGGGCCGCACCGTTTAGAGGCGGGCTACCACCCGCCCGCATTCGGTCTTGGCCCGGCGGGCGGTAGCCGCCGCTAACGGTCATCCCCAAAGGAGCACTAATGAGCCAGGCTAATCCTCAAGCAATGCCGGAAATCACCGCGACCGAGTTGAAAGAGAAAATTGATAGCGGCGCCGACGTGCAGATCGTGGACGTGCGCGAGGCTAACGAAGTCGCCATCGCCAGCATCCCCAACGCAGTCCATATTCCCCTGGCGCAGGTCGTCAACCGCATGTCGGAGATCGATCCCACTCGCGACACAGTGGTCCATTGCAAGATGGGCGGCCGCAGCGCGCGTGCCATCCAGGCGCTGCAAGCCTCCGGCTTCACCGGAAATTTGGCCAACCTCAAAGGCGGCATCACTGCCTGGTCCAACGAAGTAGATCCCAGCGTCCCCAAGTACTAAGGCAGAGGCCCCACCGTCAGGGAGGGCTCCAACCCGGCTGCTTACTAAAGAAATTACCGAAAGTCGCTTATCAGAATTACATCGCTGGTAACGAGTCCTCGCGCTACCGCAACAAATTTTCGATCGGGTGACGTCGTAAACCAAAACACGGAATCGGGTTTTAGGTCGGTGAGCTGTTTCATCGGGCCACCATCCAGCGGCAGACTCCACAGGTTCGAGGTGCCCGAACGGCCATCATAAAAAACAAGAGCTGTGCCGTCTGCGGTCCATTCCGGCTGGCCGCCGGCGGTAGTAGGCGGGTCAAATGTCTTGATGGGATTTCCCCCCTCAAACGGCAAGATGATCAGCCGCTTGATGGAGTTTTGCTTTTCATCGGTCATCCAGCAGGCCAGCAGCTTTCCATCAGGCGATATCGCGACACTGTTTATGAACATGTCGCTGATTTGCACCGGCCCGCCGCCGTCGATTCCCATTTTCCAAAGCGTCAGCCTCCCGGTCCGCCACGAGTCAAAAACTATCCACTTTCCATCGGGAGAAATTTGCTGCACATAGTCTTCCTGATTAGTTAATTGTTTCTGGTTGCTCCCATCAGTATCCATCCGCCAGATGCTGGGAAGTCCGCCGCGCACGGAGTTGAAGAAAATTTGCCGCCCATCGGGAGACAACTTAGGATTGGCGTCTTCCTGCGCGTCGGTTGTCAACTGTTTTTGATTTGTACCGTCAGCGTTCATGATCCAGAGATCTAAGTTCCCGCTGGCGATCGAGGTATAGACAATCTTGTTATCGGCAGTCCAAGCCAATCCGCGATCACCTTCCAACTTGCCGGTAGTCAGTTGTTTGCCGTGACTCAGGTCATTAGGAGTTGTTACCCAAATATTCGAAGTCACATCGAGCTGAACTGTGACCAGCGATCGCGAATCGGCGGTGAGGCTGGTTCCCCCATAGTCATTCAAATCACGAGTAATTGTGCGCGCTTCGCCGCTGGGATAATCGATTTGCCATATCTGACCGTGGCTCGCACCTTGCTCGGTTGCGTTTACCAGAATGCCGCTGCCGTCCGCCAACCACGACACCCGTCCCGTATCGCTGAACTTCCGGGAGGTCATGTCGGTTTGGGCCCCGGTTTCAGCATCAACGGCAACTACCAGTAAATGAAATCCGCCGGCGTACGTTCCCGCGGCAGCAGCGATCACTTTGCCATCCGGAGACCAACTGGGACCGCCATAGGAAAAGAATTTATCTCCCTTGCGGGCCGCGAGCTGTCGTTCGTTCGTGCCATCGGCGTTGGCCACTATGAGTTGGTCCTCGCCTGATCCGGCATTGTCATTGCGCATGAAGGCGATGCGGTTCCCAGTGGGTGAAAACGTAATGGGACTACCAATGTTGGCAAGAATCTTTCGCGGCGTGCCGCCAAATGCCGCCACCTGAAAAAGTGACCCGTTAACGTTCTCCTTGTCCCGGGCCGTGTAATAGACGTAGTTGCCGTCCGGCGATAATGTCTCCCTGCCAATGGAACTCTCCGCGGGGGGAACGATCTGCACGTTGCTGTTGGTGGCCACTTGTCGAATCCACAGACTTCGCTGGCCGCCCTCGCGCAAAACATAAACTACGGTTTTCCCATCTGGAGAAATCGCAGCGTTCTCAGTCTTACCGTTAACTGTCAGCCTGGTGATTTTCATATTCGCAGCACTGGGTAAACGTTTGGCAGACTGCGAGCCCTCGCGTGAACGGCCGCCAAGCTTGTAAACCACGATGATGCCGACCACGGTGAATATGACTAAGCCCACCGCCAGCGCTACTACCGCCACGATTAGTCCTGTTTTGTGGCTCTTGATCTCACCAACCAGATACTCGGCGCTTGAGGCAGTGGGCGGCGTGGGACTTTTTCCGGTTTGCGGCGCGGCCAGTTGCGTGTTCGCAGTGGTATCGCCGGCGGTGCTGGTCCGACTTAGTATCTGGCGGCTGGCTTTATCAGGGGCCACCGAACGTTCAATTTCCGCCGCAGTCTGCAATCGTTCCTTCAGGCGGCGCAAATCTCCGGAAATTTCACGGGCGGTCTGATATCGATCCTCACGATCTTTGGTTAGGGCTTTAGTTATGATCCAATCCAATGCCTCGGGAACTTCTCTGACGTACCGCGTCAGCAGCGGTGGTTCCTTACCCAGAATGGCGCTCATCACGTCCCCGGCCGTGGCGGCTTCGAACGGTGGGCGGCCGGCGAGCATTTCATAGAGCACGACGCCCAGGCTCCAAAGATCGGTACGCCGATCAACTTCGGTTCCGCGCGCTTGCTCCGGCGACATGTAGCCAACGGTGCCCAGGACCGCCCCGGGGTCGGTGTTTACCAGAGCTTTGGTGGGGGCTTCGGTATCAGCCGTGGTGGGACGATCGGTTAACTTTGCCACTCCGAAATCCAGGACTTTGATGTAACCGTCCGGGCGCACCATGATGTTTTCCGGCTTGATATCACGGTGGACGATTCCCGTCTCGTGCGCCGCGGAGAGCGCAGCGGCCACCTGCATACCTATCTCCAAAGTTTCGGAGAGCTCCATTTGCCGGTGGGCCATGTGCTGCCGCAGAGTACGACCTTCGATGTACTCCATGACGATGAAGTGATGACCATCAATTTCTTCGATCTCGTAAATGTGGGCGACGTTGGGGTGGTTCAGACCTGAAGCCAGACGAGCTTCCTGGACGAAGCGGCGCATGCGATCTGGATCGGAGGCTACAGCGGCGGGCAGAATCTTCAACGCCACGGTGCGACCCAGACGGCTATCCTGAGCGAGATGGACTTCGCCCATGCCGCCCTCGGCAATCTTCGAGCGAATCTCGTAGCGACCCAGTTTTGTTCCTGGTTCCAGGCTCATTTCGTCATGGCGCATCCGGGGCGAGAAATTCCGGGATCCGCAGATTACGCAGATTACACAGACTGCGGTGGGAAAGGAAGGCCATGGTTAACGACTGCAGGTTTATTTGGTTATCTGTGAAATCTGCGTAATTCGTGGATTCGGGAAAGCCAGGAATGCCGGTGCTACTTGTTAATTCCTTTTACTACGATCAAGGGATTCATCCTGGTGACCACCATCCCCTCAGTTACTTCCAGACGGCACGAGAGCGCTGTCTTGTCCTCAGCCGCGGTTCGACCTTCCGTGTGGTACCAAACCTGACAGTTGGTGCAGTCGCCGTTCCAGCAAAAGTCCCCGTACGAAATCGTTTTCAATGACAGGAATTGAAAACATCGCAGCAGGCTATTGTTTTCCGGGACTTCAACTCTTTGGCCCAGCACTTCGATCGTAATCAGCTTTGCGTACGGCTCAAAGAGATCGCTATTGGTTGGCGGAGGCAGATCGGCTGTAGGGATTCCTGAATCCGGCATGGGCGGCAGTATAACTTGCCAAGCGGTAAGAGCTAAGAGCTAAGAGCTAGGTGTAGCCGCCCCGAAACTAGTGCTTTGCCCTTTGCCCTTTGCTCTTTGCCCCTTAAACTGGGACCACGCGGAGGTAATAGAATTGTCAGTAGTAATTTATACCAAGCCAGGTTGTCCTTATTGCCAGCAGGCGCGCGACCATTACAACTCGAAGGGCATTGCTTTCCATGACTATGACGCCCAGAACGATCGGGCGCGGCGCAAAGAGATGCTTGCCTACTCGGACGGCGACCCGACAGTTCCCTGCATCGTAGACAACGGAGAATATGTCGGTTCCGGGTGGGGCACCCCGCCCCGGGGTTGAACGGTCCACGACTGATGGGCCGTGCGCCCTGACCAACCCGAAAACTTAATCAACAGTGAATGCGTAAGTAAAGGTCTGATCATTGTAGGGGCGGCACTCCGTGGCCGCCCCCTTTGCGCGGTTCTTTTTGCACTAAGAAGAAAGGGGGCGGCCATAGAGCGCCACCCCTGCAAAGTGGGAGTTGAGGAAAGCATATGCAAGCCCGCACTTTAATAATAATCTCAGCCATAATATTAGTTTTCGCCAGCGCAAGCCTGGCCCAGAATGGAGAGAGTCCCAAACCGCCCATGATCGAAAAGATTCCCAAGACGACCAACATTCACGACCAGACAATGGTCGATAACTACTTTTGGCTCCGCGAAAAGACGAACCCAAAAGTTATGGCGCATCTCGAATCCGAAAATGCGTACGCCGATGAGGTGATGAAACCCACCGCCGCGCTGCAGGGCACTCTCTACAAAGAGATGATCGCCCACATCAAAGAGACTGATGAAAACGTTCCTTACCGGGACGGCGAATATTTTTACTATTCGCGCACCGTTCAGGGATTGCAGTATCCGATCTACGCGCGGAAGCACGGGAACCTGGAAGCCAAAGAAGAAGTCACGCTCGATCTGAACGAGATGGCGAAGGGCCTCAAATTTTTGGCGCTGGGCGCATATGACGTCAGCGATGATGGCAACCTGCTGGCTTACTCCACCGACACTACCGGTTACCGGCAATACACTTTGCAGATCAAAGACCTGCGCACGGGGAAACTGCTGTCCGAAAAAATCGAACGCGTGGGCTCGGTGATGTGGGCCACCGACAACCGGACTCTCTTTTATTCCACCGAAGACGCCGTCACCAAACGCTCGGACAAATTCTTTCGCCACGTTATCGGCTCAGACAAAAGCGAGCTGATTTATGAAGATAAGGACGAGCTGTTCGATGTATATGGCGCGCGTACGCGCGACAAAGCAATGATCCTGCTGGCCTCCGGCAGCAAGACTTCGACCGAGTACCGCTACATTCCTGCTGACCGGCCCACTGATGCGCCGAAGATCATTCTGCCGCGTGAGGCCGATCATGAATACTCAGTGGATCATCGCGGCGATCTGTTCTACATCCGCACCAACCAGGGCGCCAAGAATTTCCGTCTGGTGACGGCCCCGGTTTCAGATCCGCGCAAGGCAAACTGGAAAGAGATCATTCCCCATCGCAAAGAGGTCAAGCTCGACGATATCGATCTATTTGCCAATCACCTGGTGGTTTCCGAGCTGGAGAACGGGTTGCAACAGTTGCGGATTGTCGATCTTCGGAACAATAAATCGCACCGCATAGATTTTCCCGAACCCGTCTATACCGCCTTCGTCAGCACTAACATGGAATTCAAAACCGGCGTGTTGCGGTTTGGTTATCAATCGCTCGTCACACCGAATTCGGTTTTTGATTACGACATGAACGCCAAGACGCGCGTGCTAAAGAAACAGACGTTAATTCCGGGCGGTTTTGACCGGGCGAATTACCAGTCAGAGCGAATCTTCGCCACGGCCGCCGACGGTACGAAAATTCCGATCTCCATTGTTTATCGCAAAGGCACAAAGCTGGACGGCAAGAGTCCGCTGCTGCTTTACGGCTACGGCTCGTACGGCATTTCCATTACTCCGACCTTCTCTTCAAACCGTTTGAGCTTGTTGGATCGCGGCGTAATTTACGCCATCGCGCATATTCGCGGCGGAGGAGAGCTGGGCGAAGAATGGCGCGACGCCGGGCGCATGATGAATAAGATGAACACGTTCACCGACTTCATCAGCTCTGCCGAATACCTGATACAACAGAAGTACACTTCCAGCGATCGCCTGGTGATTCAGGGCGGGAGCGCCGGGGGTATGTTGATGGGCGCCGTCAGCAACCTGCGTCCCGATCTCTTCAAAGCGGTCGTTTCCCAGGTGCCCTTTGTGGACGTGCTGAACACGATGTTGGACGCGTCGCTGCCTTTGACGACGAGCGAATACATTGAGTGGGGCAATCCCAACGAGAAGGCGGCCTTCGATTACATGCGGACCTATTCGCCTTACGACAACGTCGCGGCCAGGGATTATCCGACGATGCTGGTAAAGGTTTCGCTGAACGACAGCCAGGTGCCGTACTGGGAAGGCGCGAAGCTCGTGGCCAAGCTGCGCGAAATGAAAACGGACAAGAACCCCTTGTTGCTGAAGGTAAACCTGGGCGCCGGCCACGGCGGATCATCCGGTCGCTACGACGCCTTGAAAGAAATCGCGTTTGACTACGCGTTCATGCTCTGGCAGATGGGACTGGCGAAGTAGCAAACCGGTCCCAGTCACGCGGCACGATTCTCGCGGCTGTGCACAAAATCCGATTTCGTATTCTTGAGTGTTCTTAGCGTGCTTTCGTGAATCGTATCACCCGCGATTCGTCAGGGCACGATTCACGAAATCCCACGAATCAAGCACGGTCTGCGAGAAAGTCGGCGTCAATTAATCCACGGAAGAAATAAACTCCGGACTCATCATAATAAACGAACACTGAGCGCCGTTTGGCTGGCAGAAGAGCGTACCGCGACGGATCACTTTGGTCGAGGTTTCATCAGGGAAAACGAAATTGAAGTTGCCGCTCTTTAGGACCGCAGCCAGCGGGCGGAGTTTCTCGTCTCCACTGATAAACTTCACCGCCGTGACCTGCGCATTGCGCGACGGGCCCGGAGTTAGCATCACGTAGAATCGCGCTTCGGTGGCCCCTTTCACATTCGCGGTCGTGGCGCCAAGCTTGATGGCGCGGGAATTTCCCAGTTCGGTAAGGGCATCCCTCCACAGCGTCTCCCCTTTGTCTTTACCTGCCAGCCTGATCAGACTTTCTCGCGCTTCCGGCACCAGACGATCGGCAGCGGTTGCCAACGCATACATGTGAATGGCTTCTTCTTTCTTTCCCCGCTTCTCGTATATTTGCCCCAGGTGATAACCAACCTCGCTGAGTTGATCCACGGCCCACGATGCGGTTATGTATTTCTCAGCCAGATCAATATTGCCTTTCTGAAAATGCACCCAACCCAGCGTGTCCCAGTAGGCAGCGAGACTGCTGACGTCCCCGAGGTTCTCCATCGTCAATGCTTCCAGTTCGACGTTCCGCAAATCAGTGGCGACGGCGGTTACTGCTGATTCCGCATACTGTTGGGCTTTGTCCAGTTGAATCTTGCCGAGGGCCATGAAATAGGCCACGTCGTTCCAGACGCTCTCTCCGGGCGCGAGCTTCACTGCTTTGTCGAATGCTTCTGTCGCTTTCGCCGTCTCTCCCAGGTTGAGGTACGCGCGGCCCAGACTGACGTAATGATCTTCTTCTTCGGGATTCAGCGAAATAGCCTGTTCCAGTTCCGGCACCGCCTCTTTGTATTTGCGCCATTCAACCAGCATCTGCCCCAGATTGCCGTGGGACGATTCATCCAGCGGTGTGATTTCGATCTGCTTGCGAAAGGCAGTCTCTGCATCCTGGTATTTTTGCTGTTGCCAATAGATGCGGCCCAGCAGGTTGTAGGAATAATCATCGAAAGGGTTAATGGTGGTTTGTTCGCGGAGCGTGGCGATCGCTTCATCAAACTTACGTTGTCCGAACAATGCCCAACCCAACTGCCGGCGCGCTTCTTTGTGTTTGGGCTCTTTCTCAATAACGCGCTTCAGCAATTCCTCCGCCAGGGGATAGTTTTCGTTTTTGACGGCTGCCGCGGCAGCCTGAATTAGTTCCTCGACTTTCACTGAGCCGGGAAGTGTCGGCGTACCCGCCACGCTGGTTTCTACGGAAAGGGTCTGGGCCTCGTCGGCGCGTGCGGCCGCAACGAATGCGCGGAAGTCCTGCACTCGAGCGGCAGGTAGTTCGTGTTCCCGCAAGCGAAACTTTCGCTCCGCCACCAACGTGTTGCCTTCCAGCTTGTAGGTCGAGCTGTACTCCGCATAGTCGCGTTTCACAGTCAGCGGCAGCGGCAGACGCGTCTGGTACTGACTTGGCAATGTCATCTTCAAGCGATAGGCAAGGTCAATTGGCGCCCCCAGGGGAATGGGTTTACTACTTTCCTGCTTATCAGCCGCGATGTCCGTCAGATGCAGCGACGGCAAGGGGATGGGCAGCTTCGCTTTCCGGCTCGACCAATCCAGAAAATCGTTGCTCGTGAAGTCATAATCCACCTCAAATGGCTTTGCAAACGCGACCGGGTCACTGGGCTGCATCTCAGTTACTTCCTGGTTTTTCATTCCACCGATCAATGAAAAATAGTGGCCCAGATCCTTCCAGTCGTTCTTCGGCGTCCGCAGAAACATGAGGCGGAAAAGCATTTCGGAATCTCCCCTGACCACCAGGTGGGTGTGACCGGAGAATTTCCCCAGTTCATTCACCTTGCCCTCTACCTGCAATACTTCGGTTGATAGAAACGGAGGTTCGGCAGGAGTGCTTTCCAGCCGGGCCGGGCTGTCAGCGGGAACTAAAAGGGCTTTCTTATCGCGCAATTGCGGCGAGATCAAACGGAAGGGAGCCACTTCCGAGGTGGTATCCATCCAAAGTGTTTCGCCGGCCAGCGGGACTGCGGTGATGACGTGGTCAAACTGGCCTGGGGAAGGCACGTCGGCATCGATCTTCCGAGTTGAATTCATCAACGCTGCATTACCGCGCAATCCCGCGGCGATCAGCATCGACGACAGCAGCGTATGTTTGTCTTTGCAGTCGCCGTACTGGTTCGCATAGACATCCCCGGCGGCGTGGGGCTGATAGCGTCCCTGGCCCAAAGACAGACTCACATAACGAAAATTCTTCGCCACGTATTCGTAGAGGGCCTCGATTTTTTCCTTATCACTGTTGCGACCGCGCAGGAGCTCTGCGGTCTTGGTGCGGATCTTTTCGCCCGGAACAATCCGCTCACGCTCTAATCCTGCATACCATTTACCAACCTCATCCCAGCTCTGAAAGGTGGTCATTTGGATTTGCGGGGGCTTCGGCTCGGTGTCTTCTTCCTTCTTTTTTGCCGACTCGGCTTTATCGCTCTTATCTTCCCGCTTAAGATTTGCGTACTTCCAAAGATAGATGCGGCGTTCATCCTGATCCCTGATAACTGGATCGATCCCCGGCGCCGTCTTTAGTTTCACGTGACTCTCGCGCGGGATGTTAACTTCCAGTTGCTCGTCGAGGACGATTAACGATTCCAGATTGGAAAAGTCCTGTTCAAGCCAGAAGTTATTCTGAGCTAACGGCGTATGCACTTTCCAAATAACGTGGTACTCGAGCACGTCCCCCGGGCGCAGTCCCCGGACGGTCACATGCTTCTGTCGCACGTCAGTGTAGATCGGAGCTTCGCGCGCGATGGGCGCAGAAAGATCCTGGGAGTCGGAGGGAGCGGCGTTGATAACGCTGCCATCAGCTTTGCGGACGCGGAGAAAGTCGATATCAAAACTCTCATTGGCCGAGCTGTAAGGAAATACCAGCTGGCCGAAGGTTTGCAGAGCGGCTTCACTTTGCACTCGCACGCGGACGGTTAGATCACGTTGACCCGTTCCATCCTTCTCAAAGCGAAAAAGCATTTTGAGCTGCTCGAACACTAACGCTTCCTGAGAATAGTCAGGAGCCTTTTCCGCCGGGGGCGATGGCTTCTGGCTCGGTGCGGCTTTCGGTGCAGGCTGTTGCCGGCTCTGACCGAACCCAGCGATCGAGCCGGCGAGGGTAAGTTGCACAAGGCAGCAGACAGACAATAGGGCTTTGAGGGAGTAAATCGAGTGACGCGGCATGTAGTCCTCCTGGGCTTACTTCTGATGACTTGAGGTAGCGTGGGTCCGGGCAGGACAGTTTACGAAAGGTGTGTCGAGGTGTAAAGCGATACGGCCTGGCCCCTCAAAGCGCGCCAGAAACCCACTCGAAGAGGGCCGTTAGCGTTGCGGAGCATCGGGTAATGGGAGTTAAATAGTCGCCTAATGATCGGCGCCACTTTGGGTAACTACAAAATCCTCGAAAAGATCGGCGAGGGAGGGCAGGGAACTGTCTATAAGGCCATCGACACCAAACTCGGGCGCCCCATGGTGGTGAAGGTCCTGCCGCCGGAGCTGACCCTGAAGGAAGCCAACCTGAAACGCTTTCAAAGAGAAGCGCGCCTCGCCTCCGCGTTGGACCATCCCAATATCTGCACCATCTTCGACATGAACGAAATCGGTGATGTTCATTTCATCGCCATGCAGTATGTCGAAGGCCAGAACGTGCGCCAGTTGGTCAACGGGCGGCCGTTGGATCTCGCCAGTGCCCTGTCGATCACCATTCAGGTTGCCGACGCGCTCGCCACTGCCCACGCGCAGGGCATCATCCATCGTGATATCAAAGCCGGCAACGTCATGGTCACCCGTGCCGGAAAAGTAAAGGTCCTTGATTTCGGTCTCGCCAAATTGATCGACGACAGCGAAGCCGTGAACTCCGGGATCCATCACACAGATTTGACGGAACTGGGAGTTCCTTATGGCACCGCCACCTATGCCGCCCCCGAGCAGGCCCGTGGTGATCGAGTCGATTCGCGCGCGGATATTTTCTCCACCGGAGTGTTGCTCTACGAAATGCTGACGGGCATCTGGCCGTTTCAGGGCCGCACCAGCGTCGATGTCCGTCATGCAGTCCTGCACGAAGAGCCCAAGCCGCTGGCTGAGGCGCGCACGGGGGCGACGCCGCCGCGCTTGCAGGAGATCCTCGATCGCGCCATGGCCAAGGATCCGCGCCAGCGCTATCAGAAGATTGCCGAGTTGCGCGACGATCTGCGCGCAGTGCTGCGGCAGGTTGAGGCCGGGGGCGGAGAAATGTTGGCCGAGTCTATGGCGCCCGTGTCTCCGCGGCACATGGAGCCGTCCGCCCCCATGTCGCGGGCCCTGCGCTGGTTGCGGGCCATCACTGGATCTGAGATGACGACGGCGCCATTAGAAGGCGCTTCCGGATCGCTGCCGAGAGACATGCATGAAACGCCGGTCACCAGCATGGGACAGACTGAGCGCAAAACCGTCGCCATTCTGCCCTTCCGAAACCTGAGCAACGATCCGGCGGTAGGCTTTTACGAGTTTTCACTGGCCGACGCGGTGATTACGGAACTCGCGCGCGTCCGCTCACTCGTAGTGCGCCCGTCGTCCCTGATCGCCAAGTATCAGGGATCGGCTGTAGATCCGGAGGAAGTGGGGCGGCAACTGGGCGTAAACGCAGTGCTGGCGGCGGGTTTCCTGAAAGTTGAGGATCAGTTTCGGGTGACCGCGCAACTCCTGGATGTGAAGTCCGGTGAAATCCTCTGGAGCGATCGCATCGATGTCGCTGCCGGCAATATCATCACGGTGCAGGATACGATCGTGCAGCGCATTGTCGCCGGGCTGCGTCTGGAACTGACTGCCGCGGAAGTTGGATTGCTGGGACGTCCGGCCACGGTCAGCTCAGAAGCCTACGAAGAATATTTGCGCGGCCGCGATGCTCTGTTGCGTTTCATCAACCGCACCGTCGCGCGCGAGGATTTCAAAGCGGCCGTAGACCATTTCTGCCGGGCGATTAAGCTCGACCAGAAGTTTGCCCTTGCCTACTCCGGCCTGGGAGTCTGCTTTGCCACTCGCGTGGTAAAGGGTTTCGGCGACGCTGACGATTACGACCGGGCGGAGAAGGAACTGAACACTGCGCTCTCGCTCGATCCGCAACTTGTCGAAGCGCGCCTGCACATGATTTACATTCTCATGGCGCACGGCGAAAAGCAGAAAGCGCGCGACGAGATCAAACTGCTGCGCGCACAAGCGCCGAATGAAGCCGCTGTGCACCGGGTGGCCGCGACGATCTACCGTCTTGACGGCGAGCACGAGCGGGCGTTGCGGAGCTACGATCGAGTGGAGCGGCTCGATCCTTCGAAGCGCGTGGTAATGGGGTACAATCGCGCGCGCCTGCTGATGTTCCTGGGACGTTCCGCCGAGGCGATGCGCGAGTTGGATCAGGCAGCGGCGATTGAGCCCGATCATCCTCTGGTTAAAACTTTCCGCGCGTTGTCGCTGTATCACATGGGTGATTCGGCCACAGCGACGAAACTAATGCATGAGGTGCTGGCGCAACATCCGAACATGCATGGTGTCAGGCCGATTCTGGCGATGTGTTTGAGTGCCCAGGGCGATCAGCAAGCCGCGATCGGCGCGATTACCGAACTGGCCAGGGAAGCGGCCGCCGCTGATCACGATTCCGCCTACTGGCTGGCATCGGCCTACGCGCTAATCGGGAAACGTGAAGAGGCGCTGGAGTGGTTGGAGCGGGCGATCAAGTTGGGGAATGAAAACCGTGTGTGGTTTGAAAAAGACCGAAACTGGATCGCTTATCACGACGATCCTGAATTTCAAAAGTTATTGAATTCCATCAAAGTAGGATGACTGTCCTATTAGAGATTGCATGAAAACATTTGTGGTCGGAGATATTCATGGACGCTGCGCCCAGCTTCAGGGTTTGCTGGAGATGCTGCCGCGCGACGAATCATCCGACACCCTGGTTTTTCTAGGCGACTTGATTGATCGCGGCGCTGACGTCCCCGGGTGCGTCGATTTCGTCTCAGGCCTCTGTCGTGAAAATCCGGAGCGGGTCATCTGCCTGCTGGGGAACCATGAACAGATGCTGCTCGACTTTGTTGACGACGTCGCTAACCTCTGGCTGACGCCGGTGATTGGCAGCGAGCACACTTTCGCGCAATACACCGGTCAGCCTTTGCGAGTCGGCGCCGAGGAAGACTTTGAACGGGCCCGGGAGCTAATCAGTCGCAGCGTTCCCGCCGAGCATCTGGAGTTTTTCCGCAACCGGCCGCTGTATCACGAAGATGATTACGCGCTCTACGTCCACGCCGGACTGGAGGAGAATAAGCATCCGCGAGATAGTTCATCACAGGCATTGCTCTGGTCGCGCGATGCGAATTTCTACAAGCACTACTCCGGCAAACCCTGTGTCTTTGGTCATACCCCCACAACGTTCTTGCCCTGGCGCGGGCGGCTGGGCCGGCACGGAATTTACCTTTTCAAAAGCGCAATCGGGATCGACACTGGCTACAACCTGCAGTCGCCCCTAAGTTGCCTGTCGCTGCCGGACTTCACGCTTTACCAAACCTTTGCCGATGGCCATCAGGCCACTCACCACATCACTTCCTTCATTCCCGAAACAATGAAGGCCATGCAAAGTCAGAACCGCCTGCGGTAGCGGGCGGTTGATCGTTACTAAGTTGCTTTCAGGAGAATTAAACCGCCCGCTACCGCAGGCGGTTCTGACTTAGTGTACCGTCCCGGCGTATTTCTTTTCGCCGGCGTCGATGCGAAAAGGCAGATGGTTCTGCCGCGGCGGCAAGGGGCACGTAGCAAAATTGGTAAAGGCGCATGGCGGGCTGTAGGCTTTGTTGAAATCGACAATCACTTTTCCGGAAGCGTCTGGCGGCGAGACGTAGAGATAGCGACCAGCGCCGTAAGTCTCACTCCCGGTGGTTTCGTCGGCAATCATTACAAAGTAATCCGTCTCACCCTTTTCAGTTATCGGATCAATACGATAAGTCTTACCGCCGACTTCAAACGCCAGCGCGCCCGGCGCACTTTCATCGTCCGTCATGCCTAAGACATTCGTAATCGGGATACTCTTCGGCGGCTGGTAGGGTTCAAAGCGCGCCTCAATGCGCCACTTCGGATCGATCGGGTAGTAGTCGAGGCCTTTGAACTCCTGGAGGGTCCGGCTCGTTGTGTCCTTAACTCTGATACCGACGCGCTCCCCGCGCTTCACGACGTTGATGATCAGCGAACCGAGTTTGAGGATCGTTGGGCCGCTATCGTCGTTGTCATCCTTCAGGGCCATTGTCGTGACGGGAGTTCCGGCGGCGGTGATTTCAACCCCGGGGCGCGCCGCCAATTCTACGTGGCCCTGGTTAAGCTTGAACGAGCCGGCCAATCCCGGCGCTTTGTCCTTTGGCAGCACGACCACGTTGGCAGCGTCGCTGCCGAACTTGTTCTCGCCTTCGTTCAGCCAGAAGAGGCCCACCAGAGTCAGCCAGCCATCCTCTTTTTTCAGCCCAGCCAAACGTGCGTTCTGCCACTTTTCGATTTCTTGTTTGTGAGCCGCTGCGTCGAATGTCGGTGCGGATTTCCGGCAGGCACCGGAGAACACGCACGCCAAAAGAAGGAGCGAGATAGTCTGAACGATCGATAATGAAATTGCTTGTATAGGTGTTTGTTTCATTAATAGCATAGCGCGTTTGGTTGCTGGAAAGAGCGGGGGCAAGCCCGCCTTCCTGATTGTAAGTAGGCAGTATCGAAACGCCCCGCAAGTCTTGAGTTGAAAAAGCTCAACTGGGAAAACCCGCAGTAAGGAAGGCGGGCTTGCCCCCGCTCTTTCCTCCCAGGGAATCCAACATCGAATACGCAATTTTCTAGCGGCCTGTGATTATGTCTGCCGTTCGACTATGAAATCAGCGACGGAATGTAGCAGCTGCGTCGGCTGACTGATTGCCTCCAGCGCGACGCACGCGCCCTGGTACGCGCTCATCAAATACTCACGAGTGGCTTCGACTCCGTAAACCGCCGGATAGGTTGCTTTGCTGGAGCGCGCGTCTTTGCCGGGAGTCTTGCCCAATTCTTCAACGGTGGCCGTAATGTCGAGCAGGTCGTCCGTGATTTGAAACAGCAGACCGAGCTGCGACCCATAGTGCGAGAGCGCTGTTAGTTGCGGATCAGTAGCACCGGCCAGGATGGCGCCGCAACGGGCCGCCACTCCCATCAGGGCCCCGGTTTTCTGCTGGTGAATGCGTTCAAGCTCGGCGCCCGTCACCGCGCCTGACTCGGCCGCGAGATCGTAACCCTGTCCGGCCACCATGCCGTCGGGTGTTCCGGAGGCCCGGGCGATTTCGGCGATCACTCGCACCGCAGTCTCGGGCCCGAGGTTTCTGTCTTCGGCAATTGTTTGAAACGCGAGCGTCAGCAACGCATCACCGGCCAGAATCGCTGTGGCTTCATCAAAACGCACGTGACAGGTGGGCCGGCCGCGACGCAAGTCATCGTTGTCCATCGACGGCAGATCGTCGTGAATCAACGAGTAGGTGTGAATCATTTCCAGGGCGCAGGCCGTAGGCAAGAGATCCTGATCACGCGCCCCCAACGTTCGCCCGGTGGCTAAGAGCAGAGCCGGACGCAAGCGCTTGCCGCCGGCAAAGACGCTCCAGCGAATCGCGGCGTGTACCTTGGCAGGCTCAGTGGTTTCAGAAGGGAGGAGCCGATTCAGCTCCGCATCGATCAGTGGGTGAACCTCGGCGAGAAAGCGAACGGCCTCGTTAGCCGCGGCGCTGTGGCGGGTTTCAGAAGAGGTCTGCATCGCCGGCTGCCTCGCTATCTTCCGCGGTTCCGTCGTCCTCAAAAGCGCGGGGGGCTGGCCGTCCTTCGCTGTCGCGCAAAAGTATTTCGATGCGGCGCTCAGCCTGGTTCAGGCGTTCCTGACATTCACGGGACAGGCGGACGCCCTGCTCAAAAAGCTCGAGACTTTTTTCCAGGGGCAAATCCCCCTGCTCCAGCTCGCGAACAATTTTTTCCAGGGCGTCGAGTGACGACTCGAAATTCTGCTGTGGAGCTTCCTGACTTTTCATGGTCTCAGTATACGACAGACCTGTGGGCTTTTAGCCCCTGGTCGGTGCGTGACTCAAGCTCTTCACTGGGAGCGCGGGCGTCCCGCCCGCAATGAGCGCAAAGCGCGAAACACGCTAACTCCGAATTGATTTTCAAGCGAAGCGTAGCGGGCGGGACGCCCGCGCTCCCAGTGAAGAGATTGCATCCAAAGCGCCGTTGCCGCTTCGCTCTGCCGGCGCACTCCAAAATCGAGCTCAACTCTCTCCGAGCGTTTCCACCCGGCACTTCAGGGTGCCTTTCCATAAGCGCAACCGCAACGCGTCTCCGGGGGAAACCGCGGCCGCATCGCGAACCACTCGGCCATTCGCATCCTGCGCAATCGCATAACCACGTTCCAAAACCGCCAGCGGCGACATTGCATCCAGGGCGGCGGCCGCCAGTCCTAAGCGCCCTCTCGCCAATTCCATCCTGGCGACGATTGCCGCGTCGCGTGCCTTTTCGGCGTTTTCGAAGCGCCCCTTGTTTGCAGCCACGTGTGCCCGCAGCTGAGCCGGCGACAGCCGATGCGCCACGGCATCCATCCGGCGCTGCGCCCGCTGCAACATGCCGGTCATCAAAGTTTCGAGACGATGCCCGGCGTCATCGCTAGTGAGGATCGCCTGGTGCAGCCGCCCGCGCACTTCGTTGAAGGCCGTGGACATCGTCAGCTGCTGCACGCGCGTTCGAGAATCCGAAATGCGATAGTGAATTACGCGAGAAAGATTTCGAATCAGGTCGCCAATCAGATTGCAGATCTCATCTTCGCGCGCGGCCACCAGTTCCGCCGCCGCTGAAGGCGTAGGCGCGCGCAGGTCGGCAGCAAAATCAGCGATAGTGAAATCAGTTTCGTGGCCCACCGCCGAAATCACGGGAATCAATGAGGCGCGAAACGCCCGGGCCACTTCTTCTTCGTTAAAGGCCCAGAGATCTTCGGCGGAACCTCCGCCACGGCCCACGATCATCACATCGATTGCGTCTTCCGTCCGGCCTTCGCGCAGCATGCGAGCCTGGTACTCATTAAGGAAAGCAACGGCGCGCGCGACTTCACGGGCCGCACCTTCGCCTTGAACGCGCGCGGGCGCAAACAATACGTGCACCGTGCGCGTGCGCCGCGAAATGACGTTCAAAATATCTCGTAGCGCGGCCCCGGACGGCGAAGTCACAATCCCGATGCGGCGGGGAAAGACCGGCAGCGATCTTTTCAGTTCTGCGGCAAACAAGCCCTCAGCTTGTAACCGGGCCTTGGTTTGTTCAAAGGCAATCCGCAGGGCGCCGGCCCCTACCGGGTCAATCGCGTCCACGACCAACTGGTATTCGCCCTTGCTCTCATAAACGGAAACGCGACCGCGGGCGCGCACCAGCAGCCCGTCCGCGGGGCGAAATCGGATACGTTGGTTGTTAGTGCGAAAACAGACGGAACGAAGCTGGGCGCCTTCGTCTTTGAGGGTGAAGTACCAGTGTCCGGAAGAGTGCGCGCGAAAGTTCGAGATCTCGCCTTCGACCCACGCTGCGGCAAAGCGGGATTCCAGCGCCCCGCGAATAGCCCCGGTAAGTTCCGAAACGGTCAGCGGCCGCCGCTCAGGTTTGTCGAACAGGGCTGATAAGAGCGGCTGATTCATTGGTGGATGTTAATCGTAGGGAGCGGGGCGAACGAGCGCCGGCTGCGGCCGGCTTATTTTCCATATGTCATTCGCCGGAATTTGGAGTGCGCTGACCTGTCAGCGCTTTGGCCAGTCGCGACCTGTCGCGACTACTTTGCTCTGGTCTTCCACAAAGGAATGCGGCGTCAAGCCGCCGCAGACTAAAGCGGCGACAGGTCGCCGCACTCCAAAATCGTCTCTCTTGACCCGCGAGACGCACGCCGCAATCTACGGAGCCGCCGCCACCACCGGACTCAACCGCACCGCCGCCCCATCGCGATTCACCCGGACGCGGATCCGCCGGTGGCTCTTCCCGTCATCGGCGGTGGCGTACGTGATTGTGTAGGCAGTGCGCAGTTGGAGAACAACATCGTCGTAGGCGCGCTGCAGATCTTCCAGCCGGCTGATCGGGTAATAAACGCCGCCGGACGTTTCCGCCAGCTTCTTCGCCTCTTCCGCCGCCCGCGTCGTGATTGTCAGATAGCGCGATCGCAGCGGATCAGTAGTAGTCGAGGGATTGGCCACACTTGATTCGGGGATCAAACCTGACGGTACGTAAAGGGGATAGATCAGGGCGCCCGACTCAACCGTCGCTTCCAGAATCGCCGGGAACGGAATGAAGGACTTGTTGTCATCGCCATCGGACAGCACTACCACGGCGGTCCGGTCTCCGCGCAAAGGCTTCAACGTATCCGCCAGCACATAGCCCAGCGCGTCGTACAGGGCAGTGGCGCCACCGGCATCGATTTCGTCCAACTTCTTCGAAAGCAAAGCGCGGTCCGTGCTGAACTCTGAGATGAGTTGGATGTCGTCGCGAAAACTGATGATGGAAATCCGATCCTGAGGGCTGGCGGTACGCAGAAAGTCGCGTGCGGCTTTGCGAATAAAATCCATGCGCTCTTCGACGCTGCCGGAAACGTCCAGCAGCAAAACCAGGTTGAAGGGTTCGCGCGATGGAGTCACGTTGGTGACCTGCCGTTCCGTGCCTTCTTCGTAAACTGAAAAGTCCGACGCTTGCAATCCGCCGATGGCCCGGCCATTGCGGTCCGTGACACTCGCGTTCAGACGCATCAGTTGCGGCGCCACGGCAGTGACCAGTTGACCCGGCGGCCGCCGCAGCGAAAGTGAAGGCTCGGTTCTGGGAGGCGGCAGAGACTTTGCATAATCGCCAAACATGCGCGGACTGACTTTGCGAATTGCCTCCATCATGCGGCTGTCGCCGCTGCGCACTATGGCGCGCGCGGCTTCAGTCAACGGACGCTCGTGCAAGTCGGGCGGGACCATCGCGGGATCGATATTCAGCAGCACTACGCCACGTTGGGTTTTGAAATCAAGTTTTACCGATTTTGATTTTTCGCTCTTGCCGGCTTCCTTGGCTTCGGCGCCGTCCGGTTCGGCGTCGCTTACTTTTTCTTTCTCGCCCTTGGTTGTGCCGTTGATGAGCTTGCCCGACAGAGTGAATTTACCGCCGGAGCGCTCCTTCACCTTCGGCAATTCCACATCGCTGAGATAACGCGGGCGGCTCGATTCCCAGAGAAAGTCGAACTTCAAATTGTCCAGCGGAACATCGGCGTGAATGGTGCCCGTGTTGGTGACGACTTCGGCAGATTCCAGATTGCCCAGCACGTCGACTGCTCCCGCCTCGCCTTCGACCTTGACTCGCGAGCGTGAGGGTATGCGCACGGTGATGTCTATGCGATCGCGTTCGCGGCGGGCGCGGACATCGATCTCGACGCGATCGCCGGAACCAGAAGCGCGAACATCGCCCGGATCGACTGGCGCGCCGGCGGACGTGGCCTTGATGTTAACTGTCTTTTGCTGCTCGTCGGACGCAATGACGGTCACGCGCCCGTTCAGACTTCTGACTGTCAGGGAAACTTTTTCGGCGGTGTTCAGATCTTTTTCCCAGCCTTGCGCCAAAGCCGCGCTTGCCCCCAGCACGAGCACGATTGCGGTCGCGGCGGTCGCGCAGAGGCGGCCGCAGGAAACAGATAGACGGGGGAAAAACCCGTGGAGCAAGAAGGGAAAAACCATGGGGGCTGATCTTGCATGCCAGCAGCGCCAGCGGTCAAGCAGCCAGCTCCGCAGCAGGCCTCGAACCGTAGCAAAATAAGTTCTGATTTGGGTGGATCCACGTTAATCTGTGGCGAAACTAAGTTGGTCAGAACCGCCTGCGGTAGCGGCGGTTGAACTTGAAAGGGAAGATCCGCATTTTGACTCTTCAACCGCCCGCTACCGCAGGCGGTTCTGACCGATCTGGCTTAAACCGTATGCGAACCCATTCAGCGGATGAATAACAATCAGCACGACAACGACGAGTCTCTTGAAGAGATTGCCGCCGCCGCACTCTCGCGGCGCGGATTTGTGAAAGCCGGAATTGCGGCCACCGGCGCTCTCTATCTCGGAGGAATTGAGTCGTTGCTAAACGCAGTACCGGCGGTCGCAGCTGAACCATCAAAGGCGCTATTGGGATTTCAGGGAATCCCTGTCTCAGCGGCTGATACCGTCGTCGTGCCCAAAGGTTACTCTGCCCGCGTGCTCATCGCCTGGGGCGATCCAGTCTCTGACGGTCCGGCCTTCCGCCAGGACGCTAGTAACACTTCGGCAGAACAAGAGCTGCAATGGGGAATGCACAACGATGGGTGTGCGTATTTTCCCATCCGCGGATCTGAGAGAGGTTTGCTGGTCCAGAACAATGAGTACCTGGACGATGCGCTGCTCTTTCCTGACGGCACCGCCAACTGGACAACCGAAAAGACGCGCAAAGCGCTGGCGTCTCTTGGAGTCTCCATAATCGAAATCGAGCGCCGGGGTCGAGCCGGTTGGAAGGTGGTGCGGCCGTCGCGTTACGCGCGTCGCATCACGGGCTATACGCCCATGAGAGTTGCCGGTCCCGCGGCCGGAGATCCCCGGCTGAAGACCAGAGACGATCCCACTGGCCGTCTGGTTCTCGGAACCCTTTACAACTGCGCGCTGGGCGTCACTCCATGGGGAACCTATCTCAGCTGCGAAGAGAATTTTGATGATTTCTTTCGCACGCCCACCGAACCCTTGGCAGACTCCCTTGAAGCTCGCTATGGATTGAGCACGACCGGTGACGGTTTTCTGTTTCACCTCAGCGACCGCCGCTTTCGGGTCGCGGACGAGCCGAATGAGCCGAACCGTTTTGGCTGGGTAGTGGAGATCGATCCCTTCAAACCTCAGTCAATTCCCATTAAACGCACCGCGCTGGGCCGGTTCAAGCATGAGGGCGCGAGGACGCAGGAAACCCGCGACGGAAAGATCGCCGTTCATATGGGCGATGATGAAACGTTTGAATACATTTACCGTTACGTTTCAAACCAGCCCTGGCGTGACGCGCGGCGGCGGGGAATTAGTCCCCTGGACGACGGCATTCTTTACGCGGCGAAATTCCATGACGGCGGCGCGGGCGAATGGCTGCCTTTGACGCCGGACCATCACGCGCTCAAAAACTGGTCGCTCAACGATATTCTCATCAACACCCGCGGCGCTGCTGACGCAGTGGGCGCGACTAAAATGGATCGGCCGGAATGGATTGACACGTTTCCCGCGAACCTCACCGCGATCGTTAGCTTGACCAACAACACCCAACGCGGAGTCGGCAAACATCCCGGGCCCGACGCCGCCAACCCGCGGGCAAAGAATGTTTACGGTCATATGATTCGCTGGACCTACGGCCGTGATTGGAGTGATGCGGAGTTTCGCTGGGAGATATTTGCGCTGGCAGGTGACCCGGCAAGTGCCGGCACTGCGGCAACCGTGACTGGCGACAAGTACGGTTCACCGGATGCGCTTTTCGTTGCTCCCGGGGGGCGGCTGTGGATTGGAACTGATGCCAGTCGCACCACCATCAACGCGGGTGACTATGCGGGCTTTGGCAACAATCAGATGCTGTGCGCCGATCCAGTCACGCGTGAGACGCGTAGATTTCTGGTTGGCCCCAACGGTTGTGAAATCACGGGAATATTCACGACACCGGATGAGCGAACGATGTTTGTCGGGATTCAGCATCCCGGAGAGTCCTCAGCGAAAATACGCGATAGCGATCCTGCCAATCCCAAACGAGATAGTTCGTGGCCTGATGGCCCAGCCGGTGGCCGGCCGCGGTCGGCTTGCGTGGTCATCACCAAGGATGACGGCGGAACGATCGGGAGCTGACGGTTATGAGGTTAGTACCACGACTCGGTAGCGAGTCGGTATTACATCCGAAATTCGCTGGTCCAAGAATCGGCTAACTGAGAACATAACCGAGCGTTGGTTTCGTGTTGTTTCGTGAGACTTCGTGTAGTTTCGTGAAAGGTGTCCTTAGAAGTCGAAAGCACACGATTCACGAAATCACACCAAGCACACTAAAGGACACGAAACCAGCGTTTTGGGACGAGCGCGGTCAGTTCGTCCCTTCAACGTGTCAATCTGCACAAAAGCGCATCGGACGATTGCGGCTTTGATTCGCGTGATCAAAGGTGGTAAATGTCTATGCCCCTGTTAAGTCAATTCCCGAGGAGAATACGAATGCCCGTCACTGAGAAGAGCCAGTACCGCTGTACTCGGCTACTGCAGTCTTTCATTCTCGCTGCCGCCGTTTGCGGCTTCGGCGCGGCTCTCTTACGCGACGCCCAGGCCCAAAACGCGATTCGAACTCCAATCACTCACGAAACTATGTGGTTGCTGAAGCGAGTTGGCCCAGCCACGCCCAGTCCTGACGGTAAGTGGATCGTCTTCTCCTTAGTTGAACCTGCCTACGACGAAAAGGATCAGGTTTCGGATTTGTGGATCGTCCCGGCGGATGGCAGCGCGAAGCCGCGCCGTCTGACGTTCACTAAAAGCGGCGAGTCGGGTATGTCCTGGAGTCCCGACAGCCGGCGTTTGGCGTTCTCAGCAAAGCGGGAGGGAGACGAAGTCGCGCAAATCTACGTACTCGACGTGGACGCCGGCGGCGAAGCTGTGCGCGTGACTTCGCTCTCCACCGGCGCGCGCACGCCTGAATGGCGCCCGGACGGAACGGCCATCGTCTTTACCAGTACAGTTTTTCCCGGCGCCGGAGACGACGAGACTAACAAGAAGATCGCAGCTGAGCGCAAGGCGCAAAAATACAAAGCGCGAGTTTACGAAAAGTTTCCGGTGCGCAACTGGGACAAGTGGGTCGAAGACATGCAGGCCCATCTGTTTGCGCAAGGCCTGGAGCCGGGCGCCAAAGCCAAAGACTTACTGGCAGGCACGAAACTTATTACGCTGCCCGGCTACGCTGGTCGAGTCAGCGATACCAGCGAAGATTTTGACGCCGTTTGGACGCCGGATGGCCAAGCCGTGATTTTTGTGGCGACCACGGGTCGAAATACCGCCGCCTATGCGGATGTTCATACCGATCTTTTCAAGATAGCCGCGACTGGTGGCGAGCCGGTGCAACTGACTTCGGGCAGGAACAGTTTTAGCCGTCCCGTGTTTCGCGCGGACGGTAAGGCGCTTTACGCAATCTCAAACGCGGAAGGCAGCAACGGCAAAACTTATAGCTTGGATCGTCTGGCAAGATTCTCGTGGCCTGATCTGGGCGGGCCAAACATTCTAACCGCCAACTTCGACCGCTCGGTGGGCACCTTTGCGGTAACTCCGGATAGCAGATCGATCTATCTCACGGCTGAAGAAGCAGGGAACGAAAAACTCTTCATGCTCCCTGCTGATGGCGGCGAAGTGCGGCTGGCGATGGACATGACGCGCGGCGTCTATACCAATCTGAGGATTCCTCAAAAAACGGCGAGGGCGACCGTTATTGTCACCTGGGAAAGCGCCATGAACCCGCCGGAGATATTCCGGCTTAACCTGACGAACAAAACGCAGCAGGCGCTGACCGATTTTAATTCCGAGCGCCTGGCACAAATTGACTGGCAACCGCTACGACATTTTTGGTTCACGAGCAAGGCCGGTAAACGAATTCATAACCTGGTGGCGCTGCCGCCGAACTTTGATGAGAAGAAAAAGTATCCCCTCTTCGTCGTAATGCACGGCGGCCCGAACAGCATGTGGCGCGACAACTGGGGATTGCGCTGGAACTACTACATGCTCAGCCGTCCGGGCTATGTGGTGCTGCTCACCAACTATTCCGGCTCCACTGGCTTTGGCGAGGCGTTCGCGCAAAGCATCCAGGGCGACCCTTTCAAAGGCCCCGGCAACGAGATCAACGAAGCCGCGGACGAAGCGATCCGCCTTTACCCGTTTGTCGATGGCGCGCGCCAGGCGGCCGCCGGCGCCAGCTATGGCGGACATCTCGCAAACTGGATGCAGGCGACGGCTACTCGCTATAAAGCCCTGGTCAGCCACGCCGGCCTCATCAACCTGGAATCACAGTGGGGCACCAGCGACACGATCTATTCGCGCGAAGTTAACAACGGCGGTCCCGTCTGGGAACAGGCGCCCATCTGGCGCGAGCAAAATCCGATCCGCCTCGCGAAAAACTTTCGCACGCCGATCCTGCTTTCCGTCGGCGAAAACGATTTCCGCGTGCCGCTCAATCAGACACTGGAAAACTGGAGCGTCCTGCAACGCCTGCGCATTCCCAGCAAGCTAATCGTCTGGCCCGACGAGAACCACTGGATCTTGAAAGGCGAAAACAGCCGCTTCTGGTACCAGGAACTCTACGCCTGGCTGCAGAAGTATTTGAGTGGGACCGCCAATTGATCGGGCGTTGCTCCAGCCGCGTTCACGCGGCTTTCCCCGAAGGGGTTACTAGACCAGCCGTTTTACGGCTGGTTCGTTCGCAGTAAGGTCAGGCGAGCCCGTTTCAACGGGCTTCCGTGTCAGGCATTTGTCGCAACGCTCAAGCGAAGCGACGAGCTAAGCACGCTGTAAGCGCGCTACCAGAGTCACAGCATCAGACTGTCCCAGAGCTACAAGCGCTGGGGCTAGTAACCCTTCGGGAAAGCCGTCTTAAGACGGCTGGAACCGTGAGCAAACGGATTATTTCAAAGTGCACCTCCACCCATTCAGTCATCTCCCCCAAAGGAGCACACGCATGCGAAAGAAGATTCTCTGGATTCTGATTCTCGCCGCCGCCGGATTCGGCATGGCCGTTACCAACGTCCCGGATCAAAGCGTCTATTCACAGGGCCGCGGCGGAGTCACTCCGGAAGTGATTGCGCGCCGAAACTCAATCGAGGCTGAGCTTCAGTCAACCGCCGTCGTCGAGCGCAAACTAATGGTACCGATGCGTGACGGCAAGCGCATGGCGACCGACGTCTATCGCCCGAAAGATCCGTCCAAAAAATATCCCACCATCTTTGTGCGCACGCCCTACAACTTCAATTTCTGGGACGTCCGCAATGGCGCGCCGCGCGATCTGACAAACGAACTGGAGGCGGTCAAGCGCGGCTACGCTTTTGTCGAAATGAATGAGCGCGGCCACTTTTTCTCTGAAGGGAACTACGACATCCTTGGTTCGCCCCTCACTGACGGCGACGACGAGTTGTCATGGATTGCAAAACAATCATGGTCCAACGGGAAGGTCGGAACGATCGGCTGCTCTTCAACGGCCGAATGGCAACTGGCAGTCGCCGCCGGAGGTAATCCTGCGTTTACGACTATGATTGTGCAGGGGTTCGGCGCCGGCGTGGGCCGAGTGGCGCCCTACTTTGAACAGGGAAACTGGTATCGCGGCGGCGCGATCCAGATGCTATTCATCGCCTGGCTCTACGGCGAGCAGAACCAGGTGCGGCCGATGTTTCCGCCTAACACTTCCCAGGAAGATTTGATTCGCGCGTCGAAGTCATTCGATTTGGCACAGCAATCACCGCTAGTCGATTGGTCCAAGGTACTGGCCACCCTGCCGGTCAAAGATATTTACAAGTCCGTTGATGGCCCACACGGGATCTTTGCCGATAAGATGCCGGTCGATACCGGCGGCGCGATGATTGAACGGGCGCCGAACGATCCAGCCTGGTACAAGGGCGGCCTCTGGCACGACAACATGAAGATCAATATCCCGGGATTCTGGTTCATGTCCTGGTACGACGTTTCGGTTGGTCCAAATCTGGCCGCCTACAATCACGTGCGCAAAACTGCCAGCCCCGAAATCGCGAACCAACAGTACGCGGTGATCGCCCCCACGCTCCATTGCGCCTACAAGCGCGCGACGGAAAACACCGTGGTCGGAGAGCGCAGCATGGGAGATGCGCGGCTGAACTATGACGAGCTGACCTACGCCTGGTTCGATCGCTTTCTAAAAGGCGAGGACAACGGAGCCCTCGAAAAAATGCCAAAGGTGCGCTACTACACGATGGGCATCAACAAATGGCAGAGCTCCGACACCTGGCCGCCTCGTGGCGCCCAGCCGATGAGTTTCTTTTTCTCCAGCGGCGGCAAGGCAAACACCCTCGACGGCGATGGCGTTTTGATTGCGAGCGCGCCGGCGGCTGACAACTCTGACAAGTTCGATTACGACCCGATGAATCCGGTTCCTTCGTACGGCGGGAATGTATGCTGCACCGGGAATGCAGTGCAGGGTGGCTCTTTCGACCAGCGGAAGATGGAGGCGCGGCCCGATATCCTGGTTTACACCACCGAGCCTTTGTCGCAAGGGATGGAAGTAAGCGGACCGATTGAAGTCACCCTCTACGTCTCGTCGGATGCTAAGGACACCGACTTTACCGTGAAGCTGATCGACGTTTACCCGGACGGCCGGGCCTACAACCTCGACGAGACGATTCAGCGGCTGAGGTACCGCAACGGATACGATAAGCCGCTCGCCTGGCTGGAGCCGGGAAAGGTTTATAAAGTCGCGCTGCAGCCGATGAACACCAGCAACTACTTCGAAGCCGGCCACCGCCTCCGCATAGAAGTCTCCAGCAGCAACTTTCCCCGCTTCGATCGCAACCTGAACACGGGGGGCCGCAACTACGACGAAGCAAAACCTGTCGTCGCCCACAACGTGGTCCATCATTCGCGGCAGTACCCGTCGGAGGTGAAGATCACGGTGGTAAGGAAATAGAGGTGTGGGTTTCGAGTACCGAGCACTTGTCGCCCTTGGGGCGGGACGCTTTTATTCAGGCAGGGCTTTTACACAAGAGTCCCGGCGATTCCAGTAAACCTAGGTTGGTTCGTGTCACTTCGTAATTTTCGTGTAGTTTGTGAATGGTGCGCTGAGAATCGGAAGCATGCGATCCACGAACCGACACTAACGCACTAAGGAACACATCGAAGTTTTTGTGCGGGTGCTGGTGACCGATAATGATCACGGGCGGCAACCCCCGTCAGCCCTTCATGAGCCAGTACGTGATCACCTTTGACATGTCCCATGGCCGCCTGTGGCTCTCCAAAAACCAGTAAGTCAGTAGCAATCTCGGGTCGTTGCTATTTGCTTTCCGGGCCCTTTCCGGGCTTCTTCGAAAAGCTGTAAAAAAGCCCATTTTCACTCACTAAAACGACCGATTCGGACCTCAAAAACGTACACCAAATTGACCTCTATTCAATGCAACTAAACCACCCCTATTTGAATCTTATTCTCGGTTGTTTGATGAGAAGTTTTTGTTAGCAGAACAGGCCCCCGGCAGTTGCCTTTGGTTCCCCGAAATCCGGGAAAATCAAGTAATTCCCCCGACAGTTATTTAACCTGTACCCACTTACTTGAGGAGTTTAAGAATGAAATTTATTACCAAGTCTTCCCTGACCGTTATCGCGACCTTGACCCTGGTTTTCGCCTTTTCGGCCCTCTCATTTGCCAAGAAACACGAGACCAATTTCCCCGACGTGAAGATTAAGAACTTCGGCCAATTGGACGAGCGCTTCTTTCGCGGCGCCCGGCCCGACGAGAAAGATTACCCGGCGCTGGCCGCGCTCGGCGTCAAGACCATCATTGATCTAACCGACAATTCCAAAGAGTATGAGAAGCCTGCTGTTGAGGCTGCCGGACTGCGCTACGTCAACATTCCGCTGGTTGATAAGAGCTATCCCAGCGCCGAACAGGTAAATGCGTTTTTGAAGGTCGTTGATGACCCGGCCACCGGTAAGTTCTTCCTGCACTGCGCGGGCGGCCGCCATCGTACGGGAATCATGGCTGCGGTCTATCGTTTCAATCACGATCATTGGAACTACGACCAGGCCTATGCTGAGATGATGCAGTATGACTTCTACACCAGCAACGGCCACGGCAAGCAGCTAACCTTCGTGCAGGACTACTGGCAGCAATTCCAGGCGAAGCAAGCCAACGCGAATGCGGCAGTAACCGCCAGCCACTAAAAACAACAAACCCGTTTATGCACAAAGGCCGCTCAGGTTGAGCGGCCTTTCTTTTTGCCGTAACGCTTCGAGACATATGGAATCTCAAAGATCCGGCCGGATTGAGCCGTATCGATAGATAATGATAAAGGAGGATTTAGTTGGTACGCCTTTGTCGAGTGTTATTGGGAATTTCTCTTTAACCGCCGCGTCCAGGGACGGTTGTACTAATTCTTTACCAAAGTCGGGCACAACCCGACATAGCGTTTCGGCCTTTATCACTTTACCCGTGTGATCCACTAATACCCTGAGGACCTCCCGGTCGAAGGTGATGTACGTACCATTAGCCAGCGAATATGCAGGGAATTGCCGGAATCTAACTCCGCCGTAGGGCGCGCCGTCGGCTAACGTCAGGTCGCCGACTTTGTAGGCCCTACGGCCACTTAAAAAACTCTCGAGCTCCTTTCGTTGTTCGCTTCCCTCCAGATAGCAGATGTAGCGATCTACCACCGTGAGCAGATTAGGATCTGTCGGAGCGAGCGTCTTCTCCCAGATCGCTATGGCGCGCAGGTAAAAGGGAGCGGCCTGTTGATGAGTACTTCGTTTCGTATGAAATTCCGCGAGGGCCAGAATGGTGGGTGCAAGTTCCGCGTCGTTCGGGGAAAGGATTTTCTCTTTTATTGCCAGCGCACGGTTCAGCGATTTTTCGGCTTCGGGAAACCTCTTACTCCAAAACTGTGTCAGGCCTAATCGGTCAAGCGCCTTGCCCGTCCGCAGGCTGTCCGCGCCAAACTTCTTTTCAGTGATCCGCAATAAACGATGGAGCGAAGCCTCGGCCTCAACATACTGCCGCTGCGCGATATAGACTTCCGAAAGATTAATCAAACTGTCGGCAACATATTCATGCTCAGGCCCAAGGATTCTTTCCCGAATCGCCAGCGCCTTTGCGGCCGATGATTTCGCTTCATCGTACCGGCCTTCCTTAACGAGTTTTACTACCAGAGCACTTAAGCGATTTGCTTCTGCCAGATCGCCAGACTCAGTAGTGCTCTGGATAACGAACCTCTGATGGGCGGGAAGTCTGGCAATTGCGACGCTGGCGTTAATCGCAATCAGGAAAAGCAACGCGGAGAAAAAGACGCGCATAATAATTTTGCTTGCCATTGTTACTTCCCTTTCCGTGCATACGATACCGAGGGTGCGCAGGTCAATAGCGATTCAGATCCGCTCCCACAATTATAAGATTTCCGGTGCCGAGACACTGGTAGTGCACAAATATCGTGCTTCCGACCTGGATTCGATCGTACCAATCGACTGAGTGTGCAACCCGCGGACCCAGGGCCCGCAACCTTTTCGCTTCGGGTTTCCAACACAGTGTTCGCCGAGGTTCGCGTAAAATATCCGACCCGAAATCGGGAACGCCATGCTGACGAGCACAACAACGATCCAGCAAAGTTGGAGAAGTCTGTGCTCCATGGAGGTTGCCTTTCAGTGCCGCGGAGTATATGGCGAGTGAATAACCAACCGCAATTGCGACTCGGTTATATCATTACCGCCCCCGTTTTACTTGCTGAATGAGTGCTCATTCAGTATGATAGCCGCCTGCCTGGGGTTAGCTTTACACAGAAAGGAAGTTCGCCACTTACTTCACGATGAAGATTGAAAAAGCAGCTGTTCTGGGGGCCGGCACCATGGGCGCGCAAATCGCCGCGCACCTGGCCAACGCGGGTGTGCCCACACTCTTGCTCGACATTGCACCGCGCGCGTTGACCGCCGAGGAACAGGCCAAAGGCTTGACCCTGGATTCTAAGGCGGTGAAGAACCGCATTGCGCAGGTGGGTTTTGAAGCCGCGAAGAAAGCCCGGCCGGCGGCGTTCTTTACGCCGGACCAGGCGCCACTGGTGACAGTGGGGAACTTCGACGATGACCTCGCAGCGCTCAAGGACTGCGATTTGATTATTGAAGCGGTCGTCGAGAACCTGGAGATTAAGCGCAGCCTCTACGAGCGCGTAGACCAACATCGGCGCGCCGGATCGATCGTTGCTTCAAACACCAGTGGCATTCCGATTCATCTCCTGGCCGACGGCCGCTCGGAAGATTTCCGCCAGCACTTTCTTGGCGTCCACTTTTTCAATCCGCCGCGCTACCTGCATCTGGTAGAGATCATTCGCACCGAATCGACCTTGCCGGAAGTTTCCTGCTTCCTCTTTGGCTTCATCGATCAGCGTTTGGGCAAGGGCGTGGTGCCGGCGAAGGACCGTCCTAACTTCATTGCCAATCGCATCGGCACGTTTGGCGCGCTGCACACCATCAAGACAATGGTCGAGGATGGTTATTCGATCGAAGAAGTCGACAAGATGACGGGCCCGGTAATTGGCCGTCCCAAGAGCGCTACCTTCCGCACGTTTGACATTGTGGGACTCGATGTCTTTACGCATGTCATAAAAAACCTGCACGAAGCGCTGCCTGAAGATCCCGAGCGCGAGATGTTTGTCGCAGCTGAGTTCCTGACCAAGATGGTGGGCCAAGGCATTCTCGGCAACAAGACGAAAGGCGGCTTCTACCAAAAGCGCAAAGGTGAAGGCGGCAAACCCGAGTTCTTCGTAATCGATCCCGCTACGCTGGAGTATCGCCCGTCGCAGAAGGTGAAACTGCCTTCGTTGGAAATGGCGAAAAACCTGGAGGACACGGGCGAGCGGCTCAAGGCGCTGGTGTGGGCCAAGGACCGGGTGGGCGCATTTCTCTGGAAGACTTTCTCGCGCACGCTGCGCTACTCCGCCGAACGCATCCCCGAGATCGCCGATACCGTGGTGGAGGTCGATCGCGCGATGCGTTGGGGATTCGGTTGGGAGCTGGGCCCGTTCGAAGTCTGGGACGCCATCGGGGTCGAGAAGTCGGTGGCGCGGATGAAGGAAGAAGGCCAAAGCATTCCGGCCAACGTGGAAAAGCTTTTGGAGGCTGGGGCTAAATCTTTCTACAAAAAACATGACGGCCAACAGTTCTATTTTGACTTTACTTCCGAACAGTATCTGCCCCTCGTCGATCTGCCGGGCACAATCATTCTGAAGTCGGTCAAAGACCGCACCGGAGTCATCAAGAAGAATTCGGGCGCTTCGTTAATTGATATCGGCGATGGAGTCGCGTGCCTGGAGTTTCATTCGAAGATGAATGCCATCGGCGGCGACACGCTGCAGATGCTGAAGTTTGCCCTCGGCGAAGTGGAAAAAAATTTCGTTGGCCTGGTGGTTGGCAATCAGGGCCAGAACTTCTGTGTCGGGGCCAACATCATGCTGATGCTGATGGAGGCGCAGGAAGAAAACTGGGAAGAGCTGGAGATGATGACGCGCGCGTTCCAGACTTCGATGATGAGCCTGCGTTATTCGCCCAAGCCGGTGGTGGTTGCTCCTTTCCAGATGGTGTTTGGCGGCGGCTGCGAAGTGGTGCTGCATGGTGATCGAGTGGGGGCGGCAGCGGAAACCTACATTGGCTTGGTCGAGGTGGGCGTAGGGATTATCCCCGCCGGCGGCGGCACGAAAGAAATGTTGGTGCGGGCGCTGGATTCGATTCCAAAGAATGTGGACGATGCGGATCCCTTTCCGTTTGTGAAGCGGGCGTTTGAAACGATCGCGCTGGCCAAGGTCGCTACCTCAGCGGAGGAAGCGCGCACTCTGGGGTTCCTCGGAGCCGACGACACCATTTCCATGAACACGGATCGATTGATTGCCGACGCCAAGAAGGAAGTTCTGGCGTTGGCTGCCAGTGGATATGTGCAACCACAACAACGCACCGACATTCTGGCGATGGGCAATTCGGCTTTGGCAACGTTGAAGCTCGGCATCCATCAAATGAAGCGCGCGGGTTACATTTCAGATCACGACGCGGAAATTGGCACGCAGTTGGCCCGGATCCTGACGGGCGGCGATCTGAATCATCCGACCAGAGTTTCCGAGCAATATTTGCTTGAGCTTGAACGAGAGGCGTTTCTGAAACTGGCAGGAATGCGCAAGACCCAGGAACGGCTGGGGCATATGTTGAAGACAGGGAAGCCGCTGAGGAATTAGTTCAACGGCGGCTCGGCTCGGCCGCCGGATGTGCGGAAAGGTTCTGCCTTTCCGAGAGGGTTTAATAGTCAGCGAGGCTGCGCCTCGCAATCTGAACGGAGGCGTAGCCTCCTGATACTTGCCAAGTTGTCGGAAAGGCAGAGCCTTTCCGCACATCAGGCGGCTGAGCCGGGGGGAAACAATTATGAGAGACGCAGTAATTGTATCGGCGGTGCGCACAGCGGTTGGTAAGGCGCCAAAGGGCACGCTCCGAAACACGCGCCCTGATGAAATGGGAGCGGCGGTAATCAAGGAAGCGATGGCGCGAGTTTCCGGTCTGCAAGCCGCGGAAATCGAAGACGTGATCATGGGCTGCGCGATGCCAGAAGCCGAGCAGGGCATGAACGTGGCGCGGGCAGCCGCGATTCGCGCGGGCTTGCCGGTGGAAACCAGTGCCATGACGATCAATCGCTTTTGCTCTTCGGGATTGCAATCGATTGCAATGGCCGCCGATCGGATTAAGGCGGGTGGCGCGGAAGTGATCATTGCCGGCGGGTTGGAAACGATGTCGATGATTCCCATGGGCGGGCATACTATTCGGCCGAACCCATATCTGGTCGAGCACTATCCGGATTTCTATTTGAACATGGGATTAGCGACGGAGAACGTGGCGCGCAAGTATGAAGTGACGCGCGAAGAGCAGGACGAGTTCGCGCTGCGTTCGCACCAGCGCGCAGCTGCTGCGTTGGATGCCGACAAATTTAAAGACGAGACGGTGCCGCTAACGGTGGTCATGGAAGACCTCGATGAAAAACGACGGAAACAGAGCCGCGAGATCGTCTTTGATCGGGACGAAGGAGTGCGGCGCGAAAGCAGCATCGAAGGACTGGCGAAACTAAAGCCGGCGTTTCACGTCAAAGGCACTATCACGGCGGGCAATGCGTCCCAAATGTCTGACGGGGCCGCGGCGGCGATCGTGATGTCGGACGCGCGCGCAAAAGAACTGGGCGCGAAACCCCTGGCGCGTTTCGTAGCTTATGCAACCGCCGGCTGCCCGCCAGAGGAAATGGGCATCGGACCAGTCTTCGCGATTCCGAAAGTATTGAAGTTGGCTGGACTGACGCTGGATGACATCGATGTGATCGAGTTGAACGAAGCGTTCGCGGCGCAATCGCTGGCCGTAATCAAAACGCTGGGTCTCGATCCAGACAAGGTGAACGTGAACGGTGGCGCGATTGCCCTGGGCCATCCGCTGGGATGCACAGGCGCTAAGCTGACCGCCACCATCCTGCGCGAATTGGAACGCCGCAATGGGCGTTACGGAATGGTAACCATGTGTGTTGGCGGCGGCATGGGCGCTGCCGGAATATTTGAAAGAATGTGAGCAGTGGGCAGTGAGCAGTGGGCAGTGGGTGGTGCGTAGCGAAGACACATCCTGCTAGCAGCCACTATCGACTCTTACTTGCGAAAAGGAGCAAACATATGTCAGCCGTAGTCGAACAGAAACGCGTGGTGAATGGTGGTGCATTCTTAATTGAAGATCGCACGACCGCTGAGGTCTTCACGCCTGAGGACTTCACCGAAGAACACCGCATGATTGCCGAAACGACGCGCCAGTTTATCGACAACGAAGTTATCCCGCGCATCGATGAGCTGGAGCACCATGACTGGAAGCTCGCGCGCGAGTTGGTAAAGAAGGCCGCGGACCTCGGCCTGATCAGCGTCAATATTCCGGCGGAGTACGGCGGCCTGGGTCTCGATCAGACCAGCGGCGCCCTCGTCGGCGAGAACATTGGCCGCTGCGCTTCCTTTGCCACCACGCTGGGCGCCGAGAGCGGAATCGGGTTGCTGCCGATCATTTACTTCGGCACGGAAGCGGCGAAAGAAAAGTATTTGCCGAAGATTGCCTCGGGTGAACTGATCACGGCTTACGCGCTGACGGAAGCCGGCTCAGGCTCCGACGCGATGGCGGCCAAAGCGACCGCGCGATTAAGCGAGGACGGAACCCACTACATTCTGAACGGCGAAAAGATGTTCATCACCAACGGTGGATTTGCCGACATCTTCATCGTGTTCGCGAAAGTTGACGGCGACAAGTTCTCAGCATTCATTGTCGAGAAGCAGGACGGTCTGTCGCCCGGAGCTGAAGAGCACAAGATGGGGATCAAGGGCTCCAGCACCACTCCGCTCGTGCTGGCGGATGCGAAAGCGCCGTTGGAGAATTTACTTGGCGAGATCGGCAAAGGTCACAAGATCGCATTTAACACTCTGAATATCGGCCGTTTCAAGCTCGGCGCCATGTGCATTGGCGGCATGAAGCTGATGTTGCACGAATCAATTCGGTATGCGAATGAGCGGCAGCAGTTTGGCAAGTCAATCTCCTCGTTCGGCGCCATCAAATCCAAGTTGGGCGAGATGGCGATTCGTACCTGGGTGGGCGAGGCGATGATTTGGCGCACGCTGGGAATGATCGAAGACGCAATCGGCGACGATCCGAATGACCTTGACGCCAAGATGCGCGCGATTGAGGAGTATTCGGCGGAGTGTTCGATCATCAAAGTCGCGCTCTCGGAATACTGCGATTACCTAGCCGATGAAATGGTGCAAATCTACGGCGGGTATGGCTATTCCGCACACTACCCGGCGGAGCGTGCCTATCGCGACTCGCGCATCAACCGCATCTTTGAAGGCACCAACGAAATCAACCGCATGTTGATTCCGGGACGCCTGATGAAGAGTGCGTTGAGCGGAAAGTTGGCATTGCTGCCGGCGGCGAAGGCTTTGATGGATGAAATACTCACGCCGCAAATGGCCGGGTTCGACGATGACGAGGGTCTGTTGGCGGCCGAAATGAAGCTGGCCAAAAACGCGAAGAAGGTCGGGCTGATGACGCTGGGCACTGCGGCGCAAAAGTACATGATGACCCTGGGAGATCAGCAGGAGATCCTGATCGGCATTGCTGATGTGATCATGGACGCTTATGCGATGGAGTCGGCGATTCTGCGCGCGCAGAAGCTGGCGGCGTCGGCGGGCGAAGCGGCGGCGGCGCGATACCTGGACATGACGCGTGTGTTTTGCAACGACGCGGTTCAGCGGATCGAAGCGCGGGCCAAGAGCACGCTGGCCGGGATGGCTGACGGCGATGAGTTGCGGACGCTGCTGGCGGCGCTGCGGCGGTTTACCAAACTGATGCCGATGAACACCATCGTGGCGCGGCAGCGGATTGCGGATGAGATGATTCAGGCGAATAAGTACGTTTATTAGTCTCAGATCTGAGATCTCAAATCTGAGATCTCAAACGCCAGGTCTGAATTGCAGAATTGACTCTTAGCGAGGCTAGCTTAACCGCCGGCGGATGAAGATGGCTCGATTTTGCGGGTGCGAATGGTTTCCAGTTCTTTCAGAAACTCTTCGCGTTCCCGGGCTTCTTTAGTTTTCGCCCTCGTCTTGTTTGTTAGGTAACGTTGACCGCGGATGTTGGAGTTTTGCAGAGAGTCCGCCCAGCGTCGTAATTGACGCGAGATGCTCTCCGCTCTGGATCTCAGATCTGAGATGGGAAAAGCCAGGCAATCGGTCGCACAAACAGAGAACGGAACGGGTCTCACCTGCTGATCCGCGTGAGATATACAAGAAGGTAAGCGTTTCCTGCGTGCTTCCTCTTTCAAAGCCTTCCGCAATATTGTTGGAAACGGAAACCGCGGCGCGTTCGAGTTGATCTTTCAGGCTGTAACGACCCTTGAATGCGTCGGCACTGGTGAACTGGTAGATCCTGACGGCTAGTTCGATAGCGTCTTTCCAAACAGGTAGTTCTTCGAAACGTGAGTATTTCATCGCAAGAACGATAGCAAGCTGGATCTCGGGATTTGGGAAAGATATCTCAAGGCGACCCGCAAACCCAGGGCTTAGCCATGGCGCAACGAATTCAGTCTTGAAAAAAAACTTGTAACAAATGCGTATCATCCCCATATCCCTGCCCACCCCGTTCTACATCGGCCCGGTCAATGTCTATCTGATCGCCGAAGATCCGATCACCCTCATCGACACCGGCCCCAAAACCAAAGAGGCCATCGAAGCCTTGCGCGCCGGGTTGCGCCAGGCGGGCTTTCTGATTTCCGACATTCGCCGCATCGTCCTGACGCATGCGCACGAGGACCATTGCGGCCTGGCTCGCTCCCTCCGGGATGAAGCAAAGAACGCCGAAGTGTTTGTTCATGAGTGGGAAACCGGCCATCGCATCGGCCGCCTGGAGTATGAGGAGCATCGCCACTTGCTGGTCCGCGCCGGTGTGCCCGACGACGAAATTACGGGCATGCGAAAAATGTACGAAGGCGTGCGCATGTACGCGGACTCATTTGAAGATCACGAGTACAACCCGCTCTGGGATGAAGCCGAGCTGGATTTTGAAACCGGCTCGCTGCGCATAGTCCACACGCCCGGCCACACGCCTGGCTCGTGCTCTTTCATTCGCGAAGCCGACCGCACCGTCATCGCCGGCGATTGTGTCCTGAAGCGCGTTACTCCCAACCCGATTCTTTCTCCCGATCCACTTGATCCGTCGAAACGGTTTCCTTCGCTCGCTGAATACCTGGTCAGCCTCGCTCGCTTGCGCAGCTTCGCGCCGACCCTGGTGCATGGCGGACACGGCGATGTGGTGCATGACTACGATGAGCTTTTCCACCGCTACGTGCG
>JAWVFI010000013.1:0-9719 GCA_033856235.1 Blastocatellia bacterium | reverse complement strand
GCCTTGTTCGGAATGATGAACTGGATTTATAACTGGTACAACCCGCACGGGAAAATTGCGATCGGCCATCTGGTTGACAACATCATGCGCTTGTTCCTGACGGGCTTCCTCGAAGGGTCACAGGCTGCGGATCTTGTCTTACCGAAATTCTCGGGCGCTGGACGAGTAAGTGTCTGGCGGGAACCTCAGACTGAAAGCAGCGACGGTATTTGAGGACTTTCAAATAGTTAGTAGGAGGATTAAGACATTCGAAACCGAAGACAAAGTTTCCTGATGCTCATGGTGTCGATCGCGGCATTGACTATTCTGAGCTCTTGCCAGCCCAAGGCGCCTGCGCCGGCTCCGGCGCCGCAACCCAGTCCCCAGGCCACGATCGCAAAGCCTGCGGAGCGTTCGCTTGATGAGGTCGCTTTACTGGAAGCGACGATCAAGGGCGATGCGACGTTGGTTAAGTCTCTATTGGATCGAGGCGTCAGCCCCAACGCGAAAGACCCGGAAGGGCGCACGCCTTTGACGGAAGCGGCATTTTACGGCCATACGGAAATCGCGAAAGCGCTTTTGAGCCACGGCGCCGATGTCTTTGCCAAAAAGAACGACGGCCAAACAGCGCTGAGCATGGCCGCGGGACATCCAGAGATCCTCGAGATGTTTGCGCGCGAAGTAAGATTGCTGGAGCTGGCGGGTAAGAGTGACAACGACGCCGTCAAGAAACTCCTGGAGCAAGGCGCTTCGGTAAACGTGAAGGATCCGGACGGACGCACGCCGCTAACCGAAGCGGTATGGGGCAATCAGCTCGCCAACGTAAAGCTCCTGCTCGAGAAGGGCGCGGATCCAAATACCAGAAAGAAGGACGGCGCCACACCTTTGAGCATCGCGACCGGCAAAGGTTACAAAGAGATAGCTGAGTTGTTAAAGAAGGCCGGCGCGAAATAACTCTGCAGCTGCCGCCTGCAAAATTAAGAGAGAACCATTGTGGAATCATCACCCGCCCAGACTGCGCCTAAAAACCTAATTGATTACCGGACCAAAGACGGCGTCGCGGTCTTGACGCTTGACGATCCCCCGGCCAACACGTACTCGCATGAGATGATGCGTGAACTTGATCGCCGCATCCTGGATGCTCGCATGGATGAGAGCGTTCAGGTAATCGTGATTACCGGACGGGGCGAGAAGTTCTTCTGCGCCGGCGCCGACATCAACATGCTGGCGAGTGTGACGCCGGAATTCAAATATTACTTCTGCCTGCATGCGAACGAGACGCTGTCGCGGCTGGAGCAGACGCCGAAACTTGTGATTGCGGCGATCAATGGCCATTGTGTGGGCGGCGGGCTGGAAGTGGCCATGGCCGCGGACCTGAGGATCGCGCGTCGCGGCGCCGGCAAGATGGGTTTGCCGGAAGTTTCCCTGGGAGTGTTGCCGGGAACCGGGGGGACGCAGCGATTACTGCGGCTGGTGGGAAAATCAAAAGCGCTGGAGTTAATGGTTAGCGGCGAATTGTTTGATTTCGAGCAGGGCGAGCAACTCGGCATCATCAATCAAATTCTCGCAGCCGATTCCGGCGAAGCTTTCATGCAGCAGGTGATGGACTATGCGCGGCGTTTCACACTTCCGGGCAAAGCATCACAAGCAGTAGGCCGGATCAAGCGCGCCGTCCAGACCGGTGGCGAAATCCCTTTCGAGTCCGCCCTGGCTCTCGAGCGCGAACTACAGCAGCAACTGTTTCAATCAGCGGACGCGAAGGAAGGCATTGATGCCCACATCAACAAGCGCAAGCCGGCATTCAAGGGGAAGTAGTTTCGAGTTTCGGGTTGCGAGTTTCTAGTTAAGAGAAAGAGCAAAACCCGAAACCTGACAGCCGCAACCCGAAACCCGAAACTCGAAACTCGAAACTCGAAACATGTCCTACGAAAACATCGACGTCACTGAAGAGTCCGGCATTGTTACGATCACGCTGAACCGTCCGGAAAAGCTCAACGCATTCGCGGGTCACATGCGACGCGACCTGGCGGAGGCGCTGGAACAGGCTGGCAGTGATCGCGCTGTGCGGGTAGTAGTAATCACCGGCGCTGGACGCGCCTTCAGTGCCGGCGGTGATGTAGCGGCGATGGCCGAGTTAATGGACCGCGACGACGCGGAAGAATTTGCCCGCCTGCTGGGTGCCGCACGGCGCGTGGTGACGGCCATTCGCGACATGACGAAACCCGTAATTGCCGCTGTCAACGGGCCGGCTTCTGGCGCTGGCTGCAATCTCGCGTTGGCGTGCGATCTGCGGCTGGCTGCGGCCAGCGCTACTTTTACGCAATCGTTTGTTCGCGTCGGACTTCATCCCGATTGGGGCGGTACGTACTTCTTGTCGCGCCTCGTGTCGCCTAACAAAGCGTGCGAGCTATTTTTTCTGGGAGACGCGATCGATGCCCCAGAGGCCCTGCGCCTCGGACTGGTGAATCGGGTGGTCCCGGATGAAGAGTTGCAGTCCGAAACCCGAAAACTAGCGGAACGTTTGCGCGACTTACCTCCGGATCCCATCGCCCTCGCCAAGCAAGCCGTTTACCTTGGGCAAAGCGAAACGCTGGATCGAATGCTGCGGTTTGAAATGGAAGCGCAAGCTCGCTGTTTTGAATCGCAGGATGCCAAAGAAGGCGTGCGGGCTTTCTTAGAAAAGCGAGCACCTAAATTTACAGGCTACTAATTTGGAGTGCGGTGGCAAGCGAAGCGCGACACCGCTTTGGATAATCGGTCGGGAAAGAATCCAAAGCGCCGTCGCCGCTTCGCTCTGCCGGCGCACTCCATAATTCGAATAAGATGAAACTGGCAGGCAGGTTAGCGTTAATTACCGGCGGTGGACGGGGCATTGGTCGCGCCATTGCAACTGCATTCGCAAATGAAGGCGCTAGCGTCGTTGTTGCCGCGCGCAGTCTTGAGCAGATCGAAAGTGTTGCCAATGAGATTAGCGCCGCCGGCGCCACTGCGCTTCCCATCGCCTGCGATGTAGCCGACGGCGCCAGCGTGGAAAAAATGTTTTCCCAGACTCGAGAGAAGTTCGGCCGCGGGCCTGACATCATGGTGAACAACGCCGGTATCGCGGAAAGCGCCACGCTCGACAAAACCAGTGACGACCTCTGGCGGCGGCTCATCGCGGTGAACCTCAGCGGCACTTTCTTTTGCATGCGCGCCGCCTTGCCCGATATGATTTCGCGCGGCTGGGGCCGCATCATCAACGTGGCTTCGATTGCCGGCAAGACCGGCGCGCCGTACATTGCCGCTTACTCGGCTTCCAAACATGGCGTGCTCGGACTGACGCGATGCGCAGCGCTGGAAGTGGCGAGCAAAGGCATCACCGTAAACGCGATCTGCCCGGGCTATGTGGACACGGAAATGACTTCGCGGGCGATTGAAAACATTACCGCGAAGACGGGAAAGAGCGCGGATGACGCTTTCGCCGCCATCAAGCGAATGAGTCCGCAGGGCCGGCTGGTGACCTCAGAAGAAGTAGCGGCCCTCGCGCTGCTGCTGGCTTCGGAAGACGGTCGCAGCATCAACGGTCAGGGAATCAATGTTGACGGCGGCACGGTGTTGTAGTGGTTTCGGATGTCCGACAGACTTTAGTTTGTCGAAACTCCGGGAGCTCTCAACTTCAGACGACAAACTGAAGTTTGTCGGACTATCTAAGAATGCCTTTCACTTTTATCAACCCTGAATCACTTGGCGCGCCGCGCGGCTATTCCAATGGTGTCCTGACTGAACCCGGCGGTCGCCTCTTATTTATCGCCGGCCAGATCGGTTGGAACCAACACCAGCAGATCGTCAGCGAAGACTTTGTGGCGCAGTTCGATCAGGCCCTGGCAAACGTCGTTGCCGTCGTTGTCGCCGCTGGCGGAACGGCAGAACAGATTGCGCGCCTGATCATCTATGTCACCGACAAGCCGGAGTACGCCGCACGCAGGCGCGAAATTGGCGAGCGCTATCGCAGTCACATGGGCAAACACTTTCCCGCAATGGTGATGGTGGAGGTGAAGAGCTTGCTCGACGACAAGGCGAAGGTTGAAATTGAAGGTGTCGCCGTCTTGTAACTGAGGCGGTCAGGCGGCGAGGAGAAGCACGTGCAACAACGATTTACCACCGCTATTGTGATTGTGCTTTTTGTTTCGGTTGGGTTGGCTTGTTCTATGCTCCGGCCGAAGCGCGCTCTAACCTGGCATGTCGTGCTTCAGGTCGAAGCGGCCGGGCCGGATCGCGACGCCGTCGTAAAACAAACCATGGCCATAATCGAAACGCGTCTGGACGCTTTCGGTTTATCCTCAGTTGAAGTGAAGCCGCAGGGTGATCGGATCCTGATAAATCTTCCTGACGTTGCCGATCGCGAACGCCTGAAGAAACTAATCACTGCCGCGGGTCGACTTCAGTTAGTCGCAGTGACCAGCCCTCCGAGCCCGGCGCCAGTGCAAACGTACACTACTAAAGAAGAGGCTGTGGTTTCCCTGGGTGGAACGGTTCCCGGCAATCGTCGGGTGCTGCCATTCGTTGAACATGATGTAGCGGTCGCCGGCAAGAATGGTGACGCACATCCGGCCCTGAACCGGTGGGTGGTAGTTGAGTCGCCCCCGGTTGTTGATGGCAGCGACCTTCGCAAAGCTTCTGCCATTGAGGGGCGGATCCGCAGCCAAGATTACATTATTCAGTTCACACTGAAACCCGCCGGCGCGGAAAAATTCGGAACCTGGACGGCAGCGAACATCAACCGGTACATCGGGGTCGCAGTTAACGACGAGGTCAAATCAATCGCTTACATCAAATCACAGATTACCGACCAGGGGGAGATTTCGGGCCGATTCACCAAACAGTCTGCCGAGGACATCGCTCAGGGTTTGAATTCAGGCGCTCTGCCAGCGCCGGTAAGAATTGTTGAAGAGGGCAGTAACAAATAGTGCGTCTCGCGTAGCGCCGACTGGGAGAGTGCCCTGGTGATGCGAAACGGACAATTGCGAAGGCGAGCCCCGCGGTTGGTTAGTGTTACTTCGTGAGTTCCGAGTGACTTCGTGACTGGTGAGCTTTGGAATCGGAGCCGTACGATTCACGAACCACACCAACTATACGAAAGAACACGAAACCGGAGTCTTGTGCTGGGCTCGTAAGGACATGAACCAACCCAAAAGCTTTCTTTACGAACAAACGCAGTCGGGCGTCGCGACGATCACCTTGAATCGGCCCGAACGGCTGAACGCGATCACGTTCGAGGTTTACCGGGAACTGACCGAGACGTTCGCCGCCCTGCGCACCGAGCCAGACGTTCGCGTGGTCGTGATCACAGGGGCGGGTAAAGCATTTTGTTCCGGCGGGGATGTGCATGACATCATCGGCGAACTGTTCGCCCGCGACATGCAGGGCTTGCTGAACTTCACCCGCATGACTTGCGACTTAATCCATAATATTCGGGCCCTCCCAAAACCCGTGATTGCCAGTCTCAATGGCACGACTGCCGGCGCCGGCGCCTGCATTGCGCTTGCGGCGGACATTCGCATCGCGAGCGAGGCGGCGAAGATTGCCTTTCTGTTTGTTAAGGTAGGACTCTCCGGCGCGGATATGGGCGCAGCGTATCTGCTGCCGCGCATGGTCGGGCTGGCCAAAGCGACTGAGTTGTTGATGACCGGTGATTTTGTTACAGCAGGTGAAGCTGCTGCGATTGGATTGTACAATCGCGTAGTCCCGGGCGAGCAGTTAGTAACAACGACGAAAGAGTTTGCGGAACGTTTAGCTGCCGGACCAGGTTTTGCGCTGAGCAAGACGAAAGAGATGCTGAACCGGGAATTGCACATGGACTTGAACACGGCGCTGGAAAGCGAAGCCCTGGCCCAGGCGCTTTGCATGCAGCACACGGATTTTCGCGAAGCCTACGACGCCTTCATTGCGAAGCGCCCGCCGAAGTTTAAGTGAAGTCAGAACCGCCTGCGGTAGCGGGCGGTTGATCTCGGGACCCAAACTCAATGATAGCGTTACATCAACCGCCCGCTACCGCAGGCGGTTCTGACAAGATGGACCGTTTCATTCAACAGACTCCATTCTTTACTTCTGCACAGCGTGAGCTGGCCACGCAGACAGCCGCGTTCGTAACCCGCGAGATCGAGCCGCGCGCCGCCGAGGAAGAGACCAGCCTCGACGAACATTTTCGTGCTTACCTCGGTCTCCTTGTCGATGCTGGCTTGCTGCGCTACGCCGTGGCGCGCCACGAACAGCCGCTCGACCTGCGCTCTTTTTGTTTGATCCGAGAGGCGCTCTCTTACTCGTCTTCGCTCGCTGATCTGGCTTTCGTGATGCAGGGTCTCGGCACCTATCCAATCAGTCTCGCCGCCAGTGAACATGTGCGCGAGTTCTGGTTGGATAGGGCTGCGAGTGGCAAGGCCATTGCTGCGTTCGCTCTGACGGAAGCAGAAGCGGGCTCGGACGTTGCCGGGATTAAGACCACAGCCCGTCGCGATGGAGATGCGTATATTATCGACGGCAGTAAGCGCTTCATTTCCAACGCGGGGCTTGCCGACTTCTACACCGTGTTTGCGCGAACGGGAACGCGCCCCGATGGTCGTCCGCAGTTGTCCGCGTTTGTGGCCGGCGCGCGCCTGCCGGGGCTCGTGGTTCGCGAGCGCACCGAGATGATGGCCGCGCATCCGATCGGCGAACTTGAATTCACGGGGTGCCGCGTTTCCGCTGAGAACTTGATTGGAGCGGAAGGCGATGGTCTGCGCCTGGCTTTGCAGACGCTTGATACTTTTCGCGCCAGCGTCGGCGCCGCGGCTTGCGGCATGGCACGGCGCGCGCTGGATGAAAGCGTTTCGTACGCCAAAGCCCGGCAGCAATTCGGCCGTCCTTTATCCAGCCATCAGTTGATACAAGCAACACTGGCGGACATGGCGACCGAGCTCGACGCCGCGCGCCTCTTGGTTTATCGTGCGGCCTATTTGAAGGACACAGACGCCGCAGAAAAATCGACTGGGGAAGCCAGCGAGGCCAAACTCTTTGCCACCGAAGCTGCCGGTCGGATAATCGACAGCGCCCTGCAGATTCACGGAGGCTCCGGCCTGGTGCGCGGCAGCGTGGTTGAGCGACTCTATCGCGAAGTTCGGGCGCTCCGTATCTACGAAGGCACTTCTGAAATTCAAAAGTTAGTAATCGCCGCCCAGTTATTAAAGTAGGATAGACACTCCTGTCTTTCGGCCATGAGTGGCACAGACTCAGTCTGTGGAAAGCCTGGAGTCCATCTTCGTCACTGACCGAACTGCGCCGTTTCTGGCACGAAGAGACACGAAATAAATCCTTGTACCCTTAGCAGGAGTCGTGATCGAAAACGCCCAAGACAACGCCGCCTCGCCGTCCAGCCTCGCCCGCAGGCTGGGGCTCTTCGATACCGCGATGCTGGTGATGGGTGGGATCATTGGGTCCGGCATCTTCATCAATTCCTACGTGGTCGCCCAGCAGGTGCATACTCCCTTCCTGATTTTGGGAGCCTGGGCCGTCGGAGGTTTGATTGCGCTGGCGGGTGCATTTATCTACGCCGAGCTTTCTTCGCAGACCTCGGCGTCCGGCGGACAGTACATCTATCTGCGCGACGCGTTTCATCCATCGATCGCGTTTCTTTACGGTTGGGCACTACTGCTGGTCATTCAGACCGGTGGCATGGCGGCGGTGGCGATAACCTTCGCAAAGTATTTCCTCGAAGTGGGCCACCTGTCCGGCAGCGATCGTAACGCGGCAATTGTCGCCGTGATTGCGCTCTCTGCGTTAACGCTGATCAATTGTCTCGGCGTGCGCGCCGGCAGCACGACCCAAAACGTGTTCATGATCCTGAAGTTGATTGCCATTGCCGTCCTGGTCGCATGGGGATTGACGGTTAGCAATCCCGCGCCGCCCAGCGGATCAATTCAGGCAGTTGCGGGCGGCTCGTCAGATATCTGGTTGTTATTGACAGCCTTTGGCGCAGCCTTGATCCCGGTGCAGTTTGCATATGGCGGCTGGCAAACGTCATGCTTTGTCGCCGGAGAAGTGCGCGATCCGCGGCGAAACTTGCCGCGCGGATTGCTGCTGGGCGTACTTGGCGTGATTGCCGTCTACCTGTCAGTGAACTTTGTTTATCTGCATGCACTGGGCGCGGAAGGTTTGGCCCAAACCAAAACCCCAGCGTCGGCGGTTATGCGGCTGGCGTTAGGCGAAAGAGGCGCGCGCTTTATCGCCATCGGTATCGCGGTTTCAACCCTCGGCTTTCTAAGTCAAAGCATGTTGACCGCGCCGCGAGTCTATTTCGCCATGGCCCAGGACCGCGTGTTTTTCAAAGGCTTAGCACAATTGAATCGCGCACGAGTCCCGGCGTTAGCTATTGCGTTACAAGGGGTGCTGGCAATCGTGATTGCGCTTTCCGGTAAGTATGAACAGATTTTGAATTACGTCGTCTCGGTGGATGTGATTTTCTTTGCCTTAACCGCGATGTGCGTTTTCCTATTCAGAAGCCGCGACCGCCACCGCGCAACAGTTGAAGAGCCGGCCTTCCGAATTCCCGGACATCCGCTGACCACAATCTTTTTCATTCTGGCTTGCGGTGCCGTAGTACTAAGCACGGTTTACAAGTACCCGCGCAACAGCGCCATCGGCCTGGGTCTGATGCTGGCCGGGCTGCCGGTCTATTTCCTTTGGAATAAGCGATCGAGCTGATCATGATCAAGCAATCTTCATACATGCACTGGGCCAAGACGCGGCCGCGAGCAAAATACGATTTGGCGCTCAGCGGCGTGCTTAACTTGCCGTTCACCGAGCTCCAGGTGGAACTCGCTGATTTGGATTTGCATGGCGCGAACGCTTATGGCTACGGCCCGTTGATTGATGCCCTGGCCACGCACTGTGGCGTGTCCACGGAAATGGTAGTTACGGTGTCCGGCGGAACCTCGATGGCCAATCATCTGGCGATGGCGGCACTGCTCGATCATGGTGACGAGGTCCTGATTGAAGAGCCGACTTATGATCCCTTGCTGGCTATTGCCGGTTATTTGGGGGCCAGCATCAAGCGGTTTCCCCGCTCATTTGCCGACGGATTTCGCGTGAATGTCGAGGCCCTGGCTAAACAGATTTCGCCGCGGACGCGTCTGATCGTGCTGACAAACATGCACAACCCCAGCAGTGTTCTGATCGACAATGAAACTTTGAACGAGATTGGGATACTGGCGCGCAGCGTCGGAGCCCGCGTGCTGGTGGATGAAGTTTATCTCGAAGCTCTTTTTGAAGACGGCCCGGCCTCGAGCGTTCATTTGGGTCCGGAATTTGTAAGTACCAGCAGCCTGACAAAGGGTTATGGCCTCAGCGGCTTGCGTTGTGGCTGGATCCTGGCGGACCCGGAATTGGCGCAGCGCATGTGGCGGCTGAAGGACATCTTCGACGGGGTCGGCCCGTACCCCACAGAGCGTTTGAGCGTCATGGCTTTAGAACAATTGCCGCGGGTGGCCGAGCGCGCGAAACGCATCCTGGGAAACAATCGCGCGGCTTTGAATCGATTCCTCGACCGCCGTGACGATCTTCAGGCGGTGCGAACGGACACGGGCACTACATCCTTTCCGCTGCTTCCTCATGGTAGCGTCGAGAGTCTGTATGATCTGCTAAACGAGAAATATGAAACGGCCATTGTCCCCGGAAAGTTTTTCGAGATGCCGCAGCACTTTCGAATCGGTATCTGTTGCGAGCCGGAA
>JAWVFI010000012.1:0-13687 GCA_033856235.1 Blastocatellia bacterium | reverse complement strand
GAATAGTAAGCTCGGCGAGTCTGCCCGGGGCCGGCAACGCCATGGATGAAGCTGTCAGAGACTACGTTCGGGTCCAGCATGGCATTCAAATCGGCGAGCGCACCGCTGAACGATTGAAGATCGAGCTGGGCGCGGCCTCCGATGGTCAGAGCAACTCGGCGCCGGTCGAGATTGTCGGCAAGCAACTCGCAAACGGTGCGGCGCTTCCGGTACAGATTGGATCGGGCGAAGTCCGCACGGCCCTGGAGCCGATTTTGGCCCAGATCAGCGCGGCGATACGGCGAATGATTGAAGACGCTAAGCCCGAAGTGACCGCCGATATCTACTATTCGGGAGTGGTTCTGACCGGGGGCGGGGCATTGTTGAAAGGAATGGCCGAGCGTTTGCAAACCGATCTGAGCCTGCATGTAGTAACGCCCGACGATCCGCTAACCGCGGTGGCCCTCGGTGCCGGCCGCCTCCTGGCTGAACCGGAGAAACTGCAGCGCGCAGCGATTCGGCAGGACACACCGGTGTGGGAAGACTCCGAAAAGCTGGTGGTGAACTGGTAGTGAGTTGCGCGTAGATGACGCGGTAGGTCGCGGCTTTGCCGCCGCGGAGGTAATGCAATCCTTACCGTTTAGCGGCGGGCTTCTGCCCGCCGTTCCATCGTAAGACGGCGGGCGGTAGCCCGCCGCTAAACGGAGTGAGCGTGTCGGAAAGCCCGTCCATCATTCGAAAAACTCAACGTTCTCGCTGATTCGGAGTATCATCCCGGGCTGTGACTAGATTCCACGGCCTGGCTCTGACCTTACTACTGCTCTGCGGTTCGCTGGCCTGTCAGGTTCCCACCGCAAAATCGGATCCAATACCAAAGGGTGGGGTCCAGGTCGCTCCGGCTATAACAATCAAAGCGACCTTAACCCTTCCACTAAACAAACCCAGTATCGTAGTCAAGAAAGGCCAGCGCGAGCTTTTGCTCTTTGCCGATGGCCAGCTCGTGCGGACTTATCGGGTGGGCCTCGGATTGAGTCCCGTCGGAAACAAGGTTCGCGCGGGAGACCGCCGGACTCCCGAAGGCAGCTTCTATATTTTTACAAAGAACCCACAGAGCGCTTTCTATCTCTCGCTCGGGGTGAGCTACCCAAACGCCGAACACGCCGAGCGCGGTTTGCGTGATGGCTTGATCACCAAAGCGCAGTACACAAGGATCATCAATGCGCTGAACAGAAAAGTTACGCCGCTGCAGAATACCGCGCTGGGCGGAACCATTTACATTCACGGCCGCGGTGCGGGCAGCGATTGGACGTGGGGGTGCGTCGCCTTGGACGATGTGAGCATGAAGGAACTCTACGACGCTGTCGAAATTCGCACGCCCCTAACGATCGAACCCTAATCGTAACGCAAACTTTAGTTTGCATAACAACGAAGGAGCCAGCATGAAAAGAGCCCTCAAGTACGGACTACTCGTGGCAGTCATCATCGCAGTTTGGATAGCGCTGAAGCATTGGGGATTGCACTTGGATCAGACGCGGGCGGCTATCTTCGACACAGTGGTTTTCAATGTCGCGGGGATTATTGTTCTCGCGTTGGGCATCAGCGACAAGCGCGCAGCGAACAACGGCGGCCTGACCTTCGGCGAGGGTATGAAGACGGGCGTGGCCATTGCTATTACATATGCAGTATTGACCGCTATCTTCTTCGCCCTCGTGCTCGTGCTGGTTGGTCCCGGACTCATGCAACAGGCCGGCCACGTAGGGCCTAATGGTGAGATTACAGGCCCAATCCTGGTTAAAGCTTTCGCCGGGCTAATCATTGGCCTGGCATTTATTGGCACCATCCTGTCCGTGTTTGTAACGCTGATATTGAAGAGGAGGTTGTAGGGTCGGCACTCCGTGGCCGCCCCCTTCGTCGTGGAGGCTTTGAAAAGAGCTGCCACTCGGAACGAAGGGGGTGGCCACGGAGTGCCACCCCTACAAAGCCCGCACCAATTCTCTGAGAGCCTCCAATTGCTCGTCAGACGAAAGTTTAGGTTTCGCCTTGAGAAGTTTTTGCCCATCTGCAGGCTCGGACCGATCAGGCGCCGGGGTCAGCAGCACCAAGCCGACTACATACAGCGCGAGTGTGAAGAAAGAGATGTAGCCCGTGGCCGGCGCATAAGCCGGCAAATCAATCGTGCCGAGCGATATCCCCTGCAGCACTACCCCCGCAATCTTCTTCAACCATCCCTCTGAAGGCCCATAAAAGCCGGCCAGCAACAAATGCTTGAGCACGAACGCGGTGCCAAATAGCACGACCAGACTGCGTAGCAGGCGTCGCGCATCAAACTGGGCAAACTGGTTGTTCCAGAGTGTCCAGAGAAAAAAGAACGAGAAGAGCCAGTGAAATAGTCCGCTCTCCGGCAACACGGAATTAAAGGCCTGCGCCGAAGCAAAGAAAACCGACAGCAGTAACAGGGAATTAGAAACATTGGTGAGAGTCGGTTGATCGCTTCTGATCCAGAGACGCAGATCCAAAGCGCCGGCACGGACAAAGAGGACCATGAGCAACGCCGCGAGTATCAGCGTAATTAATGGCGGCGCCAGAAAGACAAAGTCCCGCGCATCAGAGCTGACGCGAACTCCTCCCAGCAACACTACGGTCAGGAAGATCGTGGGCAACACGAGAAAACGCATCAGGGCGCGATTGCGAGCAATGTAGTCGGTCATTTGCGTTTGCGAAAAACCTTCAGCGGGTTCAGGTCGCCGAGGCTTTGTTCTGTACCCTGTTCCAGTTCGGCCTTCAACTCCGCGGCTGTGTGTAACTGCAAGTCAGGATCGGCCACCGTCAGCGATTGATTTGGCGCCAGGCTGATCGCGCGATTCACCGCTTCCAAGCCCTGTTTGAATAAAGTGTCGTCGTCGTAAACCCGCCCCCAACCCTCGCGATAGAAAGAATAGGCAATATAGAACTGAGTGACTGCGTCCTGAGTTCCCGGATCGGCGCGGCTCCACTCGTCACGCGCGGCCCGAAACTGCTCCCGGCGGAACATTCCCAGGGCGTTGTTGAATTTCTCCAGATCTACCTGATACGTCCCCGCGGCTACCTGGGAATTCGTTGCCACTTCGCGTAACGAACGGGGTTCAGTCGCGTAAATCCAAATGATGAAGGCGGCATAGATAATGGCCCACGCCAGGCCGCCACTTTGGATGAGTTTCAATTGCATTGCTATAATCGGGCCCAGTTAATCTACTGATCAGGAATTTGTGTTCGACATTGAACCACTTGCGCCGTTTAGAGTAAACGCCCTAGGGGTTTCGTAGCCCGACGCTAAACATCTGCAGGATATTGGATTTAATGACTAAAGCTTTTCACATTCGGGATATTGAGATTAAGCCGCCACTGATTCTTTCTCCGATGGCTGGTGTGACTGATATCTCGTTTCGCCGGCTGGTGAAGAGTCGCGGCGGCGTGGGGCTAACCGTCTCAGAATTTATCTCCGTCGAAGGCCTCACGCGCAACAATCCGAAATCAAAACGCCAGATGCGGTTTTATGAGACCGAGCGGCCCTTCGCCGTGCAAATATTTGGCGGACAGCCGGAACGCATGCGCCTGGCCGCCGAGATGGCCGAAGAGATGGGCGCCGATATGCTGGACGTAAACTGTGGCTGTCCGGCTCCAAAGGTAGTGAAGCACGGCGGCGGCTCAGGTCTTCTAAAGGACCATCAACGTTTGGAGACGATTCTCAAAGAGATCAAGAGAACGATTACGATTCCTTTGACGGTGAAGATTCGCGCCGGCTTCTACGACCACACCATCAATGCCGTCGATACGGCAAAACTGGCCGAAGCATGCGGCGCGGAGCACATCGCTTTACACGGACGAACGAAAGAGCAGGGTTATCGCGGCCTGGCTAACTGGGACCTCGTCCGGCAGGTGAAACAAGCGGTGGGCGTCCCCGTGTCTGGCAGCGGCGACGTAACGACGATTGAGCAGACGTTCGCCCGCTTTCGCGAAACCGGTTGTGACGGCGTGTTAATTGGCCGCGGCGCCATGGCTAATCCCTGGATCTTTCGGCAGGTTGAAGACGCGATGCACGGCCGCGACGTTTTTCAACCGACGTTGGAAGACAAGCGAAATGTTTTATTGGAGTATTTCGACATGTTGCGTGAAGACATGCCGGAGTTGGCGGCCATTGGTAGGATGAAGCAGTTGGCCGGACAGTTTACCCGCGGACTGCAGGGCGGCGCGCTGTTTCGCACTGCCGTTTACCATTCACATTCAGTCGATGAAATCCTCGGGCGCATTTCCGAATACTTTGAAACGATTGAGGCCGGCCGACAGTATTTCGGCGAAGCTGGAGTTCCGGTCGAAGAAGCGCCGGCCTTGGATTCCTGCGAAGCCGCGAATGTTCTGTAGGGGCGACACTCCGTGCCCCACCCCTTCGCACGATTCACTCAAAAGAGAAACCTGTGAATGGAGTTGCGGCTGTGCCGTCTGATGTGCGGAAAGGCTATGCCTTTCCGATAAAGTCCTGGTTTGTTGGGGCTGCGCCCTGGGCTGGGGCACAGCCCCAAATTTTTTGGACGTAGGACGGAAGGCCGGAGGCCTTCCGCACATCAGGCGGCAGAGCCGTGGCGACCAGTCGGGCAGTGATGCCAAGTTTTTGTTAACGGATCGGTTTGGGGAACGAAGGGGGCGGCCACGGAGGGCCGCCCCTACAGTCGTGAGGCCGTCACTAAGGTTTCGCAACCGGCGGCGCTTCGGGTTTTGTTGCGGCCAGGGCAGGCGGCGCCTTACCGCTGCCTGTATCCAGGTTCAAAGGCGCGGGATAGCCTTTTCCTTTCAACGCCGCAATTTCAATAACGATCTCCTTCTGGTTCTTGCCCGCGCGCGGGGTTTTCTTGAGCGGAGCGCCGGCCTTTGCCTTCGCCACACCAGGCGATGATTCTGGCGATGGGGTTTGCTTTGCGACCGGCGTCGCGCGAGCGACACTTGCTCCCGACTTGCCGGACATTTGCGCCAACGCATCCATCACCTGCGCGTGCTCCTCCGCTGTCAGGTCCTCGAGCTTCAAGCCGTTTGCCTTCAGAACTTCGCGCAGATTCTCTTCAGTGTTTGTGTGCTGATCGTAAACGTCGCGATAGACGTGCAGCTTGCCGTCCTCCGCAACGATGGTTTCATAGCGCAGCTCGACCGGGACGTCTTTCTCAAGTTTCAACTGCTTCGTTTGTGTTTTGTCACGCGCGTAACGCGCGAGGTCAGCGTCGCTCAACTTCGCGCCGCTGATGTCGGCAAGCACTTTGGCAAAGTCTCTGACCTGCGGCGTGGTCAAGCCGACGCATCCGTGTGAAGCAAAGGTACCGAGCTTCGCCGGCGACTTGCCGCCATGAATCAACGATGGCTGGCCGATCGGGATCTTGATGGGCCCGAGCGGATTCAAAGCGCTGCCGGCGTCCACTTTCTCACCCACTTTAATGTTCGCCATTTTCGCCACCCATGGTTCATCGGGCGGCGTCCAGGTCGGGTTGAAAATAATTGTGCGCGCTTTGCGCAATGCGGTGGGCAAGGGAAACTGCGGGTACCCGATGCCGATCTTGTATGACTTTACCAGGCGACCCTGGTCGAAAACATCCATCCGATACGCGGGCGCATTGACGACAATGCGAGAGTCGGTCGGCACCGTGTTCGGGGCGCGAGCGGCAAATTCTTCCGGAGTAGTCGGGTTCGCGGTCGCCGCCGCGGTTTTCCCGGTCGTGGCCTCTCCAGCATCGCTCCAACGTTCGCGAACCAGGATTGCGAGTTGTCCCGCTTTCTCTTCGCCAAGCAGGGCCTTCAGTTTTTCTTCGGCCGACTCTCGTGCCTTAGCGGTCGCGCCTTCCACTTCACCGGCGTTAGCGTCGCTTAGTTTTGCTGTCTCCGCGTGAGCCAACTCCTTGAGTTTGGCGATTTGGTCATCAGTCAGTTGCAAACGCGTCTTGAGTAACGCGGGAAACGATTCATCGGCAAAGAAGGCGTCGAGCACCGGCAGCGTAACGGGTTGCGCGATTGCCGCCTTCTCCTCCGCCGCCAGCGGCGACGCCGCGGCAATTGGGGTGGCAGCCGGTGTCGCGTTCTTGTTGGTGGGATTGGTGGGTTCGGTACAACTCACCAGCAAGAAACCTGCGGCCAGACAAAGAAGAAGAATTAGACCTTTTTTCATTTCGTTGCTCCCTGGGATGTTTGCTTTTCCAATACAGATGATTCTAGCTTTCCAGTTCCTACCTGCAATGGGCATTCCCACGATCCAGCGTTGGGATTAACCACATATCGCGAAGACTTCGGCCGGAGCAAACTGAAGTTTGAACTGTATACACCTGTATGTATTGAAGCTCAATTCCGCTCCAAGTGTATAGATTTCAAGCTCAACTTCCGCTGCAGGTGTATAGAGTTCAAGCTTTAGCTTGCGCTGGTGGCTCAAAAGGCGCGGTCGATAACTTTTCAAAACCTCACCGCTTCAGCAGTGGATAAGGATTAATATTCGTGCCTTCCCAGTAGCGTTTCGGATCAGCGACCACGGCGACGGAAAAGTGCAGATGGTAATTGCCCGTCCCGGCGTTTCCGGTATCACCGACGTACGCGATTATCTCTCCCTGCTTTGCGAAGTGGCCTGCAGCCAGGCCATCTGCATACCTTTCCAGATGCGCGTAATAATAGATGAATTTGTTGTCGGTGCTCGATTGATAGATAGTGATGCCACCACGCTCGCTCAGGAACAGCTTAACGATCGCGCCATCGGCGGCGGCCAGCACTGGTGTGCCGCGGGGGGCCGCGATATCGATAGCATCGTGCACGCGCCCTTCGGAACGCGCATCGGCAAAAGTGTCGCGCAATTGGTCAGCTTTGATCCCTTCCACTGGAATGATCAGATTCGCGGTGGGCGGTATTACTGGGGGCGGATTAACGCTTGGCGTTTGCGACGGAGTTTCCGCCGCTAAGGATCCGGATGCGGCCGGCGTAGCCGCACTTCCGTCGGGCGCCTTAGCCGGCGACTGAAGTTCCGGCGTGGGTTGCGGAGTTGCGGAGCCAGAGCGCGCCCACGTCAGGATGTGTATCCGGCCATCTCGGGACTTAGTGCTGAGCCAGGCCACCAACACGGCGACCGCAAAAACGACCACGAGAAATCCGATAAGGATTCGAGCGCGCGGATTCGTGGGCCAGTTCAAGCGTGTCTCCGTAGTTCCAAAACTAAAACCCCAAAGGCTGTAAGGGACGCGGTGCGGTCCCGCCGAAGAACCAACTGGCGCCCACCCGCAGGCGATGATGCCAGGTAGGCATCCGCGACGTGTACATGGCAAACCGAGCTTGTCGCGCCAGCGCGCCACTCAGCACCTGGCCGCCCGCAAGGATCGCAGCCCGATCCGTACCCAGACTCAGCGCTTCACCTAGTTCGACAAATGATTTTGTGTGCAACTTCTCGCCCGCCTGGAAGGCGCGAACGTTTCTTCCCAGCAGGCTCGCTTCCTGAAAAGCTAACTGGGCGGTGCCGGCCAGTGTCGGCACCACGTCATTGAACAATGCGATATCGCCCAGCGCGAAGACGTTCTCGTGGCCGGGGACTTGTAAAGTCGGCTCGACTACAATCAGTCCGCGCCGGTCCTTTTCAATATCCAGTTTATCGAGCAGGGGATTAGGACGAACGCCAGCCACCCAAACCACCGCCGCAGTTTGCAATTTCCTTTGCGTGCCGCCGTGTTCCAGGGTGATGGAGTGTGGGCCAACGCCGGTCACACGCGTTTCAGTGTGAACTTCCACACGCGATTCGAGTAAGGCTTTGTCGACGAACTCGCGGATCTCTTCACCCATTCCCGGTACGACCCGGTCACCCATTTCAATGACTAATACGCGAGGTTCTCCATGGAGCGCCCGGCGGCGGAACGCATCGCGTAAGAGGTCGGCCATCTTGGTGGAGAGTTCAATTCCGCTGGCGCCACCGCCCACCACGGCAAACGTCAACGCTTCTCGTACGTCCTGTGGAGGCAGGCTTGGCGGAATATGGTCAAGAGCATCGATCATTCTCTGGCGCAATCGATCGGCGTGGGCCAATTTGCGAAAGGGAATCGCGAATTCCTCCGCCCCACTTACTCCGGCATAATTTGTGATGCCCCCGAGAGCCAGAACCAGAACGTCGTAAGGGATCGGCTCAGAGCGATTGTTAACGACTACGTGGCGAGCAGACAGGTCGATGTCCGTAGCGGCGCCGCGGACGAAGTTGACGTTCTCATCCAGCAGTTCTTTGTAGGCCGGAGCGATGTGCCATGCCTCCACCTCGCCGCTCACATACTCGTAAAGCATCGGAGTGAAGAGGAAATGGTCCTCGTCACTAATCAGCGTCACTTCGCCCGACCCAGCCAGGTCAAGCGCAGTAAAGACTCCGCCAAACCCACCGCCGACTATCACGATTCTGGTCTTTGTGTTCATCTGTTGGATCGCTGTTTCCCTTTGTGCGGATGGTAACAGAGAGGTGCAGGGGACGCGAACCCCTCGAATTATCGAGAAGCAAGCAACGCGGCTTTGCCGCAGCACAGTGCGGAAAGGCTTTGCCTTTCCATAAGGAGATCCTCCATCGATAATCATGATTGACCGGAAAGCCGAAGGCTTCCCACTGTGCTGCGGCAAAGCCGCGGCCCTGTGGACAACCTCGCCCTCGAAAGTTATCCTTAGGCGTTCTTGACCCCCGAAAAACCCTCATAGGCTTCTCTAATTTGTAGGGGGTTGAAATGCGCACCATCGTTTCTGTCGGCTCGGGCCGGGTCTTTCATCGATCAACTGAACTTGCGATTGCGGGGCAGACGCTGCAGCGGTTAGCAGGGTTAGCGCTTTTGGCAATCCTGGGGCTCGTACCGGCGATGTCGGCGACGCTGCCCGCAAACTTTTCCGAAACGCTTATTGCCAGCGGTCTTTCCAATCCCACCGCAATGGCCCTCGCTCCTGACGGGCGAATCTTTGTATGCCAACAGGGAGGCCAGTTGCGGGTAATAAAGACCGGTGCGTTACTGGCTACTCCGTTCGTGTCCTTAACCGTGGATTCCAACGGCGAGCGCGGGCTCTTGGGAGTGGCATTCGATCCAAGTTTTGCTAGCAACCAGTTCGTCTATGTTTATTACACCGCCACTACGCCCCAAATTCACAATCGCGTCAGTCGCTTTACGGCGAGTGGCGACGTTGCTGCAGCCGGCAGCGAAGTAGTCCTCCTGGACCTCAACAATCTCAGCGGGGCCACCAATCACAATGGCGGCGCAATCCACTTTGGACCGGACGGCAAGCTCTACATAGCCGTTGGTGAAAACGCCAACCCGGCAAACTCCCAAACGCTGTCCAACCTGCTGGGAAAATTGCTACGCATTAATTCAGACGGCACGATTCCCGCTGACAACCCCAGTACCTTCTCGGGAATTGCCGGGTCACCCACCGGAGTGAACCGAGCGATCTGGAGCGTGGGACTGCGGAACCCGTACACCTTCAAGTTTCAACCGGGTACAGCCCGGCTCTTCATTAACGATGTGGGCCAAAACACCTGGGAAGAAATCAACGACGGCATCGCCGGCTCGAATTACGGGTGGAATACTTGCGAAGGATTTTGCTCCCCGGCGAATGCAAACTTTCGCGACCCGTTGTTTGAGTACGCGCACACTGGTACAGCAGCAACCAGCGGGTGCGCAATCACCGGAGGCGACTTCTACAATCCAACGTTCGCGCAGTTTCCCGGGGACTATGTGGGGAAGTATTTCTTTGCGGATTTTTGCAACGGTTGGATACGTCGTTTCGACCCGGCGACGAACACTGCGGTTGACTTCGCCTCCGCGATCTCCAACCCAGTCGATCTGCTGGTCGCCCCCGATGGGAGCCTCTACTATCTCGCGCGCGGCTCGAGCTCAGTGTTTAGGGTTCAGTACAACGGGCCTTCAGCAGCCTTTGGTGCAATCAGTGGACGGGTAACAAGCAGCGAAGGTTTAGCGGTTGAGGGAGTCACAGTATTTCTCAACGGCAGTCAGACGCGCAAGACCATCACCGACAGCGGCGGCGCATATGTTTTTGACAATGTCGCGAGCGCGAGCTTCTACACCGTGACTCCGGCGCGCGCGAACTATCGCTTCAACCCCGACAATCGGTCGTTCAGTCAATTAGGCAATCACACAGACGCTGCATTTACGGCGGTGGGCACCGGTGAACTGGAGAACCCTCTGGATACTGCTGACTATTTTGTGCGGCAGCAGTACGTTGACATTCTCGGTCGCGAGCCTGACGAAGGAGGTTTCACCTACTGGACCAATGAAATCAATTTCTGTGGCGACGATGCCGCCTGCGTAACGGCGCGGCGCCGCGATGTGGCCGCCGCCTTCTTTATTGAGCAGGAGTTTCAGGAAACCGGATCGTTTCTCTACAACTTGTACGCCACCGGGCTGGGTCGCCGGCCTCGCTTTGCCGAATATGCAATCGATCGTAGACAGGTGGTCGGTGGGGAAAACCTGGAGGCTCGAAAGCAATTGCTTGCCGAAGGCTTCGTCCAGCGCGCCGAGTTTATCGAGAGGTACCAGGCCAACGCGACCGCCGGCTCGTTCGTCGACGCTTTGATTGAAAACGTGCAACACACGTTGGCAGTTGATCTGAGTGGGAACCGCGCCGCTCTTCTGGCTAGTTACAACAGTGGCGGCAGCTAGGCAGAGGGTCGCAGCCTGGCTGTGCGCTATGCAATTGAGGGCGTGGCGTCGCGTGAGGCGACTTACAACGCAGCCTTTGTGCTAACCGAATATTTCGGATACCTGAAGCGCGATCCCGACGAGGGGGGCTTCAACTTCTGGCTGAATGTGCTGGACAATCGTGAGGCGGGCAATTTCCGCGGCATGGTCTGTTCATTTATTACCTCGACGGAATACCAGCGGCGGTTTAGCACCATTGTCAGCCGGAGCAATGCCGACTGCGGCCGATAGTGTAGGGGCGTCCCTCCGTGGGCGCCCCCTTCGTACTCACCTAATCTTAAGCCCTACGAAGGGGGCGGCCACGGAGGGCCGCCCCTACAACTTCAAAGTTCGACAAGGCGCGGAACGAACGTGAAGTTTCAGCGTTAAAGTCATGAGAGTGCGTTAGAACCCGAGTACCTCTCCCCAAAGCCGAAACCTCTCGTTTAAGAAAGGTCAATCATGAAGCGAACAATCCTGGTTACACTGCTACTCCTCGTCTCTTCCTTTGCCGTTTCCATGAAAACCACTGGGAACTCGCAACCCGGAAAAGGCGAAACAGACGCCGCTGACCGTTGGGAATACCTGGCTGTGGCCAGTCCGTCCACTACCAATTTCACTCCAACCGGGAACCCGAACATGCGAAAACTCGAAGAAGGTGGATTCGGCCGCGAAGCCTTTGTGCTGGAGCAGCATCTGGATAAGTTGGGAGCGAAGGGATGGGAGTTGGTTTCGGTGGCCGGCATGCCAAGTGACCCGGTCTTCTATTTCCGCCGCCGCCGCTAACCCGGCTCCCGCCAATTAGAGGCATCACCAGCCGCTTATTGCCTCAGATCACTGCTGGCTGGACACTTTTGCGAGGGGCGTGCTACTTTACGAGGGCATTTCAATCTTTAGCGGTTACCGTCACTAACGGTCGTACTGCGGTCCAGGAGGGCCATTTTTAGCAGTGGCATTAGCAAAAGAAGCAAAAGAAAAAATTGTAAGCGACTATCGTACCCACGACGTCGATACCGGATCACCTCAGGTGCAGATTGCACTACTGAGCCAGAGAATCAACGAACTCACCGAGCATTTCAAGACGCACAAGAAGGACAACCATTCGCGTCGCGGCCTGCTGAAAATGGTTTCCCAGCGCCGGAGTTTACTTGACTACCTGAAACAAAAGGACATTGAGCGTTATCACGAAATTGTTGGGCGGCTGGGTCTGCGTCGCTAGTTTTAGCGGAACAAACCACAGACCGGAAGTCTGTGCTGCCAACTGAAAAAGAAAACGAGAAACTTCGAATCTCGGTATTACAAAGCCTGCGTCTATCGAAGAGCTTGAACCGGTGCCGAACGTGACGGCGCACATTACCGGAGACAAGCGGACGCGCGTGCCCTTAGCAAATTCCGCAAGGCGGCAAGAGCTTCACGGCTAGTGGCTCTTGCCGCCTTCGCTTTTATCGCGGCAAATGGATCAGGGACCAGCGGAGACGGCGATTGGCGCCGCCAGCCGTCTGAAACATCCATGAATCGTTGCGGATCGTAATCCGCCATTCTCCATTGCCGGATCCATCGTCTGTAAGGAGACAAACCAAGATGTCAGTAAAAAAATACCTCAAAGAATCGATCAAGCTGGGCGATAAGGAGCTGACCGTTGAAACCGGCCGCGTCGCCAAGCAAGCGGACGGCTCCGTCGTCATCAGTTATGGTGACACGATGCTGTTGGTCGCCGCCGTAGGCGCGCAAACCCCTCGTGAGGGAATAGACTTTTTCCCCCTCACCGTTGAGTATCGCGAGTCCAATTACGCCGCCGGACGCATCCCGGGCAACTACTTTCGCCGCGAAGGCCGGCCCAATGAAAAGGAAGTCCTCACTTGCCGTTTAATCGATCGCCCCTGCCGGCCGCTGTTCGCGGAAGGCTATCGCAACGAGACCCAGGTTATCGCCACGGTGATTTCCGCTGACCAGGATAACAATCCCGACGTCATCGCTATCACCGGAACCTCGTGCGCGCTTTACCTGTCGGACATTCCTTTCATGCAGCCGATAGCCGGTGTCCGCATCGGTTTGATCGAAGGACGCTATATCGTCAACCCGACTTACGATGAAGTGCGCGAATCGCGTCTGAACCTAATCGTTGCCGGCACCGAAGAAGCTATCGTCATGGTCGAAGCAGGCGCCGAGGAAATTTCGGAAGAAATAATGGTCGAAGCGCTGATGGTGGCCCATAAAGAGATCAATCGCCTCTGTCGTTGGCAGAAAGAGCTTTACAAGGCCCTCGATGTGCAGAAGCGCGAAGTTGTGCCGCCAGTTCTGAATGAAGAGATGCTGGGCGAAATGCAGCGCAATTACGGTGACCGCCTGCGGGCAGCGCTCGATACCACCGGTCAGGAAAAACGCGCTAGCTATGCAGCCGTCGATGCGCTGAAGAAAGAGATTGTGGAAGCCTACCCTGAGGATCAGCCCGAGATGCGCCAGATGGCGAAGAAGGTTTTCGATCATCTGAAAGAAACGATCTTCCGCGAGGACATCCTCAACAATCGCCGCCGGCCAGACGGCCGCCGCTTTGGCGAAATTCGTCCGATCACTTGCGAGGTGGGCTGGTTGCCCCGAGCTCACGGCTCGGCCTTGTTCACTCGCGGCGAAACCCAGGCCATGGTCACCACCACCCTGGGTACAAAAGAGGACGAGCAATTTATCGACGACATCGAAAAGGGAGAAGTGAAGCGAAAGTTTCTGCTGCACTATAACTTCCCGCATTACTCGGTTGGAGAAGTTGGACGCTTTGGCTCCTCAAGCCGGCGCGAGATTGGCCACGGTGTTCTGGCGCGGCGAGCGATCGAATCCGTGTTGCCGGAGACCGCCGACTTTCCCTACACGATTCGCATCGTCTCGGACATTACCGAATCCAACGGATCGTCGTCCATGGCCACGATTTGCGGTGGCATCCTCTCGCTAATGGATGCCGGGGTGCCTCTGAAGGCCCCAGTTGCCGGCGTAGCAATGGGCCTGGTGATGGAAGGTCA
>JAWVFI010000011.1:0-39622 GCA_033856235.1 Blastocatellia bacterium | reverse complement strand
AAGCTCGGCTTGCGCGGTCGTCATCAGGTGGCGAATGTGGCGCTGGCAATCGCGGTCGCCGAAAGCCTGGTTGCTGGGGGTTTCCATATTTCCGACGAAGCCATCGTTAAGGGAATCGAAACTGCAGAGCACCCCGGCCGTTTGGAAATTGAAGAGGGACAGCCGCGAATACTTTTGGACGGAGCGCACAACCCGGCAGCCGCGCGCGTTTTACACGATTATTTGAACGAGTTTATTGCGGCGCCGCTGACAATCATCTTCGGCGCCATGCGCGATAAGAGTCTCAGTGAGATGCTGTCCATTCTCTGGCCCATGGCGGAGCAGGTAGTGCTCACGACCTTCGCGAATGCTCGAGCTGCTTCGGTTGACGTATTGTCGCAAGCGGTTCCTGCCGAAGTGGCGCCCGAAAAGATCACTTATGCGGCTTCCCCAACCCAGGCTTTGCGCGAAGCGCTGGCGCGCACCCCACCTCACGGAATAATATGCGTTACCGGATCTCTCTATCTGATCGGTGAGTTTAAGAAACTGCTGTAGCACAGGCATTCCTGCCTGTCCCGAGTCGGTAGCAAGAACGGACAGGCAGGAATACCTGTCCTACTTCGTTAAGGGGAAAGAATGGGCCAAGCACAAATGGAAGCTCCAAAAATTCTAAGCAGCAAAGAAGTGTTTCATGGCAAGGTTTTTAGAGTAACTGATGACGCGGTCTTGGAAGGCGAAAAGGCCTACCAACGAGAGGTGGTGCGCCATGGGGGAAGCGCGGCGATCCTCCCCGTTTTTGAAGATGGCACCGTCGCCCTGGTGCGGCAGTACCGCCATCCCACCGTAAAATTCCTGCTGGAAGTATGCGCCGGCACGCTCGATGATCGAGAGCGTCCTGAAGAGGCAGCTGCCCGGGAACTTGAAGAAGAGATTGGTCTCGTAGCCGGCAAGATGGAAAAGCTCAGCGAGTTCTTTGTCTCTCCCGGTTACTGTGAAGAAAAGATGTGGCTCTTTCTCGCCACCGATTTGACCGAGACCGCGCAGAACCTGGAGGAAGATGAGGCGGTTGAAGTTGTGCGTTTGCCACTCTCGCGGGCCCTGGAGATGATCACTGACGGCGAGATCGAGGATGCGAAGACGATCATCGGGCTGATGTTAGCGGCGCCGCGCTTTGGTCCAACCATGATGGAGCCGGAGTATCCGGCAGTCTGATCGGATGCCGAGAACATCAATACTTACACGGTCGCGCTTTCATGCAAGCGCGAACGACACAATGTTGACCATCTAACTGCAACCTCCTACACTCGTCCTCATAGTGAACACTTTCGAAGAACCCGCGTACTCAGTGCAAAGTTTATCCACGCCGGTGGAATCACCTGAGCCGGCCGCCGGAGGACTTCCTTCCAGTCCGCAGTTTCATGCCAACAACCCACCCTGGGGCTTGCCGCAAGCTTTACTCACCTGGTTTCTTAGCCTGGTGCTCCTGGTCTGCGTTCAGTTGATCGTGAGCGTGGCCTATATTGTTTATCGCCAGCAACAGGGCATTGCGCCCGACATCCAATCGCTCACCAAAGACAAGACGTTCATTTTTATCAACGTCCTCAGCTATTTCCCTATTCATCTGCTGACCTTTCTGCTGGGTTGGGCCGTCGTCACGCAGATGGGCAGGTTCAATTTCTGGCAGACCATCGGCTGGAGTTGGCCTCCCAATCTTGGACTCTGGAAAAGCGCCGGACTGGCCGTCCTGTTGTTTGGGATGGCCCTGGTGCTCAGCGGCCTGTTTGGCGGGCAGGAAACTGACATCGAGCGAATCGTCCAGAGCTCGCGCCCGACCGCATATGCATTGGCGATTCTGGCGGTGGCCACGGCCCCGCTGGTTGAGGAAGTGGTTTATCGCGGCGTGCTCTATCCGGCGTTGCAGCGGGCGATCGGTATGACCGGCGCGGTCACCCTGGTGGCGGGCCTCTTTGCCATCGGCCACGTTTATCAATACTGGCCAAACTTCGGCGTCATCTCCGCGATCGTGCTTCTCAGTATCTCTCTGACTCTGGTGCGGGCCTGCACCGGCCGGCTTTTGCCCTGTTTCATCATTCACCTGGTTTTCAATGGCATCCAATCGGTGGGCATCGTGTTGGCCCCATACATCCGCGCACTGGACAGTGGCCGCGAACAAACAGCCGCGTCCATCCTGATGGTTTTTCGCTTTCTACTCAGTCTTTCTTAGCACATGAATTACGACGTCCTGGTCGTTGGCGGCGGCATTGGTGGCCTGACTGTTGCCGCGCTGTTGGCAGCACGCGGGGTCAGCGTCTGCCTTTTCGAAAGAGAGAGTGCGACCGGCGGTTGTCTCGCAAATTTTTCAGTGTCGGGATACGACTTCGAGGGTGGCGCAGGCCTTTATTCGTCCTGGGGTGAAGGTGAGCTGCACCCCGCAATCTTTGCGGAACTGGGTATGACCCCACCTGAAGTGCGCCCCGCAGCTCCTGCCTATGTAGTGCGTCTGTCAGACCGCACAGACATCGCCATTCCCACCGACAGCGATGAATTTGAAGCTAACCTTGCGCGCGCATTTCCCGAATGTGAGCGCGCAGCGATTCAGTTCTATCGCCGTCTGGACGCGGCTGACTCCGCGTTGCGCAATGCAGCCACGCGCTGGCCTGATCTGCGAGATGTTTCAGGAATAAGCCGCGTGCGTGCCTTCGCCGATGCGAGGGCACGCGCTGTCCTGGCCTTTAAAGGTGAAACAGTTGCGGAGCATCTGGTCAATGCCTCTTCTCGATTCCGTCAATTCATTGATGCTCAAACTCAACTGCTGCTGCAGACTCCCGCCAACCAATGTTCCCTGCTAACGGCCGCGGCTGCGCTAATGCTGCCTCGCCGCGGCATGTATGCCATCGGCGGTGGCGGCAGCGCGCTGGCGCACTCACTAACCGACTCCATCCGGGGTAGCGGAGGGACGGTGCGACTGAATGCTCCGGTACTCCGTTTGGCTTACGGCAGTGACGGCAGAGCGGCGGGAGTCGATCTTCTCAGCGGGGAAACAGTTCACGCCGGACGCGCCATCATCAGCAACCTGACGGTATGGGACACCTGGGGAAAACTTGTCGGTAGAGGAAGAACGCCACCCGAGGTCTTCGAACCCATGAAGGCGTTGCAAAGTAGTGGCGCCTATCTGATGTACCTCTCGATGGACGAGGAAGCTGCTCGGCGCTTACCTGCAGATCATCTGCTGACGATCAGTGATCATGACACTACTGTTGACGGCGAAGCTGCAGGATCGCCGTTCATGTTCGCCAGCACGCCAGATTGGGACCCGCGCGCTCCTGAAGGCAGACGCGCCGTTACCGTCTGGACGCAGACTGAGGCCGAAGCCTGGTTCAGTTTCCACACCGATCAGAAAGAGATCGAGGATCAGGACCAGCGAACACTGGAAACCTGGTGGGCGAGAATTCATAAGTCCATGCCGGAACTCGGAGATGGCATCGAAGTCATCGAAAGCGAAACCCCGCAGTCTTATTACCAACGCACGCGCCGCCGGCTCGGGATGGTCGGGGGCGTGTCGCAAGCGTTCGGAGCTTCAGACCTAAATCCTTTTGGAGTGACAACCCCTATCCCGGGACTTTACATGGTGGGCGACACACTCTTTCCAGGTCAGGGAGTCGCCGCTGTCACATATTCTGCAATGCTGCTAGCAAACGAGATGGCTCCCGTAACTTAGTTGGCCAAGTCCACAGTCTGGCAAACGCGCCACTCGGGGGTGTCTTAATTTCGAGTCCGCTGAGTAGCTCCTTTGTCGCGAACTGTAAACCATGTGCCCGGTTTATTCTGTAAACGATGTTCCCGGTTTGTACCCGTTCTGATCCTCCTCCCACTGGGACGGGAAGAAGGGGGAAGGGCCTGCGGCCATCGATTCCCAATGCACTCAACGCGCGGCCTCGAGGGGTCGCGCGCTGCTTTCTGTCGACCGTCCTTGACCACTCTGATTGTATGGTGTATAGCTTCAGCCGACACTCTGGAGGGCCAAATGTACATAACTATTGACGAAGAGGATCGGAGGCCGGTTTATCGGCAGGTAGCTGATGAGATAAAGGCCTTAATCGCCAGCCGCGAGCTTCGGGAGGGGGTGGTTTTGCCGCCCGTGCGGCAGGTGGCTGCCGACCTTGGCGTTAACTTGAATACGATTGCTGCGGCTTACCGGGAACTGCAGAAGGAAGGCTTATTGATAGTAAAGCACGGCTCAGGCGCGGTGGTGAATGCGGCTGGCGCTCAAGCGAAGAAAGATGCGGATAGCCGCAAGCCGCTGCGAGCGGCCCTCGCTCAAATGGTGCTCTCCGGGCTTTCACGCCCGGAGATTCTGGCCGCAGTTGACGAAGAGATTCGGCTGCTACACAAGAACCATTAGAGCAGCCTGCCCTGACAAAACGTGGGAGGCCTGACGCCGCATTAATGCGGACGATTGGGATCAGACGGCTCGATATTCTTTCCTCGCGGGCCGACTCGGTCCAAACCATCGCCTGCGCCGATCGACGGTCGGCTTGGAAAGTTGGAACCGCCACTCGGGCCCACGCTGGGGCCAATGCCACCGCCCGATGATCCGGAATTGCCTGAACCACCTGAGCCGCCGATAACATTCGGTGGCGGGTTGGTAACGATTACTGGATACCTGTTGTAGCCATAACGGCCCCACGGATCCCCACTCCAATAAAACAGGCTCGCGTAACTCGGCCCATAAGGAGAACCCCAGCCAGGATAGAAAGGCACAAAGGTGAAGCACATAGAACTGGAATGGTAGAGCCAGACGCCATTCCCGCCTGAATAGCTTACCAGCGGCCACTCAGTATCCAACGACGAAAGGTATGAGTTCAGCGCTCGAGCGGGAAGCCGGGAATTCGCGCGGGCCAGTGTCTCGGCCCTGGCGCGACTCCATGAGTCGAAATCGTCTTGTTCCTTCTTGTCGAGTTTCGTCGCGACCACGGTCCCCGCGTTCAATACGGCTTTCTGGCCACCGCGTATGGGACGCAGCTCATCTCCGTTCACAATAGCTTTGCCTTTGAGCACTAACACTTCACTCTGCGAACCGGAAACGTTGAAGCGGTAAATCCCTCGTTTCACGAGAGCCAGCCGGGACTGTGGCGTTTGTACCGTGATCTCGGTATTTACGTCATTGGCGCCGGTAGCTTCAACGATGGCAGTACCCTGAAGCAGTTTAAGTGTCAGGCGATCAAGTGAATTGTCGACCAGCTCAAACCGCGTTCCGGACGAAACGCGCAGATACGAGCCAGGGTTCAACAAGATCTCGGCCCGGCCGCTGGCGCCAGTATCGACCACATCGCCGGTGCCCAAATCCGCCTGCGCCGTGAGAAGATTGAACTGCATATTGCCTCTACTCTGCACCGTCACGCGGCCCAGCACTGAATTCACGCCTCCGGCCTTTGCCGAAATGACAAACTTTTCACGGTTCTGTCCGCGGCTCACGATAGCGTTGCCACCCAGACCCGAGGCGAGCAGCCCGAGCGCCAAAAATTTCAGGGTTCGCTTCATGGGAAGTGTCCTTTCGTTAAGAAACGGGGAGTGAAGGAAGACTGGGCGCATTATAGTCGTCCCCATCGGAAACAACAACAGGGAAAGTCCGCGCGAAAGGATAAGGAGCTATGTTGGGCATGCCGCGCGTTGAACTCTCCCTGACAGTCCGGTTCTGTCTGTTAGCATGCGCGCTTGACGCTGCTTTCATACCATCCGTAGAATGAACTTTGCACCGAGTTGCTACGTAGATCATAAGCACGTATTTCGAAAGTGAAGGGGTATCTATATTCATGAGCAGTCCATACGATTCTTATCAGGGAGCACCTCCCACCAGCGTAACGGATGACCTGATCTTGCGGGAGCACGAAAGCGAAAACCATGCCGATACCGCCCGCACTGCATCAACGGTGCGGGAAATGGCCTCGCGCATTCCGGAGTCACTAACGGCGATTGGTCGAGACATTAGCCGCACTATTGAACGAGCGATGGCGGCGAAGGATGACTACGTTGTCGCTGTTAAGGTTTCGGCGGAGGCCCAGGGCAGGCTCGACCAGCTCGTCCAGGCGGGCGTGTTTCGCAGCCGGGCCGAGGCGGCCGCTTACCTTATTGACGAGGGCGTCAAAACGCAATCAGCGCTGTTCGACCGGGTGCAGCAGAAGCTGGCTGAGATTGAGCGCCTGCAAGCTGAGTTGCGGGACATGGTTGCGGAACGGACCAACTAAGCGAAAGCAGCGATCGGCAGGCTTTCATTCCCGGTCGGTGCTAGTTTCATAAGTATGGTTTTTGCTCCATTGAGCAGCGCGCCTCGTTTGTAGAAGCATGTTGCGAAATGGAGCGTCTTTGTTGACGGTCTTTTGGCAATTGACGATTGTGCCCCCACGGTTATTAGTGTTTCAAGCGGGTCCTCACTGAACGCAGCGCGAGGTTCAAACATTGTCGCAAGAAATAGCGATTCCCATTGTTCCAATTGAGCAATTTACGCTGGCGAACGGGCTGCGAGTGGTCTTAAGCGAAGACCACGCCATCCCGGTCGTTTCCGTCGCCGTTTATTACGACGTCGGATCGCGAAATGAGAAGACCGGACGCACCGGTTTTGCCCACCTGTTCGAACACATGATGTTTCAGGGTTCAGAGAACGTGCCTAAGGCGGCGCACTTTCAATACGTTTCCAATGCCGGCGGCACAATGAACGGTACCACGTCCAGCGAACGTACGAACTACTTCGAGACCCTGCCGGCGAGCCAGTTGCCACTGGCCCTGTGGTTGGAAAGTGACCGTATGCGCTCCCTGAAAGTCACGCAGGAGAACCTTGATAATCAACGGCAGGCGGTACAGGAAGAGAAACGCCTGCGTTACGACAATCAACCCTACGTGAATGGTTTCCTGCGGCTTTTTGAAATGAGCTTCAAGAACGAAGCGAATGCTCATTCCACCATCGGCTCAATGGAGGACCTGGACGCGGCCACAGTTGATGACGTGCGCGAGTTCTTCCGCGTTTACTACGCTCCCAACAATGCCGTGATCAGTATCGCCGGCGACTTTGATCGTGACGAAGCGCGCACTCTCGTCGAGCGATTCTTTGCCACGATTCCCAGCCAGCCCAGTCCGCCCTCGGTGGACGTGAGCGAGCCCCCTGAAGTGGCACAGCGGCAGGATGTTTTTTATGACAAGTTGGCGCCGGTGCCGGCGTTCGCGTTGGGTTGGAAGATCCCTACTCGTCGCACGCAACCGTTCTATGCACTCATGCTTGCCAGTCACCTGCTCTTTGAGGGCGAAAGTTCCCGCCTCTATCAGAAGCTGGTCAAAGGCGAAGAGTCCGTCGTCCAGATTCAGGGTGGCATTGACGAACGTCGCGGCCCGTCCGGCCTGTTCATCGTAGTGATTCCCAAGCCCGGGAATGAGGTGGCCACCATTCGTGAAACGATCATGAATGAGATCCACCGGCTGGCCACGGAAGGACCGGACGCTGAAGAGATGCGGAAACTGCACAACAACATCCTGAATGACGGAGTGCGCAACCGGCAGTCAACACTATTCCGCGCCCAGCAATTAGCGGAGTTTACGCTTTACGACGGCGAGCCAGGGCTTTTCAACACCGAGCTCAATCATTATCTCAAGGTGACCGGCGCGGAGATCAGGGAATCTGTTGCCACATACCTGGACACCGATAACCGCGTGCTGCTGGACATCGTGCCGGGAGCGCAAGAGCCCACTCCTGCCGCTCCCCTCGGCGCGGGTGAACCGGCCCAACCTGGAGCGCCGGCACCACAATTACCGGAACAACCATCCCCCGAACCGACATCATCCGCGAAACCAGCATCAGCACCCAGCGCTTATGCAGATTCTGATCTCGAACCGTCGGGCGATGGCGCGTGAATCTGGCGACCCGGTTCCCCCAGGGCTTGCTGAAATAGAAGTCTGTTATTCGCAGTTTTTCTTTTTATCGATGAGGCGCTGAGTTTCATTCGGCGGTGGAGTTGGAATGGCTATGAATCAAAGTACGACAGAAGCGGAATCTTTTCGGGCCCAGGCGCCGCAACCGCTGCCGCCGCGACCATTGAACATTCCGGAGTTCGCGGAAACGAAACTGGCTAACGGGCTGCAGGTGGTGATTGTCGAAGATCGCCGCTTGCCCCTCGTCAGTTTCCGCCTGGCTTTTCGCGCCGGCGATGCCAATGACCCGGCCGATTTGCCCGGCCTCACTGACATGATGACTGCGTTGCTGAATGAAGGCACCGCATCGCGAAACAGCCTGCAAATAGCCGAACAGGTCGAGCGTCTGGGAGCAACGCTCTCCGCAGGAGCCAATTCCGATTACACGACAATTGCAGCTTCCGCGCTTTCGGCTTACGACTCCCAGATCCTGGAATTGATGGCCGATATCGCCCTGAATCCGTCTTTTCCTGAGAACGAGATCGAGCTCACCCGCGAGAATGCCAAGCAGATGCTGATCCAGCAGCGCGCCCAACCAAACTTTCTGGCAGGCGAAAGGATGGCGCAGGTAATTTTTGGCGAGCATCCTTATTCGCTCGTTTCTCCCACTCCCGAATCGCTGGATGCAATGTCCCGGGATACGTTGCGGGATTTTCACCGCACCATGTTGGTCCCCGATAATGCGGTGATGATAGTGGTGGGCGATGTGGTTCGCGAGACAGTGTTGGAGCGCCTCGAATCCCTGTTCGGGCAATGGGAACAACGTCCGATACCACAATCGACCTTTCCGGCCCCGCCGGTGCGCTCCAGTCGTTCGGCGTACGTAGTTGACCGTCCGGGCTCGGCCCAATCCAACATCGTGATCGCCAACCTGGCGATCAATCGCACGCATCCGGACTTCTTTCCCATGCTGCTGCTGAACACCATCCTGGGATCGAATGCGTCTTCACGGTTGTTCATGAACTTGCGGGAAGACAAAGGCTATACGTACGGAGCGTATTCAAGCCTGGATGCGCGCCGTCTCGTGGGCACTTTCCGCGCCAGCGCCGAAGTGCGCACGTCCGTAACCGGAGACTCGCTCAAAGAATTCTTTTACGAGCTGGAGCGAATCAGGGACGAGGACGTGTCGGAAAAAGAGATTGCCGATGCTAAGTCATACCTGACGGGCGTCTTCCCCCTAAGGATCGAGACGCAAGAGGGTCTGGTCGATCAGTTGGTACAGATCAAGATGATGGGCTTGCCTGATGATTACCTGCACATTTACCGCGATCGACTCAACCAAATCACAATCGGCGATATACGCCGCGTCGCCCGTGCGCACGTAACTCCGGAAAAAGCGGCATTGGTCGTTGTCGGCGACGCCGCTGAAATTATTCCCCAGATCAAACCTTACACTCAGGAAATTGAGGTCTATGACACCGAGGGCCAGCTAAAGCCGGAGCCTGTAGCAGCGCCCTCCGAATCAGCCACCGCGTAGCTGTAGGACAGGCATTCCTGCCTGTCCCTTGCCTCGAGGTAACGGACTCTTAGTCTGCCACGTACCCGCTCCACTGCGAACTCGCTTGGACAGGCAGGAATGCCTGTCTAACAAACAAAAAACCGCTCGACATGACACCATGCCGAGCGGTAATCACAGGAGAAAACTGAAGGTTATTACTGTCGCTATCTAAATCCTGCGACTCTTGTCTGAATAACCCCTTTCCTCAGATGTTCTCCGCCGGAAACACGTTGGCCAGTTCTAACCTCAGCGCTCATACCTTAATACAAACCCGTCACCACCCACGGCCCAGCCCGTTTTCTTTCCCACAAAAAGCGCATAGAGGTTTTGATCGGTCGGCGTCGCCTGCTTAATCCAGGTTTGGCCCCCGTCTTCAGATCTCAAAATCACCCCGTCATAGCCGCTCACCCAACCCTGCTTATCGCTAACGAACTGCACGCTGAGCAAACTGGCGCGGGTATTTGACTCAACCGCAGTCCAGTTATTTCCGCCATTGGTCGTGCGCAGCAGCGTGCCTCGACCGCCCGCCGCCCAACCTTCTTTCTCGTTGCGAAAATCAACATGATAAATCCTGCGGGTGACGCCGGATTTCTGACTGGCCCAGGAGTCGCCGCCATTCTCGGTGTGCAAAATGGTTCCCGAAGCCCCGACGATCCATCCGCGTTTGTCGTCGATGAAATCCAGGTGCAGCAGTTCTTCACGGGTGGGCACGTTTTGTCGCCGCCACGAAACTCCCTGATCGTCAGTGAAGAAAACCATGCTCTCGACAACTTTGTCCTTGCGACTAAGGGAGCCTACGACCCAGCCTCTTTTCTTCCCCGCAAAACGCACGCTGTAGAGCTCCGGTTCGGCGCCCTCGAATTCTGAAGGCAGAAAACGTCTCTGCGATTTCCAGTTTCGGCCGCCATCCGTAGTGCTGAAGACTTCATCTCCGGCCAGCAGGAACCCGGTGTCGTTTCCCGAAAAGTAAATGTCGCTAATTGCTTTCGATGTCCCCACCGATTGCTGGTTCCATGATTGGCCGCCGTCCTCCGTATGGCTGATGAAACCGTCATCACCGCCGATCCAGCCCAGCTTGGAGTCGGCAAAGTAAACAGCATTCAAATCTTTTCCGGCGGGACCGATGCGGTGTCCGGTCCAGCCGGTTTGAGCGAATACCACTACCGCCAGAAACAACGACGCGGCAGCCAGTCCGAAAAGCCTGAGTGCTTTTGCGGCTGGCGTCTTAAAACCAGAAAGGAAACCCGGCGTTATCATGTGAATCCACCTTGTACACGAATTGGAAACGAATAGACAAGAGCGAACCATCCGCGCGGCGCTTTTTCAAACTCATCAGAGATCTCGCAGTCTGGCGCTACGCAAAGTGACGATGACGACAAAGACCGTAATGATCAGCCCGCCAGTTGCCAATGTATGCGGTACGCCAAAACGATGCGAGGCCACTCCGGTGATCAGATTGCCGATGGGCATCGCCCCGATGAACGACAACATGAACATACTCATTACCCGGCCTCGCATTTCATTGGTCACCAGCTGCTGCAACAGGGTGTTCGTTACCGCGACCGACAAAACAATCGCCAGACCCATGCTAAAGAGAAACACGAGCGACACCGCCAGGTTGGTTGATAGCGAGAACCCGATCAGACAACCGCCAAAGGCAAAAGCTCCGCCCAGCACGGTGAGTCCTTTTCGCCGGAAATCCCCAAGGTAGGTAAGAATTAGAGCGCCCAAAAACGCGCCCGCACCGGCGACGCCCATCATTACCGCTAAGCCGGTTTCACCCAGATGAAAGATGTCGCGGGCGTACACGGGAGTCATGGAAAGATAGGGTGCGCCAAACAGGCTGGTGACCGCGGAGATTACCAGCAACATGGAAACGCGCGGGCGCTTCCGTACATACCGAATGCCGTCCAACAGGTCTTTGAAGAAGGCGCCCCGCGCTCGAGGTAAACTTGCGGCGCCTTCGACCGGATCAAACCGAACCATAGCCAACGCGGTCACTACGGCTACAAAGGAAAGTCCGTTTGCGAAAAAACAGCCTGCCAGATTAAAGGCCTTGAAGCCAAGGCCGGCGAAGACCGGGCCCAGCACGCGTGAAAGTTGAAACTGAGCGGAGTTCAACGCCACCGCATTCGCCACGTCTTCACGCCCGACCAGATCGAATGTTATCGCTTGATAAGAAGGCCCGGCGATGGAGAGGCAGGAGCCGGTTACAAACGAGAGCCCCAGGATCATCCAGACCTGCACCACATTCGTAATCACCAGAACGCCCAGCACCAGGGCCGCGACGCCGGAAACAATCTGCGTGTAAATCAGAAGGCGCCGGCGATCGAGCAGATCGGCGAACACACCTCCGGCAAGCGTCAACACGATGCCCGGCGCCGTCGCCATGAAAGCGTCCAGCCCCAGCCAAAACGGTGAACTGGTAAGTTGAAATACCAGCCAGCCCTGCGCCACCGCCTGCATCCACGTTCCGGTATTGGAAAGGAAGGCCCCGGTCCAGAACAGGCGATAGTTACGGTGCGACAGGGCGCGGAACATTCCGCTGAACCTGGTAACGGCCACCGGTTTGGAATTCTCAACTTCGATTACGTCGCGCGGCATGTTGAATGTTATTACCATCGCGGCACGCAAAGCTCAAAGTGAGGAAGCCATTTTGTAGTGCCTCACGGAATCTTGCGCGGTGCGGGCCAGTAGCTCGACCGTTAGGGAGGGCTCGCCTTGGGTATATTAAAGCCCTCCCTGACGGTCGGGCTACTGCCCCGGTCACCTCCGGGAACATTTCAAGTTTTGCGATGCGTGTTCCACTCGTGCTTTAATCGTTACCCAACCCAATTGGTGTGGAAAAGGAGACTATCAAGTGCGATCAAAATTGCGCCGCGCGCAGACTTTCTTACTATGTGTGCTGGCAACTGCGGTCATTGGCGCCACGGCCGGTGGAAATACCTTTGCTCAGGATCAGAAACCCATGACACCTCCAGCAGCGCCGCAAACTACACCGGCGCCAACGGCCGCCCCAATACCGGCTGCGGATCCCAATGATGTGGCCACTGTCGATTCAATCATCGCCGCGGTCTATGACGTAATCTCCGGGCCGGCGGGACAAAAACGGAATTGGGATCGGATGCGATCTTTGTTCGTCCCGGGCGCGCGCCTCATCCCCACCGGACGCCGTCCCACTGGTGAGGTAGTTACGCGGGTGCGAACCGTGGAGGAATACATCACCGGTTCAAGTCCGCTGATGGAGAAGAACGGATTCTTTGAACGTGAGATCGCGCGCCACACGGAATCGTTCGGCAACATCGTCCACGCGTTCAGTACCTACGAATCGCGGCACATGCCGAACGACGTCAAACCGTTCGCCCGCGGCATCAATAGCATTCAGTTAATGAATGACGGTAAGCGGTGGTGGATTGTGACGATCTTCTGGCAAGGGGAAGATGAAAAATCGCCCTTGCCTGAGAAGTATTTGAAGTAGGTCAGAACCGCCTGCGGTAGCGGGCGGTTGAGCTATCCCTATCACCCTGATGCCACAGCCCGATCAACCGCCGCTACCGCAGGCGGTGCTGACAGAGTGGCGAGCCGGTGCCGCCGTGGCGATTGGCGACGATCTCAGCGAGGATGGCCAGCGCAACTTCTTCGGGCGAGACAGCGCCGATGTCCAACCCAATGGGGGCTCTCACCTTATCCAACGCTTCAGCAGAGAATCCTTCAGCCCGTAGTTTTTCCAGCACAAACCTGGTGCGACGCTTGCTGCCAATCAGCCCCACGTAATCGGGCGCGCTCGACATCACAGCGCGGAGGCATTCTTCGTCTTCCTTGTGCCCTCGCGTGACGATGGCGATGGAGATAGATCGCCCAGTGCCAACCGCGGCGCTCAATGACTCTTTCCAACCCCCGGCAGGGACCAGTTCAATTCGCTCGTCAGGAAAAGCCTCGCGAGTGATGAACTCCGCCCGGTCGTCGATCAAGGTCACGCGATAGTGCAACAACGCCGCCAGCCGCGCCAGGGAAGCTCCAACGTGCCCGGCGCCACAAATCACCAGCCGCGGTTCCAGCTCGATGCGCTCGAATAACACTCGTGCCTCGCGGCTCCCAACCTCGGGCGCGAATTCGGCGAGGCTCAGGGTGCTCGCGTCCTTACCCGAATCCAGGAACACAGCTGCTTGCCGCTGGATCGCGTCCCGAAGCTCATCTGGCTCGAGCTTTCCAACCAACGACCCATCGCTCGTCAGGAGTAGTTTCGCACCCACATTCTCTGGGGCTGCCACAATCGTAGCCAGGACTCCGGCCGATCCCGCGTCCAGAATTCGACCAATCGCTTCGGTGATGAGTCTTGCTTGTGGTGAATAGGAAGCGCTGGGCATGCCCGGAGTGTGTTATCTGGAGGCGGAAGGTCTGGTCAAACCGATTGCAGCCACCGCGCGTCGCAGTAACCACCATGGCCCGACCAGAAGGTAAACCGGATTGCGAAAGAAAGCCGGCTGGTTCCCTTCCATCGCGTGCCCGGCAAACTGCAGAATCCAGCCGACGATGAACAGCCCCAGTCCCCAACGCCAATTGAAGAAGAGGAAAGGCAGCGAAACTACAATCATGGGAATACCCAGACTATGCATCAACTTGTTAAGCGGATGCCGGTGCTTCGCTTTGTAGTTTTCGATGAAGGATTCCATAAAGCTGTGAACAGTGAACAGTGAACAGATCATCGGTTTACAGTTTACGGTTTACGGTTCACTGTTTACTGTTCACTGTTCCTTGGTGGATCGCGAAGTCGCTGGTAGAACCACCAGTGATGGCCTTCCGGGTCTTCGCACTCATAGCCGCGATCGATCCAATAGTCGCCACCGTAGTCAGCCGTTTCCGGCTCCTTAATGATTTTGGCCCCAGCCGTGCGCGCCTGATTGTAATGGGCCTCGACATCGTCCACGTAGAACATCAGACTCTGGGTGTTGGCGCCATTGAGATCGCGCGGCGATTGCCGGAAACCGGGCTTGTGGGCCAAACCCACCTGGGCCACCATGATCAAGCCTTCGCCATAAGTGAGTTCAGAATGTTCAATGCTGCCGCCGTCGCCTTCGATTTTGAGGCGCACTTCAAAGCCAAAGGCTTTGCACAGCCAGTCAATCGCCGCCGAGGCGCCCACATAATAGATTGCGGGCGCAATTCGCGGCCATCCTGCAGGTGGTGGTTTCATATCGCTTCAGTGAGCAGGGAGCAGTTAGCAGGGAGCAGTGAGCAGTTAGCAGTGAGCAGTGAGCAGAAAAGACAAGTTACTGCCCACTGCCCACTGCCCACTGCTCACTGCTCACTGACTCCATCCCATACATCAATAAAGATATCCATCGTCCCGCCGCAGACCATTCCCTCTTCGCTAGCTTCCTCAGCGGTCAATGAGTACTGATGCAATCCCGGAATTCCGGCCCTCAATGCTTCCCTGGCTTCGGCCCAAACTTCCGCTTCGACGCATCCGCCGCCCACCGTGCCGTTCACGAGCCCGTCTTCGAAAAATAGCATTTTGGCGCCGCGACGTTGCGGCGTAGAACCGCGGGTGTGCGCGACGGTGGCTGAAACCACGCGCTCGCCGCGGGCGTTAGCCTCGCTGATCAGGCGATAGAGATCGCCCTGCGTAATACTAGCCATGATGAATCGGCCGGCACGACCGGCCTTGAGGTTTCCTAATGAGCTAGGGTTTCCTGCGTGTGCCCGCGGGACGCGGTTCAGGCTTCGGGGGCGCCACGATTTCCTGTTCTCGTTTCATCTGCAGTTTGGCGCGCAGCATATCCACTTCCGAATCGGCAGTCGCAATCGATGGTTCCAGTCGTGCCTTGCTGGTTTCGAGCAGCCTGATCTGCGCCTGCAGACGCGCCTTTTCGTTTTCCAGTTGCCGCCGCCGGGAATCGCGCGCTTCCTCGGGATGCACCGTGCCGCCGCCTTGAGTGGCGCGCTCGATATTTTCCGGCTTCAATGAATACTCGACCTGATCGAGACGTTGTTGCAGATCGGCCATCTTACTTTCTAGATCGAGTAGTTGCGCGCGCAAGGCTTCGGCTCGCTGCTCGGCCCGCGTCAAACGCTCCATATCCAGTCGGTCGCGCTCCAGATCTTCCTTTTCCTTTAACTGGTCGCTCAACCGCTCAACCTGACCGGAGAGCTTGTTGATAGTTTGCTGCATCTCCGCTTCTTCTGATTTGCTCTTGGCCGGGCGCGGGTTCTGACTCGTCGCCTCCGGATCGCCAGTGGCCTCGTCCGCGGTGCTGATAATCTTGTCTTCGGGAACACCAGCCGCCGGGTTCACGGTCGCGGTACTCGGGTCGTAAATTGCCGGATTCGTAATGACCGGCGTTTGAACTCGTTGAGCTCGTTGTCCTCGCTGAACCCGACGCGGGCGACGCTTTTTGCGGGTCTGCGCGCCGGCGTCACTTACGAAAACGCCAAGTAAAACGAGCGCCGCCACGGCCAGAGCAAAGAATCGAATCGATCGCTGCTGCATTTCCACCTCCGCAAATCACTGCGCCAGAATGCCTTTAAGATACGCCTCGCACGGCCCGCGTACAAGCGTTCACTCCCATGTACTGCGGTTACACGTTAACGCTTAATCTTAAGTTCCAGAAAACCCCGGTCGGGGTTGCCAGATCATTCCGGTTCACGTACGCCAATCACTTGGTATGACGCATTCTTGAAGAACATGGCTTCAAATTTTTGAACCATGCCGGGTAGCTGCAGGCGTTGGACAACTGACTTTGCATCTGGAAACCCAGCAGCCTCATTCGCTATGCGCAGGGGCAGATTGGCGAACAATGCCCTTGCCCTGCGCAACGTAAGATGAACTGTGTGATCGGCAAACGGACGAATCTCGTACTTGAATCCCAGCCAAGTCCAGGCGTCATGGAATCGTGAGGCGATAGCATAAATCGGGTGGTGGATGTTCACGGTGAAGTATAGCAATCCCCCTGGCGCCAGGACCCTGATCAGTTCCGCCACGATCTGTGCCGGCGATTCCGCGTGGTCCACTACATTGTCACAGAGAACGACATCGAAAGTCCGATCGCCAAAGGGCAGCTGTTCACCCAAGCCGGCCACAGTCGGAACCTCCCGTTGCCACATGGGAAAAAGCGAAGCATAAGAAACTGCCAGCGGGTCAACCCCGACGCCACGACCGCCGAAATAGAAAACCAGCCCATGAGCTCCACTGCCAACCTCCAGGACAGTTGCGTCGACAGCGATCGGATGCACCTGTTCCAGGAGGGCGCGGACTTTGCGGGATGTGGCGATCATCCCAGCGATCATTTCCAACTCATGGCCGTTTAGTTGGCTGCTCTTTTTTTCCTGGTAAGCCAGCTGCCGCACCAGTGCCCGTTGGCCACGGCGATGCAGCCCGCTTCTGCTCCCGGTTCTTGTTGGATTTTGCGGAGGTCTGATAGGCAAACTGTTAGAAGGCTTGAAGCTGAAACGTGATTTCCATCGGCCTGGCCGAATTTGTCAGTGCTCCAACACTTACCAGATCCACACCGGATTCGGCGTAAGTCCGGACGTTCTCCAAAGTAATCTTTCCTGAAGCTGCCAGGGTAATTGTGGGCGCCAGCTCACGAGCTATCGAGACCAGGCGGGCTGTCTGTTCCGGCGGTAGTCCGTCCAGCGACAAGGCGTCGGCGCCACTGGCGACCGCTTCTCTTAAATCGCGTTCATTAGAAACCTGCACGGTAATCTTGTGAAGGTGGGCGATCTTCTCGCGCGCGGATTTTACCGCAGCCTCTATACCGCCCGTAATTGCCGCATGGTTTGCCTCCACCAAAACTCCGTCGTCAAGGCCATAGCGGCTGTTACGTCCGCCGCCCAACATCACTGCATATTTCTCCAACATCCGTAGGCCGGGAGTCGTCTTGCGCGTGTCGACAATCTGCGCCTGTGTGCCTTCCACTGCGCGGACATACTCGCGGGTCAGGGTGGCGATGCCGGACAGGTGCTGCAGCAGGTTCAGCGCTACGCGCTCGCCTGCCAGCATCACATCGGCAAACCCGCTCGCCCGCGCGATCACTTTTCCCGCTTCGATCTCTTCCCCGTCGGCCGCGAACGCTTCGATCTGCTGCTGTGGATCGAGGGTGACAAAAACCTCCTCCGCCGCTTCCAATCCGGCCACGATCATCTTCTCGCCGGCGAGAAAGCGGCCGCGCGCTCGCGTGTTCCGGGCAATGGTTCCCTGCGTAGTTACGTCACCGCGCCCCAGATCCTCACGCAAGAAGATTGAGATTGAAGAGTAAAGCGAGCCTTCGTCCAGCCAGTTCATTTGAGCCCCTCGATCGTTTCCGCCAGCACGGCCATCCGCTGCTGAATGTCTGCAATCTTCGCCCGCGCCTCGCTAACTTTTTCTGCGGGGGCGCGCTCCACAAACTGCGGGTTAGCGAGCTGGGCTTCTAACTTAGTTGCTTCAGCCTCTAGCTTGTCGCGATCGCGGTGTAGCCGCGCCCGCTCCTGTTCGAAATCAATCAAGCCTTCCAGAGGCACTGCCAATTCCGCTCCTCCCGCCAGGGCGGCACGAGCCGAAGCCCGGGGCGCAGTCAAACGTCCGCTTACCGAAACACTGGAAGCGCGGGCCAAACGCGCTATCTGATCGCTATTGGCTGCGAACGCCGCCCTTAGTTGATCGTCAGCCGCCCCGATCAGGACCGGGACGCGATCGCCTGGCTTGATGTTCATCTCCGATCGGATGTTTCGCACGCGCGTTACTAAATCAATGACCGCCTGCATCTCAACCTCGGCACGCTCGTCGATAAGCCCCGCATCGGACTGCGGGTAACTTGCCAGCATGATGGTCGGGGGCGCGTTGGCGTACGCGGGATGGAGCAGGTCTTGATGCCGGACTGGCAACCGCTGCCATAGTTCTTCCGTAATGTAGGGCATGAACGGGTGCAGCAATCTGAGCGACTGTTCCAGGACCCAGATCATCCGGGCGCGCGCCACGCTGCGCTCCGGCGATTCCTCGGCGGCGGTGATGATTGCCTTCGTTAACTCAATGTACCAGTCGCAGAAGTCGTCCCAGAAAAAGTGATAGATGAGCTGTACGGCCTCGTGAAATGCATAAGCTCCCAGCGCGGCATTCATGTCGCGCGCGGTCTTATGTAAACGCGAAAGAATCCAACGATCGTGCAGCGGCAGTTCCGTTTGGTTGTTTGCGAATGGATCACCGCTTGACTCGGCGCCCTCAACATTCATCAGGCAAAAGCGTGTGGCATTCCAAATCTTGTTGGCAAAGTTCCGGTACGACTCGACTTGTTTATCGTTCCAGCGCACGTCAGTGGTGCCAACGGCGGCCAGCATGATGCGCGTCGCGTCAACTCCGTATTTATCGAAAACCTCGAGCGGATCGACACCGTTCATCTTGGTCTTCGACATCCGCTGGCCGTGCTTGTCGAGAATCGTGCCCGTCACAAATACATCGTCGAAGGGACGATCCGAAGCGAACTTCAGCCCCATCATCACCATCCGCGAGACCCAGAGAAATATGATGTCGCGCGCCGTTACCAGCACTGACGTCGGATAGAAAGTCTTGAGATCTTCGGTCTGCTCCGGCCAACCCAACGTCGAAAACGGCCAGAGCGCGGAAGAGAACCACGTGTCGAGCACGTCCGGATCCTGTGTCAACTGGTCCGTACCCGCTTTCGCTCGAGCTTCGGCTTCGTCGCGGGCTACGTAAACGTTCCCAGCCTCGTCGTACCACGCGGGAATCTGGTGGCCCCACCACAACTGGCGCGAGATGGTCCAATCGCGCAGGTTCTCAAGCCAGTTGGTGTACACCTTCTCGTAAGTTTCGGGAATGAAGCGTGGCTTCCCTTCCTTGTTTTTTAGATCCAGAGCGAGGTCCCGTACCTCCTCCATGCGCACAAACCATTGGGTGGAGATCAGCGGTTCGATAACCGTCCTGCAGCGTTCGCACCTGGAGATCGAGAATTCGTATTCGTCAATTTTCTCGAGCAGACCCAACTCCTGAAATTGTTCGACCACGCGTTCCCGCGCTTTGAAGCGATCGAGACCGGCAAAATCCTCGCCCGCTTCCAGCGTCATGCGGGCGTTCTGATCGATGACGAACACTTGGGGCAGACTATGACGCACACCCATCTCGTAATCGTTGGCATCGTGCGCCGGCGTGATCTTGACCGCGCCAGTTCCGAATGCCGGGTCAACGTAATCATCGGCTATCACTGGTATCGTTCGTCCCGTGAGTGGCAAAAGCACCATCTGGCCCACCAGATCGCGAAAGCGTTCGTCATCAGGATTCACGGCCACCGCCGTATCGCCTAGCATCGTCTCTGGCCGCGTGGTGGCCACGGTTATGCGGCGCGCGCTGTCCTTGAGCGGATACTGCAGGTAATAGAGTTTGTCCTTATGCGGCGCCTTTTCCACTTCCAGATCGGAAAGCACCGTCTGATCGGTAGGACACCAGTTCACGATTCGGGCGCCACGGTAGATGTGGCCTTCTTCGTAAAGCCGCACAAAGACCTCGCGCACCGCGCGCGACAATCCTTCGTCCATGGTGAAGCGCTCGCGGGACCAGTCAACGCTGGCGCCCTCGCGCCGCATCTGTTTCGTGATTTCGCCCCCGGACTCTGCCTTCCATTGCCAGACGCGTTCCACAAATTTTTCGCGGCCGAGGTCATGGCGGCTTAGCTTTTCTTTCTTCAACTGGCGGCTGACAACCAGTTGCGTCGAGATGCCGGCATGGTCCATGCCCGGCAGCCAGAGGGTGCGATAACCGCACATTCGCTTATGCCGGGCCAGAACATCCATCATCGTATGCTGCAGGGCGTGGCCCATGTGCAGCGAACCCGTAACGTTCGGAGGCGGAATGGCAATAGAAAAAACCGGCGCGTTAGGATCTTTGTTGATTTCAGGAGCGAAGTACCCCTCACGCTCCCAACGCGCATAGTGACTGTGCTCGGCCTGCTGCGGATCGTAGGTCTTGGGAATCTCTGTCATTGTGTCATCGGTAATCATTCAGTTGTGCTCAATTCGGTGTGGTGGCATTGTAAGGCAACCGAGCGATGTTTTCATCCTGAGAGGGATCGACGAGATTTCGCGAGAACCTCAGAAGATGCTAATCAGCACGCACTTTTTGCAGCCGCCTTCAGCCGGCTTTCCCAAAGGGTTACTAGACCGGCCCTTTGAGGGCCGGTTCACGACGCGCCAAGATCTCTGTTAGCGCGCTTCAGCGTGCTTCCCTAGACGCTTTAGCCAGCGGAAGCGCACTCCGCACAGCCGGCTTCAGCAGGCTTTCCTGCAGGGTTACTAGACCTGCCCTTTGAGGGCCGTTGTGGGCTGCACCGGGATTCTTGTTAGCGCGCTTCAGCCTGCTTTGAATTAAGGCTTCAGCCAGCCACCTTACAAATTCTCTTTCAACCACTCTCAGATGGCTTCGTCACGTGTGGCTATACGACCACTCAGACCACCGTTACGCTTCCGCGAAAACACTTTGGTAAGGAGGCGTACTATGTCCCGTCGTGCATATTCTGAAATCAATCTTCATCTAACCTGGCACGTGAAGAAGAGTTTACCCATCATCGACGAAGCTTTCGAAGAACGTTTGCATCGTCACCTGCGCAGCTATGCCCTTAAAGAAAAAGACGTCATCGTCCATGAGGTGGGCGGCACTGAGACCCATGTCCACATGGCGGTTTCGATTCCTCCCACACTCCAAATTGCGGAGTGGATCGGAAGACTCAAAGGCTCGAGTTCCCATCACGTCAATCACAAATTAGTGAATCGGCATCTCCTGGATTGGCAGGACGGTTATGGAGTAGTAAGTTTCGGGACGAAGGATCTGCCGTGGATTGTTGAATATATTCAAAACCAAAAAGAGCATCACGCAAAAGGAACAATTCGCGACCGGCTCGAGACGTTTAGTATCGATGGCTGAAGCCACCCTGTCTCTAAAGCACGCTGAAGCGCGCTAATTCGATTTGGCCGCGCGAACCCGCCGTAAACGGCCGGTCTAGTAACCCTGCGGGAAAGCCGCGTGAACGCGGCTGTTTTTGCCTTGCCGCGTTCCGAGCCCCAGATCAGCCCTTGGACAACCCGGGACGCGAGACTAACCTCAAAGCTTCTTCCAAATGAACCCAACCCGCTACCTAATTTCACTGACCCTCGTTTGCGTCCTGTTCAGCTCCCCGTTCGCGGGCCCCGTTCCCGCACAACAGCCGCCGGTGCAGGATGACGAGGTCATTCGCGTCGAGAGCGATCTCACCAACCTCCTCTTCATCGTCACTGATAAGCAGAAGCATTTCATCACCAACTTGCAACAGCAGGACCTGCGCGTGCTGGAGGATGGCGTGCCGCAGCAGCTCTTCACTTTCCAACGCGAAACCGATCGCCCGCTCTCGCTCGCCTTCCTGATTGACGTCAGCGGCTCGGAAGAGCGTACGTTGTCGCAGGAGAAAGGCGCGGCGCGCTCTTTTATTGAGACGATCCTCCGTTCGAAACAGGATCAGGCAGCGATAATTCCCTTCACCGATCGCGCGTTCCTGGAACAACCATTGACGGGCAACGTGATTGGCATCTATCAGGCGCTGGAACGCGTGGACGTCGCGATGCCCACTTATCTGGGTTCCGGTCAACCGATCGGCGGAATTGCGAATCGTCCGGGAATGAGCGTGCCGCGCGAGGGTAGTACAGCTATCTGGGACGCCGTCAGCCTGACGGCGAACCAGATTCTGGCCCCAGCGCCAGGCAAACGCCGTCGCGCAATCATTCTCTTAACTGATGGGTGGGACACCAGCAGCCGCATGGCCCTCGACACTGCCGTTATTCAGGCGATTGAGTCGGAAGCGGTCATATATGCAATCGGAATCGGCGACAGTAGAGAGGCTGGCGTGAACCAGAATCCTTTGCGCGAGGTTGCCGATGGGACGGGGGGCCGGGCATTTTTTCCGAAAAACGAAACGGATTTGAGAGCCGCGTTCACTCAGATCGAGCAGGAGCTACGGTCGCAATACTTGCTGGCGTACACGTCATCCAACAAGAAAAGAGACGGCACCTATCGCCGTCTGGAGATCGAAATCACTAACCCCGTATTTCGCAAAGATGGTTTGAAGCCGAGGCATCGTCCGGGCTACTTTGCGAAAACCTCGACCAACTAACAGCCGCCGCCTACCCGTCCAAAAACTTATGCCGGTGCTGCGGATCGGGCAGCATGCACGATTCGTACTTCCCGAAAACACGATACCGATTGCGCGCAACCATTCCGTACGTCGCGTCGCGAAGAAACTTTGGCACCACTCGACCGACGCCTGCCAGTTTCCAAATTCCGTCGAGCCGCGAGACCACATAAAGAATGCCGTCCGAACGCGACAGCACGCGCTCGCCGGACTGCCCATAATTGATGGCCACGTAAAACGTATCCAGGTCACGCGAATCCAGGCCGTGCCGCTTGAGTAAAGTGTCGGCGAATTCGCTTTGCAAGGAAGCAAAGCGAAAATGATCGTGATGGTCGCGCTTAAGGAGAAACTGAACCAGCCGGTTGCAAAGTCCGCAAACGCCGTCATAGAGCACGATCGGATTGGAAAGTGTCTGACTCATTGGGGCGATTCTCTCATAGATTGAGCTTTGGCAGGTCGGCTCATGAAAAATGGACTAAAACGGCATCCCTGGTACAAAATGTATCGACAGTCAGTAACGCACCGCCTCGCCCAGAGGAACGAGCGATTGATCACAACCTGCGGCCTGTTCGTCACAAAAGCTTCGCCCTCCTGCGCGTGGGTGTTATAAAAGGTGACACGTGATTTCCGCAACTAAAGGGCGTTTCTACGCGTACAACCAGCCTTCGTGTTCCTTCGTGAGATTTCGTGTTGATTCGTGAATCGTGAGCTAAGGAATCGGAGGCATACGATCACGATCAAACTAACGAACACGAAATCGGAGTTTTTGCGCAAGCCCTTTCGTAGTCGAACCAAATTCATTTCACCTGAGGAGTACTAAATGACAACCCGCTCATTCCGTAAACTGGCCCGGTTCTCGCTCGCTAAGGCCGCCGGCGCGCTCGCCGCGCTCGTTTTGCTCTGCGTGTTATCCGGGTTGACCTTCGCCGAGGCTGGGACGGTGGCCAAGGTCACGGTCAAGTCAACGATTCTCGGAGAAGACCGCGTCATCCTCGTCCGCACTCCGGCCGGATACGAAACTAACAAGCGCAGTTACCCGGTGCTTTATCTGACTGACGGCGATGCGCACATCGGCCACACCTCCAGCACGATCGACTTTCTGGCGCGCAATGGCCGCATGTCGGAAATGATCGTCGTGGGCATCACCAATACGGATCGCACGAGGGACCTGACGCCGACCAAGGGAGTAGGACCGAACGCGGCCCAGTTTGCCACTTCCGGGGGCGCGGATAAGTTTCTCAAGTTCATCGAAACGGAACTGATGCCGGTAATTGAGAAGAGCTATCGGGTGCAACCGTATCGCATGTTGGCCGGACACTCTCTGGGCGGACTGTTCGCGATCCACGCGCTGATTTCGCGACCGGAACTTTTCAAGTCGTACATCGCCGTCAGCCCTTCGCTGCAATGGGCCGACCAAGCTACCCTGAAACGCGCTGAAGAGTTTTTCAAAAGCCGGCAGGAGTTGAATGCCACGCTCTTCGTTTCGCTGGGAAATGAACCCGGAGATATTGGCGACTCCTTCAATGCCTTCAGACGCTTGCTGGCTAGAACTCAGATCAAAGGCTTTGAGACGGAGGTTCAGCAATGGACGGACGAGGACCATGGTTCAGTCGTGATGCGCAGCCACTATGCCGGCTTGCGCAAAGCATTTGATGGTTGGCAGATGCCGCGCGACCCGGCGACGGGGATCGTGGCCGGCGGGCTGCCTGCGGCTGATGAGCATTACCAGAAGCTGACCCGGAAATTTGGCTACTCAATTCCCACTCCTGAAGTATTGATCAACCAACTCGGTTACCAGGCCCTGCGCGGCGAGAAGGTCGACGAGGCCATTGCCATCTTCAAGAGCAACGTCGAGCGCTATCCGGAGTCGCCCAACGTTTACGACAGCCTTGCCGAAGCGTACGAAAACACCGGACATCTCGACCTGGCAACGCCGCTCTATGAAAAAGCGCAGACGCTTTCGCAGCAGAACCACGACGCGAATGCCGCCATATTCGCCGCAAATTTTGCGAGAGCAAGCGAGAAGCTAAAAGCCGAAGCTGCCAGGAAAGCCCAGGCCGACACCACCAAGAAAAGCAGCCAGTAGCGGGGCCTAAGAGCAAAGGGCAAAGAGAGCGGGGGCAAGCCGGCCTTCCTGATTGCAAGTTGGTCATGTTGAATCGACGTCCAGGACGTGATTCAACTCTGGACACTTGCAGTCAGGAAGGGTGGCTTGCCCCCGCTGCTCCCTTTGCTCTTTGCTCTTAGCGCTTTGCTCTCTTCCGGCGCTTTGCCCGTATACTACCCCCCATGCGATACAGACAATTCGGCCGGCTTGATTGGCAGGTCAGTGAGATTGGTTACGGCATGTGGGGAATGGGGAGCTGGTCCGCCTCCGACGATCAGCAGTCATTACAATCTCTGCAAGCCGCGGTGGACTACGGCTGCAACTTTTTCGACACTGCCTACGCTTATGGTGACGGCCACAGCGAAAAGCTGCTGGGCCAAACAGTCCGCGCCAATAGCGACCGGCGCCTCTACACGGCGACTAAGATTCCGCCGCTGAATAAGCAGTGGCCGGCGCTCCCTGACTCGACTCTCAAACAATCTTATCCGCCCGATCACGTGGAAGAGTATGTGCATCGCAGCCTGGAGAATGCCGGGCTGGAGAGCTTCGATGTGATGCAGTTTCACACCTGGGATGATAATTGGTTACGCGACGATCGCTGGCTTTACAAACTTGACGACCTCCGCAGCCAGCATCTAATCAATGCGATCGGCATCAGTTTGAATCGTTGGGAGCCCTGGAACGGCGTGCGCGCCGTGCGTACGGGCCAGATAGATTCGGTCCAGGTGATCTACAACATCTTCGACCAGAATCCCGAAGACGATCTCTTTCCGGCTTGTGAAGAGATGAAGGTCGCGGTAATCGCGCGCGTGCCATTTGACGAAGGAACCTTAACCGGGACGTTAACAAAAGAAAGCCGCTGGCCCGAAGGCGACTGGCGCAACACCTACTTCGTTCCTGACAACCTGATCCCCAGCGTCGAACGCGCCGACGCTTTGCAAGAGCTGCTGCGCAAATGGAACGAGGAACGCGGCACGCGTATGACGCTGCCGGAGATGGCGCTGCGGTTCATTCTGACGAATCCGATTGTCACGACCATCATTCCCGGCATGCGCAAACTCTCGCACGTCGAAGCAAACATCGCCGCCAGCGACGCCGGTCCACTTCCCGATGAGTTATACGAACAACTCAAGCAACACCGCTGGGTCCGCAAACCCACCCCCTGGTCGCAGTGAAGCAACAAGTAGTGGCGAACAGCAGGCAGCAGTCCGCGTTCTCCCTGCTCCTGCTCCTGGTTCCGCCCTGCTCCTCGCAGCCCCGGATCAACAAGCTTGGACGGTCCAAGTGACCACTTCGCATACTCTTGTCCCACTGGTCACCTTCGTTAATTGACAGTCAGCGGCGCGAACATTAAACTGCGCGTGCTTACAGATTGTGTTTTGCGCCGTGCCAGTAGGGGTGCGTTACCCACACTGGCATGTGTTGTGTTATCGAACCGGATCAAGCTTGGGCTGCTTTTCCTCGCCCTTTAAATCCTCGATTCACGATTCAACAGTCGTCTATGTTAAGCCTCAGCAGCGCGGCGGTGTGCCTCGCTGATTGTCGGTCGCCCCCGAACGACCTCCCACGCAGTTAAATCAAGGAGTTCTGTTAGTGAAATTAAGTAAATGGAAGTCCTCCAAAGTAGGCATTCTCACGCTAACCATTGCGTTAGTAGTAATGGCACTGGGCACAGCGGCCCTCGCCGCCGGTTCATCTTTCTTCCAGGGCTTTGAAACCGACACCAGCGGCTGGGTCCAGGGTGTGACCCGAGTTGCTTCCGGCACCAACGGCATCATCTCAGCCAGCGGTAGTTACCACGCCGAAGCGGCCCAGGACGCGTTCACTCGGTGGGGCGGCTACGGCGGAATCGCTGGATGTTCCGGTAGCGCCTGCGCGGCGTCCTTTCCCCAGGATGGCTATGTAACTTCGATCGACATCTACCTCGATGCGGAAAACACTACCCGGGACAACGACACGCGCTTTGATTTCAGCTCCGCGATTAACAATCCAGCCGGAAGCCATCGCCGAGACTTCGTCTTCAATGCCGGGTTTTATAACGATACCGACTTAACCGGCAACGGCCCGCGTTTTGTTATCACCGCCAGCAACAATGCCGGCCGCGGGAGTGCCGATCCCAGGAATCCCGGTCGCGACCCCTTCGCCATAACCAATGATGGTTGGTACACCTTCCAGCATACATTCCGCAACAACAGTGGCGTGCTGGCAGTTGACTTGAGCATCAAGGACGCCGCGGGAGTTGTACTACATACCTGGACGCTCAGCGATCCTACGGACACGATCAACGGTACCGTGGGTTCGAACCGTTATGGTTACTTTTTCGTGCAGGAGTTCTCACCGTTGGCTATCGACAACAGCAGCAAGGTTGAGATCATGAGCCAGCCGGCCGACAAAGAGCAATGCAAAAACGACGGTTGGAAGTTGGTAGTCAATGGCGCCGGCGCCCCGTTCAAGAACCAGGGCCAGTGCGTGAAGTACGTCACCACGGGCAAGTAGGGCTTCGTTACGTCAAGTAACCTGCTTTTATTTAACTAAGCGCCGCAGTTTCAAGTGATGTGGCAATACAAAAGGCTCGTCAGTGTTGACGAGCCTTTTGCTGTTCAGCGGTTTACTGTTCCCTGTTTACTGTTTACTATCCCCAAAATGTCGAACGAACGAACGCGCACAATAACCTGGCAGGACCCACGCGCCCTCGCTAAATCAGCAGAAGGTTTGAGCGGGATGGAGTATTTGAAGAAGATTGTTGCCGGCGAGCTACCCCCGCCGCCCATCGGTGTGCTCATGAACTTTCGCCTCGCGGAGTTGAGCGAAGGCCACGCCGTCTTCACCGTTGAACCAGCCGAGTATCACTACAACCCGATCGGCGTCGTGCATGGCGGGCTGGCGGCGACGCTGCTTGACTCCGCGATGGGCTGCGCGGTGCATTCGACCCTCCCCGCCGGCGCGGGCTACACGACTTTAGAGATCAAGGTCAATTACCTGCGCCCAATGTCCGCCGAGACTGGCGAGGTCCGTTGCGAAGCCAACATCATTCACGGCGGCAGAACCACCGCTACAGCCGAAGGAAAGATCGTCGATTCCCAAGGCAAGCTCTACGCCCACGGCACCACCACCTGCATCATCTTTAGACCTGGGACGTAAGACTGCTTTCGAGCCCGCTTGGTCCCTCCCGCTGCGACGATTAAAGAGGGGCCTCTCTATCTAAGAGAACTCCAAAGCGGCTTCGCCGCCGCACAGTGCGGAAAGGCTCAGCCTTTCCGTTAGTCTCTCTTTCTATTTCTGAGGCTGCGCCTCGTGAACCTGAGGCGCAGCCTCAGAAAGATCTAGTGACGTACCGGTAAGGCGGAGCCTTACCGCACTGTGCTGCGGCGCAGCCGCTACCTTCTTTGCCCTTCGCACTTAGCGCTTTGCCCGCTACCCTCGCTTTCGCGGCGCCGGCCGAGGCAACATCATTGAGTCCCACTTCCGAAACTCATCGCGCAGTTGCGTGAACATAGCCGGATTCGATTCCTTAAAATTAGCCTGCTCGCGCGCATCAACTGCAAGGTCGAATAGATACTCGTCCGTGCCATCTCTCACGTATTTCCAATGGCCATTCAGTGCCGCATCCTGCTCCGACGTGCGCCAAAAGAAATTGCGCTCGTAAGCCGGCTGGCTCCCGCGGATTACCGGCAAGAAATCATTACCATCGAGCGGATATCGCGCATCAGCTTTAGCCTTCCCCGCTGCCAGCATCGTCGCCGTCCAGTCCATGGTGATCGCCGCCTGCTCGGTTACCAATCCGGCGGGCGTCACTCCCGGCCAGTGCACAATGGCCGGCACGCGAATGCCGCCTTCCCAGAGCGAAAACTTTTGCCCGCGGAACGGCCAGTTATAAGAGAAGCGCTCGCCGCCGTTGTCGCTCGTGAGAATCACGAGAGTGTTCCGCGTCTGCTCGTTTCGCTCCAACGCCCGCAAGACTTCGCCCACACCATCATCCAAACCCTTCATCATCGCCGCGTAGGTTTTCAAAGATCCGCCGGCCGTAAATCCACCGTAGCCCTTTCCTAATCCGCGGGACACGCCCTCATCGCGCGGACCTTCCCAAGGCCAGTGCGGCGCCGTGTAATGCAAACTCAAATAGAACGGGCTCGTCGCTCCCCGACCCGTAGGCCGCGTGGAAATGAACTCTATCGCCCGCTGCGTCAGCATCTCAGTCGTGTAACCGATGCGTTCGACGGGCACTTTTCCTTCATAAAGGTCGCCATCGCCGCGCATGTCTTTGTGCGTAAAGAAATCAGCGGCCCCGCTCATGATTCCAAAAAACTCGTCAAAGCCACTCTGCACCGGCCCGAAGTTTGGCAAGTAACCCAGATGCCATTTGCCGATTAGCGCCGATCGATATCCGCTCTGCTTCAGCAACGAAGCAATCGTCGGATGTTCCGGCGGCAGCCCGAGAGTCTTTACTCTTTCACCCAGATCACCTCTTTCCGTCAAAGGCTCTTCCAGTCCCACGCGTGTTCGCGCCGGATAGCGCCCCGTGATTAGAGCGCATCGCGAAGGCGTGCACACCGGCGAAGCGGAGTAAGCGTTGACGAAGCGAACCCCCTGGGCAGCGAGCCGGTCGATGTTAGGCGTTTGATAATCCGGCCGCCCGTAACAACTCAGATCGCCATACCCAAGATCGTCGGCGAAGATAAAAAGAATGTTCGGAAGCGCAGGTGGAGCAAATGAAAGCCGGGGAGTGATCGCTGCGCCGGCAATCGCGGCCCCTACAAATTCGCGACGGTTCAACTTAGGTGACATGCGCCGCATGGTAAGCCTGCGTGTAGTAAAAGACAATGAATCGGTCCCAGGGATAGGTTCTTGCTCGCGCGAAGCGCGTCGAATCAAAGCGCCAAAGGCGCGCAATGAAATAGCCCGGGGCATCGCGCCGGGATGAGGCTACACCTGGTGCGAACGTCCCTCCCTACACCTGGCAACCCGCGCCGACCCATCGAGGGTCGGCGTCAAGACCGGCAGGATTACCTGATCCCAGGGCGCTGCCCCGGGCTATTACATTTCGCGCCTTTGGCGCTCGGCTCGGACGCGCCACGCCTTCGTAGACAAGAATTCTGGCTTTCCGCAAGCCTCAGGAATAAACTACGCGCCACAACGATCAGGAGCCCGGCGGTTGAAGGACAAGACACCACAGCGATACGAACCGCAATCATGGCGTGCCGATGACCCGTGGTTCGATGACGACGCCGGATTCATCCCCCACAACCCGTCGCAGCCCGATATCCGGGAACAGATCAGCGTCCTCGAATTACTCGGCCGGATAAACTACAAGATCATCAAAGGCAGCAAGGTCTATATCGAAGCCGGCGGCGTTGTTTACAAGACTCTCTACGGCGGCTACTGGCGCAGCGTCTTCACCGGCGTCGAGCACTATCTCTTCCACTGCGAGCAAGTTTCCGGCTGCGTCTGGGCCAACGACGACGACACCGCGATCGACCTCCCCATCACTTATTCAAAGGAAGGCTGGACGGCCAACGGCCACTCCCTCTCGTTCATGCTCTCCAGGGATTAGATTTGGAGTGCGGCGACCTGTCGCCGCTTTGGCCCCAACTCCCGCCACGAAACTGATCCAAACATCTCGTACTTCAAAAAGCAGACAAAAGCGCCGACAAGTCGCCGCACTCCAAAGCGGCTCCGCCGCCGCACAGTGCGGAAAGGCTATGCCTTTCCGTCCCAGTCCCGTTCCTCAATGAGGCTACGCCTCATCAGTCAGAGGCACAGCCTCTAATACATTATCGACTGAACGGTAAGGCAGAGCCTTACCGCACTGTGCTGCGGCGAAGCCGCTCTCCGGCTATGCATCTTCCGAGAACAACAAGACCCTCAAGGCCTAATTCGCCTTCCCCAACGCGGATGATCAAAACCTACTCTCTTCGAGATGAGGTCAAAAACGCCCTCATCGGTGAAGGGCTTGGCTTTTGAAATCAGACGCTCGCCGTCGCAGAGTGGGGAAACGCCCTGCCTTTCCGTCCGTTCCCTTCCTCCATGAAGCTCCGCCTTGTCAATTAGAGGCGCAGCCTCCGATACTTTAAATCGACTGAATGGTAAGGCAGAGCCTTACCGCACTGTGCTGCGGCGCAGCCGCGAACTCGGAACGATAGCCCGCGAAGTGGGCGATAGCATAAAGCCTGGGGTAAAGCCAAGCGAACCCCAGGACGCGCACCCCATAAATTAAAGAGCCCGCGAAGCGGCCGGCAGTCTGGTGATAACTATCACGCTGCCGGCCGCTTCGCGGGCTTGGGAATGGGCTTCCTGCGTAACCTGGGGGTTCCTCTTCGCTTCACCCCAGGCTTTATGCTATCGCCTGCTTCGCAGGCTATTACGGAACCAAACGGGTCAGCCAGCCGGCGAAGGCGAGCCACAGAGGCGTGCCGCCGATCAGTAGGCGCAGGGGTTGGGAGCCGATGATCAGGATGGCCGCCAAGATGGTGGCGCGGTGGACTCGCTTTATCGTGATGAGATCGAAGATGACGCAGGCGAGGACAAAGACATCGGTCAGACCGAAGAATGCGGGTGGGCCGGCTTTCATTATTTCAAAAGGCAGTCGCGCGATCGCGGCGTCCAGGACCGCAATCGTGGCCAGCAGCATCAGGCGCTTGTGCACGTCGGGACGGCGCCGGAAATAGAAACCGGCGCTTACCAGGATCGCGAACACGAAGATGTCGCCGATCGGAATTACCAGAAAGGAAAGCGGAGACACTTCGGGGATTGGCGTAGCTCCCTGCTTGGCGCGGATGACGGCCGTAGTCACGCCGATCAGGATCATGAGTACCGCAATCACGCCTCCGGCGACTCCCAGGCGGCGATGCGTATTAACGCGACGGGTGGCGATGAGGGAGATCTGGACCACGAACAGGACCAGCCAGGACGTGAACACCACTCCATGCAAATGAAGCAGAGGCATGAGCGGCGCGGTATTGTAAAAAGGCCGGAGGTAATAAGTGGGAGCAAAGCCGGCAAAGACCGTGATCACCATCGCGACCGACATGGCAATAAAGAACCAACGCTCGCGGCGGCGGCGAACGATTGCGGGGGCTGCTTGCATGTATTCGTCTCCAGTGGGTTGCCGGATACAGCTCGGCAGAAGTTTTGCGCAGCGCCTTGTATCACGATTGGGTTGGGAGTGTCGATATTTTGAGGGTGGGGAGTGAGGTTCGGCGGATCATCGACGCGTAGCGTCGGCGGAGTGTAGCCGTGGCTTTAAAGCCACGGACTACGAGATTTCACCACAGTTATTCGTCGCGTTCAGCGACGATGGAATGTTCGTCGTCGCTACGCGACGATAAGCTTGGAGTAATCCGGGCCTTGAAAGGCCCGGCTAAAACCCATCGTCGCTACGCGACGTGAATGGGCGAACTCTAAACACTGTTGGATAGCTCTCGCCAGCCGCGTTCACGCGGCTTTCCCGCAGGGTTACTAGACCGGCCGTTTTACGGCCGGGTGTCAAGGCGCCCGGCAAATCAAAAGCCCGTTTCAACGGGCTTTATCTCTTGGGCTTCAGCCGTTGAAAGCGCGCTGAAGCGCGCTAATAAAATTGCGACACGCCTGACCCCGGCGCTAAAAGCGCCGGGCTAGTAACCCTTCCGGGAAGCCGTCTTAAGACGGCTGAGGGAAACGCTCTGCACGTCAGGCGGCGCAGATTTACGACGCCGCCACACAGAGCATCGTCGCGTCAGAGACGATGAAAATATCCTTCGTCGCTACGCGACGATAAGCTTGGAGGGGTGTAATCCGGGCCTTGAAAGGCCCGGCTAAAATCAATCGTCGCTACGCGACGCCAACGGCTGTGGGATTACTTCCACTTCAGCACTTCATCGATCGACGTAACCGAGATCGGGTGATAGGTCGCGCGGGCGCGGCGGTAGATGGCCAGGGCCCGCTCTTTTCCTTCCGGAGTTTTGGCCAGCTCTTCGTACAAGGGCTTGATGAATTTGCGCCGGCCGATGGTCATCAGGAATTCTTCCAGGCGCGCATCCGCGGGTTGGTAGTGGTTCTTGATCGACATCATCAGCCATTGGAACGAGATCTCGGAATTGCCGGATTGTGTTAAGTGAAACGCCTGGTCCAGCTCCGCCATCTTCCGGCGATCCAGAACGAACGGGAGGGTAGTGTCTGCCGTTTCTCCAGTCATCGGCAGCGAGCCCAGGAAATGCAGCCATTCCTGCGTGGTCCATGTGGCAGTCGGAATGGAGGCCGCCTTCACCTCTCCACGCATCCAGCGTTTGGCCTGCTCTTCCACTTTGCTGAAAGCCGTTGAGGTAGGGTTCGGCGCGCTCGCGGGGAGGCCGGGCTGGTAAATCCATTCATCAATGGGCACGCTCGGCGCCTTAGTCGGATACTTATCGACCAGGTTGGCCTTTAGATAAACGACAAACTGCTCGGTGGTAATGCTCTGGAAGGCGAAGTGGTTGAAGTAACTTCGCAAAAACTGATCGAAGCGCGTGCGGCCGAATGTTTGTTCCAGATGACGCAGGAAGAGGGCGCCCTTCTCATATGGAATATCGGTGGAGCCTTCATCAGGATCGCGTCCGGTTAGATCGATGTGCAGGATTTCGTCGCGGTCTTCCAGACGCGCCAGGTCGTCGCGCAGGTCCCGCATTCCTAACGCAGCTTCCATCTCTTCGCGCGAACGGCCGTACACCGCCTCCAGAATTCTGCGTTCCAGATAAACCGTAAATCCTTCGTTCAACCAAAAGTCGCGCCAGGTCGCATTAGTGACAAGATTGCCCGACCACGAGTGCGCCAGCTCATGGGCAATAAGTGAAACCAGGCTCTTGTCTCCGGCCAAGACTGTCGGCGTGGCAAACGTCAGCCGCGGATTTTCCATGCCGCCGTAGGGGAAGCTCGGCGGCAGCACGAGGAGGTCGTAACGTCCCCAACGATAGGGGCCGTAGAGTTTCTCGGTGGCGGCGATCATCTTCTCGGTATCGCTGAATTCAAAGGCGGCTTTGGCGACGACTGAAGGCTCGGCATAAACGCCGGTGCGGCGGCCCAAAGCTTTGAAACTGAGATCGCCCACGGCCAGCGCGATCAAATATGAAGGAACTGCCTGCGGCATGCGAAAGCTGTAGTCGCCATCGCGCGGCGTGTTCGGCGCGTTGTCAGCGCTCATCACCGCCAGCAAATTGCGCGGCGTGCGCACGTGCGCGGTGTAAGTGACACGAACGAAGGGCGAGTCCTGCAAAGGAATCCAACTACGAGCGTGGATCGATTCCGACTGCGTGAACATGAACGGATCTTTCTTACCTGCGGTCTGTGACGGCGCCAGCCACTGCACCCCGGAAGCGTCGGGATTGGTGGAATAACTGACCCTCACGAATTTCGCGTTAGCCGGCAACTGGATTGTCAGTGCCGCGCCCAGGATCGCGTCGGACTGGCCGAGGGTAAATTTGGTCGCAGCGTAGTTTGATCCGGTCGTGGAAGTTTCAACTTTGGCGATGTTCAGATGGCGTGTATCGAGGATCAAGGGCGCTTGCTGGTTCATCCGATCTATTGTCAGCACGACAGCGCCCTGCAGAATCTTCTTGTCGAAGTTGACGTCCCAGTCGAGATCCAGATGGCGCACCCGGACGTCTTGCGGGTTCGAATACGAATGGAAATCTTTGGCAATAGATTGTGCGTGGGCTGTCATTGCGGCGCAGACGATGAATAAGAGCAGGACGATGTGCTTCATGGGACTCCCCTAAAAGTTAATCAGTGTCGGGGATTGGATGTCAGTTCGCCAGCGGACGATGCATAACACAACGAAGCAAATGGGTTCTGCTAAACCAGCCTGACTCAACCAGCCCAACTTGCAGTTAGGAAGGGTGCTGGCCCCCGCTTAAGATAAATGCAATTCAGCAGCGGGGGTAAACCACCCTTCCGGACTGCAAGTCTTCACAGGGATGCCTGCTGCAAGGCCGGCCCAATTCCCTCGACTGCCGGAAAAACCCGTTGGTTACCCGTCCCGGCTCTGACTTCGTATGGCCCATCCGCGTCTTATCCGCGTTCATCCGCGGCGAATACGCATTTGACTACTTCACGGCGTGCACGTGTAACGTCAACACCACTTCATCCCGGATTAGATTGTCGGCGGCGCCGGCGTAGTTGATGTTGAAGTCTTTCCGGTTGATGGAGAAACTGCTGTCCACGGAGATTGCTCCGGGGGTTAGCGTGATGGTTGCGGGGAACGTTATGGACTTTGTCACGCCGTGCAGCTCCAGATTGCCGGTTACGATGTGCGTGGCGCCCGGGGTAGTTGCGGGCTTGATCTCTGTCGAGGTAAAGACGGCTTCAGGGTATCGGGCCACATCAAAGAAATCAGGAGTCTGTAAATGTTTGGTCAGACCCGGATCATCCACGGTCACCGATGCAGTTTCTATCGTGATAGTCACCGTGCTGGTCTCCACCTGGCCCGTGTAGTTGATGGTCCCGGCGAATTTCTGGAAGGCACCGTCGTGGCTACCTGTCACTTTCGAAGCGACAAATTCGATTTTCGAGTTCTCGGGAGTAATCAGATACTTTTCCGAGACGGCCGGAGTTGCAGAAGAGATTGATTCGGTGGGCGAAGCTACCGGCGCTGCTTCGGTAGTCACCGCCTGCGGCTTATTCGCGGCCGGATTTGAGCACGAAGAAAGAAATAAGATTGCAGAAACGATGATTAGTGCCGGGCGTTGCATTGCGATTTACTCCTGTGGTTGACGATTGGGACAGTAAAACAATATCGCTGTGGGCGAAGCGTTTTTGGAGTGCGCCGGCAAAGCGAAGCGGCGACGGCGCTGGATCTTCTTTCAACTCTGGTTCAGAGCACCTTCGAGATGTAAACTGATCCAAAGCGGTGTCGCGCTTGCCACCGCGCTCCAAATGCGTTGAGCGCCTCGCTTACGCGTCGGCAACTTTTACTATCTGCTTACCGAGATTGTCGCCACTGAACAATCCGATGAAGGCGCGGGGAGTGTTCTCGAATCCTTCTACGATGCTTTCCGCGTATTTCAGTTTGCCTTCGGCCAGCCACTGGGCCATCTGCTTGATGCCTTCGCCAAAACGCGGCGCGTAGTCAGTGATAATAAAGCCGCGCATCAGGGCGCTGTTCACCAGCAGGTACGGTTGCGGGCGTGGGCCAAGATCCGGGCGATCCAGGTTGTAGATAGAAATCTGGCCGCAGATGCTGATGCGCGCGCCTTTATTCAGCAAAGGCATCACCGCATCGGAGATTTCCCCACCCACGTTGTCGAAATAAACGTCGATGCCTTTGGGACAAGCGTCTTTGAGAGCCTGCACCATCGTCGTGGGCCCGCCCTCACTGCCGCGCGTCTGTTTGTAGTTGATTGTGACATCAACGCCGAGTTCTTCCTGGAGGTAGCGGTTCTTTTCTTCGCTGCCGGCAATCCCTACAGCGCGACAGCCTTTGATCTTCGCAATTTGGCAGACAGTCATTCCCACCGCGCCGGCGGCGCCGGAGACAACCACAGTTTCACCTGCCTTTGGATCGCCGATATCCAGCAAGCCGAAGTAGGCAGTGAGGCCCGGCATTCCCAGCACACCCAACGCAGTGGTGATCGGAATGCCAGGGAGGACCTTCATCAGCCCGGCTGCGGGAACTACGTTGTAGAGGCGCCAGCCAAACATGCCGGAGACGATGTCGCCCTTCTGAAACTTCGGATCGCGGGATTCAACGACTGAACCGATGGCGCCGCTTTCAATCACCTGGTCCACTTCAAAGGGAGCGACGTACGAGCGCCCTTCGCGCATGCGACCGCGCAGGTAGGGATCAACGGAGATGTAGAGGGTGCGCACCAGCACCTCTCCCTCGTCGAGTGGCGGCACTGCCGTTTCAGTTATCTGAAAATTATCGTCGGTAGGGATGCCCGTCGGACGGCTGGCCAGCCGGATTTCTTTGTTTTGCATGCGGGAATGATACCAGAGGGTGGGGCTGTCCGCAGATTACGCAGATTGATCAGTCGCTCTGGCTAGCCGCGTTTACGCGGCTTTCCCGCGAGGGTTATTAGCCCAGCCGTTTTACGGCTGGGTCACGAGGCGACGGGGTAGCGCAGCCCGTTTTCAACGGGCTTACATCGTGAGGCTTTAGCCTTGGGGCTGAAGCCGTTGATCCAAAGCACGCTAAAGCGCGCTGTTGGTCAATGGTGCTTACCTGGACCCAGCGCTCAAAGCGCTGGGCTAGTAACCCTGCGGGGAAGCCGCCTGAAGGCGGCTGAGGAAATGGGTACGAATAATCGTTGGCATTGGCTTAAGGAATCAGCAACAGCTTACCCGTAGTTTTCCGGCCTTCGAGATCTCGATGCGCCTGGGCGGCTTCGGCCAGCGCGTAGGTTTGATGTATTCGTAGCTTCAGCTCGCCCGCCGCAATCATTTGCAGCACAGCGCTGGAACGCTCTTCCAATTCTTCACGCGTGTGAATGTAATGGTGCAAGCTCGGCCGGGTCAGAAACAAGGAGCCTTTTTGGGAAAGCTTGATTAAATCGAAGGGCGGCACGGCGCCACTCGCACCGCCAAAGAGCACCAGGTAGCCTCGCGGGCGCAGCACATTCAGATCTTTTTCAAACGTTGACTTCCCTACCCCATCGTAAACGACGTGAACGCCTGCGCCATCGGTTACGCGCCTGGTCTCAGTTTCAAAATCCTGTTCCGTATAAATAATGACATCCTCGGCGCCGGCGTCGCGGGCCAGTTGCGCTTTCGCTTCCGAGCCAGCGGTGCCAATCACGCGCGCGCCGCGCTTCTTGCACATCTGCACCAACAGTGAACCAACGCCGCCGGCCGCGGCGTGTACCAGGGCTGTCTCGCCGCGCTGGACCGGATAAGTGCTATGAGTAAGATAGTGGGCGGTCATGCCCTGCAACATGGCTGCGGCCGCAGTTTGAAAGTCGAGGCCAGCGGGAATCATGACCAAACGATCGGCGGGTACGGCCGCGTATTCCGCATAAGCGCCGGGGACGCCGGTGTAGGCAACGCGATCGCCGACCGCGACGTTTGTCACTTCAGCGCCCGTGGCCGTAACGATGCCTGCGGCTTCCTGGCCAATGGTTAGAGGAAGCGGCGCTGGATAGCGGCCTTCGCGGAAATAAACGTCAATGAAGTTCACGCCCGCGGCCTTGATTTGCACTACAGCTTCGTTTGGTTTAGGACTCGGCGTCGGGAGATCGAGAAGTTGCAGAACTTCCGGGCCGCCTACCTGGGAAATTTGGATCGCTTTCATGAGAGGCATGGTAAGGCGAGAGCCGGGATTAAACAAAATCGGACGCGAGGATCCGCAGATTGCAGATTACCCGGACCGTTCACAGAGAAAATTCTTTTTGTTGCGTATGCCAGGCGGGAGGAAGGACTAGCTAGAGGCTAGAGGCTAGAGACTAGGAGCTAAGAAAGAGTTCTGGCTAGCCTCTAGCCTCTAGTCTGGCCCCTGCTTCAGTTCTCTTCCATGCGGCGCTTGATCAGGAGTTCGGCGAGTTCGGGAACTACTTCCCAGGCAATCTCCCGCACAACCTTCTCGGACATGTGCTCGACCACGCGACGCGCGATGGCATCAATGTCCGCGGGCGACAATTGCTGGCCTGCTGATTCAGAAGCGGCAGCTGGCTGCAGAGAACTCTCATCGGCAACTGCTTCCGTCATCGCAGATTGCGGCGCCATTGATGCTTGCGCCGAAGCTTCCTCCGCCGGTTCGTCAAACCTCTCATCAACCGTAACCAGCGAAGGCACGATGTCCCAGCCTGCGACCGGGTCTTGTTCGCGATTGTCCGCTTCCTGTTCGACGGCCGCATACCGTTCCGGCGACGTCAGCGTGGAAGCGTCGGAGTTCCCGGAATAAGGTTCACTTTCATAGGAATCGATTAGCGACGCTCCTGCCGGCGCCGTGCTCGCGCTCACTGATTCGGGTTCGACCATCAGAGGTTCGGCCTCCGCCGTCGCCGCCGATGTGACCGTTTCATCCTCAAGTTCCAGGATCGAGTCAGCGTAGGCCGGCTGTACTGGAGCCGAATCGAAATCACCCAAATCCAACAAACCATCAAACTCATCAGCGCCAGCCGCCGCTCGCGGTGGTTCCGTCGTGTAGTCCATATGTTCTATTGGTAAAGGCGTTTCGATTTCGCGATTCGAAGCCGCCGGCTCAGAGTCAAAGGTGGCGCCCTCACTCCATGCGGTTTGATGGGCGGCGCCGGGCAGATCGTCAGCGTAAGGTTCAGCCATATCCACTACCGGCTCGCTCACTGGGTTGGCCATCAGATCGTCGCCGGCAAAAGCCGTCGTTTGGGATTGAGTTTCTGAGTGAGACTCAAGCGGTTTGGTGTCCGCCGTCGTCAATTCGAGCTCAGCGGTGCTCATTAGTTCAGGCGCCTCTGAATCATCACCGTCCGGCAAAGGGGCTGCCATGCTGGCGGCCGTTTCGGATGGTTCCGGCATGCCGGTGCGCGGCTCAGTTTCAGGACCGAGCTGAGGGTTCGCCTCAAGCCCCAGCGTGGAAAGTTGCCGCGTGTTGGCTTCACCTCCAGCGGAACTTCCGCCGAGCAGGGTGCCTACCCGATTCACGAGTTGTCGAATTGATTGGAAAGGCTTCGTCAAGAAATCGTCCGCGCCGACCCGGCGGGCCTCCGCTTCATCGAATGGCTCAAAAGAGCCTACCAGAAGCATAACAGGAATGTGTTGGAATCGCTCATGATGTTTGATGGCTTCGCAGACTTCATATCCTGAGCGGCCGGGCATGAAAATGTCAGCCAGTACTATGTCGGGAGCGAATTCTTCGAGCTTAGCGAGGGCCTGGTCGCCATCGCCGGCGCTCGCCACCTCCATGCCCTCGTCCAGAAAAGTAAGTTCGACGACTTTTTGAATGGTAGCCGAGTCGTCAGCGATCAGAAGCTTAAGTCCGGAAATCACGATTCCCTCGTTCGTAGATGGTGCGCGCAA
>JAWVFI010000010.1:0-11079 GCA_033856235.1 Blastocatellia bacterium | reverse complement strand
TCGCCGCGGTTGATGTTCGTTAACCGGTAGACTGTTTCGCCAAAACGCGGGTCGCTGTGCCTGGTCTTGATCACCGTTTGTAGTTCCGGCGAATACCAGCGCTCGTCCACGATCTCAATGGCGCGTTCGTTTCCGATTTCGCCCGCTGGAATTGTCTTCGTCTCGCGGGTGCCCTCAGCTTCAACGCCCTCGACAGTCTGTTTGCCTAAAGACTCCGGCTTGACTCTCCTGTTTCCGTCGCTGCGATACTGCATCACCACACCATGGTCGCTGCCGTCCGGCCCGGGTGTCCTGACCATGAAGCCCGTCTGGTTTCCGCCTTCGCCGGTTGCGCCCGCTGTTGGAGGGGCGCCGACTGGTGCGGGCACCCTGATCCCTTCCGCTGGAGGTGTAGCCGGAGTGCGCACTCCTTCAGGTCCCGACGTCTTCCATTCGAAACGGTAAGACGGCATCTTCCGCGCAATATGTGTGCTCGCGTCAAGTAGGTACGTCGCTCCGGCGACCGGATCAATAATAAAGATCGTGGTTGGCGGTTCGCCGGTTGTAAAGGGAGTTCGCAAGGTCGATTCCTTTCGGGTCCGGCCCTCACTATCACGATAGATCAACGTGGTGGATCTAGTCACGATGCGATTGCCGTCGGTAAGCAGCTGCGTCACTTCAGTGACCCCCTGGCCGGAATATGGCGCACCCTTAACCAGCTTGCCGTCAAAACTCATCTCGGACGCCACGTAATAGAAGTTGTCGTCCGGAGTTTGCCTCATAGGCTGACTGGCGTCAGATTTTTGCGGCGTTCTCTCGCGCTGAAAAACAAACGTGCTTTCGGATGTGGGTTTCTCCTGGGAAAATGCCGACACCGCGCCGGCGAGTATGAAAACAACTACCAGCATGCTTCCAAATATGCGATTGATGTTCATTGGTTGTCCTTTCTCTAGTCAACAAATCAGATTACTTGGTAGTGGGTCAGTTTCAAATTCTCATTAGCACCGCACTTCAGTGCGGTGACTTGGGCTGGATACTGTCCCGCTAACCGTTTCAACGGTTTACCTTGGAAAAGCATCAAGCGTCGCCTATGACCACCTGACTGAAGTCAGGTGCTAATGAGATTTCCAACTGACCGACTACCGATTGCTTCCACTCTTTGGAGGTTCAGCCTGCCGCGGCGTTACTTCACGAACCGAATTGCCCGCGCCAGACCATCAGCGCCCAGCAGCACGTCCGCTTTAATCGTTTCGTCGGCGCGGTCCATATTCATTGGCAAGCCGAACCTCGCCAGGGCAAAACGCGGTAATTCGACCCGCACCAGTTGGCCACCGTCCTGCAGATCGAGCGCACTGCCGTATCCGACCGGCACAAAAGCGGTGGCGATTTCGACAGTCTCGACAAACATGGGCGGATCTGTCAGCGACGGCACGAGTGGCGTTGGTTTGTAAAGTTTGGCTGTTAGTCTGTTGGGCGAAGAGCGATAACGTCTTGGCGCGACATTCTTCGGCGCCACTACCTGCACTGGTGCCGTCGGAAGTGGAGCCACAACAACCTGCTCGGATCCTGGCAACTTTGCATCAGGCGCCGGCGCGGATTTCGAGTCGTTTACTGCTAACGCCTGAGGGGGTGATGTTCCTTGCGAACGCCTCATCCACATTCCCCACAACCCAAACACCACCAGCAGCAACGCCGCCGCCGCCGCCACTGCCCAATAGCGCCTGCTTTGCGGTTGCGATGTACCGGCACCCATGCGCTTTTGATTGCGAAATGAAGCCAGCACTTGTGCTTCCAACGCGGCTGGCGCTTGCCAGCTCTTCATGTGTTGAGCAAGTCCCCGAAAGCCTTCGCTCAAGTTGATCTGATCGAGCAACTCTTGCGCGCAGTTCTGACAATCAGCGACATGGGCCTGGGCTGCGGCACGAGCACCTGCATCCATCAGGGTGCGTTTCTGGTCGCGCGCCAGGTCGGCTGCAACGTTTTGAAACTCTTCACAATTCATGCGAAACACCTCGCTGTCTTCACTGTCTGCGCCGCTTTATCTTCACTCCGGGCAGACCGCATCTTTTTCAGCAGCATCGCGCGCGCCCGGTGCAGCCGCGATCGCACGGTGCCGACGGCGCAATCCAGGACTGTAGCCGCTTCGGCATAGCTCAACTCCTGCAATTCGCAGAGCACCACGACTTCGCGATAACGCTGCGGCAAACTCAAAACTGCCCTACGCACTTCTGCAATCGTTTCCGTGCGCGCCAACTCGGTTAAGGGATCGCTGGCCGCGTCGATCATCGCGCCCGTTCCGTCACCCGGCTCATCAGATAGCGAAGTGTAGAAACGCTCGCGCCCCAGACGTTGGCGCATCAGGTTGCGCGCCATTCCCAGCAGGAACCAGTTCAGTGGACCGCGGGCCGGATCGTACGAACTGCTATCACGCATCAGGGCCATGAAGACTTCCTGGGTAACATCCTCAGCGAATCCCGGCGAACCACTCATCTGGACAGCGAAACGGTAGATGCCGCCCTGCCGCCGGCGATACAACGTGGCCAGCGCCGCTTCATCTCCGGCCAGCATGGCCTGGAGCAATTCGCTATCCGAGGGATCGCTTTGTGCTTTCATTCGCAGCCCGGCGTGCATTGAACCCGCAATAACGTGCGTCATTGGTAATTCGCCTGGGGGAACCAGAAGGTTCCACTATTCCTATTAGGGAAAAAAGCGAAGAGAGTTTGAGCGTTAACCGGAGAACTTACCCAGGAACTCGGGAGACTGGCGACGAAGGTCAAGCCAAGCCTGGAAAAGTTGAGGCGTCTGCAACCAAATTGTTAACCATTCTGCTATCTCACCAGCGCTCAGGCGCTGATTCGAGCTCAAACCGGCACTGGCAGCAAGTGTTTGCGCAGACCGCTTCTGTTCTCGCGCTTGAGCTTCGAGTTGCTTCACCGCCTCGGGATCATCGCGCTGCTCAGATTCCCGGCGCAACTTCTCCAACTGCTCGATCCAGGTCGCAGCGGTTCCTAAATCCCATCCATTCTCAAGGTCAAACAGAACGCCATGTTCTTCGGCGGCCGGCTTTTGGCTCTCGCCCTCGCGCCAGCTCGCGTCGTACTCCAGGACTTCGGGATGATGAAGGTCCGCTCCCGCGTCGACTAAGGTGCGCGCAATTCCCGCAGGACTGTCGGCCCGCCCGGGTCCGAAATTGTCATCAAGAGCGCTCTGGATCTCCTTCAGAACGGCTGCACCGACTGAGGGGCAATCAAGGTGTTCCCACACTTCGACGATAAGGTCATCCTTAATACGAGATTGCCAGTGGTCCTTCTTCATAAAGTTTGCGACAGCCGAGCCCGTCCGTGTGGCGTGATAATCTCGTGGTTCGTTTGCATTCGTGAGTTTCGTGTCATTTCGTGAATCGTGCGGATAGTTTCCGGCGATACGATTCACAAAACCGCACTAATTACACGAAAGGAACACGAACCAAACCCGAGCATCGAAACGGCGTAAATAGTACCTCACCTCTAAAGGTGCTGCTTTGGAACAGCTCGCGCTTGATCTACAATCGACCCATTCATGATGAATTTTGCTTCTTGTATGCGTATTTTGCGCTTTGATTCTTTGCTCAGGCAACTCTCCTGGCTGTTGCTGGCTATTGTCATGCAGTCCGTTTGGCTCGTCCCCGCCGCTTTTGCCCAAAAACCTCAACCCGCGAAATCTTACCAGCTAAGCCAGGTGGAATTCATGGGCCTGCGCCGCCTGACCCAGGAACAGGCGTTGGCCATCAGTGGCCTGCAATCGGGCGATCCGTTTAGCGAAGCCGCTGTGGATGAAGCTGCCAAGAAACTAATGGACAGTGGCATGTTTGCCCGCCTCGGTTACGCGGTTAAGAGCACCGGCAATCAGGTGCATCTAACGTTCCAGGTTGAGGAAGCCGCCCGGTCACTGCCGGTGGCCTTTGACAATTTCATCTGGTTCACAGATGAAGAACTCTTTACGGCGATCCGGCGTGACGTTGATTTCTTTAATGGCACAGTGCCGGAATCCGGATCGGTGGCCGACGCTGTCGCTAACTCTTTGCAACGCCTGCTTGATGAAAGGAAGATTCCCGGACGCATCGAACACCTGCCGGAAGAAGATCTTTCGCACCGCCTAACTTACCTCTACAGCGTCAGGGGCGTGGCAATGCCAGTTTGCGCGCTGCATTTTCCGGGCGCCTCCGGAATCTCGGAGGAGGAATTGGCCAAGGCCGCGAAACAACTGACTGAGCGCGACTATTCAAAAACCTCAACCTCGGTTTTTGCGTCAATTACTCTGTTTCCACTTTATCGACACGTTGGGCGTCTGCGGGCAAAGTTCAATGAACCGCTCGCGAAACTGGAAACGGATGGCTCGCCGTCCTGCAAGGAAGGCGTCGCCTTGACGATTCCGGTCGAGGAAGGCGTGGTCTATTCCTGGGAGAAGGCCGAATGGACCGGCAATGAGGCCCTCTCCGCCGCTGAACTCGATGAGGCGCTCGGCATGAAAGCAGGAGAAGTTGCAGACGGCTTGAAGTTTGATAAAGGCTTGAAGGCCGTAGCCAAGGCCCTCGGCCACAAGGGCTACATCGCCGCGCGAATCAATTCGGCGCCGAGCTTCGACGATAAAAACCAGCGTGTCATTTTCAAAGTGGATATCAAAGACGGGCCACAGTTCCACATGGGCGAACTTTTGCTGAAGGGGTTCTCCGAAGGCGATGCCAAACGCTCCGCGAGCGATGGGCTCTGAAACCAGGCGATGTCTTTGACGCAACCTATGTTGAAGAGTTCATGAAAACCGGCGGCCGGGAAATAACCCAACGAATATTTGAAGAGCGTCATACGCCTCCGCGGATCAGCGCCGACAGCAAAGCGAATCGCACGGCCCTGACGGTGGATGTAACGTTGGAGTTGGCAAAGTGATGGGAGCTACGCTCGCGTCGATGTGCGTTTCGTCCAGCTTCCACGGCGGGTGCTTTTGCAAAAAAACCACCACTTCGTGTTCTTTAGTGTTCTTCGTGTAATTTCGTGAACCGTGTGAATGAGATTAGACAGCGCACGATTCTCGAAATTACACGCAAGCCCACGAACGAAACGTTAAGCGGTACCAAACCGAATCCTAAAGTGATAGAAAACGACGTACGTTCTCTCCTTGCTGACATAGGGTATCGCTTCGCGCAACATCCGTTCCGGCCTCATCCTCTTTTTACCAACGGGCATTCTCAAACCCTCGCAGCTTACGCCTGGCCGCGCCGGACGCCGCACCGATCGCGCAATCAACTTGATGAAGAGCGTTTGTTTACGGTGGCGCCCGAGATTCAGGTGATGGCCCACTGCCGCTGGCAAACCAATCGCCACGAACACTCGACCATAGTCCTCTGGCACGGCATCGAAGGCTCCAGCTCAGCAGTCTATATGTTGAGTACGGCGGACAAGGCTTTTCGCGCGGGATTCAATGTGGTGCGCATGAATGTGCGCAACTGTGGCGGCACAGAGCATCTGACGCCGACGTTGTATCACGGAGGACTGACTGACGACCTGCGCGTGGTAGTAAAAGAGTTGATCGAGATCGATCGACTGAAACGCCTTTTTCTGGTGGGATTCTCCCTCGGTGGCAACATGGTCTTGAAACTCGCCGGCGAGTTTGCCGCGGACCCTCCGCCGGAGATTTCCGCGATTTGCGCCATCTCCCCTTCGGTTGATTTGCACGCCAGCGCGAACCTGATCGGCGAGCGGCGCAACTGGATCTACCATCGACGCTTCGTCACCAGCCTGCAGCGTCGACTAAATTTCAAGCGCAGACTTTATCCGGATCTCTACGACAGCGGAACAATGCCGCGGAATCAAACGCTCCGAGATTTTGACGATCGCATTACTGCCCCGGCCTTTGGCTTCGACGGCGTCGATGACTATTACACCCGCGCCAGTTCCCTGCCGCTGTTGGCGCACATTCGAATCCCCACTCTGATCATCCACGCGCAGGACGACCCTTTCATCCCCTTCGCCCCGTTGCGCGATCCAGCGGTAGCCGCAAACCCTTACATCCTGCTGCTGTCTCCGGAACAAGGTGGCCACGTTGCCTTCGTCGCTGCTAAGACCCGCTCAAGCTCCACAGCGGAAGACCGCTTTTGGGCCGAGAACCGGGCGATGGAATTCTGCAAACTGGTGGATCGCGGTCTGGTGTAGGACAGGCATTCCTGCCTGTCCTCTTGATGGGGACACAAGACCGAGCAAGATGAAGGGACAGGCAAGAATGCCTGTCCTACTTAAGGCATCGGGGGATCGCTGGAAGTCGCGGGACTGCCGCCGCGGTCGCCGCCTTTGATGGTCCGGGCTTCGTCGATGTAAAAGGAGAAGCGGCCCGTCGTACCGTATTCTTTCGGGGTGGCGGTGACCTGGAAAGTTGTGCTGGAAGCGTTCAGGCTAAAATTGTAACCGTACCTGTCGAACATCTCTTTAGAAATCATGTGCTCCGCGACCAACTGCTCGAGCGACCCGTAACTTCCCTTACCCTTGCCCTCTTTGTAGTTGCTCTCCGCCTGGGCAATCATGTAAAGCATCCCCTTCGCCACATCTTCGTTCGTTTCCAAAGGCGTGCGGTTGGTGACAGCGGAAATACCAGCGACCATCATCAGGATCAGATTCTTGGGAAGGTGCAACTCATGCAACGGACCAAAGCCTTCGTTGGAGAGTGCGTAACTGACTGCCTCCGGCGCTGGACTTAGTTTCCCGACAAAATCTCGCAGGGCTGCATCCATCGGCGCAGTAGGGTTGCGGGCCAATTCGTGATAACCCGCCATTACCGAAGGCGCGACGTAGAACTGGCCCTGAGTTTCGCGCGGCTGCCAGCGCGTGAGGTTGCGAAAATGAGTGTCTGAGCCGAGCGTTTCGTGCTTCAAATAGGAATCGACCAGATGCCGCACGCCAGCCACGCTCGGTGAGATCACCAGGAACCTGTCCACGAAAGCATACGAGAACGCTCCGGCGTAAGTGACCATCTCAGTGTCGTCACGCCTCTCGGTCTGCGCCAATAAGCCGAGCGCCTTCAGGCCCATCGCATCCAGCAAACGAGGGATCAGCCCCTTCACCGCTTCCCGGTCCTTCACGTCGACCAGGAATACCGGGCTGCTTTTCGCCGCCCTTTCTTCCTCTTCAGTTTTAGAGAGCCCCCGTAACTGACTCGTCGTCCCCGTATCCGATGCCGTAGGCTGAGGCGGAGCCGACATGCCAAACTGGTTCGTCAGCCCTACTGATTGCATCGTGCCGCCCACGGCAATTTCGCTTCCCAGTGCCGGCAGGAGTTCCTCTTTGATCTTGAATCCGTACTTCTTTTCAAACGCTGCTTCAGTCGCGGCGGTATCTGCGGGCCCGGCCGGTTTTTCGCCAGGTTCGGGGCGGGAATAACCCGCCTGCGTGGCGCTCATCTTTTGCATGTTCTGCAATAGCGCGGCGTACATGCGCGGCAGATCGAGGGAAACGCCGGCATAGAACTCCACGTCAGCCGGCATCACGGCCGGAGCTGCAGCCGCCAGCGCGCGGCCGGCAATCACTTGCGGCAGAAAAGGAATAGGCGTGGTCTTGGTATCCGGCGGATCGATCAAGATCACGCGAACAACATAGGAATCACTCTCGAAAGCCAGAGCCAAACCCACCGCGTCGGGCCAAACCGGCGGACCCCAACCAATGGCGCCAAAGAGCGAAGACAGAAATGGATCGCCGGGATCGGGCGTGGGTTCGGGTGAGGGGCTAACTCCCAGCACAGCCTCTGGCTGCGCTGGGATTACTTCTGGGTCTTCGGTCGGCATAACTTCTGGCGAAGGTGAAGCGTTTGGATCTGGGGTTGTCTTTTCGGGCTCTTCAGGAGAAGTCTCGACGACCACCGTCTCGTCCTTTTTCTCGTCCGTCGTCTCCATGGAATCCGGATTGGTGCCCCGGGCTTCAGCCAGTTCTCGTATTCGCTTTGCGTTCTCGTCTTCCAGCCCCACGTTGTAGTAAATGAAGAGCGGTTCTGTTGCAAAGCGATCCCGGGCAACGCGGAATTTCGCATCTTCGGCCAGGAGCAAACTGCCCGTTGGCCGCAGGCTCTTGAAAGTGAATGGGCCATCGGTAATCAAAATCAATGCGCCTTCCCGCTTGATCTGAAAAGGAAGCGGTTCCTTCCTCTCCTCAATCGTGAACTCACTGGTGGCCGGTTTTGGTCGTATTGCCGGGATGTCGGTAGCTCGCAGATTACTGTTTTCCCCCAGTTCCGGAGTTCCTCCAGGCGATGGAGTTGGCGTAGGTGACGGCGTGGGAGTCGGTGACGGTGAGGGAAAGATTACCGGCAACAAATTCTGCAACTTTGGTTCAAACTTCTGCGCCTCTTCTACGGACGGCAGCTCAATAGCAACGACTGCCATTGGCAGTCCGCTCTTTGCCGGCCACGCCGCAAAAAGCATTGGCGACGTCGCCAGCGCTTCCGAGTTGGTGTTCAGAAATTTTACTAAAGCTTTGAATTCGCGCGGCGGGGCCGAGAGTTTGAGGATTGGCTCCAGGAGTTCCACCACGCCCGGTGATCGGACCAGATTACCTACCGCGCGGACTTCGCCGTACAACTTATAACTGTCCGCGGCAAACAGATTCTCCAGCGTAACGATGCGACCCTGGTTGGTACGAGCGGCAGCGGGACTCGGTGACGGTGATGGTGCTGCGGGTTTTCCTTGAAAGGATGCGGGCCGGGGTTCCTGATGAAGAGCCACGTTTTGACGCAGCATTCCTGTCCTGTCACCGGGCAACCTTTGCGCCAATGAGGGGCTGGAAGAGCCGACCGCGGTTAAGAGGAGCAACGCAATCCAGCGTGGGGGATGAAACATTATTGGGCCCTCATTTACCGTAACTCCAGTGGCTAGCCAACCCGCGTTTCCGTCTGAACCTATGTCCAGCTCGATGACTCGCATCCTCTGCCAAGTTTGAGGCAAAAGCAAGCACGAGCGGGGCATTAGCCCGGTCGCGATCATGTTCACTCTGGATAAGCCTTTACCGTTTAGAGGCGGGCTACTGCCCGCCCTTCTTCGATGCGTGAGAGGGCGGGCGGTAGCCGGCCGCTAAACAGATCCACCTGCCTGAAGTCAGAAACGAATGAGTTTTCAAACTGACCAACTGCGTCCAAAGGTTCGCCGCTTTCCTCATCCCGAGTCATGTGCTACCCTCGTGCCCACTCTTAAACCAAACTCATCACCCGACAGCGCAGAGATCTAAACGGTCGAGAGAAGCTATGCCCTGGTTCAGGAAAAAAGATCAGAAAATCGAGCCGGTGCCCGCTGAAGATCGGGTGGTACGTACAGAAAACGTCTTCGTTAAGTGCGAGGAGTGCGACGAGCATCTCTACAAGCGAGAACTGGAAGAAGCGCTGCAGGTATGCACTAAATGCGGCTACCACTTCCGGATGGGCGCCTATGACCGTTTGGCGATGCTTTTCGATGACGGTCACTACGAAGAACTGGATGCCGAAGTCATTTCCGCCGATCCGTTGGAGTTCACGGACAAGAAACCCTATGTACAGCGTTTGCAGCAGGCGCGGGAAAGTTCGGGCCTCCCGGAAGCCATAATCTCTGGACGAGGAAAAGTCGGAGGGCATCGTGCCTTTGTCGGCGCCATGGACATGCAATTCATCGGCGGCTCAATGGGATCAGCGGTCGGCGAAAAGGTCACGCGCTTAATCGAAAGAGCCATCAAAGAGAACGGCGCCGTAGTTACCTTCGCGGCCTCCGGCGGAGCCCGCATGCAGGAAGGCACGTTCTCATTAATGCAAATGGCAAAGATCGCGGCGGCGCTGGGTGATCTCGAGGAGCAAAGGCTCCCGTTTATCTCAGTGTTAACTGATCCCACCACCGGCGGCGTGACTGCCAGCTTTGCCATGCTCGGCGACGTCATCATTGCGGAGCCGAAGGCTTTGATTGGTTTTGCCGGCCCCCGCGTGATTGAGCAAACGATTCGCCAGAAGTTGCCAAAGGATTTTCAGCGTTCGGAATTTTTGCTGGCCCACGGCATGATTGACAACATCGTGGACCGGCGCGAGATGCGCGAAGCCATTATCAAGCTGCTCGATTTCATGATGAACGCCGACATCAATCGCGAACCGCAAACCGCTACCTCCAGCCAGTCCCAGCATTCGCAAATCCGCTTTCCAATTTAGAATCAAGTCTCCGCGCTGACCCGCGAACTCACAAGCAAATGAACTTTGACGAAGCGGTCGCCTATCTTCTGAGCTTGGGTCACGAGACTCTGGCTATGAAGCTGGGGCTGCAGAACATCGAGCGCCTGCTCGCGGCGCTGGGAAACCCGCAAGAAGCATTTCCCGCGATCCAGATTGCCGGGACGAACGGAAAAGGATCCACCGCTGTGGTGCTGGATGCGATTTGCCGGGGGGCGAATATCAAGACTGGTCTCTATACTTCTCCCCATCTCGTTTCCATCACCGAACGAATCAGGATTGCTGGTCACAACATCGAGGCTCGTGACTTCGCTCGGCTGACTACAGTTGTAAAGGACGCCGGGTTGGGACTGGTCAACGCCGGGAAGCTGGAAACACTTCCCACTTTTTTCGAACATATTACGGCCATTGCCCTCCTCGCATTTCACGAAGCCGGCATCGAGTTAGCAATTCTGGAAACCGGACTCGGCGGGCGCCTGGATGCCACCACCGCGGCGCGAGCGCGCACCGTCGCGCTGACCCCAATAGCCATGGACCATCAGGAATACCTGGGTGAAACGTTGGCTGAAATCGCGTCTGAGAAAGCGGCAATTATCCATCCGGGTGCAGTGGTGATCGTTGGACCACAACCGCCAGCGGCACTGGCAGTGATCATGCAGCAATGCCATGTCGCTGAGGTTAGGCCCATAATCGTTGATGACAATGCGATCACGGAAAGCGCATCGCCAGACGGCCACTTATGCGTCACGTTTGCGACCCCTCACGCGCGATACGAGCACGTCAAGCTCGGCTTGCGCGGTCGTCATCAGGTGGCGAATGTGGCGCTGGCAATCGCGGTCGCCGAAAGCCTGGTTGCTGGGGGTTTCCATATTTCCGACGAAGCCATCGTTAAGGGAATCGAAACTGCAG
>JAWVFI010000009.1:0-19936 GCA_033856235.1 Blastocatellia bacterium | reverse complement strand
ATCTTTCCGGAGACTTTCGCTTGAGCGATGAAAAGAGTTTCGAGCAGCATTACGGTCGTGAACACACGGCTATGAATTCGCAAAGCCAGTTCGTCTATGGCTTAACGGAAACGAATCGCGAAGCCGTTAAGGCGGCTCGCTTCATCGCAAATCCTGGTTGTTTTGCTACGGCAACTCTGCTCGGACTGGCGCCGCTGGTGGCTGGCAATTTAATCGAAGGTCGCGTCATCGTTGATGCCAAGACAGGGTCGTCAGGTTCGGGCGCGAAGGCCGCCGCCAACACTCATCATCCCCAGCGCATGAACTCGTTTTACGCTTACAAGCCTTTTACCCATCAGCACGTGCCGGAAATCGAGCAGGAACTTGGTCGGGTGGGGAGTTGGACCAGCGAGTTGGTGTTCATGACTCACTCACTGCCGGTGGCGCGCGGTATCTTCGCTTCGATCTACGTTGAGATGAAAAAGGAATTGAACGAGCCGGAACTGCAATCGCTCTTTCGCAAGTTCTATCGAGACTCGTTCTTTGTGCGTCTGGTCAAAGGCTCGCCCGACATCAACTGGGTCAAGACGACCAACTTCTGCGATTTGGGATTTGCGGTCCGCGGGCGCCAACTGGTTGTCTTTTCCGCCCTCGACAATCTGGTCAAAGGCGCCGCCGGCCAGGCTGTGCAGAACATGAATCTGATGTTTGGATTGGATGAGAAATCGGGATTGATGTTGATGGGAACTAATCCATGAACTTGAAAAGATAATTGGCGTAGGTCGAGACCAAAAAACAATGAAAGCGAAAGTAACCGATGATGTGCAGACACTGGAAGATCGCTTCCAACTCGCGACGTACAAGAAGATGCCCCTTGTCGCCGAACGCGGTGAAGGGGTCTGGATTTACTCCAGCGAGGGTGAAAAGTATCTGGACCTTTATGGCGGCCATGCGGTCGCCGGCACGGGCCATTCCCATCCGCACGTCGTGAAGGCAATCCAGACTCAGTCAGAGAAGTTGCTCTTTTATTCCAACCTGGTTTATTCGGAACCGCGCGCCCGCGCCGCAGAGAAACTGGTCGCGGTCGCCCCCTCGGAACTTACCAAAGCTTTCTTTTGTAATTCCGGGACCGAAGCGAATGAAAACGCGATGCGCATGGCCCGCATGGCGACTGGGCGGCAGAACATCATCACGTTTTCCGGCGGCTTTCACGGTCGCACGGCGGATGCCATTAGCGCCACGTTCCTGGGCAAATATCGCAAACTGGGCGAACCAAACGTCCCCGGCCACTTGCAGGCTGACTTTGGCGATATCGCGTCGGTGCGCGCGCTGGCGGACGAAAATGTAGCAGCGATCATGTTGGAGCCGATCCAGTCGATGGCCGGCGTTCGTATGGCGGGGCCCGAATTCTATACTGCCTTGCGTGAGCTATGCGATCAGCACGACATCGTTCTGATTTATGACGAAGTGCAAACCGGCGTTGGCCGCACTGGCGAATGGTTCTTTGCCGGGAGCGAGGCCGGCGCAGGTGTGGTTCCCGACATCATCACCCTCGCCAAAGCTTTGGGCAGCGGCATTCCGGTTGGCGCGTGTTTAGTTACCGAGAAGATCGCCTCGCACATTAAGGAGAATGACCTGGGCACGACGTTTGGCGGTGGAATGGTCGCCATGGCCGCGGTGATCGCGACGTTGGAGGCCATCGAGCATGACGGGATGCTTGAGAACGTGAGGGCAGTCGAAGCGCATCTGCGGCAACGCCTGGCCGGCGTTACTGAAGTTGAAGCGGTGCGCGGCCAGGGCTTCCTGCTCGGATTACAGTTTCGCGAGCAGGCGGCGTCAATTCATAAGGCGCTGCTTGAAGAAAAAATCATTACCGGAACCTCCAGTGATCCGAATGTGCTGCGGTTGTTGCCTCCACTTTGTTTGCAGAAGCCGGAAGTGGACTTCTTCGTTGATACGTTGCAGGAGATAATCAGCCGCGGATGAACGCGGATTTCGCAGATCGGAAGCCGTAAAGATCACGGAAAGCCGGAACGTCCGTTGATGTTCGTTGACTGTCTTATCTATTTCCCTGATTGGGGTGCTAATCCGCGTTTATCCGCGTAAATCTGCGGCTAATTTCTTTCATGAACTTTCTAACCACCACTAACTATTCGCGGGCCGAGCTCGATCAACTGATCGAGTCAGCCTTGGACTTCAAAAATGGCGCTGATCAATCGAAGCCGCTCGCCGGCAAGTCCGTGGCGCTGGTCTTTTTCAATCCCAGCTTGCGCACGCGGGCTTCGATGCAGATTGGGATTTATGAATTGGGCGGCAACGCCGTAGTCCTTGAACCCGGAGGCACGAGCTGGACGCTCGAGCATCGCGACGGGGTGGTAATGGATGGCGACAAGACTGAGCATGTGGCCGAGTTTGTGCGCGTGTTGGGCCGATACTCCAGGGCGATCGGCGTGCGTACCTTTGCGGCGCTAAAAAACTGGGAAGAGGAGCGGACCGATCCCGTGCTGAGCACCTTCGCTAAATACTCCGAAGTGCCAATTATCAATTTGGAGTCAGCCATGCATCATCCCTGTCAGGCGATGGCCGACATGATGACGATCCGGGAGAAACTTGGCGCCGGGAAGATGCGGGTTCTACTGACATGGGCGTGGCATCCAAAGCCGTTGCCGATGGCCGTGCCGAATAGTTTCGCCCTCGCCGCCGCACAGATGGGTCATGACCTAGTAATCGCCCACCCGAAAGGTTATGAGCTCGACGAGGATTTGATGTTGCAGATCCAGGGACAGGCGGCTGGAGCAGGCGGCAGCGTCGAAATCAGCGACGAGGTCGATGGAGCTTTTGCCGGCGCCGAGGTCGTCTATGCGAAGAGCTGGGGCTCGAAGAACTTCTACGGGGCTCCGGAGCAGGACATCGCTGAGCGCGCACAGTATCGAGAGAAATGGATTGTCGATGAGAAAAAGATGTCCCGCACCAACAATGGGATTTTCATGCATTGCCTGCCAGTGCGGCGCAACGTGATCGTGACCGATGGCGTAATCGACTCCGCAGCGTCCGCGGTCATCGATGAGGCCGAAAACCGTTTGCATGTGCAGAAGGCAATCCTGGCGCGACTGCTGACAAGCGGTAATACTTAAGCCACAGATGAACACGGATAGGCACGGATAAGAACCGAGATGAGATAGAAAATGAAATGCGGTTAAGAAAGGAGCCCCGGTGTTTTCTTCCGTTTGGTTCCTTTCTTATCTGTTTCTATCCGTGTAAATCTGTGGCTAACTCTCGCTGGACACAGGAAAGAAAGTCATGAGCGAAGCAACTAACGAAGTCGGCAATCAACTACGCCTGGACTTGCTGCGCGAAGCGTTGCCCTACATTCAGCGCTTCAAGGGGCAAACCTTCGTCGTAAAACTCTCCGGCAAAGCAACTGAAGACCACGAGAACCTGAGTTCCCTCGCTGAAGAGCTGGCCTTGCTGCATCAGGTTGGCATAAGGATTTGCGTGATCCATGGCGGGGGAAAACAGTTGAGCGACCTCGCGTCAATGATGGGTATCAAGCAGACGATCATCAACGGCCGCCGGGTGACCGACGATGCGACGTTGGAAATGGCGAAGATGATTTTTGCCGGCAAGATTAATACCGACATCCTCGCGGCGCTGCGCAATCGTGGAGTTGAAGCCGTCGGGCTGTCGGGCGTCGATGGCAACATTGTGCATGCCGAGCGACGGCCGCCGAAGGAAGTCTTGAACCGCGAAACCGGCGAGCGCAGCCACGTTGATTTTGGTCACGTGGGTGACATCCTGGAAATCAATGTGCGGCTGCTGATGGTGCTACTGGAGCAGGGCTATCTGCCTGTAATTTCTTCGTTGGGAGCTGACGCCGAGGGCACGGTCTTCAACATCAATGCGGACACGATTGCCGCGGAAATTGCGGTCCGGTTGCAGGCCGAAAAACTCATCCTGTTGTCCGACGTGCACGGCATCTACTTAAAGGAAGGCCAACCGGAAACAAAGCTGTCGCGCCTGACCGCCGCTGAGGCCGAGGCGTTGATTCGCGATGGCCAGGCAACGGGCGGCATGATTCCAAAGCTGCAAAGTATCATTTCTCTGCTGGGCCGCGGTGTGCATAGCGCGCACATTCTCAACGGCAACTTGCGGAATGCCTTGCTCTCAGAAGTCTTCACCAACGACGGCACTGGGACGATGATCGTGGCTTAGACCTGAAGTCCCACTCCGGGTGTGCATCGAAATTCCACGCTGCAATTCGGCACTCAAGCTCTTCCCTGGGACCGCGGGCGTCCCGCCCGCCCCCCTCATAGAACCCTTAAGTCTGAATTACCACTTCGCGGTACGCGCTCATTGCGGCGGGACGCCCGCGGTCCCGGTGAAGAGCTTGAGTGAAAACCAGGAGCGACGGTGTTTCATGTTTGCTTGGTCGCGGTTGATGTCCGATCAACTCTGATTCTTGCGGCGCCTAACGTATCATGGCCCAGTGAAGCAGAGACCAACCCGTTCACCTGGCAGCAAAAAACTGTCGCTATTTGAGCGCTCGTTGCTTGCTGAGTGGCAGCGGCTGGAGTTGCCGTCCCGCGACGAGTGCCTGGTCGTGGCTGTCTCCGGCGGCCCAGACTCCACCGCGTTATTACTGGCGCTTTCCCAACTGATCACGTTGCAGAAGCTGGTTGTAAAGTTGTCGGTCGCCCATATTGATCATGGCCTGCGCGGCAGAGCCAGCAGAGACGATGCGAGTTGGGTAAAAGAGCTCGCCGGGCGGCTGGGTCACGAAAGCGTATTCACGCGCCTAAACATTAAGCTGCGCGCCCGCAAGCATATCGACAACGTGGAGCAGGCGGCGCGGCTGGCGCGTTACGAGTTCCTGGCAAAGGCCGCGCGCAATGAAGGCGCGCAACTTGTCCTAACGGGACACACAATGGATGACCAGGCGGAGACGGTGCTGTTGAACCTGCTGCGCGGCAGCGGTGTCGAGGGCTTGGCCGGGATCGCCCCGGTGCGCGTACTGGATAACCGGAACGGAACTCTGTTGGTGCGTCCGCTGTTGAATTGGGCGCGTCATGCGGATACGGAAAAATATTGCGCGGAACGCGGCATTACGCCCCGCAGCGATGAAATGAATTTGGACGAGCAATATTCGCGAGTGCGAGTCCGCCGCCAGCTGCTACCGCTAATGGGAACGTTTAATGGACGCGTGGTGGAAGCGCTGGCGCGCACGGCGCGGCTGCTGCGCGAAGACTCGTCGGCGCTTTCCGATGCGGCCGCCCATCTTTTGGAACAGGCAAGGAACTCTGCGGCTCAGAAGCAAACCGATGGCGATAAGTTGTTGACTAGACACGCTAAGAACAAATCCGCGGCTCTTTGCGTAGAAGTTCTGGCGTCGGCGTCGCCGGCTTTACGCCGTCGGGCTTTGCGGCGCTGGATTGCTGAGGGGCGTGGGGACTTGCGACGCTTGGAGTTGGTGCACATTTTAGCAGTGGAGAAACTGTTGTGTGGCACGCGCGGCGGACGCGTCATCGAATTGCCGGGTGGCGGCCGGGTAATCCGAAAGCGGGGCGCTTTAGAGTTTCTCCCCGCTCCGCAGGCCGGACGACGTGCTAAGAACAGAGGAGCAAGCGGGATTAAGGCAGCGAAAGGCCACTAGGCCCGCCGAATGCGCATCCCATACAATCCCGCGGCTGCTAAGGCTGCGGAGCTCGAAAAGAACAAGGAAATCAGGCGCCGGCTGCGGCGAGGGGTCTTTTGACGACAGGCAGGACGTTTTAAGGTATCATTTGGGCTGGAGGCAAGAAGGCATTGAGCTCTACAGTTAGACAAATACTTTTTTGGTTACTGATTATTGCCGGCGCGCTGTTGGTTTATAAAGTTGTGAACCCGCAAGCGAAGAATTCTACGAATATCGATCTGAACGCGCTTTACGCGAAGATCGATGGCGGCGAAATCAAACAAATCACCGAGAAACAGAGCGAAGCTGTCGCTCTGGACAAAAATGGTCAGGAATTTCGAATTCAACTGACCAACGAACAAATCAAGAACGAGCTATTCAAGAAATCAAACGAAAAGCAGCCGGATGGCAAACCGCGCGTCGAGAAGTTTGAGGACGAGTCGGGCAGCAGCAGCTTCCTCTGGCCGATGCTGACCTATCTGCTCCCGTTTGTACTGATCTTCGGGTTTTGGATCTTCATGCTGCGCCAGATGCAGTCGGGCGGCAACAAAGCGCTGAGCTTTGGCAAGTCGCGCGCAAAATTGCTGAATAACCAGCAGAAGCGTGTCACTTTCAAAGACGTCGCCGGCGTCGAAGAAGCCAAAGAAGAGTTGCAGGAGATTATTGAGTTTCTGAAAGAGCCGCAAAAGTTTCAGAAGTTGGGCGGACGAATTCCCAAGGGCGTGCTGATGATGGGCCCGCCGGGAACCGGAAAGACTTTGCTGGCGCGCGCCATTGCGGGCGAAGCGAATGTTCCTTTCTTCTCCATCTCCGGCTCGGATTTCGTGGAGATGTTCGTCGGTGTCGGCGCGTCACGCGTGCGCGACCTGTTTGAACAGGGAAAGAAGAACGCGCCCTGCATCATCTTTATCGATGAGATTGATGCTGTCGGACGTCATCGCGGCGCCGGATTGGGTGGCGGACACGATGAACGCGAGCAGACTTTGAATCAGCTGCTGGTGGAGATGGACGGATTTGAGTCGAACGACGGCGTGATCTTGATCGCCTCGACCAACCGGCCCGACGTGCTGGATCCGGCGTTGTTGCGCCCCGGCCGCTTCGATCGCCGCGTGGTTGTTTCGCGCCCCGACGTTCGTGGGCGCGAAGGTATATTGAAAGTTCACACGCGGAAGATTCCGCTCGGCGAAGACGTCGATATCAGCGTGATTGCGCGTGGCACACCCGGATTCACCGGCGCCGATCTGGCGAACCTGGTGAACGAAGCTGCGCTGAACGCAGCCCGTTACAATAAGAAGCTGGTCGCCATGCCGGACTTTGAAACGGCAAAGGACAAAGTACTGATGGGCGCTGAACGCAAGAGCATGGTGATTTCCAACGAAGAGAAGCGGGTCACCGCTTATCACGAAGCCGGCCACACGCTCGTGGGATTGAAAGTGCCCAATGCCGATCCGGTGCATAAAGTGACGATCATTCCACGCGGGATGGCGCTGGGTGTGACGCAACAACTTCCCGAAGGCGATCGACACAATTATTCGCAGGAGTATCTGCTGGGCCAAATCGCAATTCTCATGGGCGGGCGCATTGCCGAAGAAGTTTTCCTCGGCAGCATTACCACTGGGGCGTCGAACGATATCGAACGTGCGACCGAGTTGGCCCGGGCCATGGTTTGTGAATATGGTATGTCGGCGCTGGGACCTCTGACTTTCGGTAAGAAGGAAGAGCAGATTTTCCTCGGCCGCGAAATCGCGCAACATCGCGACTATTCCGAAGACACTTCCATCCGTATCGACCAGGAAGTGAAAAAGATCGTTTCCGCACAGTATGAACGGGCGCAGACGATTCTTCAGGACAATCGCGACACGATGGTGCGACTGGCCGAAGCCCTACTAGAGCGGGAGTCTTTGGACGGCGTGCAAATCCGGCGCATCGTGGCCGGGCTGACGCTGGATGAGGAAGAGCAGGTTAGCGTTTCCGGAAGGGAAGACCGACCGCAACTGAAGGAGCCGGCAGCCAAACCTCTGAAGCCGATTCTGCCGCCAATTACCGGCGACAATCCGGCCACTGCCTGAGTTAATCATTAGGCAACAAGATGAAGGGGAACCGTGCAATGCGGTTCCCCTTTTTGTTTAAGTTGATGGAAGCGAATACACGATTTTCCATATGTCATTTTCCATTTTTCATTTGTCATCGGGAGCGATTCCAGCTCTTTACAGGGAGCGCGGGCGTCCCGCCCGCAACTGAGCGCCCGCCAAAATCTTCTTCCAAGTCTTGAGACCACCATGCGGTTGCGGTTCCCATGACGTCAGTACCACCACGCGGTAACGGGTGCGTCGTGACCTCATTTCGCGCTCCGCGCTCACTTGCGGGCGGGACGCCCGCGCTCCCAGTGAAGAGCTTGAGCGGCCCCTCGATGGGAAATGAGAAATGGAAAATGACATATGGAAAATCTTCCTCTCTCCCTTATCATCTCAGGCATGCCCCGCGAATGGCACATCGCAAACGGCCGCAAACTCCTGCTCGGCGAACGCACCCTGATAATGGGTGTCCTGAATGTGACGCCTGACAGTTTCAGTGACGGCGGTCAGTTCTACTCGCTCGACAAAGCGCTGGCCCATGCCGAACGGATGATTGCGGAAGGCGCGGACATTATCGATGTGGGTGGGGAATCAACGCGGCCCGGCGGCTCAGCAGCGGTCACAGCGGAAGAAGAATTGCAGCGCGTGCTCCCGACGATCGAAAGACTGGCGAAGAGCTCAACTGTCCCCATTTCCATCGATACGACGAAATCCGAGGTAGCGCGCGCGGCGCTGGAGGCTGGGGCTGCGATTGTTAACGATATTTCGGGCCTGCGTTTTGATCCAGAGATGGCGGAAGTCGCGGCACGCGCCGGCGCCGGCCTGGTGTTGATGCATTCGCGCGGCACGCTGGCAACATTGCATCAGTTGCCGCCCGTCGGAGATATCTTCGCGGAAGTGATTAGCAGCCTGAGGGTGAGCATAGCGGCCGCCGAACAACGCGGCGTGCAACGCAAGTCTATCGTCATCGATCCGGGAATCGGCTTCGGCAAGAGTCAGGAACAGAACATCGAGTTGGTCGCCAACCTCGACAAACTAACAGAGGCATTTCCTAACTTCCCGGTTTTGGTAGGCACGTCAAGGAAATCCTTCCTTGGACGAATTCTTGCCGACGACAATGGGGTCCCGCGGCCGGCGACCGATCGGCTACATTCCACCATGGCTACAGTCACCGCCGCAGTCCTGGGCGGCGCGTACATCGTCCGAGGGCATGATGTGAAAGCGACGGTAGAGACTGCGCAAGTAGCAGATTCACTCAGACGTCACCTCGCTGCGGGTTAATTACAGGACATGCATTTACTTGATCTTCCCGGGCCCCCAAACGGCGCGTCCGGGTTTGGCGCCGGTGTGCTCGCCGTCCTTTATCACTTGCACGCCGTTTACGAAGACGTGCTTCATTCCCACAGAGTATTGATGAGGGCTTTCGTAGGTCGCTTTGTCGGCGATGGTTTTCGGATCGAAGATCACGATGTCGGCGAAGTAGCCGTTCCTGATAAAGCCGCGCCGATCGAGGCCGAGGTTCGTGGCGGGGAGGCCGCTCATGCGGCGAACCGCTTCCTGAAGAGTGATCACTTTTTCTTCGCGCACGTATTTGCCCAACAGGCGCGCGAAGTTGCCGTAGGCGCGCGGATGCGTTAGCGAACGTGTCGGGTCAGCCGGAACCGTGATAGATCCCGCATCGGAACCGAGTGAGACCCACGGCTGGCGCAACTCCTTTTTAATATTCTCTTCGCTCATAGTGAACGAAACGACCTGAATTCCGGAACGATCTTCGAGAACCAGATCTAAGAGCGTTTCAATTTCATCTTTACCGCGCATGGCAGCAACTTCCGTCAGCGTCTTCCCATTTAGCGGGCGCAGTTTTTCTGACCTGAGTCCCACCAGCATTGTCCGGGGCATTGCGGGGCGCCCATGCATTTCGTCGCTAATCTTCTGCCGCGTTACCTGATCTTTGAGCCGCTCGAACATCGCGCCGTTTCCGCCGCTATGTGCCCAGGCCGGAATTCGCGCCGAGATGCTGTTTGAGCTGGCCACGTACATGTACATGTCCGCCGTGATTTTCTGACCGCGGCGCCGGGCGGCATTGACCATTGCGATAACGCGATCCATCTTCGGCCAGTTGGGTTGGTTTGAGGCTTTGAGATGATAGATCTCAGCGGGAATTCCGGCTTCCCGACTTATTCGGAGGAGCTCCTCGAGGGCCTCGATCAGTTTTTCGCCTTCGTCACGCATATGCGAGATGTACTTGCCTTTGTACTTTGCGGCCTCCTTGCAGATCTCGATCAGCTCTTCGGTGGTGGCGTAAGTGTCCGGCGCATAGATCAATGATGAACCAATCCCCAGGGCGCCAGCCTCCATCTCGCGACGCACGAGTTCGCGCATTTCCTGAAGTTGCGCAGGCGTGGCCTGTTTATCTTCCAACCCGATAACGTAAGTGCGAATTGTTCCCGCGCCGATGAAAGAGGCGATATTGGGGGTGACACCACGTCTTTCCAACCAGCTCAGATATTCAGTAAGCGTGGTCCACGGAATCTCGTCCTTTAACTGGCTCTGACCGGCAAGGGCCGTACGTTTCATTTCCGCGTTCAGCGGGCCCATTGACGACCCTTCGCCAAAGATCTCCAGAGTCACGCCCTGGCGAATTTCACTCTGCGAGCGCCCATCGGCAATGAGTGAAGTGTTGGACCACGAAAGCATGTTGATGAAGCCGGGAGCGACAGCGAGGCCACGCACATCTACCACCGTGAGTGCATCTGCAGCTTTCAATCGGCCGATCGCCACGACGCGATCTTCTTTAATGGCCACGTCGGCCCTGACGGGCTTTCTTCCGCTGCCGTCGTAAAGAGTGCCATCTTTGATGAGAACGTCGTAGGTAGGTGGCTTTGTTTGCGCGGTCAGCAGAGCAGGGAACACCAGGAGTATTAGGGTTAGCGTTGTTTTTCTCATTGGGGTTTCATAGAACCAGGATGAATGTAATGCTAGCGGACAACCTGAAGCTTGTACTCTATACGCCTGAACGGCTGGTTGAGCCTCACTCCCGACAGGTGTTTAGAGTACAAACTTTAGTTTGCGATTTCGAAAGCGGCGACAAGTCGCCGCATTCCCAACTATGCGCTCATGGCTTTTTGATGGGCGGCGATGCAGGCGGCGGTGTCCATGAACTCCTGGAACGCCACAACCTTGCCTTCGCTGATTAAGAAGACGTGGGCAAAGTTGCTGGTGAAATCACGGCCTGTTTCCCGGACGCGCCAATCGTATGAGCCAAGCGCAACAACTCTGTCGTCTTGAGCGACGAAGGTAGTCGGCTCAAATCGCAGAGGTTCCTGTGACATACCAATCTGCGCGAAAAACTCCATCACTGTTCCAAGCCCTTCGCGTTTACCACCGAACGGCACACCGGCCATTTCCGGCAGTTCCCAAGTGATGTCGTCCGAGAAGAGGCCCAGCAAACCATCTATGTCGGCGTTCTTGAAATTGGCGTAGGCTTGTTGTACGAGGGCAGTGTTTTGCTGTTCACTCATGAATTCACTCCTTCTTAGGTAGTCAGGTCAGATTGCGGCGACTTTTATCGCGACCCAGCCTCTGATGTCAATTATGAAAGAACCGGGACGGTGTCCTAATTGAATGTATGGTGAATTTTGCTTTTTCAACCGTACGGCGATAAGCGGCATCTAACGCACAGCGGAAAGCCTTTGTTCATTGACAGCCGCTAATAACGCTTTTCTTACGTGAACAGCCATTGCGCCAGTTCATGCACTATGGTTATCGCCGGTGCGCATAGCGCAAAGTTTGCGCGCATTGCATCACGCAACGATATGACATTGACATACCTATAGGTTTGGTTTATTAAGTCTATAGAGTCAAGAGACAGCCTAATAGGTTGTCAGGTGCCATAGAGCAAGGAAAATCGGTCTAGACCATTTTTCCTTGCAGGAAGTGGTTACATAAATGCTCTTTGAAAAGGCAAAGGGAGCAAAACAGGTGTTTCACTCCCTTTGAGGTGCGTCGGTCGGATTTTATAGCCTCAGTGCTCGTAACGCTGAGACTCATCAGCAGTAAACCCGAAACTCGCTTCTGCCCATTTAGAGGGGCCACGCTTTCACACGGGGACAAACCCGCTGAATCGCTGCTTCTCGTACTGGACGCCGAGCGATTGTAACCCGAAACTTTGGAAAGTCAATTTTGATAAAAAAAAGGGCCGGTTTTACCCGGCCCTGCCACCAATTATGGCGGCACCTCAAGAGTGATTCGTAACAACCCTAGTCTAAGGCTAATAACGAATCTCCGCTTTAGGTAGTCAATGTGGAAATACATTTGACCGCCCCCTCTCTGGCCCGATGTTGATAGCATCGGGCCTTATTTCTGCCTACTGATCAGGCAGAGACTTTGGAGAAGCGGAACTCCAAACTCAATTCAATGGAGGGCAGTGTACCGCTAGCGACGCCATTTGTGAAGGCGTCTACCAATCTTTTTACGCTTCCTGTATTGATAACACTGAAAAAGCTGTATGCACTGTTAAGGCTGTTCTAACTGTTAACCCTGCCTCAGAAATGCCACTGAGCGCGACGCCTGCGCGCACTCCGATCCTCCCTCGATCCCGCAAGAAGGAGTGAGTTTCCCTCCTAGACCGTTTAATTGGCATACTCACACAATTAGGACACTATCAGGACCGGCTGCGGCATGGTCCCCTTGCCGGTGACCGCGCTTTGCGAGACAATCGCGCTTCAATAAGTTTGCTTCGACTTTTCCTGTACATCGCTCCACGAGTGTCGTAGTTAATGCCACACAATATTCCTATGCCATATAAAATCCTGCGCGGGGTGCTTTTTTCCGCGACGCTTTTTTTCGTGACCGGCTTTGCCGAGTGCTACAAGCCGGTGACGAAGAACCAACTGCCGAAACACATTCACACAGTCGCCGTGCCGGCGTTTCAGAACACGGCATTGCGCTACAAGATCGAGCATCGCTTTACCGATGCGGTAATGAACGAACTGATTCATCGCGGCCGCGGTTTGCGAGTGCAGAGCGAGCGTCAGGATGCTGATGCCGTAGTGGACGGAGTGATTAAGTCGTTTGAGTTCGCCGGCGTGCTGCTGGATGATCGCGGGCGCGCGCGTATCTTCGAAGTGACCATCCGCGTCGCCGTCACGGTTCGCGATCAGGTGCAGAATCGGGTGCTGTACGACAACCAGAACTATGTGTTTCGAGGCGAATTTGAATTTGCCAGCGATCCGCGCACTTTCTTCAACGAAGAAGATCCAGCCGTGCAGCGGATGGCCCGCAGTTTTGCGGAATCAATCGTTTCGACCCTGGTGAATGGCTTCGGAGTTAACGACGACAAATGAGTTTGTAGGGGTGGCTCTCCGTGGCCACCCCCTTTGTTCCGGTGGGTGAATTGTTCGAAGAAACGGGCGGCCGCGGGATCCGCCCGAAAAAGATTATCGATGCCAATACGCTCGCGCCAGGACCTGGAACGTGAATTGAAACAGGGGAAATTTGCTCCCGTCTATTTGCTGTTTGGTCCGGAGGCTTATCTGCGGGACGAGGCGGCGCGGGCGATCACTGATGCGGCATTACGAGATAGTCTGCTGCGCGAATTCAACGAGTCCAGCTACAGCCTGGCGCAATCTGGCGTGCAGGCAGCGTTGGCTGACGCAGAACAGTTGCCGATGATGGCGCCGCGACGCGTGGTCCGGATTAAGGAGTTCACCAAGCTCTCCGAGGAAGACGAGGATAGTCTCCTGCGCTATCTGGCGCGTCCGGCCGAGTCCAGCGTCGTTATCTTTATCACCGACGATCTCGACAAGCGACGCAAGTTTAGCAAGGTGCTGATGCAGGACTGCGCAGCGTTTGAGTTTACTTATCTGCGCGATGCCGAGTTGTCGCGCTGGGCCAGGTCTTACCTAGCTAGCCTGAAGGGCGAGATTGATGAGCGAAATCTGCAGCGCGTCATCGAGCTGGTGGGAAACGACGTGCGCATACTCTCGAACGAATTGAGCAAGCTGGCGACTGCCGCGCTGCCTTCGGGTCATATCTCGCTGGATCTGATTGACGCCCTTGTGGGCCGGTCGCGTGAGCTGTCCAACTTCGATCTTGCGGACCACCTCGTGGCGCGCAACCGCAAGGGCGCTTTGCAGACCCTGAAGCATTTACTGGCTGATGGCGCTGAGCCGGTGATGTTAATAGGACTGATTGCCAGCAACTATCGCCGTCTGGCGCTGGCCAGAGAGCTGCTGGAGCGCGGAACCCAGCAGGACGTGTTCCGTCAGGTGCCGATGCCTGTCTTCAAGCAAAAGCAGTTTCTGTCCCTGGTGCAGCGCAGCAGTCCGGATTCGATCGCGCGTGGTCTCAAACGCATCGCCGCCGCCGATCTCGCTATCAAAACCTCGCTCGGCGGAGGCGGGGCTAGAGGCGCGCAAATGCAGTTGGAACTCCTGGTCTGCGAGCTGGCGGCGTGAAGGCAGCCTACATCCTCGATCCTCTGCTTCGATTTTTATCACCGAACGAAACTAGTGACTCTTGATCACTCGCTGCTCCGCCGCCGCACAGTGCGGTAAGGCTATGCCTTACCGTTCACCGTTCTTAAGACTTTGAGGCTGAGGCGTAGCCTCAGAAAATCAAAAAGGCGGAAACGGAAAGGCAAGCCTTTCCGCACTGTGCTGCGGCCGAGCCGCGCGGAACCAGGGTCGGGCAAATACATTCAATCGTCTGATTCAGAAATCAAACGGCTGGATGTCAGGTTCCAACCAGCCGGCTTTCGCTTCCGGTGACGAAATCCGTTCGCGGGTGTAATAATCAAAAGCCAAATTAGAATCCGGGTACGTCACCAGCAACCCATTCGTGAGATCCACGGCCAGCGGTCTGTCTGTCCGATCAGAATCACAGATTGAAGCCTGTCCCGTGAGGAACGCGCTGACAAGCTTCAGCCAGAATAAGGTGATCGTCTCGTTATATTTTTCGCCCGGGATCCCATGGTATTTGATAAAGCGAAAGAGCCCAGTCCGCATTAAGTCTGCAGCCTGTTCAAACGGATTGTGTTTTAGATACCAGAGCGCGACGGTTAAGTGGCTGGCATGACTAAAATCTTCTTTGCTCGTGCTGCACGTTTCGAAGCCTTCCACTACGGCTTCGATCTGATTGAGGTTGTCGTAATGAATACTCATCAGTCTTTTCCTCATGATAGAACAAAAAAACTGAGGCGAACCGGAAATCCCGATTCGCCTCAGTTGTTTGAAATGTTTGCTGCTCTGACTATTTGGCGCTGGCCAGATTCACCCGGTGTGTCAGTCGCGATTTATGACGCGCCGCTGCCTTGCTGTGGAGCACACCTTTTTGCACGGCCTTATCAATCGTGGAAATCGTTTCCGGAAGAGCCACGCCGATTTCCTTGGCATTGCCACCGGCCAGGGCCTCGCCGAGCTTCTTAATCGACGTGCGCAATTGGGTTCGATTGCTGCGATTGATTTGCCGCCGCTTTTCGTTCTGGCGCATGCGTTTCTTTGCTGACTTATGATTAGGCATCTAAAACTCCATAAAACTCTCGTTATTTCCTGATGATTCCAGCCATCGGCCGGGCGTAGCTACTAAACCGCAAGCGTTGGAGTATAGGTACGCCACCGTTGAGTGTCAAGGCAGGTTGGACCTGCGAAAACCGGGTAATTCCGATTAATGACCTGCAAACAAGGTCCTGTTGACACTCAAGCGCGGCGTGTAGTAGCGTCGCTCTTGCTCGTATGCCAGACACCCTTCCCGCAGTCACCAGCCTCCAAACTTTTGGCCTCAACCTTCGTTTGCCAGCAAGGAGACAGCATTAGCTTTTGAAGCAGATTGAACTTCCACCCCGCGGCCTGGAAACGCTCTTCGGCGTTCACGACCAGAACATCAAATATCTCGAGTCGCTGCTGGACGTGCGCATCAACGCGCGCGGCCAGAATCTGACCGTTGATGGGGCGCCCAAAGACGTCCAAACCGTGGAGCGCATTCTGGAGGATTTCGGCGAGCTGTTTACCGAGGGCAAGCACTTCACCGATCGCGAACTTCGCGAGGCTTTCACCCAGATTGCCGAAGACCGTGCCTACAGCCTGCGAGACTATTTCACCAAAGCCCGCTTCAGTCCCGCCGGCAAGAAACAAGTGGGACCAAAGTCTGCCAACCAAAGGCGCTACATCGAAGCGATACAGGAAAAGGACGTCGTCTTCGCCGTGGGAGTTGCGGGCACCGGCAAAACTTACCTCGCGGTGGCGATGGCCGTCCAGGCTCTGATGCAGAAGCAGGTCAACCGCATTGTGCTGGCGCGCCCGGCCGTCGAAGCCGGCGAGAAACTCGGATTTCTGCCCGGCGACTTGCAGGACAAAGTCGATCCATACCTGCGCCCCCTGTACGATGCGCTCTTCGATCTCATCGACTATGAACGGGTCACACGATTGCTGGAGAAACGCATCATTGAAGTAGCGCCGCTCGCTTTCATGCGCGGCCGCACTCTGGCGGACGCCTTTATCATTTTGGATGAAGCGCAAAACACCACCAGTGAGCAAATGAAGATGTTTCTGACGCGCATCGGATTTGGCTCAAAGGCTGTGATCACCGGCGATGTTACTCAGATTGATCTGCCGCAGGGGAAACGCAGCGGTTTGATTGAGGCGGAGCGCGTGTTGGCTAATATTGAAGGCATCGAATTTGTGTACTTCAATGAAAAAGACGTGGTGCGTCACCAACTCGTACAGATGATCATTAAGGCCTATGATGTTCACACGAGGAAGAGTGAGATCTAAAACGGCTAAGAGCAAACTGGAAAGAGCGAAGAGTACACTCTGAATGATTGAGGTCGTTAATCGTCAGCGTAAGGTGCGAATCGATTGTGCCCGCTGGCAGACCTTTACGGCCGAGGCCCTGGAACTCGTGCCGGCAAAAGCTGCGGGCGTAACGGTCGCCTTTGTTTCTGACCGTACGATTAGTGAACTGAATCGCATGTGGCGGCACAAAAGCGGGGCGACTGATGTGCTGTCCTTCCCAACGGAGCCGGAACCTTTCGAGGAAGAGGGCGGCGCGAACCTGGGAGACGTCGTGATTTCCGTAGAGCGGGCCGCAGTTCAAGCAAAAGAAAACGGCCTGGCTTTTGAAGCAGAATTAGCGCAACTGATCCTTCATGGCCTGCTGCACCTGAGCGGCTACGATCACGAGACCGATAAGGGCGAAATGAACCGGCTTGAGTTGCGTTTGCGACGGCGGCTGCGCATTGGACGATAGACCAATGACGATAGACGATATGAATAAGGTCAGTCGCCGCTTTGCACAAAAAGTGCCCTGACGATCTCCAAGATCGGCTTTGATTCGTGTCGCTTGGTGAATTTCGTGGGATTCGTGAATCGTGGGCTGAAGAATCGGAGTCATACGGTTCACGAAACCACACTAACCACACTAACGAACACGAAATTGGAGTTTTTGTGCAAGCTAGTTAGTGGCCGTCGTCTATGGTCCACTGTCGATCGTCCGCATTCTATTTATGGGTATTGAATTAGCGATAACCGGGTTACTGCTCGTGATGATGACCTTTCTGGCCACAGTTGATATGGCCTTTGGTCAGCTTAGCGACGTTGGCTTGCACCGGCTGAGCGCCGAAGTAGAAGATCACCCTGATGCCCGTTCGAACGCGTTTCTTAGGGAAATACTCGGAAATCGTCCCCGTTTCAGCCTGACGATGTCCGCCGCTATTCAGATTCTGTTGATTGCCTTCTCCGTCCTCGTCACCTCAATTTCCCTGCGACTACTTCCGCAGCCGCAATTTGTTTTCGTCGCTGTGCTGACCGGGTTGGTCGTTGCCGGCATCTTCCGGCAGTTTATTCCCCGACTCATCTCGCTGCGGAACCCGGAGGGTAAGCTGTTGCTGCTGCTGCCGGCAGTCCGACCTTTCTATCGCGTCCTGACATTTGCGGCTGAGCCCTGGCACAAGTCTTTTGATCGCTTGCGCCGCAAAGAGCAAACCGCGGAGGAAATCGCTGAAGAAGATGAAGAAGACAACGGCGACGATATCCAGGCGCTAATTGACGTTGGCGAGGCTGAAGGCATTCTCGAGAAACAAGAGGGCCGGCTGATCCATACCGTCATCGAATTCGGCGACACCACGGTCAGTGAAGTAATGACGCCGCGCACTGAGATTGTGGCGGTGTCTAAAGAAGCGACTGTGCGCGAGGCCCGGGACTTGATCATTGAGTCTAAATACTCACGCCTCCCGGTCTATCGCGAGCAACTCGATAACGTCGAAGGAATTATTTATGTGCGTGATCTACTGCAATGCTGGCCTGAGAACAAAACGGATGAGCCGATAACCCAGTTCATGCGCCCGGTTTACTTTGTGCCCGAGACGAAGTCAGTTGCCGACTTGCTGGAAGAGATGCAGAAAGCGCGGGTACAGCTCTCAATGGTCATCGACGAGTATGGCGGCGTTGCCGGGCTGGTGACGGTCGAGGACATTCTGGAAGAAATCGTTGGCGAGATTGAGGATGAAGATACTACCGGTGAAGAGATTGAGGAGATCGTGGAAGTCGGCGACGGCTACTATGAAGTCCTCGGCTCGACTGAAATAGGAAAGATCGAGCGGCTTTTTGATATGGAGATCGAAGACGACGATTTCACAACCATCGCTGGGTTGGTTATCGGAGAAAAAGGTTGTGTCCCGGTGGCGAGCACGCGCATGACATTCAGGGGGCTCGATGTCGAAGTCCTGGAAGCTGACGACCGGCGGATTGGGCGAGTGCGGCTGCGACGGGCCCAAAGTCAGGCACAAACGGAGTAACAATGTTTAGAGTCGGGCTATCGCCCGACCGAGCGGGCGGTAGGGCGCTCCTAGACTCATTTAAAAGAAGCGAGAATGGCACATAAGAAGAGCAACCTCCTGTCGGGCAAACGAATCGATCCGGCTCCCATCACCCCCAGGACAACGCTGGCAGATCTGGTGGACGAGTCTTTTCTGGCTTATAACGGCGCCCGTTTGCGCGAAGCTTGCCAGCTCTTCACGCGAAAAATGCTGGAACCCGAAGTCACCGTAGGGCTATCAATTACGGGAGCACTGACGCCTGCCGGTCTGGGAATCTCCGCGCTGATTCCGCTGATTCGCGCCGGCTTTATCGATTGGATTATTTCTACCGGAGCGAACCTCTATCACGACGCGCACTTTGGCATTGGCCTTTCAATGCACCTGGGGAACGCGCAGACTTCAGATATCGAACTGCGCGAACAGGAAGTGGTCCGTATCTACGATATTTTCTTCGACTACTCTGTATTGTTAGATACCGACGCGTTTTTCCGGAAGATAATTGAGGGCCCGGAGTTTCAGCGGGCGATGTCCAGCGCTGAGTTTCATTACTTGTGTGGCCGCTACGTTCGCGAACGAGAACGCAAGCTGGGCCTGAAGAACAAATCGCTGTTGGCCGCCGCCTATGAATATGGAGTTCCGATTTACACCTCGTCTCCAGGCGACTCCTCGATCGGGATGAACGTGGCTGCGAAATCTTTGCAGGGAAACAAGCTGGCCTTCGATCCCTCACTCGATGTGAACGAGACGGCGTCGATTGTGCTGGCCGCAAAGCGCAACAGCGTCAGGGCCACGGGGAAAGGTAAGAAAGTGAAAGGCCGTTCCGCAGTATTCATCCTGGGTGGCGGCTCCCCCAAGAATTTTCTGCTGCAGACTGAGCCGCAGATTCAGGAAGTATTGGGAATCGACGAGCGCGGGCACGATTACTTCTTGCAAATCACCGACGCGCGACCGGATACGGGTGGACTCTCCGGCGCTACGCCCGGAGAAGCAGTATCGTGGGGAAAAGTTGATCCCGATCGTTTGCCGGACGCAGTGGTCTGTTACGTGGATTCAACGGTGGCCCTACCGATAATAACGGCGTATGCTCTCGCCAGGCATAAACCACGAGAGCCCAAGCGTTTGTACGAACGTCGCGAAGAGTTCATGCAATTATTAATTTCGGAATATAAGAAGTCGAAGCGGCGCTAAGCGTGGGTGCGCGTTTAGGACCTTCTCCCGATCAAAGAATCAATCGAACATGGGAACAACCTCGACGGATGACCAGGCGCGGAGCTATTACGATTGCTCGAAATGCCCTGGATATTGCTGCTCTATTTACGAACGAGTTCAGGTAACGAAACGCGATCTGACTCGTTTGGCGTCATACTTCCGACTTTCGCCGGAAGCGGCCGCGGAACG
>JAWVFI010000008.1:0-18989 GCA_033856235.1 Blastocatellia bacterium | reverse complement strand
GATGATGATTTGCGCGCAGCAGCGCTCGCCGATGAGAAAGTGCGCAGCTTTACGGATGGTAAGGAGATTTTCAAGGTCATCGTAATTCCGGATAGACTGGTGAACGTTGTCGTGCGCTGAGCTCCAGTCGGACGCTGTTTAGAGTCGGGCTACTGCCCGACGGAGCGGGCGGCAGCACGCTCTTAAACGAATAGGCTGGAAGAGTCTAATTGCCTTGTGCCTGCAGGCACGTTAAAATCCCTGCGCGTCCAAAAGCCGCCCTGTCACCGATTAGCGGGGCGGGCCTAATGAACTAACGAATGAAAGAATGCCCAAAGTGTCGGCGCTGTTTTGCTGACGACATAAATCACTGCCCGGACGATGGCGACGCCACCACGCCTTCGATCAGCGGAGAGCCGATACTGGACGGACGCTACCAACTGGAGCGGCGTCTGGGCCAGGGCGGCATGGGCGTTGTCTTTCAGGCGCGGCATATTTTCCTCAAAACCGCACACGCCATAAAGATCATTCTGCCCGATCTGGTCGGTAACGACCCGATGCTGGTCACGCGCTTTCGCCAGGAGGCAATGGCGGCGGCGGCCATCCGCCATCAAAATATTATTGCTGTTTCGGATTTCGGTGTGGTGCGCGGCACGATGCCGTTCCTGGTAATGGAATTCATCCAGGGCGATTCGCTTCAGGACGTGCTGGCGGCGGAGGGGGCGATGTCCCCGGCACGCGCCTACGAGTTGATGGGTCCTGTCTGCGCGGGGATTGCTGCGGCCCACCGGCAAAAGATCGTGCACCGCGATCTGAAACCGCTGAACATAATGATTCAGGCAGGCGTGCCCACCGCCGAAGGCGTAAAGATCCTCGACTTCGGGTTGGCGAAGATCAAATCGGGCGAGCTGCTCGGATCATTCGTGCAGGCAAAGACCAGCGGGCTGATGGGTTCGCCTTTTTACATGGCGCCCGAGCAATGGTCTGACGAAGAGCCCGATGCGCGCGCGGACGTTTATAGCCTCGGTGTGATCCTCTTTCAAATGCTCTGCGGTGAAGTGCCTTTCAAGGGAAGTTCCATCCCCTCGATCATGAAGAAGCACTTGACCTCTGAGCCTCCATCTTTTAGCTCCCTGGGCATCAACGTGCCCCCGCAGATCGAGTCAGTAGTCCGTCATGCGCTGGAAAAAGAAGCTGAGTATCGGACGCCTTCGGTGGACGTTTTTGCTGAGGAGATGCGCGAAGCCCTGAATGCCGTCTCCCTGAGCGATCTGCAGGGAACTCCCGAGCTCGATCCTTCAAAGACACTGGTGAATGTTCCCGGCGATCCGGGCACGATGGCCCAGCCGCCCGGGCAAAGCACTTCATCTTTTGATCCTCTCGCCGGCACGATCAGTTCGTCTGCCCTTGAGGATCATACGCGGGTGCTGCCCGTGAGCCCTAAGACCGGGAAGGTCGGCAGCGAAACGATCGATGAAGAAAAGAACCGCCTCGGCCGGGAAGAGATCGAACGAGAGCGGGAAGCACGGCGGCGGCTCGTGGACGAAGCGCGGAAGAAAACGGAAGCGGAAGCAGAGCGCCAGCTGAAAGAGCAGGAAGAGCGTGCCGAGCGAGAACGAAAGCAAGCTGAAGATCTAGAGCGCGTCGCGCAACAGACGAAAGCTCTTGAAGAAAAGTTATCGCAGCTCGCGACGAGTATGCCGCCGTCGGCTGCTGGTCTCGATCCCGAGGCCACCCAGCTCGGAAGAGGCGTAGGCATGGGAGGACAAACTTCTCCTGCGAGCATGCCTTCGTTTCCCCATGTCGATGTCAGCCTGGCTCAGCCGCCGAAGAAATCTGCGTTACCCTTGATTCTGGCTGTGGTGGCTGTGCTGGTGTTGGTGGGTGGCGGCGGAGCCTACATGCTGCTGAAACCAAAAGCGCCGGCAGCGCCGCCCCAACGGCCGTTGGATCCAAACGACCCAAACACGCCAACGATTCCGGTGAAGAACGAGCCGGTAGATATTCCCGCCGGCACATTTAAGATGGGCCGAGTGGGCGCTACTGTTTCGGAATTGCCGGTGCATGAAGTCACGCTGCCTGCGTTTGCCATCGACAAGACCGAAGTAACTAACTTCGAGTACGCGCAATTTGTCAGCGAGACACAGCACGAGCCGCCCTCAAACTGGGCGGGCGGCAAACCTATCCCGGGTCAGGAAGCGCTGCCAGTCACTTTCGTTTCCTATGACGATGCGGTGGCCTTTGCCGAATGGCGATCGAAGCGCGATAAAGTGCAATACCGGCTGCCGACTGAGGAGGAGTGGGAGTACGCGGCGCGGGGCGGCGATCAGAACAACATCTACCCCTGGGGCAATGAGTGGGTGGAGGACAACGCCGTCATCAAGAGTTCCGGATCAATTCAGCCCAAGGCGGCGGGCTCCTCCGTAAAAGACAAGACGCGCTGGGGTGCAATGGACATGATGGGCAATGTCTATGAGTGGACCTCTTCAAAGGCCAGCTACTACAAGGGCAGCGATCTGAAGGTGGAAGGCGAGCAACGCGCCTGGTATGTGATTCGCGGCGCCTCATATGCAACCAGCCAACTGCCGAAACCTATTTCGGCCACGCGCCGCGATTGGTTTTCCGGCAACACGAAAGTCTCCGTGCTCGGCTTCCGCCTGGTTCGGGTATAGTAGTCGCGTTCGCGACTTGCTTCTCAAGTCAATTGCGCATTATCTTGCGCCATCAAGCCAGGTGATCGTCAGCTCATTGTGGGCATTGTCATGGGACGGTCTGTGGCAGACAGGACCATTGCATAACCTGACGCGAATCAAGTCCGGCGGAGAAGCCAGGGGTTATCACATTTTAGCGTCCCTGGGTTAATGAGACTTTGGCAAGGCTGCGTTGGTAGTCTTTCGGGCGGATTCAAGAGACTTGGAGATTTGCTGGTGAGAACTTCTATCAACTTACGATTCACTTACTGTTTACTGTTCCTGTTGGCGTGCTTCGCATTATTGGCATCCTCGATTCCGGCGCAGGAAATGGGGGGCGATTTCGGAAACACCCCCGTCTTCAGACCGAAGAACCCGGAGACGAAACGGCGTTCGGGTACCACCAGACCGGTTATTCACCGGCCCGGTTCGACCAGTCCGGTGAGCGCAGCCAACATCGAAGATAAGATCGATGACGCCTTAGAAGCCGGAAACAACGCCCGCGATGCGCGCAAGTATCCGGAAGCGGAACTAGCCTACAAAAGCATTTTTCGATTGAAGGCCCGCGACCCGCGCGCAGCCTACGGTCTGGGTAATATTTATGTGGATCAGCAGCGTTGGGATGACGCCGAGAACTCCTACCGGCAAGCTTTTGACTCCAGCTCCAATGATGCCGACATCCTGATGGCGCTCAGTTTTGTATTGGTGCAGCCGCGTACCGGAGCCGGCAATGCACGCCGGCTGGTGGACGCGGAAACATTCGCGCGTCGCGCCACCAACATCCAGCCGACGAATGCCATGGCCTTCGATCGATTGGGGGCAGCACTCGAAGCCCGCGGAATTTTAAGCAACGATACAGAGCAGGCCTACCGGCGCGCAGTGGAATTGGATCCAAAGTTCGCGGTGGCCCAAATCCATCTCGCGCGATTGTTGCGCAAGGTAAATCGCGGCGCTGAGGCGGAACCGTTCTACGCCCGGGCGATCGAGCAGGCGCAGGACGCGCCCACATTGGTGCTAATCGCGGAAGCTTTGCAGTCTGAGCAGCGTTGGGACAATTCTGAGCCAGTTTTGCGTCGCGCGTTGGTAATGGATGCGCGCAATCCCGGCGCCTTGTTTCTGCTGGGGCGGATGCTGACCGTCCGCCAGCGCTATCCGGAAGCGGAAGGGTTTCTGAAGAGCGCTATTGAAGTAAATCCGCGAAGTTTTCAGAACTACAACATACTCGGCCGTGCCTATCTGGGCCTGCAGCGCTATGACGACGCGCTCAAAACGTACGAACAGGGTTTACCCTTCGCCTCGCCCGGCGACCGCAAGCAAATGGCCGGCGCTTTTGGATTTGGTGGCGTGGCTGAGGGGTATGTGGGTGGCGGCCGGATGCGCGATGCCGTGCGCGCCTATGAACGGGCGCTCTTCCTTGACCCTGGGAATTCCGACGTGCAGAAAAAACTGGCTGCCGCGCGCGCTAAGATCGGTTAGGGCGCAGACTTCATTTGTGACTTCTTAGGGTCGGACCACAGACCCCAGCCTGTCCCCCACGATTACGAGGATCAATATGAAACGATGCCCCAAATGTGGCCGCACTTTTACGAAGGATGAACAGAAGTTCTGTACCACCGACGGCGGCACCCTCGTCCCCTTGGCGATTGATCCGAACACGACGGTCAGTAGTGATTTCCCGGAGCCACAGTCGTTCAATGCGCCAACCGTGGCGATTTCGGAGGACCAGCTTCCGCCTGAACCGCCTGCTTTCAATCCTTACGCGACGATCGCCGCAATCAGACCTGAAACTGAGCCGGCGAGTGATCCCGCACCGGTAACGCCGACTCAGGTAACGCCACCCACACCGCCGGCCCAGGTAACGCCAATCGCGCCGCAGGCGCCGGTGACGCCGACCGCGCCACCCACCGCTACTCAGCGACCCGCAGCAGTTGCCACGCCGCCATCGTCACCTACGGTCCGGCCAGCGGCGCCAGTGAGTGCGGCCCCGGCCCATCAGAAAAAGTCGAAGATGCCGCTGATACTGGGAATACTCGCGATACTTTTCATTGTCGGTGTGGGGGGAGCGGCGGCGGGGTACTTCTTCTTCCTCAAGCCGATGCTGGCAGAGCAGACACGCAACCTGCGAGTTGGAACTCCGGCTAATGAGAACTCGAATACAAACACCGAGGTTCCCACCCCGACCGCCGAGGCGACGCCAACCGTAGAGCCGCTCAACGAGCCGCCGCCATTTACGCCTCCGGCTGGTGCGGTACAGTTCGTAAACTCGAATGCCAATCTCGATGGCAAACTGGCTGAACACTATCTTGACTTCTCGTTCTATTACCCCGAGTCCTGGAAAAAAGATCCACAAGCCGGAGTTCCGGGGGCCAGCAGCTTCGTCAATGTCCAGCGCGTTCTCGCGGCCGACACTCCGGAGCGTTTCGCCGTCGGCTGGTATAAATCCAACGGCTCTTTCCAGGCAGACCAGCCGCTCTTTCCCAAGCGAGTTGAGGACTTTGAAACGAGCTACGGAAAGGGTTATCCCGGTTTTCGGAAGGTTTCAGAAGGGCCAACGAAAGTTAACGCCTACGATGCTTACGAACTTCGCTTTGAGAGCGAGTCGAACGATGTAACGACGTGGGGCCGGGTGATTTTCTTGCCGCCAATCTCGGGAGCAAACGGCGCGACGCTCTTCATGCTGGCCACTTCGGAACAGCCGGATGTAACCGGGGCCGAAGACGTCGGCGTGAAAGGCGAACTGCCACTGGTTCTGGAATCGTTCCGCCTGGGCCCAAAACATTAATGCTGTAGGGGTGGCCCTCCGTGGCCACCCCCTTCGTTAGCTTGCAATGAACTTCAAAAATCGCGTGGTCATCGGAAGGGGGCGGCCACGGAGTGCCGCCCCTACAGCGTCGGCCGGCCGTCGCCTGGCGCGTTAGCGCCTCGGTCTTCGCTTGAGTTGATCCTCCAGCAGCTTGATATATCTCTCGCCGAATTCCTTCCCTCTACCTAGCTTTTCAAATTCGCTCCGCAAGGTCACAAACTCATTGATGAAGCCAAAGTACCCGAAGAATCTGGCGACTGCGTGCGCTCGCTTGGAGCCAAGGGATCCTAGTTGAGTTGCCAGGCCGTCCCACACCGGCGTTCTGAATGGCAACCACGTTACATCTTTCGCTGCCGGCTGGATTGTCATTCCCGTATCGCCTCGAAGAAAGTAGAGTTCGTTCTTGATCGCCTCGCAGATTCGCTCGACCTCTGCTTCCAGCGCGACGTTTACTGAGCGCCGCTCGCGAAACCAGTTCAGCGCCCAGGTAATCACCGAACCCATCGCCGCTCCCGTGAGGATTGAGATCACGGTCTCTGTGCTCAAAGACAACTGGGGAAGAATGCTGCCCACAATAATCCTCCTTCAGGGGAACCAAATAAATTGGTGAAGTATTTTCTACTTTTGATCAGCGGCGTTCAGAGTCCCGACTTTAGTCGGGCTTTTGAGAAACGTGGCTGCAGTTAGTCTTAAGCGCCCTTAGGTTGAGGCGGCGGCTGCTTCTTGTAGATCAGGATATAGAGTTTGTTCGCAAGTTCCAGGTTCAGCGGCCGCAGTAGATTGTATTGCTCAGTGGCCGCCTTCTTGTCGCCGTTCTTCAAATACGCGTAGCCGAGATTGAAGTAGGCGCCGGCGTAATCCGGTTTGATTTTGATCGCTTGCCGGTGCGCTTCGATCGCGTCCTTCCAACGTCCCAGGCTGCCGTAGGTGTAACCCAGATTGTTGTGGGCCTGGGCCCAATCCGGCTTCAACTGAACCGCCTTCTGGAAAGAGGCGACGGCTTCCTGCTTTTCTCCCAGCCGGCTATTGGCGATTCCCAAATTGAAATGAGCCTCGGGCCGATCCGGTTGCAACTGAATTGCTTGTTTCAGAGGCGCCACCGCTTCCTTGAACCGTCCGGTGTTGTTGTAGGCCCAGCCGAGGTTGATATACGGCTCGGCATAATCCGGTTTCAATTGAATGGCTTTCTTGAACTCCTCAATCGCATCGGGCCAGCGCCGCGTCCTGCCGAGGGCATAGCCGCGATTGTTGTGCGCCTCGGCGTCATCAGGTTTCAGTCGAATCAGTTCGCGGTACGAATCCAGCGCTTCCAGGTAACGTCCCTGTTTGTCGTACACCCAGGAAAGGTTGATGTACGGCTCAGCCCAGTTTCCCTTATATCGAATCGCCAGTTTGTACGCCTCGGTTGCTTCCGGAAGTTTGTTGAGGCGGCGGTACGCGTCGCCCAGGTTGTTATGCGCTTCTCCGTAATCCGGTTTGATGCCTACCGCCAGCAGGTAGTCCGCGACGGCCTCATCATAATTACCAGCGTTGTAAGCCGCGACGCCCTGATCGTAGTAAGCCAGACTGAGCGAAGCGCGCGCTTCCGCGTTTTTCGTGTCCAGGCGAACGGCTTGCTTTAACGCATCTACCGCTTCCGTCTTCTTTTCCTGCTTCAAATAAGTATCGCCAAGTTTGTGAAAAGGCTCAGCCCACTCCGGTTTCAAATTGCCACTCTTCTCGTAAGCTGCCGCGGCTTCATCAAGACGGCCCAGGTTAAAGTAAGCATTGCCGAGGTTCAGGTAGGCGTCGAAGTTTTTTGGTTGCAGGCGCACGACCTTTTGATACGCCTCTGCGGCCTTCTCGTAATCACCAGCGTCAAAAAAATCGTCGCCTTGGTCCTCCAGCGCCCGGGCGCTTTCAGCCGGCTTTGCCGGATCGGTTGGTCTGGGTGGCTTGGCTGGATCTCTTTTGCTGCCGGCGACCGGCGTCCGTTTAGGCCGGGACGGATTATCTGGACGGGCAACAGTTTTCTTGTCGAGGCGTTTGGGGGCGTGGGCAAAATTCTGAGGATTGGTAAAGACACCGATGCCCAGGCGGCTTTCCGAGTCACCCGCGCCCCCCATCTCGGCGCTGGCCCCGCCGCTGATGTCCTGGGCCCACATGGCGGCGTCCCCAATCGAAAAACTTACGAGCAGCAGGGTTAGCGCGCCAGCGGTAGCCCGCCAGCAAAGAGAAGGTCTAGTCATCATCTTTGAAGTCTCAAGCCTCTGCCGTGATGCGTTGATGCTGTTTCCGGGTTGCCATTAGCCGGTGAAAGTCTACTGCTAGCGGCACTTGACCACAAGCATCAAGTCACGTAGGTTCAGGGCTGGCAGTGATAGTAGTAGAACCGAGCGCGCATGCCGGGACCGCGCAAAGCTGCGATGTTATTAATGATAACTTTGAAGTTACGAGCTCTTAATTATGGCGCGCAAGCGGTAGCCCTTGTAGTTGCGCTGTGTGTCGCGGCTGTGGTTGGAGTGGGCAACACCTCACGCGGATCCGCCATGCAGGAAAACTTCCCGGCGCCACCGGCGGATCGGACGCTGGTTTACTTGCAGGCAACGAATGACTCGACGCTCAATGCGCTTCCCCTTGAATCCGGAACCACGACGCTCCGTCCTGAAATTCCCGCCGCCAGTGATAAGATGGGGCGCGTCGAATTGAAAGGCGAGACCGCGCAGACTGCAACTGCCAACCCGGAGCCGCATTTCTTTCTCTTCGTGCCGGACACTCCGGGCGTGCATCCGCCGCTGCTCGTACGTCTGACACGAAAGCGCGGGGGACGACAGGCGATGGCCATGGTCCAACGGGGCCAGCGCGGGTTGGCAATCGGTGCGGAGGATATAGTGAAGCCGCATTACCGCGTTTTGCGACGCGAGGGCGGAAGTATTTACATGGAAGTGTGGGGGCGCGAGCAACTCGAGGCCGGCGAGTATGCTTTCATTGGCGCCGACCTGGGGCGAATTTCGACGTTCCGCGTTATTGAAAACCTGAATTAGTGAGTCCTCCTTACGAAAGAGAAATAGATGTCGCCATCATTACTACCAAGTGAACCAAGCAAGAGATTCTGCAGTTCCCGCCGAGTGATTGGCACCTTCATAGTGCTATCGCTGATCGCCGCGTTTGGCGTCTCAAGTTGCAACTCCAGCGATCAACAACGGACCAGCGGTCCAACCACGGGTGGATCAACGATAAGTCCAACCCCAAAAACCGTTCCGACGCCGGCCGCGCTGGCCAAACTGCCAGATAGCGTGCTTGATGCGCAGTTGACCTCGGTGGATGGGGCCGCGTTTAAGCTGGCTGACTATTCCGACAAAGTTCTGTTGGTGAACCTGTGGGCGACCTGGTGCGGTCCCTGCCGGCAGGAAACACCCGAGCTGGTGAAACTCTACAAGGAATTTAAGTCGCAGGGTTTGGAGATAGTTGGGTTGACGACCGAGAACCCGGAACTCACCGAAAGCACGGTTAAGGCTTTCATGCATTCAAATGGCGTGAACTATCGCGTGGGTTGGGCCAGTAACGAGTTTGCTTGGAGCTTGATGCAGGGACGCGACGTAATTCCCCAAAGCTTCATCATCGATCGTGATGGCCGGATCGTTAAGCGGTTCATTGGCTTTAGCTTGACCCAAACAGCGCCGCAGCTAAAGGAGGCTGTCGAAGCAGCCCTTAACGACAAGACCAAAGCCTGATCACAAACTTCCAATGCAGCTGTAGCGCCTGGCGAATTAGGAATCAGGCTATCCGCAGATTACGCAGATTCCAAAACATCAAGAGCAGAAGAGGTAAAAGTGCTGGCTTGATGGGTAAAGAACCGCTTTCGTTCGTTCCTTGAATCTGAGTAATCTGCGGAAGGAGTGCGAACGGCTGGAGATTATTCTGAGGCAGAATCCTCCGTTGGCCGATCGCTTTCTTCCTTCAATTCCCGGCCTTCGCGCTCAAGTTTACCGTCTCCCAGGCCCTGGCCCACTCGCTCTTTGGCGTTGCCTTCGGCACGCTTCATCTCGGCTTCGACTCGCCCTTCCACTCTATCAATCGCCGCGGGTTCGCCCGTTTCTTCCTGGGTTACGACCTTGTCCTTATCTATTTCCATGACGCCTCCCGGCTCGCTCTGAGAGTCTTTCGATTTCTCAACATCATCGCATTACCTCGCGGCAAAGCAAAACCAGCGAACGCTTCCAGCGTTGTTCTCGCAGACTGGCTCGACAAATAGTGACCGTCAGAATAGACTCGTCCGCAGTGAAAGCCCGCTTCTCATTACGAATGCTCCGCTCACTGTTAGCCATGGCCTTGATGCTCTGGTTCGCGGGGGCCGGTTGTGCGTTCGTAAGTTATGCGCACGGCATCATGACAGAGGTCGAGGGATCCTCCGGCGAGCCAACATGTCCCCTGCACGAGGCATCGTTGCGCGGTTCCCATGAGGCGGCCATCGTCGTCAATCACAGCGCGACGGCGGTCTCCGACAACACCGTAGTCGTCGCTAACGGACATAGCTGTTGTAAGTCTCAGCGACCTTCGGCTAATTCAAGCGGCAATCCAATGCCGGCGTCGTCGGCCAGTCGTCTTGCCGTCGAGATTCTTCCGAAAGAATTAGACGGCTTGCCTGCGCCAACGGGGGCGATGAGTTGCTGCCCCTTGATGAGCGTTGCGGCAGCGGTGGTCGCAAAACTCCGCGTCAACGAAGCGACGACGGCGTTGGCTGAGTCCACTCCGCCCGCGCTGCAGCATCACACGTCAACAGTTTCACTCAGCGCCCCGCTGAGATTGCCAAATCGCGGCCATACCTACCTGCGCTGCTGTGCCTTCCTGATCTAAAGAGCCGTAGGACAGACACTCTTGTCTGTCCCTGCTGCACGAGACAGACACGAATGTCTGTCTTACATGGTACCGGTGTGTTCCACGGTATCGCATCACTCTTTAGACAGGAGAACTACAAATGAAAAGACTCAAAGGATTGACCCTGGCATTGGCCTGCGGTCTGGTACTCGTTGCTTCAGGCGCGAACTTTGCCCAGGGCACGCCACAAGACGACAAAAGCAAGAAGGGCGAGTCGTGCTGTGCAATGAAAGAAGGGAAAGAAGGGAAAGAATCCAAGGAAGATTGTTGCAAGGGCGACTCATGTTGCAAGAAAGAGTCTTGCTGTTGCAAAGGGGGCGAGTGTCCCATGCATCCGCATGACAGCAAGAAGACTGGCGAGTAACACAGACTTTGGGTCTGTGACTCGTCTATCGCAGCGTGGGCGCGACGCTTAGACAGGGCGCGCCAACGCTGCACTCTTCAGTGACACTTAGGAGGCGGCACGTAACCGCAGCAGGAATTCAACCTCATGAGGAAGACTATCAAGGAATTGGGATCGGTGTTGATCGGCGTAGGGCTGATGTTGTCTCTGGCTGGCGTTGCGCCGGCACTTGCGCAACACGAAGGACACAAGATGCCGGGCATGACCAGGACGAAACCCGTGTCTCGAAAAAAAGCAAAGACTGTTCGAAAGAAGCGAGTCTCAAGGAAAAAGCGCCGCACAGTTCCCAGGAAACCGCCGATGAAACCGCCAATGAAACCGGCAATGACCGACATGCCGGGAATGAATATGCCTGGGCATCAAATGGCGCCGTCACCGAGGTCACAAGCGTCACCTGCACCCGAGCACATGAATATGCCCGGGAGGACCATGCCCGGGCAAGAGATGCGGGCGTCACCTGCACCCCCAGCCTCACCCGCCACGCATGAGCACATGCCGGGAATGCAGATGCCTTCGGCTTCGCCAGAGCCAGCCACCGCGCCGAGTGGCGCGTCGCATTCGCCTATGGATATGCCGATACCGTCCGGAAGTCCTGGGGCGCAACCTGCTGAAGCTGGTGCTCATGACTCTATGGACCATTGGGGTGGTGGCATGCCAGAAATGAGCAAGATGCTCATGGGACCGCTCCTAGTGATGTCCGGCGACGACATGGGAATTCGTGTCGGATCCAGTGATACCAACATAATGCCGATGGGTCAGATGGGTTCCGGAACGTCGTGGGCGCCGGCCTCTACGCCCATGCACATGTGGCACAAAGTTTCCGGCGACTGGCTGCTGATGTTGCACGGTGAAGTAAAGATTGGAATCAACAGCCAGGGCGGGCCACGCGGCCTTACCAAATTCGAGAGTGCAAACTGGCTGATGCCGATGGCGTTTCACAAAGTCGGCAAAGGAACGTTGCAGTTGCGCGGCATGGTTAGCTTTGAACCGTTTACCTTTCCGCCGGGCGGTTCGCCTTTACTCTTTCAGACGGGCGAAACTTACAAGGACCAGCGCTTGATCGACCGGCAGCATCCGCACGATCTCTTTATGGAATTGTCAGCGCAATACACGCGTGCTTTGGGTGAACGCGCGACGTGGTTCACCTACTTCGGCTATCCGGGAGAGCCAGCGCTGGGGCCGCCGGCGTTTATGCATCGAGCGTCGGCCTCCGAGAATTCTTCAGCGCCCCGGGCGCATCATCTACAGGACTCGACGCACATCAGTTTCGGCGTGCTCACCAGCGGGTTCACCTATCGCTGGTTCAAGCTGGAGGGCTCGGTCTTTAACGGCCACGAGCCGGACGAGGACCGTTATGACTTCGATAGCGGCAAATGGAACTCCCGCGCGGCGCGGCTGTCGGTGGCGCCAAACCAAAACTGGTCGATGCAGGCGAGCTACGGATTTCTGCGCCGGCCGGAAGCGTCGGAACCCGAGACGGACATTCGCCGGACCACGGCTTCACTGCACTACAACAAACCGTTTCAGCGCGGCAACTGGGCGTCATCATTCATCTGGGGGCGCAATCACGCGACCGGCGCTGGCGAGATGCATAACGTTAACGGTTACACTTTTGAGTCCACGGTCAATTTCAAGGGTAAGAACTATGTCTATACGCGATTAGAGTTGGTTGACAGAAACGAGCTGCTGCGGGCTGTCGATCGAGTGTTGCTCGGCATTACTGACGATCATCCATCGTTCCGGATTGGCGCATATACCTTCGGCGGCGCGCGCGATCTTTACAACACGGAAAAGGTCTCGATAGGGCTGGGCAGTGACCTGACGTTATATTCAAAGCCCGCGGTGCTTGATCCAATCTACGGCGGCAATCCGGTTTCCTGGAAAGTATTCTTGCGGTTGCGGCCCGCCAAAATGAACTCAAGCAGCGGACATAGTGGACATTAGTTAGATGTAAGACAGGCATTCCTGCCTGTCCCTGTCCCTGGTACTGGCTTAACTTTCCGCCGAACAGGCTTAAGGAAAGGAAATACTATGAGAAGACCCTTGTTGCAAATGCTCCTGACCTTGACGGCCTTCGCGTTGGCGAGTTGTTCGTCTCAGGACCAATCTTCGCCGGGTAGGGAAAACCGTCCAACGCCTACCGCCTCGCAATCGGGCAGCGAAGTTCAGAAAGCGAAATCCACCGCGCCTGTTCCCGCGCATTTCGATCATCCGCCCGGCAATCTCGGGCCCACTCTTCCAGCGGAAGATTTTACCGGCAAGACGCGCGCAGCTTACCGCGTTGCCGAAGAGATTCCGGAAACTTTGTCCCAACTTCCGTGCTACTGCTACTGCGATCGGGGCATGGGCCATAAGAGTTTGCACAGTTGCTTTGAAGATGAACACGCCGCACATTGCGCAGTTTGCATCGATGAAGCGCTGCTCGCTTATTCGCTGCAGAAAGATGGGCGGATGACTCCGGCACAGGTACGTGAGAAGATTATCGAGAAATATTCACCCACTCAGTAGTTGACCTTGAACAACATGCGAACACCTAAATCGTTTTACATTTATGCCGTTCGACTCCTGTTTGGCCTGGCGATGCTGGCTGGCGGGATTGCCGTCCAGGCGCAGACTGCAAAGACTCAACCAGTGAAGCTGCAAGGCCAACTGGTCTGCTCACTTTGCTGGTTCGAGGCCGATCGCAAAACGACGCCGTATGGATCGCCAGCCGATATCGAGTGCGCGAAAGATTGCGCCGGGAAGAACATTCCCCCGGCCGTGGCGGTTACGGAAGCTGATGGCTTTAAGCTTTACGTCATTGAAGCGAAGGACTTTCAGAAGAACAAAGCAACCTGGATAGATTACATCGGCCGGCGAGTTGAGGTTACCGGCCGGACACGCTCCAAAGATAAGAAAGATTATGTCGCGGTTGACGAGTTGCGGCTTCTACCCGCGGTTCTGAAGGATGATTCCCAGACGCCTACGGTCATCGGAAGTGAACCCGAGTTGGCGCTCAAAGATCTTTTCGGCATCGAGCAGCGGTTAAGCAGCTACCGGGGCAAAATCGTTGTGCTTAATTTCTGGGCGACCTGGTGCGTACCCTGTCGTCAGGAGATGCCCGATCTGGCGGCCATTCAGAACGAATATGCGGCGCTGGGCGTGCAGGTAATCGGGGCCGCGGCCGACACGCTGGGCGACCGCCCGAAGGTAATGCAGTTCGTTAAAGAGACAAAGATCAATTTCCCTATCTGGTTGGGGGTGACGACTGCGGAGATGAAGCGTTTTGGTCTAGGACCAGCCTTGCCGGGAACCGCGATAATCAGTCGTGAAGGAAAAATTCTTTCGCTGAGCCCCACCGTCATTACTCACGCCGCCCTGAAAAAACAGATCGAGGGTTTGTTGGCCGGTGATACGCGTGCGGTAAAAGAGATAGCGAGAACTCACGCGCCGGTTGAAGCCTCTATGGTCCCCAGTTGACCTCTTTGACCTGGCGAGGGCCGCGCCGTGAGCGGGGCAGGAGACGAAAGCAGTCAGAAATGGACCTTGGGAATACGCCTCTTGACGAATCAGATTCCGCGCGCTGCGGTGCGCACCACGCTCACCTACCGGGTTCATCCGCGACTGCAGTTGGGCATTGAATACAATCCCCGCGCCCATGAAGTCGCGCCCCTCGCAAATCTCCTGGTGTTGACTGAGACCAGGCGCCGGCCGGCACTGATGCTCGGAACCAGCACCGATCGTATCGGTACCCCTTCGGGCCAGTCATTCTTCGCCACGTTAAGCAAGAACCTGCGCCGGGAGACGGGTCTGCCGATTGCGCCCTATGTGGGAGCGACGTTTGGCACTTATGATCATCGAGTGCGGCCCATCGGTGGTCTCAGCGTTTTTCTGAACAAGCAATTTTCGGTGCTCGTGACCTACAACGGCGTCAATGTGCATCCCCTCCTGATATTTTCGCACGGGCGGCACGCGCTTTCATTGATCATGGTGAAGGGAAGGGATCCAGGAATGAGTTACAGCATTACTTTTTGATCGGGATCCCGAAAAGACTACTGTTGGCGCCTCTGCCTTGGGGTGTCCTTTTTTGATTATGGTCAGGGAATTAAGAGCACGGGGCCAATTGGATTAAGTATGGATGTACAGCAGAAAGCGACGGACATTAAGTCCACCGTCACAAAGTTCATTCGCGTAGACGACATCCCGTGGCTGCGTAAAGCCATCGTGGGCGTGATTGGCTTCACCGTTTTGCTGATTGGAGTGGTCATGATTGTGCTCCCCGGCCCAGCTATCATCGTCATCCCTCTTGGCCTGGCGATACTGGCGACCGAGTTTGTCTGGGCCCAGCGATTGCTGAAGCGGGCCCAGGAAATGGTGAAGCAAAAGAAGCTCAAGCCGAAGAAAAGCAGGGGTGACTAGTTGCTAACCGGGCGCTTCTTAATATCAGGCGGCTTTGCACAAAAAGCCCACTGGTATTGAAGGAAAACACCTCACGCTCAACAGGACCTGCGTTGATTCGTGTCCCTTCGTGAATTTCGTGTGATTTCGTGAATCGTGGCCCGAAGAATCGGAGGCATACGATTCACGAAATCACACTAAGCACACTAAAGAACACGAAATTGCAGTTTTTGTGCAAAGCTATAGCAAGCCAACCCACCGCTGCTTGCCGTATCGTCATCTAACTCGTAACATTTCCCGGAACAATCAAAGTGAAACAACGGGGGGGGGAGAAACTATGAAAGGTCTTACGACAAAGCATCGCGCGTTTTCGCTACAGCTTATTTCGCTTAGTGTCCTTACAGTGCTCATGATCACGCTGGTGGCAACCACCAGCGCCAGAGCGCAGAGCAAGAGCGCTAAGAAGATTGCTGAGGCTACCAGAGAGGCGCAGAAGGCGGCGCAGGTGTTCACCAAAATAATGAATGTACCCGATCAGGCGGTCCCCCAATCGCTGCTCGACAAGGCCGAGGCAGTGGCCGTGTTTCCCGGCGTGCTGAAGGCCGGCTTTATCGTTGGCGGTCGGGCCGGCGATGGCGTCATTAGTCGTCGCGTTCCTGGCGGTTGGAGTGCGCCCGCGTTCTTCAAACTTGGCGGCGGCAGCGTAGGGTTGCAAATAGGCGCTTCGAGCACTGACCTGGTGATGCTGTTCATGAACACCGAAGCGTTGAAAGGATTGTTGCAGGACAAGTTTGAGATTGGCGGCGAAGGCAGCCTGGCCGCGGGTCCGGTGGGGCGCTCGGCGAGTGCTTCGACGGATGCGCAATTGAAAGCGCAAATCCTTTCCTACTCCCGCAGCAAAGGCTTGTTTGCGGGCCTGGAGTTGAAGGGGGTAGTCATCGATCCCGACAACGACGACAACCTCGCGATTTACAAAATGAAGGCCCAAGACATTTTGACTGGTAAGCGGAAGATGACTATCAATCAAATGCCAGCGGGGGTGCGCATTTTTCCGCGCACTCTGGCCCGATATTCGGTTCGCCGTTAGCATAGTCCGACAAACTTCAGTTTGTCGTGCCGAGCGCTGATGCCCGAAGCGACAAACTAAAGTTTGTCGGACATTAAAATCCCAAGGAGAAGATATGAATCGTGTCCGGAAAATCGGTGAAATGTTCGCCCTCGCCATCATCTTGGTAGCCGCGTTCAGCCTGCCTGCGGTCGCCCAGCAAGAGCGCCCCCGCACCGCCAAAAAGTCCCGGGAAGCCGCAAAACAGGCGGAAAAAGCGGCCCGCGTCTTCGAACAGATCATGGCCACCCGAGAGCGATCTATCCCCCGAGATCTCCTGAATCGCGCTGAGGCGGTCGCCGTCTTCCCCGGTGTGCTGAAAGCCGGATTCATCGTCGGCGGTCGCGGCGGCCGGGGTGTAATCAGCCGGCGAGTGCCCGACGGTTGGAGCGCGCCGGCATTTTTCAACCTGGCGGGCGGCAGCATCGGCTTACAGATTGGCGCGTCATCTACAGATTACGTGCTGCTCTTCATGAACGAAGAAGCTGTCGAGAGTCTGTTGGGTGACAAGTTCGAAATTGGCGGCGAAGGCAGCGCGGCCGCGGGACCAGTGGGAAGATCGGCGAGCGCTTCTACCGATGTTAAGTTGACGGCGCAGATTCTTTCCTACTCGCGCAGTCGCGGGGCTTTCGCGGGATTGGAACTAAAGGGCGTGGTCATCAATCCCGACAACGAAGACAACGTGCAGATCTATGGGATGAAGGCCCGCGAGATTCTCACCGGCAGTGACAAGATTGAAATGAGCAAGATGCCTGCGGGAGTGCGGATCTTCCCGCGGACACTGGCGCAATACTCAAATCGCTGAATGAGTAAAACAAGCCCCGTGGCGAATCGCTTGACGATTAGATAGCACGCGATTAGAATTCACAGCATCAACCGGATGACCTCGCAGAGTTTTCCTTGCGCGTTGAAAGAGAGTGACTGATCGTGCTGCTGCCGCGAACGCAACGACAAAAAGAAGTTCTGGATTACATTACGCGCTTCCTCGCGCGTCATGGCCACGGACCGTCGTATGCGCAGATAGCCCGGCACTTCGGCGTCTCCTCAAAAGCGACCATTGCCAAACACATTGCGGCGCTCGAGAAGCGCGGTCTGATCGGGCGGGTTCATCAGGATGGATCGTTCGAGCTGACCGTGACGATTGACGAGACGTCTTCTGACACCATGTGCGAAGTAGCGGTCCTCGGAGCAATCGCCGCCGGAGCGCCCATTGAGGCCATCACCGATGTGGAGAAGATTTCGGTGCCGCGCTTTATCCTGGGACGAGTCAGGCCGGAACGCATCTATGCGTTGCGGGTTAAGGGCGACTCCATGATTGACGAACACATCTGCGACGGCGACATTGCGCTCATCGAGAACTGTAGCGAAGCCCGCAATGGCGAGATCGTGGTGGCGCTAATCGATGGCTCGCGCGCCACGTTGAAACGGCTCTTCAAATTCGGACCACAGGTTGAACTGCGACCCGCAAATCCGCAGCATGAATCACTTCGCCTACATGCTTCCCAGGTGGTGATCCAAGGCGTTTTCCGCGCCTTGCTCCGCTCCAGCGTCTAAACAGCTTCCTTCCCAAAACTTTTGGTTTTTATTGAGCTTTTCGCCAGATTTCTATGCCTGAAGTATGAGGCAACCTCTTCACTGGGACCGCGGGCGTCCCGCCCGCAATGAGCTCGAAGCGCGAAGATAAGTTAGCTGAGAAAAGAGGTAGCACCTGCGGCGCTCTTGCGGGCGGGACGCCCGCGGTCCCAGGGAGGAGCTGGAGTGGTTTTGTTCAAACGAGCGTCTAGCTTTTCTTCTTGCGCGCAGCGGGCTGCTTCTTTTTGCTTCCCTGCTTCACGACCTTGTCAACATCGTGCTCGACTTCAAACTTGCACTGTTGTGGCCGCTTGTCTTCCCTGAGGCCGACGAAGATTGGATGTCGCAGGCGATGGTCAGCGGTCCATTCGGAAAACTTAACTTCAGCCACCAGCGCTGGCGTGACCCATTGCACTGGTTCATTGGTCGGCGGCTTTTCCGCGAACGGAGAATCATTCGTTTTCAGGGGTTGCAGCAAATCGAAAATCTGCTTCAGACTTTGCCGATTGAATCCGCCGCCAGTATGACCGACGTAATGCAACTGGCCATCGCGATATAATCCCGCCACCAGCGCGCCAAAATATTCTCGTGAGTTTCGCGGTTTGGTATAGCCGCCAACAACCACTTCCGATCGTTGGATGGTTTTTACTTTCAACCAGTCGTTACTACGTTTGGGGACATAAGTACTGGCGGCGCGCTTCGCCATCATTCCTTCCAGGCGAAACTTTTCAATCTGCTTGAAGAACTTTTCCCCGTCACCGGCGATATGAAATGAATAACTGACGATCTGTGCCGGCTTGATTATTTTTTCCAGGATGGCTTTGCGATCGACGAGGGCGCAGGCAGTCAGGTCATAGCCGTTGTGATAGAGAAGATCAAAAACGTAATAAACGATCCGCGACCGCGCGGCGAGTCGCGCAATTTCGCCGGCGTTCTTTCGGCCGTGCCGCGGCTGCAGCAGTTGAAACCGCGGCCTCCCGTGTTCGTCCAGAGCAACAATCTCGCCATCAAGGATCGCTTGTTTGGCATCAAAGTAATCTCCGAGCTTCGCCAACTCCGGATACTGCGCGGACATGTCCAGTTGATTACGCGAAACGAAACGCGCTTTGCCATTTTGCAGAAAACAAACTGAGCGAAAGCCATCCCACTTGGTTTCAAAGATCCAGTCAGGATCGGAGAACGGAGCATCCACCAAAGTCGCCA
>JAWVFI010000007.1:0-89443 GCA_033856235.1 Blastocatellia bacterium | reverse complement strand
GCTCACCTTGAAGTCTGAGGCGCGCAATCTCGTGCTATCATCGCGCCCGCAAACAGCGAATCGAACAATGCTTTATCTATCGCAGGTATTGGGTCGTCCCATACGCGATCTCGAAGGCGAGCGTGTGGCCACGATCAAAGACGTGATTGTGCGTCTCGGTGAGGACGATCATCCGCCCGTCACCGGTTTCGTGGCGCGCTATCGCCGGCGTGATTTCTTTCTCCCGCGGTGGCGCATCTCGGACTTTGGCGAAAAGGGCGTGCGGCTTAACTCCGACATTCTGGACCTGCGTCCCTTTGTGCGCCGCGAAGCAGAAGTGCTTCTGGCCGGCGATGTACTGGACAAGCAATTGATCGATGTAGATGGCAAGCGCGTGGTCCGTGTGAATGACGTACAGATCATCGAAGCGGCCAACGAATGGCGCGTAACTGGCGCCGACGTAAGCCTTGCCGGCTTGTGGCGCCGCCTGGCTCCGGCGCGTTTTCTGCGCAGTGGCAAGCCTGTGGAAGTGATCGATTGGGCCGACGTTGGTTATCTCGCGACCGACGCCACCGCAGTCCGTTTGAAATCAGCGCGGGGCAAACTCGCTCGGCTTCATCCAGTCGAAATCGCGCGCCTGGCGGAAGCGTTTTCTTATCAGCAGGGCGCCGAGATCGTAGAAGCCCTGGATGATGAAACGGCAGCGGAAACACTGGAAGAAATGCGCGCCGAGCGCCAGGCCCAGATCATCAGCGACATGGATGAAGAGCGCGCGGCCGACATCCTGGAATGGATGTCGCCGGATGAAGCCGCGGACGTTCTGGGCGATTTGCCCGAAGACAAGGCCGAGGATCTATTCAACCGCATGGAGGGCGAGGAGCAATCCGATGTCGCTGAACTACTGCCTTACGAAGATGACACGGCAGGCGGATTGATGACGACAGAGTTCGTGACGCTGCCGCGGGATCTCACCGTTGGAGAAGCCCTGGCGCGACTGCGCGAAATGGCGGAAACGCCGAACATGATCTACTACCTCTACGTCGTGGAGCAGGAAGGTTCATGGAAAATTGCCGGCGTGATTGCGCTGCGCAGTTTAATTCTTTCAGATCCTTCGTCGCCGCTGGAGAGCGTCATGCGCCATGAGTTTCAGCGCGCGCACGCAGATGATCGGGCGGCGGACGTGGCCCAGAAAATCGCGGAATACAACCTGCTGGCGCTGCCTGTGATTGATGAAGCCGGGGAGATCCTCGGGATTGTCACCGTGGACGATGCGATGGAAATCCTGCTGCCAAAAGATTGGCGCAAGCGTTTGCCGAAGCTATTTGGCTAAAATGCTATTGCATGCGATGGCCGAGAGCAAAGGAGCAAGTCGAAAAAGTGAGCGAGGACCCTCCAAGTGACCGAACCTCGGGTATCCGTGCGCAGCCCCGCGCGACGCTTCCTGCGTCGCGGAGCCAGAGGTGTAAGCCGGACCGTCGCGCGGCGGCCCAGATTGCTGATCTATCTTGCGATTCTGGGCCCGGGGATGATCGCGGCCAGCGCCGGAAATGACGCCGGGGGCATCGCCACCTTTGCCTCCGTCGGCGCTGAACACGGTTACAAACTTCTCTGGATCCTTTTCCCTCTGACAATCAGTCTCGGCATCGTGCAGGAAATGTGCGCGCGCATGGGCGCCATCACCGGCAAGGGGCTCGCCGATTTGATCCGCGAGCGCTTTGGCGTGCGTTGGACCGCCCTCGTGATGCTGGCGCTTTTGATAGCCAACGGCGGCGTGACCGTTTCCGAATTTGTAGGCATCGCCGCGGCCACTGAGCTTTTCGGAATTCCCCGTTTTGTTTCCGTTCCCATTGCGGCGTTGAGCATTTGGTGGCTCGTGGTCAAAGGCTCTTACAAACGCGTCGAGCGCGTTTTCCTCTTAATGTCTCTGGTGTTTCTCGGGTATGTAGTCTCCGCGTTTCTGGCCCGTCCGAACTGGGGGACAATCGCGCATGAAGTGGTCCGGCCGAGCTTTGACTTCACCTCTGCTTATCTCTTCACTTTTGTCGCCGTAGTCGGCACCACTATTTCTCCTTACATGCAGGTTTTCGTGCAGTCGTCAGTCGTGGACAAAGGCGTTACCGCTGATGATTACCATCTGACTCGTTTGGATGTTTGGGTGGGCACCATTTTCGCGATGACGATGGTTTTCTTTATCGTGATTTCGACCGCGGCCACCCTGCACGTTCATGGTGAACATGTTGACACGGCGGCGACTGCTGCCCAGGCCTTGAAACCGTTCGCGGGCCCGTATGCCGAAATCCTGTTTGGAATAGGACTTTTTGGCGCCTCAATGCTGGCTGCCGGGGTTTTGCCGCTGGCCACCGCTTACTCGATCAGCGAAGCTTTGGGATTTGAAAAGGGAGTATCCAGCAGTTTTCGCGAAGCGCCGATCTTTGTCGGCATCTTTACTTTCCTGGTAGCGCTTGGAGCCGTAGTCGCCATGCTGCCGGACTTGCCTCTGATCCGCGTGCTCCTGGCGACCCAGGTGATCAATGGATTGTTACTCCCGGTAATTCTGATTGCTGTTTTACGCCTGGTGAACGACAAAGAACTGATGGGCCAGTACGTAAATGGGCGGCTCTACAATCTCGCCGCCTGGCTAACCACCTTGATTGTCTCAGTGTTGTCGCTGCTGCTAATTCTTACCACCCTCTTTCCTGGCGTGTTTCACAGGTAGTAACTGCGGCTGTCACACGGTGCGCGAGCGACGGCCCAACCGGCTTGCCCTGTTAGCATTTCGCTCGCCAACGTGCGGCGATTGGTGATAAAAGTATCCGACCCTTTCGATTACAGCATAACGCCCCATGGCCATCTCTCGAGAAACCAAGAACAAATTCGCGCTGTTCCTCGCGGCGACTGCGCTCGTTTCGCTAGCGCTATTTTTTGTCGCCCCACCGCTGCGGGCGTATCTGGTAGCGCACATGCGGCGAGGGACCTCTCCGGACAAGGTGGCTTACATTCCGGAGCTAGTCCTCTGGGCCTTACTGGCGTATCTGGCAGTCCGGGCGTTGAATGCAATAATCTTCGAGTTCGCCTTTCGCGTCCGCAAAGGCTACGAAGCCCCCACTCTCGTTCGCAACATCTTCTCTATCATTGCCTTCACGCTGCTCTTCTTTCTGATCTTCAGACAAATCTATCCGGACGTCGACGTGGGAGCTGTGTTTACCACGTCAGCGATTTTCGGCGTGATTATCGGTCTGGCCCTGCAAGACACGCTGGGGAACTTTTTTGCGGGGATATCCTTACACGCCGATCGCCCGTTTCAGGTCGGCGACGTGATTGCCGTGGGCCAACAACAATTAACGGGAGTGGTTGAGAGTATTACCTGGCGTGCGGTTAAGATTCGTTCCTTTCAAAACAAGGTGCTGCTGGTCAGCAATAGCACCATCGCCAAAGAAGCGATCGAGGTGTCTCCGCGGGATAATCTGAATGCCCGCATAGTCTTTTTCAACACGCTCTATACCGACTCTCCCGCCAAAACCATTCACATCACGCGTGAAGCAATGCGCGATGCCGAGAATGTTTCGCCAAAGATCACTCCGGTTGTACGAATCCGAGACTTGGCTGAAAGCGGTATTGATTGGGAAGTGAAGTACTGGCTCGAAGACTACGCCAGACACCATGACACAGACGCGCTCGTTCGGCAAAGAATATGGTACGCCTTTCGCCGCGCTGGGATTCAGTTTGCCTTTCCCACCCGCACATTGCACGTTGAACGCCGGAACTTGGAAGTTGAAGAGCGCGCCGCTGGTCAGGACATCGTGGAGCGCCTTTCCGCAGTGGATATCTTTGCGCCTCTCACCGATGAAGAAACTGAGCGGTTGGCATCCGCTTCGGTTCGGCACGTCTTTGCTGCCGATGAACTGGTTATCCGCGCCGGCGAAGCAGGATCTTCGATGTTTGTCGTCCACAACGGACGGGTCCAGGTTCAGATTACTGAGAACGGGAGGGCTCGAGCTGTGGCCGTCCTTAATGAAGGCGACTTCTTCGGAGAGATGGCCTTATTTACTGGCGAGCCGCGCGCCGCCACCGTGGTCGCGCTCGAAGAAACGGAAGTACTTGAGATCGGGCACGCTGCCATGAAGCGGATCTTCGAAACCAATCCCGATCTGGTCGAATCCCTGAGCTGGACCATTGCCGAACGACGAGCCGGGCTAACCGCTACGCAGCAGGACGCCCAGGTTAGCATCGAAGAATCGGCCGGTCTCCTGGCGTCAATCCGGCGCTTCTTCGGCATGAAATAGCGTTCTCCTCAGACACAGTTGCACCTCCTGCAGCACGGGAACCCTTTGTTTTGGGCACCGAAAAGACCTCTTTCCGAGACTTGACAAGGAAGCACTCAATATTTATTATTGGCATGCGCTCACGAAATTGTTCGAGGTTCTTATTGGCCGATCGGTGAGCGTTAGTTCTACAGAATTAATCAGGGAGGATGTACGTCATGGGTATCGTTCGCTACGACCCTTTTCGGGATTTGCGCAGCCTTCAGGATGAAGTCAATCGTTTGTTTACCAGTAACCTGACGCGATCATTCGACGATGAAGGCATTGCCCGCGGGGCCTGGAGCCCCAGCGTGGACATCTACGAAAACAAGGACCATATCGTGCTGGAGGCTGAACTCCCCGGCATGAATCGAGAAGACTTTGACCTCTCGGTCGAGAACAATGTAATCACGCTCCGCGGCGAGCGTCATTTTGAAAAGAAAGACGACTCAGATAACTATCACCGCGTGGAACGCGCTTACGGATCGTTCACTCGGTCCTTCACGCTGCCCCAGACGGTGACTGCGGAAGGCGCCAACGCCGAATACCGCAATGGCGTCTTGCGCGTGACGCTGCCAAAGCGCGAAGAGACAAAGGCACGCCGCATCGAAATCAAGGGCGAGGCCAATGACTCAAGGAAGACCATCGAGGCCTCCGCGCAAAGCGTGGGCACTGCCGGAGCGGCTTCAAAGTCGGCCTCCAGCTCACGTTAACTTACGTTTAGACAGGCGAGATGGGGGCGAACGATCACAGCGTTCCGCCCCCCTCGGCCATTTTTGAAAGAGATAATTTCACAGATTCAACGAAATGCGCTTAGACAAATTCACCCTGCGAGGTCAGGAAGCAATTCAATCGGGCATCGAACTCGCTGAGAAGAACCAAAACCAGCAAGTCGAGCCGGAACACGTACTCTCTGCCATGCTGGAGCAGTCGGAGGGGATTCTGCGTCCGGTGCTCGGCAAGCTCGGAGCCAACGTCCAGGTGGTCCTAAACGACCTCCAGGCAGCGCTGGCGCGTTTGCCGCGGGTGCAGGGCGGCCAGCAATACTTTAGCCCGCGCCTCAGTCAAGTTTTCACAGCCGCGCAAAAACAGGCCGACGCCATGAAGGACGAATACGTCTCGACTGAGCATCTGCTGGTGGCGATCGTTGATGAGAAAGATGGCGAAGCCGGCAAGATTCTGCGGCAACACGGCGTCAATCATGATGATCTGCTCAAGGTCATTGAGCAGATGCGCGGCGGAGTAAGAATCACCGATCAGAATGCAGAGGCAAACTACCAGGCGCTTTCCAAGTATGCGAAGGATCTAACGGATCTGGCACGCCGCGGAAAACTTGATCCGGTGATCGGACGCGACGATGAGATTCGCCGCACCATCCAGGTCCTATCGCGCCGTACCAAAAACAATCCAGTGTTGATAGGAGAACCGGGGGTCGGCAAGACGGCGATTGTCGAAGGACTGGCGCAGCGAATTGTATCCGGTGATGTTCCCGAAACTCTGCGCAACAAACGTTTGGTCGGGCTCGACCTCGGATCCATGCTGGCGGGTGCAAAGTACCGCGGTGAATTCGAAGATCGCCTGAAGGCGGTGCTCAAGGAAATCGAAAACGCGCAGGGGCAGATCATTCTCTTTATTGATGAATTGCACACACTCGTAGGCGCGGGAGCCTCCGAAGGCGCCATCGACGCTTCGAACATGTTGAAGCCGGCGCTGGCTCGTGGTGAGTTGCGCTGCGTTGGCGCGACCACTCTCGCGGAATACAAAAAGTATATTGAAAAGGACGCGGCCCTGGAGCGGCGCTTCCAACAAGTTTACGTCGGCGAACCAACCGTCGAAGACACCATTGCCATTCTGCGAGGCCTGAAGGAGCGCTACGAAACACATCACAACGTGGACATCAAGGACTCGGCGATCGTCGCCGCGGCCACTCTTTCGCATCGCTATATTACCGATCGGTTCCTGCCTGATAAGGCCATCGACCTGATCGACGAAGCCGCTTCGCGCCTGCGCATCGAGATCGATTCACTGCCGATCGAGATCGATCAGATCGAGCGCGAAATCATGCAGCTGGAGATCGAGCGCCTGGCGCTGCAGCGTGAAGAGGACGAGCGCTCAAAGGCGCGGCTCCACGAGATCGAACAACGCATCGCCAATTTGAAAGAGACTTCTGCCGGCATGAAAGGCAAGTGGCAGGCTGAAAAAGAAGCCATCAAGGGCATGGAGGAAGCGCGCGGCAAGCTCGATGATTTAAAGCTGGAACTGGAGCACGCGCGCAATGCCGGCGATCTGGCCCGGGCGTCAGAACTACAGTATGGCGAGATTCCGGAACTCGAGCGGCAACTGGCTGCCGAGCAAGCGAAGCTGGACGAGATTCAAAAAGACGGCGTCATGCTGAAGCAGAAGGTTGATGAAGAAGACATTGCCGAAGTGGTTTCAAAGTGGACCGGCATTCCCGTTTCCAAGATGTTGGAAGGCGAGATGCACAAGCTGGTTACGATGGAAGACCGGCTGCGCGAGCGGGTCATAGGTCAGGACGAAGCGTTGGCTGCCGTGGCGAATGCCGTACGGCGCGCCCGCGCGGGTTTGCAGGATCCTAACCGGCCGATTGGTTCGTTCATCTTTCTTGGCCCCACCGGGGTGGGAAAAACTGAGACAGCGCGGGCACTGGCCGAGTTCCTGTTTGACGATGAACGGGCCATGATTCGCCTGGATATGTCGGAGTACATGGAAAAGCACGCCGTCGCGCGCATGATTGGCGCCCCGCCGGGATACGTTGGTTATGAGGAAGGCGGACAACTGACCGAAGCCGTGCGCCGCCGCCCGTACTCGGTGGTGCTGTTCGACGAAATTGAAAAGGCGCATAGTGACGTCTTCAACGTGCTGCTGCAAATACTGGACGACGGTCGTTTGACCGACTCCAAGGGGCGCACGGTTGATTTCAAGAACACTGTTTTGATCATGACGTCCAATCTGGGTTCGCGCGAGATTCAGGCTGCGGAAGGCGACGAGGAACAGGTGCGCGAGGCTGTCCTGCAGGAACTGCAGATTAGTTTCAAACCAGAGTTTCTTAACCGAATCGATGACATTGTGATCTTCCATCAGTTGTCACGCGAGCAAATTACGCAGATTATCGATGTGCAATTAGAGAAGCTGCGCTCGATGCTGCGCGAGCGTGACGTCACCCTCGTTTTGGACGAATCGGCAAAGAAGTTGCTGGCTACCGAGGGATACGATCCGAACTATGGCGCCCGGCCGTTGAAACGTGCGATTCAGACGCTGCTGCAGAATCCGCTCGCGGTGAAATTGCTGCGCGGCGAAATCACGTCCGGCCAGACCTTAAAGGTGTCGGCCGACGGCAACGAGATGAAGTTCCAAACCGAAGCCGCAGTGGCTACGGCCTAGGCGCAGAGAACAGGCGCGGAGGAGTCAAGGAAATGACGCAAAGATGGGATCCGTTACGGGATTTGGTGTTGCTGCAGGATCGAATGAACCAGGCGTTTGCCGACGCAACCCAGCAGCACGCTCGAACCAGAGGTGAGACCGATAGCGAGATTGAACCGGCGGACTGGGTTCCGGCAGCGGATGTTTACGAGAGCGCTGAGGAATACCTGGTCGCTATTGATCTCCCCGGTATCGAACGCACGCAATTGGACATCAGTCTGGAAAATGACCGTTTGGCAGTTCGCGGCGACCGTGTTGTATCAGAGCATGGCAAGCAACGCCTGGAACGTCCTGCAGGTCGTTTTCTGCGCAGATTCGATGTGCCGGCGACTGTCGAGGCGGAAGAGATTGTCGCCGAATACAAAGATGGCGTGTTGAATATTCGCCTGCCCAAGCGTCGCGAGCAAAAAGCGAACCGCGTGGAGATAAAAGTTACGTGAGACTAGGAAATAGAATGAATAGATCAGGGCGGGATAAAGAGACCGGGCCGGACCGCGAGCAATCGCGTGACCAGGAGCAGCCGGAGATTCGGGTTACTGATCGCCGCCGGATCGACCTCGATGGCAATGGGCGCGGTGAGGTCGAAGATCGGGGGCCGAATCTAAAGCCAAGTTATGTTGAAGAACTCGAGCGGCGCACTGAAGCTGCCGAGCAAAAACTGTTGGAGGTCCAGGCGCGTTTCGATCAGCTTCGCACCCAGTTACAACGAGAGACGGATGAAACGCGGCAGCGTTTGAACCGCGCCGCTGATGAACGGGCCCAGCGCGAAAAAATTAACTTCATAAGTTCTTTGCTGCCCGTCCTCGACAATCTTTACCGGGCGATTGAGGCGGGTGAGCAGGGCGGCACTCTGGAGTCACTGCTGGCGGGAGTCCGGAGTACCGCCAACAACTTTGAAGCGGCCCTGACCGCCGCCGGCGTCCAGCCAATCGCCGCAGTTGGCCAACCATTCGATCCTGAGAAGCATGATGCTGTCGATACCGTTGAGGTGCCTGGTGACGAAGACGGTATCGTGACTGCCGAGTATGGCCGCGGCTACCAAATCGGAGATCGCCTGCTGCTGCCGGCGCGCGTCCAGGTAGGACGGGCACGACCGGAAGCCAGACAAGCGGCTGAATAACATCATTCGCAGTTTCGTTGTCAAATTAAGTGAGGAGAAAACCAAGTGGCAGCTAAAGAGTTGAGATTCAAAGAAGAAGCGCGGTCAGCGATGTTGCAAGGCGTAAACACGCTCGCGAATGTGGTGCGCGTAACCCTGGGGCCAAAGGGCCGCAATGTAGTGATCGGCAAAAAATGGGGCTCGCCTTTGATCACCAAGGACGGTGTGACCGTTGCAAAGGAAATCGATCTCGCCGATAAGTACGAAAACATGGGCGCCCAGATGGTGCGTGAAGTTGCCACCAGGACCAACGATTCGGCCGGCGACGGCACCACCACTGCCACGGTACTGGCCCAGGCGATTTTTCGTGAAGGCGTCAAGAATGTGACCGCGGGCGCAAACCCGATGGACCTGCAGCGCGGAATTCAACAAGCCACGGACGCTGTCGTTGCCGAGTTGGAGCGCATGTCCAAGACCGTCAAGGGTAAGGAAGAGCTGGCCAGTGTGGCGTCCGTTTCCGCAAATAACGATCGCGGGATCGGGCAACTAATATCCGAAGCGATGGAGAAGGTCGGCAAAGACGGCGTGGTCACCGTTGAAGAATCCAAGACCATGAATACCGAATTGGATGTGGTTGAAGGGATGCAGTTCGATCGCGGCTATCTGTCGCCTTACTTCGTTACCAATGCCGATCGAATGGAAGCGGTGCTCGATGAACCCTTGATCCTCTTACATGAGAAGAAAATTTCGGCGATGCGCGATTTGTTGCCCGTGTTGGAACAAACAGCCGGACAGGGACGCGCTCTGCTGATTATTTCCGAGGACGTTGACGGCGACGCTTTGGCAACGCTGGTGGTCAACAAATTGCGCGGCACGATCAAAGTCTGCGCGGTCAAAGCCCCGGCCTTCGGCGATCGTCGTAAAGCTATTCTGGATGACATTGCGGTCCTCACCGGCGCGCGCGTAATTACCGAAGACCTCGGTATCAAACTGGAAAATGTTCAGGTGGCAGACCTGGGCTCGGCCAAGCGCGTGATCAGCGACAAGGATGCCACAATCATCGTGGAAGGCGCCGGTGAAGCAAAAGAAATTCAGGGACGCATCGCCACCATCCGAAAACAGGTCGAGGAGAGTACTTCAGATTACGACCGTGAAAAGCTGCAGGAGCGCCTGGCGAAACTCGCGGGCGGCGTTGCGGTAATTAAGGTCGGCGCGGCCACCGAAACGGCGATGAAGGAGATCAAAGCGCGCGTCGAAGACGCATTGAACGCGACCCGGGCCGCAGCCCAGGAAGGCTATGTCGCCGGCGGCGGAATCGCATTGCTGCGAGCGGCAAAGGTCCTGGACAAGACGAATGCCGCGAATGGAAATGGTGACATTCAAACAGGAATCAGGATTGTCCGGCGGGCTTTGGAAGAGCCTTTGCGCCGAATCGCTGAAAACGCCGGATTGGAAGGCGCGGTGGTAGTTGGCAAAGTGGAAAGCCTCAAGGGCACGCACGGTTTCAATGCGGCGAGTGGTAAGTACGAGGATCTGGTTGCTGCGGGGATTATCGATCCGACGAAAGTTGTGCGCACGGCATTGCAGAATGCCGCTTCTATTGCCGGGCTTCTGCTGACGACCGAGGCGGCCATAACCGACGCTCCGGAGCCTAAGAAGGGCGCGCCCCCCATGCCGGGTGGTGAGGATTACGATTACTAAGACTGTGAGGGTTGCGCTGGCCGCATATTTGCTAGTAGAAGCGCTGGAGATTTTCATTGCATTGAAACGCAACGGCGAATATGCTCGTCCGCATCTGAAAAGAGTTCCGAAGTAGAATTTCGGGACATCCCAGGGTTTGAAGCGCAAGGATGGCGGGGCCGCCCGTTCGAAAGTTAGTAACGCTTTCGCATAGCGGGCGCCGCGTCTGGGTTGGGAAAGAAATAAGGTAAGAAATGGTTGACTTAGGAGCTTACAGAGACAAATTCGGCGACAGCGGTCAGCGCGTTCTGGAAAACGCGTTGAACGAGTCACGTCGTCGCGATCAGAACTATATTTCCGTCGAGCACATTGTCAGTGCGCTCGCCCGGGAGGAGCCTGATCTCTTCAATTCCACGATTCGCGACCTGTCGCTCGATCCTGCTTCCGTGAGGATGGCAATCGAACAGCGGCTGGAGGGCACGCGGCAGCATGTGGGAAAAGGTTTTCGCATTGCCCCGGATACTACCGATCTGTTCAAGCGGGCGATGGAACGCGCCCGGGCCCACGGTCGCAAGACGATCGAATCCACTGACATTTTCGACGTGCTGTCGAAGTATGACAGCCTGCTGGTCGAAGTCCTGAGAAACCTCGGCGCCTCTCCGGAAGCAGTGATTGAAAACGTGCGCGTCCATGTGGACCAACGGGAACAGGAAGAAGAACAGTTCAAGAAGAAATTCGAGCTGCCGCCTTACCTGAAGCACTTTGGTGTTTCGCTGAATCGGATGGCGCGCGCCGACAAAATTCCGCCAACCATCGGGCGCGAGATGGAGATTGAGCAGATGGTAGAGATCCTCTGCCATCGCGAGCGCGCAAATTCACCGATGCTGGTAGGCGAACCGGGAGTGGGCAAGACGGCGGTGGTTGAAGGCCTGGCGCGGCTGATCGAGTTGGAGCCCCACAAGGTCCCGGCGCGCCTGCGCGGCGCCCACATTGTGCAACTGCAAATGGGCGGCATGGTCGCGGGCACAATGCTCCGCGGTATGTTCGAAGAGCGCATCAAGGGGATCATTGATGAGGTGAAAGAGCGCGACAACCTGATCCTCTTCATCGACGAAGCGCACACGATCATTGGTGCTGGGGCGGCGATGGGAACTTCTTCCGACGCTGCCAATATGTTCAAGTCGGCGCTGGCGAAGGGCGAGTTGCGCATCATCGGCGCCACCACGTTAACCGAATACAAGGAATCAATCGGTGAGGACGAAGCTCTGGCGCGTCGCTTCCGGCTGGTTAAGATTATTGAGCCGACCATCGGCGAGACGCGAGAGATTCTGCTCGGCCTGAGACCGCGGCTGGAGAAGAACTACTCAGTAAAGATTTCCGACGATGCAATCAATACCGCCCTGGAGATGGCGCCGAAGTACATTCGGAACCTGCACCTGCCCGACAAGGCCATTGGCTGGTTGGACACTGCGGCGGTAAAAGTCGAAATCAACGAACCGCAAACGATGATCGTTAAGCCGGAACACATCATTGAGGTGATCTCTCAGGAATCGCGGATTCCGCGCGACATGATCTTCCGTGATACCGGTGAACGTTTTGCTTTGACTGAATCAAAGCTCGGCGGCCGCGTGGTTGGACAACATGAAGCGATCAGGGCTGTGGCCCAGCGGCTGCGCCTGAACAAAGGCCCGTTGAAAGATTCGCACTACAAACCTGACGGCGTGCTGCTGTTCCTGGGTCCGACAGGTGTAGGAAAAACCGAACTGGCAAAGGCCGTGGCCGAATTCATGTTCGGCGACGAACGGAAAATGGTGCGCATCGATATGTCGGAATACAGCGACGGCACGGTGAGCATCGAGAAACTCATCGGCATGCCACGCGGCATCGTTGGTTCCGAACGCGGCGGTATTCTGACTGAGCAGTTGCGGGAGAACCCCTACACGGTCCTGCTGCTGGATGAAGTCGAGAAGGCATCGCCCTATCTAATGAACCTCTTCCTGCAGGCTTTTGACGAAGGCTGGTTAACTGACGGCCGCGGCAAGAAGGTTTACCTGTCCGATGCCATCGTGATCATGACTTCGAACCTGGGCTCGGAAAACTTCAAGAAGTATGAAAAGCCGCTCGGGTTCGGCACCAAGACGGCTTCCGAGTTCCGGGTCGTGAAGAACGAGATCATGAAAGCTGCTGAGTTACGGTTCTCCGCGGAGTTTCGTAACCGGATCGACGAAATAGTTATCTTTGCGCCGTTGACGATGGACGAAGTACGCCAGATTGCCGGGCTATACCTCGGGCGGCTGGCGGTTCAAATGGAGCGCCAGGGAAAGGCCTTCCAGGTTTCTGACGCCGCGGTGAACCTGCTGACTGAGAAAGGCTACAGCGCCAAGTATGGCGCCCGCTTCCTGAAACGGCACATCGACGAAAAAGTGAAACTCCCGATCACCACCATGTGGAAGACGGGATCGAATTTCTTTGTTGACGTTGAGGATGGCGAAATCGTCATTCGCGCTACCGAGGATGCCGAGCCGGTGATGTAAGGAAGGCGCGCTCGTCCGCCAGGATTTGGTGAAGGGTTTCAGTGAGAAGATTTCATTGAGGCCCTTTCTTTTTTACTAGCCAAGTGTTTTCACTATGAAGCCTTCAATCCTATTTCTTTGGTTACTACTGTTGTTGACCACAGCGCCGGCCAGTTCCCTTCGGGCACAGGCACTAGCGCCGGAAGCCGCAGCCACCCCGTCCGCGGAAGATGTTGAGAAGGCCGAAGGAATCATCAAGCACGCCATCGAAGTTTTGGGCGGTGATGCTTACCTGAAAGTGCGAAATACCGTGGGTAAGGGTTTCTACTCGCCATACAAGGACGGCCAATCGCTGCCGCCGCTGCGCTTCATCGACTACATTGTGTTTCCCGACAAAGAGCGGACCGAGTTCACGGGCCAGGGCGGACGCGTGATTCAAACGAACGCCGCCGGCAAGGGGTGGCTTTTCGATGGCGCTGCCAAGACAATAAAAGACATGCCCGCGGACCAGCTTGATGACTTCCGGGTGAGCATGCGCACGAGTGTTGAGAATTTGCTGCGCGGCTGGTGGCGCAAGGAGGGTGGCAAGATCACTTTTGCCGGCCGCCGGGAGGCCGGCCTGGCGCGACGCAATTTGACCGTGCGCCTGACTTACCCGGACGGGTTTTGGATTGAATATGAGTTCGGCGCCAAGGACGGTTTGCCCGCCAAAGTCTTATACAAGCGAAAAATCAAGCGGCCCGATATCGATGAGATGGAAGAAGTGGCGGAAGAAGATCGCCTCTTCCGGCCGCTAACCTTTGACGGCATCACTGCACTTTTCATCCTCGATCATTTCCGTGCCGGCGCCCAAACGGGACGGATTAATTTCGAATCGATTGAATTCAATAAAGCCTTGCCGGATTCGCTCTTCACCCGCCCGGCAACCGTCAAAGACGTCAAGTAATCGCCAAACTATCCAAAGAATCGTAGGGGTGGCCCTCCGTGGACACCCCCTTCGTTTGCCCACGAATGCTGAGACACTGACTGCGTTAGCACGGTCTGGTGAACGCGTTGCCTATCAGGAAAAAAGCGTGAGAGAATGTGCCGCTTCAACCACCGCGAGAATTTCACCGTCTGCGGGCAGGTTTGGAAGCAGCAGCAGCTCCAACCTTACAATCCGCGAATGGCGCGCCACAACGTATCAATTCCCGACCTGGATTGGCGCACCGTTCGAGTGAAGGACAAATCGCCATGGCCAATTTAGACCTTACCAAAGTAAACATCGCCATCGACCGGCTCTTTAAAACTACCAGCAAGCCCCGGCACCAGTTCCTGCTCAAGGCTTACTCACGTCACCGCTATCTGGAAATCGCCGGGCGCTTTCAGGAAATTTTTGCCCCCGAGATGATGGTGGACCATCCGGTCTATCACTTCCGGGCCCTTGGAATCGACGCTACCCTGGATGGACGAGAGGCGATTCAGGGTCTGTATAGCATGTGGACTGCGACGAACCAGTGCATCTTCTATGCTGAGAACGAACAGGTCGCGGTCGCCGACACCTTCACCGTTTCAACTGCGATCACGTATCAGCAGGTGCAGGGAAAGGCCCTCGCGGCAAACGGCGTCAAGACGGCTGATCCAAATTCGATGTACCTCTACAAGAATCAACAACAGATGATCTGGCACTATGACGATAAATGCCGGCTAATTGGCGAGGACGTTTGGGAGGTCAATCCTTCCCTGGCTGAGATCATAAAACTTGCTCCCAAAGATGTGGTCACCGTGGCGCAGGCTGCGGAAAAACTTAAGCGCCTGATCAAACCGCTGCCGAAATTATCAACCAAATTGTAGGGATGGCACTTCGTGGCCGCCCCATTCGTCTCGATGGGGAACTAAAGAGGGCGGGCACGGAGTCCCGCCCCTACAACGTTAACAGATACTCCTGCAGCGTTTGATACATCGCGTCGAAAGAGCCGGCGCAAAATAAGACCGGTTGAAAATCTGTGGGATCATAATCCTGACGCGACGCCGCTTCCGGATCCAGTGGCCGCAGTTCCGCCCGGTACATTGCTTCGAGTTCGCCCGCTGACGAAAGCAGCCCGGTGCCGTACGCTTTAACTTTTCCCTCCTCTCGCAAGACACCGAACTCCAACGTGAACCAATAGAGCCGCGACAACTTCTCCAGCTTCGCCGGCTCCGTCGTCCGCTGGACGGCCTTGCCAAACAGACGGTTGAGATTGGCCAGGCGCTCACTGCCGAGCGTCACTGCGTGGCCAACAATCTCATGGACCACGTCAGGCTCCGGCGTGTACAGCGGCGTTGAGTGATGCCGGATGTACTGGGTGCAGAGAAACACGCCGTCCGCCATTGACTCCAGAAAGACTCGCGGTTCAACCAGCCCGGCCACCGGCTCCAGCCTAAACCCACTCAGCGCCTGGACCTTCTCGCTCACTTCGCGTAGCTGAGGTATGCGATCGCGCAGCAGGGCCAATCGGTCTACGCACGTAAGATATTCGGCACAAGCGTGGGCCCCATGTGCCGGTTCCAGGGCGCGCCAGATTGTGCTCCAAACTTCATGTTCCGCGGTTGTGTAAGGCGCGTCTGGAATTTCGCGGAAGGGTTTATAGTTGAGCGCGATTTGGGCTATTCGATTACGACGCGCGCGATACTCCGCATCACGAAAGCCGGGATGATCGGGATCGAGTTGCACAACTCTATTGCGATCCGTGGGTTTTTGTTCCGCGCCTGCGTCCAGGTTAGTTTCGCTATCAATCGTCACCAGGCGCGTATCGACGTGATCGAAGAGCAGCGGGCTTTTGGATTTTGTGGTCATGTTAATGGACTCGCTTTCAATACCGGATTCTAGGATTTGTCGGACTTCTCAAAACCAAACCGGCCACCGATCCTTTTGGAAAGGACCGGTGGCCGGTTCTGGAAATTTGTCTAAGCGTCAGATGATCATGGCCCGCCGACAACCCATGCCCCACCGTCCCTCCAACCGGAGAGCGGATAATAATAGTAACGATAGGCTTTGTCTTGACTGATCATTTTAATCCGGGCGTTTGCACTCGGCGAGGTTAAGCCCCAAGCCTGTTGAGAGTCAAACGCAGCTCGTACATCCCCCGCGGCTAACCTAGAGGCAGAGCACCTCAGACTTACCTCAAGGCCGGGTCTTCGCCCGAGAAAACCCCAAAAATAGCTCATTTGGAAAAATTCTGAACATGTTCAAAAAAATGCTTGACAACGCAACTGGCGAAGCCTATCCTGCGAGAGTTGAACACGTTCAGTTTTGAAAAAGGAGACCGCTATGAACATCGAAATCGCCACCTACCTGCTCTATCTCGCCATCAGCATCGCCCTGACCATCTGGGTAGCCCACACGCTGCATAAGAATGGGCGGCTGTTTCTGGTGGACGTCTTTCACGGCAATGAAGCGCTGGCCGATTCGGTCAACTCCCTGCTGGTGGTGGGCTTTTACCTCATCAATTTCGGGTATGTCAGTCTGGCGCTCAAGCTCGGTTACAAAATCGCATCGGCGCAGGAAGGCATTGAGGCCCTATCGGTTAAGGTCGGCATGGTACTGATCGTGCTGGGCGGAATGCACTTCTTCAATCTCTTCCTTTTTAGCCGCATGCGGCGTCGCGCCACGTTACGTAATGCTCAGCCTCCGGTTCCCCCGGACGCTTACACCAGAGTGCAGGAGGCTTAGCGATGCCCGCTCTGACACTACTTTACGATCCGGACTGCGGTTTGTGTTGCCGCGCCCATGAATGGCTGCAGGATCAACCCAAGCTGGTCGAACTGATCTTTGTGCCCATCAAGTCCGACGAAGCGCGTAAGCGTTTTCCGCAACTCAACCATGACATCACGGGGGAGGATCTGACGGTGATCTGCGATCAAGGTGCGGTTTACTTTGGGCCAAAGGCGTGGCTCATGGTTCTGTGGGCCCTGAGCCGCTATCACGAATGGTCTTACCGCCTGGCTTCCCCTGAGTTGCTGCCAACCACCAGGCGCGTGGTTTCGATGATTTCGCAGCACCGGTATCAGATCAGCCGGGCGGCCGGACTGGCGAGGTAAATATATGAGCTCTGCCGACCATTCAAAAGCAGCCAGGACGCAAAAGGGCGAACAAACCCGCGCACTGATCCTGAATACGGCTTTGGAGTTGCTGGAACAGGATGGTTATGAAAGAACCACCATGCGCGCCATCGCCAAAAAATCCGGAGTGTCCCTGGGCAATGCGTATCATTACTTTCGCTCCAAAGAACAATTGATCCAGGCCTTCTACCAGCGCACGCACGAACAGCACCTGGCGGCATCGCTGCCGGCGTTGGAGCAGGAGCTCCATCTGAAGGAACGACTGCTAGCGGTGACGCGGCTGAAGATCTCAACCCTGGGGCCTTATCACGAATTCGCTGCGGTCCTTTTCAAAACCGCGGCCGATCCAAATAGTCCCCTTAGTCCCTTTGCGCCGGATTCGCATCACGTGCGCGCCGAGGCTATCGGCCTTTTCGAAAATCTGGTAGCAGGATCCAAAGCGCGCATGCCAAACGACCTCCGGGCCGAACTACCTTATCTGCTCTGGCTCTATCACATGGGGATAATACTTTTTTGGATTCACGACTCTTCGCCTAAGCAGGTGCGAACGTACCGGCTGATTGAATACACAGTCGATCTCCTGGACCGTCTGATTTCTCTAGCCAGCAATCCGCTGATGCGGCCAGTGCGGAAACGGGCCCTCAAGCTGGTCACGGAACTACGCGATCTCGGGAATTGACGCGCGCGACATAGAACGAGTCCAGAAGGTTCGGGACTCTAAGTTCAAAGAATGGTCAGGCAAACATGAAGCTAGTAATTCCAGGTGGTTCCGGCCAGGTTGGCACGATTTTGGCTCGGGCGTTTCATGAGCAAGGGCACGAGGTGGTGGTCCTCAGCCGCACTCCGGCGAATGCTCCCTGGCGCACGGTTCGCTGGGACGGCGAGACTCAGGATGATTGGACCGGGGAGTTCGAAGCGGCCGATGCAGTCATCAATCTGGCGGGACAGAGCGTCAACTGCCGCTACACACCTGACAATCGGAAACTAATCATCGACTCGCGAGTGAAATCAACCCGCGTGGTCGGCGACGCAATCGTCCAGGCTTCGAAGCCGCCGCGAGTGTGGCTGCAAGCGAGCACGGCAACTCTTTATGCCCATCGTTTTGAGGCGCCTAACGATGAAGCCACCGGCATCATCGGGGGATCAGAAGCAGGCGCCCCCGAAACCTGGCGCTTCAGTATCGATGTGGTGAAGTCATGGGAACACGCGTTTGACAAAGTGCCGACGCCGTTCACACGCAAGGTGCTAATGCGCTCAGCGATCGTTATGAGTTCGAATCCGGGCGGACCGTACGAGATGCTGCTGCGGTTGGTGAAGTATGGACTCGGCGGACAGGCCGGAGATGGACAACAGTATGTGTCCTGGATTCACGATCAGGATTTTGTGAGCGCCGTCCGTTGGCTCATTCAAAATGAAGGACTTGCTGGTCCGGTAATTCTGGCGGCGCCGAATCCCTTAATCAATGCCGAGTTCATGCGGGCTTTGCGCGCAGCCTGGGGGATCCCGTTCGGTCTTCCTGCTACGAACTGGATGTTAGAACTGGGGGCTTTCGTGCTGGGCAGCGAGACAGAGCTCATTCTGAAAAGCCGGCGTGTAATTCCGGCGAGACTGCAGCAATCAGGATTCGAATTTCAGTTTCCGGAATGGGTAGCAGCGGCCCGCGATCTCTGCGCCCGTTCGCGTAAGTAATGCCCTGGTTTTAATTTCTCTTTCTAATTCCTCTCCCTCTGTGAGGAGTTAGGGGAGGGCTTGTGACAAGACAAGCTAAACTTTTCCCAACGCGCGGCCTCAATGGCCGCGCGCCATTCTGACAGTCGCAGCCGGACAATAATCCTGCTGAGTAGATGTTAACGCCGCCCCCAAGCTCCAGCTCTGACGAATATCACCGTTCTGCGCAATCGTTCTTCTTGCCTGCCGGTTTGTCCAGGCGGGTGATGCGTCCGTCGGTCTTGGGCGCAATCGCGCGCACGGATGAAATTGCTTTCTGCAAAACGTCAGAATCGAACTGCCCCTGCGCCGGAGCAATCAGGAGCCGCCCGCTCTTAAGCATCTCGTAACCGTCGCCACCGCCGGCAACGTAGTCGGTGGTAGCCAGCGTGTAAGTCTTGCGATCATCCAGTGGTCTGCCATTAACCGTTAGGCTGGTGATGCGTGATCCGGGTTTGCGCGTGGCGTCGAACACATAGCGCATACCGGAAACCTGTGGGAACCGCCCCGGTTCGGCATCCTCGGCACTGCGGGCCACGCCATGTTCCAGCGCGGCCCGCAATGTTGCGCCACTGAGTTCCATCTTGATGACGCGATTTTTGAAAGGAAGCAGGGACAAAACGTCTCGCCGGGTAAGATCACCGGGTTTCAGGACGTCGTCAGCACGAATCGACCCGCCATTCATGATGGCCACATCGGATAGCGTCGCGTTGCGAAAAGCGTCGGCCACGAAATCGCCAGTGTTAGTTTCGCGTGTGCGTCCCACGCCGCTACGCGCTTCCAACTCGACATTGGTATGGCCCACGCGGCGCGCTAGCTCGTTCAATAGCGAGCCGTACTTTCGTTCCAGCGCAACGAATTGCGTGTCTGAGGGAAGCTCATCAGTGATCTCGATGACCTTCCAGTCGATGCTTTGAACCTGCCCGGTCGTCTTCGAAATGTTCAGATCGATGCGCCCCATTTCGCGTGCATCGGCCGTCATCTTTAGAATCGGCGCATGCCCGGCCATTGATTCCAACAGGCTGTGTTCGTGCCCGCCGAGGATCAGATCGACGCCCGAGCAGCGCGCTAACTGTTTATCTTCCTGCATCGAAAGATGCGTCAGAGCGATTACCACCTGCGCGCCCCTGGCGCGGATTTGCGGCACGATCCGCGTCGCCGTCGTACAGGGATCGAGGATGTCCACGTCGTCACCCGGCCGGGAAGTGACTTTCGTCTCCGGCAAAGTCAGACCAAAGAAACCGATTTTCACGCCTTCAAATTCACGGATGATGAATTCCGAAGTATTAGCAAATGTTTGCCCGCTCGTTTTGTCCACCACGTTCGCCCCCAGCCATTTGAACTTCGATTCTCCGATGCGTTCGCGCAACACCTCTGGCCCGAAGTCGAATTCATGATTACCAAACGTGGCGAAATCCAACCCGCTCAAATTCCAGGCGTCGATCATCTGCCGGCCTTTGTAAGTGATCGATTCGACTGAAGGAGAAATGGTATCGCCGGCCAGCAGGAAAAGCGTGTGGGGCGAGTCTGCCATGATCTTCTTGCGCAAAGCGGAGACCCGGGCCAGCCCGCCACGTTTCCCGCCTTCCACCGGAGTGAACTGGTAAACATCGTTCACCTGTAGAAGAGTAATGCGGACCGTGCACGCAGGCTCCTGCTGCCCAAAAGCCGGCAGAAGTGTAAAGAGCGCGAATACGAGGGCTACCGCCACACGGCGCTGCACCGGACGAACTGAGATCATTACATCACTCCTTTTTTGAATTATCTTTGACGCGAAGCTTTGCATTATACTCCGCTCGAATGTCTTCAGGCTCGGTCAATAGCTAAACAGATCAAATACGATGGCGGGCGGCGAAATCATTTTCATTACCGGCTTTCCCGGGTTCATTGCCGCGCGTTTGGTCAAACGGCTGGCCACCGACGGTGCGCGTTTCCTGCTCCTGGTTCAGCCAGCTTTTGCCGCCCGCGCTCGTGAGGAAATAAAAGGGATCGCTGGCGAAACGAATGTTCCTGAAGAACATTTTCGCATCGTCGAGGGTGACATTACCCGACCCGATCTCGGTCTTTCCCCGGCTGACAGCGATGCGGCGCAGCGGGAAACGACGACGGTCTTCCACTTGGCGGCGATTTACGACCTCGCGGTGGCGCGCGACCTCGCATTCAGAGTTAATGTGGACGGCACCCGGAACGTAAATTCATTCGTGCGATCAATCGCCAATCTGCGTCGCTACCATTACGTTTCGACTTGCTATGTAGCCGGTCTGCGCCGGGGATTGATCAGGGAAGATGAGCTGCAACACGACGCCGGCTTTCGCAACAATTATGAAGAAACCAAGTATCTGGCCGAGCTGGAAGTCGAGGCGCTGAAAGCGGAACTGCCGGTGACCATCCACCGTCCGGCAGTTGTTTGCGGCGATTCCAGCACAGGGGAAACTGCGAAATATGATGGCATCTACTACTTGATTCAGTATCTGCGCCGGTGGCCGGCCGCGTTGACGCTGGTGAATATTGGAAACAGCGACGTGCGGCTGAACCTGGTGCCCATAGATTTTGTCATCGAAGCCATGGTGGCGTTGGCCAGGGATGATCGCGCAGCGGGGGCGACGGTGCAACTGGCTGATCCCGCTCCCCTCACAACCCACGAACTTTTTGAGGAGATTGCCAAAGGACTAAATGGACGAGGCTCGGTGGTCGCAATACCGCCGGCGGTAGTCAAGCCCGCGCTCCTCCTTCCGTTCGCCGAGAAGATCAGCGGCTTGCCGCATGCAGCGGTGCCTTACTTTTTTCTGGGTCAGACGTACGACACCACCCGGGCCCGCGAGTTGCTGGAACCGCATGGCATTCACTGTCCCCATTTTTCAGAGTACGTGCAGAACCTGATCGCGTTTGTAAAAGAACATCCGACCCTATGATTGTAGGGGCGGCACTCCGTGGCCGCCCCCTTCGTTTGGATTTGCGAATGCTTAAAGAAAGGGGGCAGCCACGGAGTGCAGGCCCCTACAATCACACGACGCTGATATTTTTTATCAAGTACCAAAACACGAAAGCGGTCAGGGCAAGTGAGCCGAAGAGTAATGCCATTAAGCCCAGAATTATTAATCCCACAAATAACCAGTCACTGGAGCGGCCCTGCTTTGCCTGCTCCGCCGACACGGTGGCCCGCCGGCGCAGAAGATTCAAATTTCGAATATTAGGCTTCCACCAGGCGCCAAAGAGATCCCCGAGCCAGGGAATCAGCCCCACCACGAAATAGATCGCAATATTCAAACCCATGCGCAGCAGGGTGATCTTCGGCACTCGATATCGAACGGCAGATATCATTACGTAAAGGGCGACCAGGGAGGTCGCAACGTCGCCGACGCCGGGAACGAGATCGATTATGGCATTCAAACCAAAGTGCCAACCTAGCCCCGGGATGCGAAATTGGTTATCCATCCACCGGCTAACTACTTCCAATTCGCGCTCAATCTTCCCCTGAGAGGGATGCACCAGATCGCGACTTCCTGACGATGATTGAATTTCGTTTTGAACTAGCATTTCTTTTAAAGACTAAAGACAAACCAACGGGGGCAAGCCCCTGACTGACTGCAGATACTCCATCAGGCTCCTTCCCTGAGAGTGCTGCCCACTGCCCACTGCTTACTGCTTACTGCCCCCGCCCTATCTGATTCGCGTCATTTGTTGCCAGAAAAACTTGCCCACCCGGCTGAACGCCGTTAGTGGACCACGGTCGCCCCCCTTTTGGTTTGCCTTCACCGGCAAACCTAATTCCGCAGCCAGATGAGCGTCGGGCGGCGCGATGTCTTCATCACCACGTTTGCTTGCCAGCCAACGGCCAAATGTCCGGGCCACCACTCGTCTCTGGGCTAGCGGGGCTTCGGCAATAAAGGCGCCGCGCAAGTCATCCATATCGGCGATCTCAAACGAATTCGCCGCGTAATAACTTCGAAGGGCGGCAAAGTATTTCTCGTCACCCAACAGCCGCTGCAGGGCGACAAACATCAATGCCCCTTTGCTGCCGACGATAGCGGAATATTGAAAAGAATTTCGGAAGTCGCGCGCCGCTCCATTTGCCTCCAGGTCTTCACCGCCAAAAGTGCGATAGACTTTGTAAACCCCGCGCAGTTGTTCATCCATGGCGCTGGTCGCGAGTGCTTCGCCATGCGCTTCGCGGTAATAAAGCAGCGCCGACCAGTTTGCCAGAGCTTCGTCCAGCACGGGCTCGCGCGCCGGATCGCTGCCCACCACCGCACCCCACCACTGATGCGCGACCAAATGCGCCACCGACCACTCCAAACTTTCCTCGAGCGATTCGCGCTGCTCGCGAATGACCTCGGGCATGTTGCGCATGGTCGCGGAATCGAAGTCCACGTAGAAGGCGCTGGCAATTGCCCCCAGACCCGAGAATTCAGCGCTGCCGAAACCTGCGACCAGGGGAGTCCCGGCGATTGTCACGTTCTTTAGTGGCAGGGGACCAAATTGGGCCGTATAAACTCGCAGGCTCTCCGCCGCCACATTCAGTACCTGCCGGGCCACGCCTTCATGCTCAGGCATGAAGACTGAGCGCACGGTGACGTCGCCGACCTTACGTTCTTCAGCGTGCAAAGCCGGCCCCGCGACGATCGCAAAGTCCCGCAGGTTTTCTCCCACAAACATGCGCGTGGTCTTCTGATTCGGCTCGCTTGAAGCAGCGGGCGCCGCCAGCTCGCCCGAGGTAAACAGTCCGATCGTGGGCGCCGTTTCAATCTCGACCTGGTAGTCCGCGACATCGGCCAACACAATATCACCGACACTGGGCTCCACCTTACGCAGCCAATCGTCGCCTTCGCGTGCGGCCAGCAGCGGATAGACCGTACCCAGCATCATCACGTTGCGACAGCGAAAGTTCACATCGCGCGCGCGGCGCATTTCGCGATCGCTTCGGAGGGCCGCGCTGACCTGCTGCACAATATGCGTAACCAGTCCGGTCTCTTCCGGATCGATCTCCGGTACGGTTCCTTTGAATTTGATATCAAGCTCGGTCGAATTCCCCGGCGCAATCATCTCTCGCAGGGTGATACGCAAGCTGGTTCCCTGATCATCGAGTGAATACGGCAAGGGCGCGCCCGTAGCGGCAGCGCTGACTCCCACCACTTCCATATGCGGCTCGTCCATTTGTTGGCCACGGACGGCTGGCGCTTCACCAATTGCCGGGGCCGTTTTTCCGGTTTCTGATCGCAGGTTCGAATACAAGTGAAAATAAAGCACAGCGGTGGGATGATCGCCGCGATTCACCCAGTGCAGGCGCTCGCTGCCGGAAAAGGCGCGGTTTGCGAAATCGAGCTGCAGCTTGATTTGATATTGCAGTCGTTGTTCGGCAGGTATCGCGCGCGTTTGCGAATTGACTGCAACGACAACTGTTACTAGCAACGACAAAGCAGCAAGGGCGGTCAACGTCCCACGCAGACAGGTAAAACCAGCCGAAACGAATTCGGACGTGGACCTGCCGTCTCTGCGATGAAATCTCATTTCGGTGTCCCGAACTAACGTTCACTCACCGTGACCCGCCAAATTACGTCACCTCGCGCAATCTTGTCCACCACATCCATTCCGGCGACCACGCGGCCAAAGACTGTGTACCCACCATCAAGATGCGGCTGCGGCGAATGCGTCACGAACCACTGCGAGCCTCCAGTGTCCTTTCCCGACAAAGCCATGCCTACCATGCCGCGGGTGAACGCAACCGTATTTATTTCACAACGAATCTGATATCCGGGCCCGCCATTCTGATCGCCCCGCGGATCGCCGGCCTGCACCACAAAGTTCGGCACCACGCGCGGAATAGTCTGCCCATTGAAGAATCCCTTGCGCGCAAGGTTAATAAAATTATCCACCGTTAGCGGCGCGTCTTCCGGTAGGAACTCAATTGTAAACGACCCTTTGCTGGTTTCGACCGTGGCCCGCACTTGTTTGCCGATACGTGCCAGGGCGCGGCGATAGTCAGCTTCGGTGTTGCGCGTTTGCACGGTCCCGATTCGCGAAGAAAAGTCACCCCCGCCATTGGCCTTCAACAGCGCGACTGCTTTCCGGCGCAGCAAGTGATCGGAAGAGCCAAGCGCAGTCTTGATCGCCTCATTGGCGATTGCCATGTTCTGTTTACCTAATGCATCCAGGATTGCCAACGCCGCGTCGTTTAAATCTGTGTCCGCAAGCGCTGCCGGTAACGCTGCGACAAGTGCACGGGTGGTGGCTTCGTCCGGCGGAAGTTCACCCAACAACTCCGCTGCCGTCGCGCGAGTAATTACGTCCTTATCGTCAAGTTTCTTATGCAACAGCTCGCCCAGATCAGCGGGTTTGAAAGCCGCATAAGCACGCAAAAAGTCTGGAACACTCAACGCCGGCAATGCCACGCACCGGCTTCCATTGACAACAATATCCCCCGCCTTTGGTTTGAACTTGGGATTGGGCCGTGGGGAAGGCGCACATAAAAGAAAGCCGTGCAGGAGATTTGTTCCTACCTCTTTGATACTTAAATTCAATGGGCCACTTCCTGATTTAATGACAGCCAACTCCGCGAATCCCTGGGCAACATTCGCCCACTGACGCCAATGCTGGGCCGGAACAACAGGCCGCTCATTCGGATTTGAGAATAAGGCAGGCCTGATGCTGCTCTCCGCATCAATCTGAAAGGTTTGCGGCGCCACTCGCGCCAGGGCTATTTCCACTTCTGGCGCGGCCAGTTTCAGTGTCGACCTTAGGTCCTGTAGCCACTCAACAGCGCGACTGTCTTTCGCATTCGGTAATACGCGACCGATTGTTGTCGCTATCTCAAGAATCTCGTTTACATCAGTGGGGACGCCAGCCGGTTGAGCTTCCATCTTCCGGGCCTTTGCTAGAAGTTGCTCTCCGCGATCAAGTAATGAGGGTGCAGCGCTGGCATCTTTGAGAGCGCCCAAAGCCCGGATAGCACTAACGCGTACGCGCAGATCGTCGTCGCGCCGGGCGCGATCCAGCAGCGAGTCGAATGCGCCTTTGTCCTCTGCGGCGCCGGCAACGCGGGCGGCGTTCGCGCGGACGACCGGATCGGCGTGCTTTAAAAGCAACTGGCGAACTTCTTCGTTCCTGTCCTTCAACGTCAACCGCGCCATCGTGTTCAATGAATCAGCAATAATGCGCGAATCTGCATAGCCGAGGAATCCGGCAACTACCGGTCCGGCGCCTCCGGGCTTCGCCCGCAACACGGCGGTCAAACCCAACAGAATCGTGTGGCCGTCCGGCATCGATCTACGGGCGGCTTCATATCTGAGGGCGTCGAGGATTGCCTTGCCTATCGTTTGACCCCGGGTCTCCTCGCCCTTGGGAAGTGCGGCGGCGATCTTTCCCAGGGCCTCAACGACGCGGGCCCGCGCCGGCGCTTGCCTGGCGTTCAAGTATTCGAGCAACGCATCAGCGGCCGCAGAGGACTCAGTTTCGCCCAGGGCAAACGCCGCCATCTGCTGCGCGCCGTCGTCTTTATCCCTCCGCAGCATGGCACCCAATGCCGGAACCGCACGTTCATCACCAATGCGGCCCGCTGCCAGGGCCGCGCGGGCGCGCACCTTTGGATCCTTGTCCCCCAGCAACGCGTTCAGCTGGTCATCCCAACGCCGCTCATCTTCAGCGCGAATAATGCGAAGCAGAATGCTGGTTGGAATTGTTGGTCTCGCGGCGCGCGGGTCCTTCTCCTGGGCCAGGCTGGGTAAAGAGATGGCCACAATCAAAAGGGTTGGGCAAAGAATTGAAATTCGTCTCATGGTTTTGCGTTACAGCTTAATGCGCCCGCCCGAAAAAAGAAAAGGGCGGACAAGTCCGCCCTTCTTCTTAGTGTTGGTCTGTTGCTTTAACGAGCGCCGGGGCTCCAGTAATTACAGACTGAAGTCTGTCTCGTTTAGCTGGCGACGTCGGAAACGATGTCACCCGACTCCGTAACGTTGTCGGCGTTAATCGATGGCAGGCCAGTGGCATCCAAAGCGTTCTCTTCACGTCCGCGGTAATCACGCTTGCGGCCTTTTTCCAAAGCGGCGCTCGGCTGAATCATTTTGCAACTACCTTCGAAGATCGCGCCTTGCTCAATCATCAACGACGGCGTCTGAATGTTGCCATTCACTTTCGCGGCGCGACCCAATTCCAGGCGCTGCGTGGCAATGATGTCGCCGTTGACTGTGCCATGAATCGTAGCCGTCGCGACTTCGATGTTCGCATCGACCTGGCCATGCGAACCGATAATCAAAGTTCCGGTTTCCGAGGTAATGCGTCCTGAGAGGTGACCATCAACCCGCAGCATTGCTTTGAAGTTCGCTTCGCCGGTAACGACCGTGCCGCTGCCGATAAAACCGCTGAGCGTGCCGTCCTTAATCTCGCGAGCCAACGACTCGCTTTCGGTCAGGGCCTTTGGACTGGCGCTGGCATCAATGGCGGGACGCGGGGGCTCGCTACTCTGATAGGAAGCATAATTGCGCGGCGCGGGAGCAGTTTGATGAGCGCTCGGGCTCTCGTTCTCTTCGTCTTTCTGGTCCTTCCTGAACATATCTAACCTCCATCAGTGATAGTCGCGAGACGTCAGAGTCACAAATGCCAGCAGGCTTTTGAAGCAACAAACAACACGCGATCAGTTTTCGATTTGGCTGATGGCCGCCCGCATTGGCCGGCCTTTGGTGGTCTCCCCCTCTCGGTGGGGGAGGAATAATAAACAAACCCCGCAATGCTGTCCAGCATTGCAATCAAACTAGAATGTTAGCGGTTAGGAACGGCGCCAATCAGGTTTACGCGCCGCGCGTGCCTTTGTGCCGTTGGCCTTTCCCCGGCGCGCCCGCATGTAGTCCGGGCCCGAAGACTCAACGTTTCCCTGGCTAGCCAGGTCTCGCCGCCGGTGGCCATTTTGATTCACGCCAGCTTTTTCCAACGGTTCATGGAAGAAGCATCTCCCTTCAAAAATGGCTCCGGGCATGATGATCAAGGCCGTGGTATGCAAGTCTCCGATAACGCGGGCCGCGCTTCCTAATTCAATCCGGTACCGTGCATCAATGTTTCCGACGACGGTGCCATTGATTTGCGCGATGCCCACGGCGATATCCGTATTAATTTCGCCGCCTTCGTCCAGAACCAGGGTTCCGTGTTCCGACCGCACCTTCCCGGTGAAATACCCTTCAATATGCAGGGTGCCCTTGAACTTCAGTTCAAAACCGATCGCCGGTTCCGCTTGAGTGACCGACGGCAGCGGGGTTTCATCGCGCCTCGGCATCAATTCGGGGATTGGCACTTCCGTTTCGACAGGGAGTTGTCCCTCCAGGGACATCCCCTCAGCCGTGAGGCTGTTAAGCCATGACTCAAATGGCGCGCTGATATCTGAAGCCTCGACCGTTTCCATTTTCTCCCGAACTTGCAAGTTGGTTACTTCTCGGTAGTCGGCTTGTCTTTCGAGTCAGTACATCGAAGCAGATTGTTGTGCAGAGCGAAACTATTCGTCGGCCTTTTCGTGCAGCATGCGGCAGACTCCTTCGAAAATAGCGCCGGGCTGAATAGCGATTGACTGCGTCCAGATGTTGCCGTGGATGCGGGCTGCGGGGCCGAGTTCCACCCTCTGGTGGGCGACGATGTCCCCATTAACCGTGCCCCCGATGACGGCGACCGCCACTTCCACATTCGCATCCACGCGGGCCATGGAATCGATAATCAGGGTTCCCGTCTGGGAACAGACCTGTCCGGCAATGTGGCCGTTAACGCGCAGCATGTCTTTGAAGATCAACTCGCCGTTAAGCTCTGGTCCAGTTCCGAGCAAGTTAGTTCTGGTGCGCTGTCTGAGACCCAGAGTGCCGCCCTGAGCTCCGAGCTGGCCCAACAATACGCCATCGACGGGCATCATCCCCGTATAGGTCGCCTCGCCGATAATGACGGGCGCGCGGGTCTGGAAATTGGCAAATGTCTTTTCTTTTTTGGCTGTCGCAGTGGCTCTGGCCGCGCGATTCAAATCGGGATTCGGCTTCATTGAGCCAGCCCCTTCCGCTCCGCGTTCGACGGGACTCCGCTGCCGAGCCACTGCCAGGCCGGCGTTTTCAGCCCCTTTTTTGCTGGTGAACTCTTCCTTTAGAGATGGTTTGGCCGGGAGCATCGTCTGTTCTCCGCTGAAACTTATAGCTGCTTCTCGAATTGGACGAGCGCAGATTTTTGGATTGGAAAACTCGGGCTGACTACGGGATCAGACGAGTCGAAGTGCAAGTAACCACCCTTGAGGGGGCGGAAGGTAACACAGGCGCGCACCGTTCACAAGCGTTTTTTGGCCCACGACGGGCCGGTGTCTACCGTTTAGCGGCGGGCTACCGCCCGCCGAGTTGGGGGAAGAATGCAGGTGAGGCCCTCCGTGGTCACCCTCTTTCGTCGGTTCCTGGACATGGGGGAAACGAAGGAGGCGGCCACGGAGTGCCGCCCCTACACTTGGTTCGTTAGGATCCGGTCTGAACTAATCGGTTGCGCACTTGTTTGTTGAGAGGTTTCGTTCGCGGAGTTGTTCCAGCCACGCGGTTGTCGCCTGGTGCTTCAGGCCGGTCGGCGAGCAATGGCAACGGATTCATCGCTCCGCTCGCCGTATAAACTCCGAAGTGAAGATGCGGCGGGGTGCCGCTGGCATTGCCCGTGGTGCCGACATAGCCCAGCACTGTCTCCCGATCAACCTGGTCGCCCACCGAAATGTTCGGCGCATAGGAATCCAAGTGAGCGTAGTAGTAGGTCCGGCCTCCGGCTCCGATGACTGAGACTGTCTGCCCTCCCAAATTGTTCTCACCGATGTTCACAATGTAGCCCTCGGTAGCCGAGAGAACCGGGGTGCCGCGCGGCGCGAAAATGTCCTGCCCCTCATGCTTCCGATCTCCACGGGCTGCATGCCAGGTATTCGCGACTTGTTTCCTGGCGACGCCCTGCACCGGCATCGAAAGATTCCGGTCAGGCGCCTGGGCCGAGAGCCGCGCCACCCGGATATACATCACGAGTGTGTCAGAGATCCTACCGCCAACTGAGATGAGCAATGCATGACTGACGAGCATAAGTAGCAGGAGAACAGGAGACGCGAGCATCAGTTTCTTCACACTAATTCGCCTCCGCCACCAAAGAGGCCGCTGCTCGCCCGTAAGTGAAATCCTACCGTCAGGTGTCATTACCCTTAGTTAACGAGATCTCACCTGGGGTAGTTCGCCTGAAGTGCGTGCGAGGACTAAAAAACAGGAGGGGCAGAAGGAATTCGATGGCTGCAGAAGTCTCAGATTCAGGACTGTTGGGTAGCCGCCATCGTCCGTTCCAACGCCGGGCGGTCCCACTTTGCTAAATTGGCGCCCGCGTCATAGGTACTCTGGCAAAACTCCATCAGCGCAGTTTCCGGTGAAGAGGCGCTTCGCACGGCATCGTAGGGCAGCAGAAACTCTTTCATATCCTGACTGTAGAATGCCTGTTCCGGAAGAACGTTCGACTGTGGCAGGCCAGCAGGCTCCGGCGCGGTGTAGGAATAAAACGCCGCCTGCACGCCGTTGCCTCCCGGCCAAAAGCCGTGACTGATCGCTTCATGAGAATACGCTTCCCGCGTGATGAGGTCGGCGCCTTCGCGCTTCGGCGCCGGACGCCCGGAGAAGCGCGTGACGGCGTGATCGAAACTGCCCCACCAAAAATGCACCGGGCTGACCTTGCCGATGAAACGCGACCGGAAATCCTTAAACACCTCGTCGATGTTCACCAGGGCCCGCCAAAAACGGTTAACGTATTCCGCATCATAGGAAGCGTGCGTCACGTCATCCTCAAAGCGAATAGGATTCGGAACTTCCACCGGCATGGTCCAGATCTTCACATCCAGACCCAGTTCATGCATCGCCGTCATGACCTCGCCATAAAACGCCGCGACCGATTGCGGACGTAGCGCCAGAGTTTTCAGAGCGCCATCGCTGCATTCAATTCGCAGGCGGTGATCGATAAAGTCGAACTCCATCTCGAAGATCCGATCGCCGTAGGGCATCGCGGACGTATTCAGGCCGCGTGCTGAGACATATAGCGGCACGTTCCACCAGTGGTTAACGAGCGGAGTTTGCGCCAGCCGGATCTTCCCGACGACCTGCGTCCACATGTGCACCGTCGCAAGCGTGTCCTGCCACTCCTCGAGCACTAGTATGGGCCATGAATTCGTAGTCATTGTTTGGGGCCGCGGGTTGTTGCGGCTAATCGTTCACGCCAATCTCGACAAATTTCCAAACACCGTCAACCTTGCCAAACAGAAATATGGTTTCGTCGCAAAAAATCTCGTAGTAATCGCCCTCCGTCGAGGGCTGCTCCCGCGCAAAGCAACGTCGCGTGCGCCGATCGAAAAGCGAAGGGTACTCTTTGAGGAACGCGGCGCGATCATGATCCTCGCCTCCGATCATGAAGGGAAGCTTCGTCATATCAGCCACCTTCGCCTTGTCGTTGCGCGCCACCGCCGCTTTGAACTTGAGCCAGAACGCATTGAAAGCCGGATCTCTTTTGGCCAGCCGGCTCTGTCCCACTATTCCGAACTGAGCGCCGAGCGCTAATGTCACGATCAGGCCGGTCAGAAGTTGGTTTCTCAGTTTCATAGGTGCTCGCTCTTCGGGCTAATCACGGTTCGGGTGGCGCCGGCTCGTTTGTGCCGCGTTCACGGTTGAACGGCGACGTCGCCAGCCAGGCCGGCATCTGTTCGCTATTAGCTACGCGCAAACCCATCACGACGCCCAGCATCGCGAGCGTTCGCGGTCCCTCCCAGTTCCAGTCCGGACGAATTGTATCTGACGGCTGGTGATAGTCGGTTTTTTCCCACTGCTTCATCCGCTCGGTCCAGGCTTTAGTTTCTCCCTCAGGCGCACCCAGGATCATCAGCCCGGGAATGCCTTTCTTTACAAAAAAGTAGTGGTCGGATCGGTAGAACGCATTTTCGTCGGGCATCGGATCGGGAATCACTTTCAAACTCAGCGCGGCCGCAACGTCATTCATGACCGTTCCCAGGTTGGAGTGTTCCGCGCCAAAACCCACCAACACCTTGACGGGGCCATAGACTTCCGTGCCCATGCCATCGAAATTCAGATCGGCTGCGACTTGCTTAATCTTCCAGGTGGGGTTGTGCACCCAATAATCTGAGCCGTGTCCGCCGTACTCCTCGCCCGTCACCGCCATAAAGACAATTGATCGCCGCGGCTTCGTTGCCGACTTTGAAAACGCTTCCGCGATGGCCAGCATCTCTCCCACTCCCAAACCATTGTCGGCAGCGCCGTGATAAATGCGATTGTCAGTGGAAACGCCGTACGCATCATAGTGCGCCGAGTAAACAACCGCCTCCGCTTTCAACACTGGGTCCGAGCCTTCGAGCACGCCGATCACGTTATTTCCGACGCCCTTACCTTTCTTCAAACGCACGGTTATCTTTGCGCTTTGTTTCAGATCGATCGCCGCAAAGCCCTCTTGCTCTGCTTTGGCCAGGGCTTGGGTTCGGGTCACCCCAGAGTTAGCAAACAGTTTGTCAGCGGCCTTGTCAGCCACCATGAGAAAGGGAGGCAGAAACGACGGCAGCTCTGCATCGTCAGCGGGCTCCACTTGGCGGCGAGTCAGATAGGTGGCTATCTCAGAATAAGGATGTTCCTCGCGGCCATGGCCGATAATGATGATTCCGGCCACACCCTGTGACACGAGGTAGGTGACAATACCTCTCTCCGCTTTGGCCTTCTTCCAATCGGACTTGCTTACCAGCCGGGGTGGTCCTTCCATCATCACGACCACTTTGTCTCTGAACTCCACTCCGGCCAGGTCGTCGCGTTTAGGATTCTTTGAAGTAAGGCCGTAGGCGACGAAAACCATATTGCCGCCGGCGCTCTTGTCACCGCTGTAAGGCGGCGCAACCACGAAGTCAGTACCTAAAGTTAGCGAGTCATTACCAATCTTAAAACTGGTTTCCGGCAGAAACTCAAAGTCGCGAAATTTGATTGGTTGGAGATAGGTCGATTTGCTGCCCAGCGGTTTAAGGCCCAGCTTAGCAAAGCGATCGGCGAGATAGTTGGCGGCCTTATCGCCGCCCGGCTGGGCAGTGCCGCGGCCGAGCATGTCGTCGGCAGACAGCGCTGTGACCGCCTCGCGTATCGTTTCGCCTTTGACACTATCAGCCAGTTCGCGTTCGGCTGCCGAGAGGGTAGTTGCCGGTGCTGGAGCCGTGCCCTGTGGCGGCCGGCCCAAACCCGAAGAGACCGTTAACAGGACCAAGAGCAGCGCCAACGCCTGTAGCGTGCGCAGCGTTTCGCGAGGCGAGTTTTTTACGGTCACTGATTAGCCCCCAATAATCCTGCTTAGAAAGAATTGTCTTACGTGACAAAAAGTCACCCAGCCAGGATTTCTGAATCCGAAACCACGGCTGCGGTACCTTAACCGCCTCAGCTGGTCGAACCAAAGCCCGCGTGGCCACGTTCCGTACACTCGAGTTCGTCGGCCCAAGCCGCCCGGGGCGAGATTATTTTTTCGATAATCAACTGGCAGATCTTTGTATTCTCGATCAGCTCAATTTTTTCGTCTCCCGCATTATGTAGCAGACAACCAATCTCGCCACGATAGTCGGCGTCAATAACACCGGCGAGTACGTCCAGGCCTTTCGCCGTCGCGAGACCGGATCGCGGCGCCAGGCGCCCATAGAAACCTTCTGGAATGGCGACCGCCAACCCGGTGCGTGCTACCGCCCGCTGCCCCGGCTCCAGACTAACGGCCTCGATCGAAAAAAGATCCAGCCCCGCGGCCGCGCGACTACCGCGCACCGGCAGGATGGCACGAGGGTCCAGCTTCTTGAAAAGGAGAGTTTCCGTAATTGATTCCATGGCGCCAATTCATTGGTCGACCAACGCGAGGACCTGCCGGCGATGGGACCAGCGCCGCTGGCTGGCTGGCTACAGCCTCGGAGGCGTGACGCCGTGCTGGCCCTGATATTTCCCGCCGCGATCCTTGTAGGAAACTTCGCATACCTCGTCGGCTTCGAAGAACAGTACTTGGGCTACGCCTTCGTTGGCGTAAATCTTGGCGGGCATCGGGGTAGTGTTTGAGAATTCGAGCGTCACATATCCTTCCCACTCAGGTTCAAATGGCGTGACGTTGACGATTATTCCACACCTCGCGTACGTGCTCTTGCCCAGACAAATTGTCATGACACTCCGCGGGATGCGAAAGTATTCCACGGTCCGAGCGAGCGCAAAGCTATTAGGCGGAATGATGACGTGATCGCCCTTGATGTCCACGAAGCTCTTGGCATCAAACTTCTTCGGATCTACGATGGCGCTGTAAACATTGGTGAATAATTTGAATTCATCGGCGCAACGCACGTCGTAGCCATAGCTGGACGTGCCGTAGGACACAACTCGCCGGCCTTCCACTTCCTTTACTTGATGCGGTTCAAAGGGGTCGATCATGGCGTGTTCCTGCACCATGCGACGTATCCATTTATCTGATTTGATTGACAACTATGAACCTCACTGTCTAAGGAACAGGCCACGACGACGTATCACAGGATTTGTCCCTGGCGTCAGGGCGCCGCCTTCATTTCCTTAATCCGCAGCGTTCCGTCCCCGACTGTGAAAGTGAGCGAGGCCCCGCCTGATCCCGCGCGCGTTCTCAAAGTGCGAGCGGTGTGGCCCGCATGCTCTCGCGGCAAGAGGTCCGGATAGTTGTTTTCAATTGCTCCCACGCGCAACAAATCGGCATCGATGTCACCATTGAACCCCGGCGCCAGTTCGACCGTCAGAGTGCCAGTGGCCAGCTTCACCTCGGCGCCGCTGCCGCGCCATCCGCGCGAGGGAATCGTGAAGTTCACTGAACCACGCAGCACGGTAAGTGAAACGTTGCCACCAGTGACCGTGAGATTCGTGTCACTCTCAAGCGCGCTGATTTGCATTGCGCCCTCGACGCCCGAGATAGTGATGGGGCCATTGCCGGCACTTATCTCCAGATCGGTAGCCATCGGGACCTTGATGCGGTAATCAATTTTCCACGGCAATCCGATCAGGTTTTTGGGAAAGTTTTTCGCTGCCCGTTTCATGAATGCTTTGTCGTGGGTCCCGGTGCTTATGATGCGCAGATGATTGGCGTCGTCATCGAGCATAAAAGTATTGACCGAGGCCAGTTGTGCCAGATCCTGTTCGGTGCCCGCTTGCCACTCCATATTGGCCGAGATCTCAACTTCGCTGCGCTGCCATCCCTCAATCACAATCGAACCCGTGGGGGCCCCAATGATGGTGAGCGTGCCACCGTAACCGAAGCGGCGCGTTTCATGCCGGCTGGTCGAGCGCTTTAACAACGAAGGTGATTGCGCGGGAGGATTGCCCTTGGGCACTGTCTGCGATCTGTTAATTCCCGGGAAGCCGAGAATGAGCAGAAGTAATCCGAAGGTCTTTAGGGTTGCCACCATATGTTTTCCTAACTGACGAACTCTGAAAATGTCTCATCGAAGCCTGGGCGCATGAAGTCGCGCGCGTCGGGGAAAGCAGTTTCCGTCGCACCTCGCAGTCGTTCCAGAGAAGCAACCAGCGGCATGATCGTTGCGGCCTTGTCCGGGAGCGAGGTGTAGAGGCTTCTCCACGCAATCATCGAACGATCGATTGCAATGAGGGCCGCTTTTGCTGAGCCGTCTGAGTCATGCCTAGCCGCCTCGTCCAAAATAGCTTGCAGGTCTTCCGGATCCTCGTCCGTTCTTTGTTCAAATACCAACTCGCCTGCCTCGTCAGCGGGAGTGGCATTAAGCTCTTGGGATTCGCTGGGACCGGCTCGCATTATCTTGGCCGCGATGAAGAACTGATACCAGCGAATTACTTCGATCGCATCTTCCACCGGAACTCCCAGTGTTTCGGTTTGTGAATCTGCGCGCAGATCATCATGGACGTCAGCGACGATCTCGCTGGCAAACCATTCATTTGTGGCTTGGGCATAGTTGCGAGCTGCTACGGCGAGCGCGTCGTTTTTCGCTGCTTCTCGCTGCTGGCGCTCTTCCTCGATTGCGGCCTGGTCGATCTCCGCGAGATCGACCCCTGCTTCCGCCGCCCACTCCGCGATCATTTCGTGCGCTTGTTGCAATACCGATCCCAGCTTCTCCCAAAATCTGGCGTTATTGATATCGCGCGTTTCAGGGTCGTCATAGTCATGGTCGGCTTGCTCAGTCGCATAGACCAGGCAACGCGAAGTGAACGGGCAGCGTTCACACCAGCGATCGCAATAGTTATAGATCCCCGAAATCAAATCGGGGTTAGCGGCCAACTCATCGAGATCGATCCTATTCACGACAGGGCATTATGGCGATCCGGCTTTAGTGTTTCAACCTGAGGATGAAGGCAGGCTAACACGCCCTAGCAAAAATTCTTCATAGGGCGCCTCCCCAGGAGTTACGTGCCTGGTACGCGGCAGAGCCGCTGTTCGAGGATGTCTTGTGACGCGATCGTCCGAGCGGCACTGATCGGATGTTATTATTAATGAAGACTGGACGAGCCGCTGAATTCAAATGAGATCAAAACTTACCCCCGGCCTGACCATCAGGAAATCGCCCATCAACGGCAAAGGCTGCTTCGCTACCGCATTCTTTCCGCGCCGCAAAAAGATTGCCGAATACACCGGCGAGCTAATTCCTGACGCAGAGGCCACGCGAAGAGGAAGGACACGTCGCATCCTCCGCATCTGCGCCATTGATTATCGATGGAGTTTGGATGGTAGCCGCGGCGGCAACGGCACACACTACATCAACCACTCATGCGAGCCGAACGCCTATATGACAGTTCTTTACGGGCACATACTTTTCTTCGCTCGCCGTGACATCCAGCCCGGCGAAGAAATCACCGTCGACTACGAAAGCACGCATCACTCGGATAAAAAACGGTGTTATTGCGGGGCGAAAAATTGCCGGGGAACGATAAATAAGGTCAATCAAAAACCAACCCAGACCAATAATCAGTAAGGCGACTGTTCCCATCCCGATGGCCAGCGGGATCTTTGACATCTCCAGATTAGCCCGAAACAAGTCGCGCGACTCGACGGCAAAATCGGCGAGGATCATTGAGAGGCTGGTTTCTGTCATCGTCCTAAAGCCGCGGCAAGGTGAAGCTGAACTTCGAGCCACGACCGACTTCAGACTCAACTGCGACGGCGCCGCCGTGCTGTTCGATAACTTCGCGCACGAACGAGAGGCCGAGGCCGGTGGACTCCTCATCCTTCTCGTGGCCGTCGCGCGCGATGCGATAGAACTTTTCCCAGATGCGATCGATCGATTCAGGGGGAATGCCATAACCGCGATCTTCAACCGTTACGCGCACGGCTTCGGCTTCCAATAAGGTTGAAACGGTCACGAGGGTTCGTTCCGGGCTGTACTTGATGGCGTTGCCAACGAGGTTCGTTACTGCCTGCGTGATCAGACTCTTGTCGGCGGCTACCGGCGGAATTTTGGCTGGCGGTTGCTCGATGAGGCGAATGCGTTTCTTCTTGGCCAGCGACTGGAGGTTGGTAACAGTTTCGCGCACTACTTCGTCAAGCCGGAGCGGGATCTTCGAGACCTCCTGTCGATCCCCGGCCTCCAGCTGAGTTACCGAGAGGAAAGTATTAATCATTCGCGACAGGCGCTGGGACTCATGAGAAATTATGTTCAGAAACTCGCGCGACTCTTGGGGGATGTTTTCGTCCTGGGCCAGGAGTTCGGCGAACCCGTTGATGCTGGTAATCGGTGTGCGCAGTTCATGCGACATCAGGGAAATCATGTCGCTTTTCAGCTTGTCGTATTCTTTCATGCGCGTCACATCGCGCACGGTGATCGCCAGGCACAACGGATCTGCTCCCCTACTGCTGGATCCTGATCCGTTACCGTTGCCGTTACCATTGCCGTTACCATCGCCGGTTTCGCTGAGCAGGGCAATGCGGAGTTTCAAGGTCTGATTGCGATCCGAGAACTGCAGCTCTCTTTCGTAGGCACTTCCCGACTGCAGGACCCGCCGCACGGCAATCGCGGGCTCATCGAAAACTCCGGAGCGAAACGTTTCCAGGAGTCCGAAAAGATCCAGATCGCCAGCCTCTACCTTGCTAATTCGCGCCGCCTGCAGCATGGGCTGGTTCAAGTAAGCCAGGGTTCCATCCAAATAGGCAACGGCGTAGCCATCCGCTGCTTCGGTCAGGATATGCGCGCCGAACTTTTGTTCCGTCAACAAACCGCTAACCACGTCGAATGCTTCCAGACGCCGGCCGGCGGCGCGCGCAGAGACGAAGTTCAACTTGTCGCTGCCCGCCTTCTTCTTGCGTACTTCGTCGCGCTGCAGGTTGCGCGCCAGTTGGGCGCCCACTGCAAAGAGCAGCTTGCGATCGCTTTGTTCAAAATCTTCGCGGAGTCGCAGCAGCAGGGCCCCGACCCGGCGGCCTTCGTGTTGCAGCGGCAGCGCCACGGTTTCAAATGAATCGATCGTGCCCGCTTTGGCCAGCACGATTTCGCCGGTGGCGACTGCGCCATCGCAAAGCGCGACGACCTTTCGCCACATCGCAGTGCGTCCCGTCTGCAGCGAATCGGTGGGACCGGAGCGCAACCGCGCCGAGGCCAGCAGGAATCCATCCTCACTCGGTTGAAAAACAATTGCCTCCTCCAGTGGGAGAACCGTCTGCAACAGTCTTAAGCCGCTCATGAGACGGGCGCCTTCACCATTACTGGTCGCCTGAGTGTCAGATGAGACTCGGCGCACCTGGCTAGCGAGGGCGGCGTCAATGCTCCACAGACGGCGCACCTGGACCAGCACGATGGCGCCGGCAGCGCCCAGCGCCATGGGCACAAAGACGATGTCGATCTGCAGGAAGCGGGAGGCCGCCAGACTGACGAGAGAGAAAAGCAGAAACCCTGCGCCGAGATAAGGGAAAGACCGTCGCGCGCCGGCCCGCTCCACAAAGAAGCCTGCGCACATGGCGATGGTCACGATTAAAAGCATTCCCAACCAAAAGCCCGGAGTGATGAATTCAGGCTCGCCGGTGGTCGCGGAAGATACGAACATCTGCTGTGCGGAACTAAGCCAGCCGGCACGCCAGAGGGCACAGGCCGCCAGGCCCGACAGCGCAGCCAGACCCAGCGAACACAGTAATGATTTGAAACCAGGTAAATTCTTCAAGATGTTTGGATTAGCGAGGCGTGAGTTCAAGCGGATGTGCCCGAACGCCTGGAGATTGATGTGCGGCGTGTCAACGACCGCTTGATGACACGGGATTATACATTGAAAGGCCGGAGATTTGGTAAGGAATGTCCGCCGCTAACGTTTTGGCGCATTATTAAGCTGATAACCGGTGCTCGCCTATGAGATTGCAGCGAGAGCCCGCATGACTTCAGCCTCTTCGGCCGCGGTAACTGTGCGCAGGTCGAGCAGGACTTTGGCCTCAGCGATACGGGCGATAACCGGCGGGTTAAACCGGCGTAGTGCTCCTTCAATAGCCTCGGCAGACAAGCGCGTGTGCGACAGCGCAATCAGGACAGTTTTCAGATTGGCGGTCGGGGCTGAGCCGCCCCCGACGGCCGACTCTCCCTCAATCAGCTCCAGGATGAGGCCATCGCTTGAGATGATTTGCGAAACCCTCGCGATCAGCTCCTCGGCTCGTCCTCGTATCTCATCCTGAGAAAGCGCGATCATCTGCAGCGTGGGCAGCTCGTCGAAATGGGTTTCGCGACTATATGCCGACAGGGTAGCCTCCAGGGCGGTCAGAACCAGTTTGTCCGTGCGCAGTGCCCGATAGAGCGGATGGCTTCTAAGTGAGTCGATTACCGGCGCGCTTCCGACGATCAGTCCGGCCTGTGGCCCACCCAGCAGTTTGTCCCCACTGAAGGACACAACATCGGCGCCCGCAGCAATTGAATCGCTGATGATAGGCTCGCCGGTTAATCCGTAGGCGTTAAGGTCCAGCAGTGCTCCCGAACCCGCGTCCTCGTAAAAAGGCAGGCCGGCGCTGTGTGCAAGTTCCACCAACTCACGGAGGGCTGGAGTGTTGGTGAAACCAACGATGCGGTAGTTCGAAGTGTGAACCCGCATGATCAGGCGCGTCTTATCGTTGAGTGCTTTTTGATAGTCCGAGAGTCGCGTGCGATTGGTCGTACCCACTTCGACCATCGTTGTGCCCGAAGCGGCCATCACATCGGGAACACGAAAGTCGCCGCCGATTTCCACCAACTCGCCGCGCGAGACAATGGTTTCGCCCTCGCGGGCCAGCACGCTCAGCACCAGCAAGGCCGCCGCCGCACAGTTATTCACTACCAGGGCAGCTTCAGCTCCGGTCAGTTCGCACAAGAGTTGTTCGACACGACTTCCGCGGCGGCCCCGGGAGCCGTTTTCCAGATCGTACTCCAGCGTGCAGTAGCGAGTTGCGTCTACAGCTATGGCGCGGCGAGCCTCATCAGAAAGGGGGGCGCGGCCCAGGTTGGTATGCAGAATCACACCAGTTGCATTAATCACGCGGCGCATCCCCGAGGACGATTCGCGGCCGCAAGCCACTTCCAATCTGCGAGTTGCCTCTGCCAGCAAACCGTCCCGTGAGATTGACGCGGCATCTGGTGTCGGTGTTGACGCAGTCTGACGCACTTCCAACCGGAGTTCGTCTGTTACCTCGCGGGCTATCGCCGCCAGGCGCCGCGCGCCCACGATGGACTTCAAAGCCCGGGCGCGTTCCGTGCGTAAGAGCGCGTCAACCGACGGCAGCGATCGTAGCGATGGTGTTTGTGATGGAGAGGGCTTAGTCATGTAATCAAAATCTCGGCCCTAGAGAGTAGTATGTCTGTCTCTCTTTAATCAATTCGTTCTTTTGCTGAGCTTTACGCTGCATGAAAACGTCGTTGACACGTTGCTTTCAAAGCGCCTAGACTCGATCCAGTGCGGATCGCCCGCTCCGCCCAATCTGCCAGGAGAAAAACATTGCCAGTTCGAGACAATAAATTTGCCCGCCGGTCGCGCGAACTTAAGGAAAGAAATCAGAAAAAGCAGGGCGTACAGGAAAAGACTGTAACGGTTGAAGAACAGCTGTCGCGACTGGAAGAAGATATCCGGCGCTTGAAGATTGAGTTTGACATCTACTTCAACGGAGCGGTGAAAAGAGCGCCCTACGATACCAAGATGCGCGTCGAGGCGCACATTAAACGGCTGGGCGACGATCGCGCGCTCACCTTTGCGCAGCGCTATCGTTACAACTCACTGGCCGCGCGATATGCAGCTTTTCGCGACATGTGGCGCCGCACCATGCAGGGCCGCGAAGAAGGCCGCGATGCCGGCGCCGCCGCGCGCGCCACCGCCCGGGCCACTGCGGTCAGCTCGCTGGAACGCACCAACTTCGTATGCGCCGACGGTCATAAGGACGTTAAGACCGTCAAGGACCTGTACGACGCCCTGGTCGAAGCCAAACGAAAGTGCGGCGAGGCCACCGAAGATTTTTCCTTTCCTCGTTTCCACCGCTTGATTGCCGCCAAGACAGACAACCTGAAAGAGCATCTAGGTTGTGAACGCGTTTTGTTTTCGGTTGATGTTGACGGCGGTCACGTCAGTTTCAAAGCCAGAGCCGATAAAGAATAAAGGCGACCTCCATTGGAGATCGCCTTGATTCATAGCGCTTGCCGGACAGGACCGGAAGCGGTCAGTGGCTTTGCTTGGGAAAGCCGGGGAGACTTACGCTTTGGTCACTTTTTCAGCCTGCGGTCCTTTAGGCCCTTGCGTCACTTCGAACTCGACGTCCTGACCCTCTTCCAGGGTTTTGAAGCCGTCGCCCTGGATGGCGCTGTAGTGAACAAAGATATCGGCAGAGCCTGGCTGCTCAATAAAGCCATAGCCCTTCGAATTGTTAAACCACTTGACCTTACCGGTTATTCTAGACATAACGAACAAATCCTCCTGAACGTAAAACGCGTACCAGTAGCACAGGCTGCAGTCTGTGCGAGAAGCGAGTCACAGACTAGAGTCTGTGCTACTGGCCGACTTGGTTAATGCTTGTGAACCGGGACGCGCTTTGTGAAATGGGGCGCTGCACGAAACACAATCAGCAAAAAAGCGCATGGTCATAACGCACCGGGCGCGATATCACCATACGCAGACTAACGGGGGAAAACTGTAAAACTCATTGCTGAAAAGCCTGTAAATCTGAATGCGGGATCGGTTCCCGGCTTTGAGCGACGGCGCATACTAAGCGAAAGACTTTCGGCCTGTCAAGCATTAAAACCGTTGATTTCCTAAACATTTCTTAATGTTTTGCCGAAATGCAACGTTTCTTGCCCGCAGTTCTTCTGGGAGATTCCGGTTCGCTATCGTCGAGGGTCGAAAGCGGTTCGAGATCACGCAGCCCGCCGCAGGGTCGCTGGTGCGCTCTTCAGATCCAATTCCTGAAGCAGGTAACCGGCCCCTCCGAACTTATCAGCAACGAAAAGCACGTAACGAATATCGACCGAGATGGTCCGGCCCTTGGGATCGTTATAGAAGAAGTCGTTTCCGAGCCCTTCATAGTTTCCGTCAAAAACAATCCCCACTTGTTCCCCACGCCCATTCAGGATCGGCGAGCCGGAGTTGCCACCGATGATGTCCGTCGTGGAAAGAAAATTAACCGGGACATTCGATCGATCGGCGGTCGCGTACGCACCAAAATCTCGAGAGCGGTAAAGCTGCTTGAGTTTCTCGGGCACATCAAAGGGCTCACGGCCGGTGTCCTTTTCAATGACGCCGGAAAGCGTGGTGAATGGAAGGTAGATCGCCGCATCATGAGGGACGTAGCCTTTGACTTCGCCGTACGTGAACCGCAGGGTGCGATTGGCGTCGGGATAGGGCGTCGTGCCCTGCATTTCACTCATGCCCTTAAACATCAGCGGACGCCAGCGGGCTACAGCAGCATTGAAACTCCGCGTGCGGATTTGTTGCTGGAGTAACAGCGGAGTCAACTCGGCGGCGAAATCAAGGAAGGGCTCGTGCAATTCGCGGAGCTTGGCCGCGGACAGTTCAAACAAGCGCCCCATCGATTCCTCGGTCAGAAAATTCTTACTATCAACAATCGAGCGAACGAAGTCTTCCTCAGCACGGCGCCGGGCTTCTCCTTGCAGGCCGGCAAATCGCTTTTCTATCGCTTCGATTTTTTGGCTGCCGGGTAACTCAGCGGCTCGGCGCAGCAGGTAAGTCATCATTTCGCGCTCGACCGACAGATTGCGATCCGCCAGAGCCGATGTTGCCAGGCCGCGGGCCCGCGCTGCCGCGGTGGCGACATTCGGATCAGAATCCGCGCCGGGCCGCTCTTTAGTCGCTGCAATTCCCTGCGCGCTAAAACCGATGGCCAGCAAATCGCTGGACTGCAAGAGCTGCGGCACTAACAAGTCGCGCGCCGCCGTTGCATTAAGTTCCTGGTAAGCCTTGCTCAGACTGGGGAGCGCCTCGCCGTATTTGGCCTTCCGCGCCGCATCTGCTTCCAGCCAGTGCGTGAAGGTGGCTTCCTGCGCACGCTTTTTACCGACAATGTCCGCGCGACGCATCGCCACCACTGAGCCCTCGTCGTTCTTCAGCGTATTGGCGATGTCGAAGATAGTGCTCTGAAGTTTTATCCGCAGCGCCGCGTCCGCCTTGCCCAGGTTTTCCAGCGCCTCTATCTGTTTCGTGAAAACATCGATCTGGAAAGGAAGGGCCACATCCTGGTTGTACGCCACGGAATAACTTTCGCGATAGCGACGAGTGGATCCGGGATATCCCATCACCATCATGAAGTCGCCTTCCTTAATCCCGGCCATCGAGATGGAAAGAAACTTCTTTGGCTTGAAAGGAACGTTAGTGCTCGCGTATTCGGCAGGCTTTCCATCCGGGCCCACGTAGGCGCGCATGAAGGTAAAATCGCCACAATGTCGGGGCCATTCGAAGTTATCAGGATCGCCGCCAAAGAAGCCTATCGATTTGGGCGGCGCGTACACGATGCGGACGTCACGCAGAATCAGGTAGCTGAACTCATAGTAAGACAGCCCTTCGTTAAGCGGCAGAATCTGAGCAGTGATACCGTCTGCCGGACGCCGCGCCGCCTCCTGTATTGATCGGATCTTGTTTTGAATTGCCGTGGCGCGTTCCGCTGGCGGCGTCGCATCCGTCAGCCCTGCCAGCACCTCGGCAGTTACGTCTTTGATCTCCTGCGGGACGGACACGGTGTAACCCCGCGCTGGAAGTTCCTCGCCGCGGTCGCGCGCCAGGTACCCATTAGTCGCATAATCCTTTGTTTGATCCGAAGCACTTACAAGAGCTTCGAACGCAACGTGATGATTCGTGAGCAGCAAGCCGTTTGATGAAAGAAATTCGCCCGTCCCGCCGTCCACAATCACGACCGCATCCTTAATACTTACGCCGGCAGGATTGTAGATGTCAGTAATGGGAATCTTCAGGCCGCGCTGGTTCAGTTTCTTGACCGGCAGGCGGCTGATAGCGTCTGGCAGAAACATCCCTTCGTCACCGAGGGCCGGCAGCTGGACTACACTTACAAAAACCACCGCCGCAAGCACTATTGCTGCAGCGCGCGCAAACCTGTCTGGCATGATGCTTAATCCTTTTCCTGATTTGATAGCGATGGAGGCGGGAAGATATTAGTTGATGTGGGGAAAAAGAGAAAACCGAAATCAATTATGGGCGGCCGGTTATCCAGCCGCCCATGCGGTTTGGCCTAGTTCAAATCGCCGGTCAGGTAAGGCAGGGGATCGACGGCGTTATCGTTGATGCGAACCTCGTAATGCAGGTGCGGGCCAGTTGAACGGCCGGTTGATCCCACGCGTCCCAAAACGTCTCCGCGCGAAATCATCTGTCCGACCTTCACGCCAATCAGCGACAGGTGCCCATAGCGAGTGCTGAGGCCGCTACCGTGATCGATGTAAACGACCTGGCCGTATCCATGTTGCCAACCGGCAATCAGAATCCTGCCGGCGGCGGCGGCCACTACCGGGGCGCCCCACGGGGCATCGATATCCTGGCCGGTATGAAACTCAAAAGAACGGCCGCCAAAGGGATTTCTTCTGCCTCCAAAGCCGCTTTCCAGGCTGCCCTCCACGGGCCACAGCGAAGGCGTCATACCTCGCTCGCGCAAAGCCTGTTCATACTTCCGCATGGACTGTTCCAGTTGCGCGGTTTTGCTTTCCAGCGCAGCCAAAGCAGCACTATCGAGAGGAAACGCCGGTCCACCCTGTCCCCGTGGATTTGCCTGCTGGTCGTGCGCGATGCCGGAAATCTCCGCCAGACGGCGAGAAGTGTCCTCAACGGCATCTACTCGATTGTTCAAGGTTTTGAGTTCATTCCGCTGCTTTTCATTCTCAGCGCGCAGTCGCTGGTTTTCCTGTTCGGTGCGCAAATGCTGGGCCTGCTGAGTCAAACCATAAAACCCATACAGCAATCCACAGAACACTGCGAAGGCAATCACGGCAAAGAGTTTTAGCCAGCGTTTATGAAGACAAATGCGGCGGATATGTGAACGGGAACGTGAGGTGCGAGCAACAATAAATGCGTAGAAACGGTCATCTCTGATCATTGGGGCAAATCCTCTTTTTCCAGCCGCCAGCCATGCATTTAGACCCGGGGGGAGGGTGCACGAGCGACTCCGAAAGGCATAGGATCCATAGGAAAGCCTATGCTAAGTGGCACTTTTACGAGGTCTTAGTTTTATTTATCCTGCTTGGACTTTTTGCAGCTGGTGACCCGAATCCGCGATACTGCCGGAATGCCGCCGAATCAGCCTGGTTGCTACAAGGAAGGCGCACCCTATCACACCAAACTAACCGATTGCAAACGGAGGCGCGGACCAAAAAACACAGTGGATTTGGGTTTCGAGGAGGAGGTTGGATTTGCCGGAATGACGCGGGGCGGCGCTCTTATAACTCTTCGCTTTCGGCCCGCGCGCGTGAACGGGCCCGTAGCATAGATACCGCGATGAAAACCATCAGTCCGATGAAGACGATAACGATCAGGACCTTTACCAGCACTAGCAGAACACCCACGGCGCCTACAAGGTATTTGAGGAGGGCTACCGCAAGTAACGCGAGGGCGAAAATACTCCCTGCCATTTTTAAGAGAACTACCATAATAAATCCTTCCCGAACCTCGGCCTTGCTTCAAAGTTACGGTCGCTGCTGAAACGGCGCCGGCCCGATGCCTCTCTGTGAAATCTGGGTCACAACATCGCCGGTTCCATACGCTGTTTGCCCGAGTGGTCCGGTGCCAACAACTGATGGCGGCGGACGCCGCGTGTCAAACGCGCGCATCGTTTGCTCGCCAGTACGACGGCGCCGCAAATAATCGAAAAGCATGTACGCCCCCAGGGCCACCAGAGCCAGCGGCAGCAACTGGCGAACTGGCAGGCGCACACCGAGCAACGTATGCAGCAGGAAGACGGCGCCAAGGGTCATGAGCGTCACGCCCCAGGCAAAGGGATTGCCGTAAAGGCGGCGCGCAATCACATCTTCTTCTTCATCGGGCGCACGGCCGGATCGAATTAGTTGCGCGGTGCGACAGGCATCGACCGCGGCAAACAGCCACGTGCCCAGCACTCCCAAAATGAAGAACTGCACTCCATCAGTAACGACCGCCATTTGAAAGAAGCTGGCGAAGATTGCGAAGTGAACTATCGCTTTCGAGGTCTGGCCGTTGTAGGCCGCTCCCAGACCGGGCACGAAAGACAGCAAAGTAGCGATGAAGGGTGAAGTGCGGCGGCGCACAACCTGTTCCCGAGGCGCAATAGCGTTCTGACGCAATAATTCAACCCCGGCGACAATGCAGTCCTGACAGAAAGCAAACCCGCGAATGCGATGATCGCAAGCAGGACAAAGGGGGCGCCCACAATTCTGGCACTGCACCGCCGCTGGATTCTTAGTGTGATACGCGCAGTTCATCGTTTGTCGTAGGTCAGGCATTCCTGCCTGTCCGTCTCTGTAACTCAGACTCTGCCCAATTAAACGGGACAGACAAGAATGTCTGTCCTACTTTCGGTTCGCATTCTCGTTGGCAGCCCCGCCATCGCCGCCTTTTTCATTCGTCCCATTGACCAGGTCCGTCACGCTGCCGGCAATTTCCTTAAGATCATCGGAGAGCCCGGCGCTCTTAACAGCTGTCGTCGCACCACCGACGTAGGTCTGGCGCGCCAACCGCAGACTCGCGGTGTACATGCCGCTGATTGAGCCGTCAGCCGAGACCGTGTTGGTCAGTACAAACATCGCCACCAGCAGCATCGTTGCCACCGTGGCCAGCTGCGGCGACACGATGGGATCCAGCCAGAGCCGGAGTCTTGCTGCCATACGCGCACTCAGTGTCTCAGGCACCCTTTGCAATTGTTCAGTGCCCGAAGTGGCTAGCAAAATGCGAGCCTCGAGGCCAGCCGGCAGCGGCTTTTCGTCGCCCGCATATGAGTAACAGGCGCCGATCGAGCGCACCACCTGCCCGGGCAGGTCGGTGCAGTTGCCGCAAAGCGCTGCGTGCCGTTCCCATCGATGGTACAAGGCCGCCGGTAGATAGCCATCCAGGTAATCGGTGAGACATTCTTCAAATTCGCCACAGGACATTACCGCTGCCGGCATTGTGCGCAAAAGAATCCGCGCCTCCAACTCTGCGCCCGGATCAGGAACCTGGGCGGTGACGCATGACTGCATCGTCAGTTTCACTTCGCTCAGAAGTTCGTGACAGACGGGGCAGCGCAGTGCGTGTTCGACGAACGCCTGATGCGTACTCACATCGAGCGTGGCGTCGAAATAATCACTCAGTCGATTCTCAAAATCCGCGCAAAGCATTTGTTTCCTGGTTCCTTCTCTAATTCCTTCTCGCTAATAAAACTTCGCGGTCCTACGCGTTCATCTGCACCACGCGCATCCGGCGCAGTATCTTGGCTAACTCAATCCGCCCCCGGTTAATGCGCGACTTCACTGTTCCTTCAGGGATCTTCAGCAGGTCAACGATGTCCTGGTAGCTTAGTTCCTCAATGTCACGCAGGATTACGCAGGTGCGCAGATCCGGCGACAGTTTATCGATGCCTGCCTGTACCTGTTTCCCCAGTTCTCGACGTTCCATCTCGGTCTGGACTGATCCGCTTTTAGTCTGCAGATGATACGTATGGTCTTCCAGATCGTCAGCGTGGGCGTCTTGCGGCGCTCTTTGGCGGCGGCGATAGTCATCAATAATCAGATTGCGCGCCAGGCGCATCAGCCAGTTCTGCAAGTCGCCCTGCTTGGAATCGTATTGTTCCAAAGAGCGATAAACCCGAATGAAAACCTCCTGCGTGAGGTCTTCAGCGGAGTCGGCGCGAGAAGTAAACCGGTAAGCCAGATTGTAGATGCGGCGCGAGTAGCTCTGGACGATTTCCTCCCAAGCCGCGCCGTCACCGGCCCGACATCGCCTGACTAGATCGCTTCCAGCGTTGAACGCCAAGCTTTTCACAGCCCCCACGGTTAGTACCCTCATTCGTTACCAATCGAAGCGCTTACCGGTAAAACTTACTGACCCGAGGCAAGTTACGTCTTCGAAAGCGGCAAAGTTCCTGGATTTAGCAAGACAACGCATAACTGACGCAGCAGAAGCCAGACTGTCAGGGAGGGCTCCTCTGGCGAGTACGTTTCTTGAGCCCTCCGTCACGGTCGGGCTTCTGCCCCATAACCCGCCTCGCTTGCGCCTTCGCATCTTACTATTGTAGCCTTGCTGAGCCACCCAATATCTTGTGGTTAGCGTTTGGCGACTGTCAAGTTTGTCGTTGATGTTGTTGTCAGGCAAATACTGTCATTCGGCTATCAAGACGAAACTTTGCGTAGATATTTGGAGTTTGGGTTCCTGCTCCTGTTAGCCACCCTTATTTTGTGGTGGTTCGGGCGGGGTCTGGATTGGGCGCAGGTCGGAAAAGCAGTTCGCGAATCAGACTGGCGTCTGATTGCCGCGGCCGTGGCGATTGTCTGCGGCGCGTACATGGTTCGGGCCTTGCGGTGGCGGGCCCTGCTCGCCCCGCTGGCGCAGGCCAGCATTCGGGAGCTTTTCGTAGCTACGACCGTCGGTTTCACCGCTGTGTTTTTTTTCGGTCGGATGGGCGAAGTGGTGCGGCCGATTGTCCTGCCGATGCGCGAGCGGCGAGTGCGGCCCAGCGCCTCGTTCGTAACCATCATGGTTGAACGAATCTATGATTCGATGACCATGTTGCTGCTGTTCTCGGTGAACCTCTTATGGTTTCGACTTCCAGCCAACAGCCTGGCCGAACTGTCGCGCGTGCGTGTCACCGGTGTTGTTCTGGTGGTCGCTGCGATCGTGGGTTTAGGGCTGCTGGCCTGGTTCAAGAGAAAGTCGGAAATAATTATTTCGTGGCTCGATCCCAACCTCGCGCGTCTGCGCATTCCGGCGAGAGTTAAACGGGGCGTCTTATCTCTGCTGCAGCAACTCGCGATCGCCTTACGAGTCTTGTCTAATCGACGCGAGCTGGCAGTGACCGCCGGTTGGAGCCTGTTGCTCTGGTTCTCGATTGCCGTCGCCAACCTTCTGGTTTTCCGGGCCTTCGGAATGCGCTTTGGTCTGAGTCAGGTTCTGTTCATTTTGGGTTGGTCGATGGTCGGTTCAGTAGTTCCCACACCCGGCGGCGCGGCCGGCGCTTTTCATGCGGCTACTGCTGCAGGTTTGCTGTTTCTCGGAATCGGCCGCGAACAGGCTGCCGGCGTAACCATCATTCTGCACCTCGTCGATTTCGCCCCAGCAGTAATCTTCGGTCTTTATTATTTCCTGCGGGGGGATATCAACATTGCTCGGCTGCGTGCACTGGCGTCGTCCGAATCAGTCGAACACGCTGTCGAAGATGAAAAGATCAGGCCAGCCGCTGCAATTCGCGTAGAGGAAATGGAAACCGCCGTGGCCGGGAAATAAAGGCCGGCATCACGTTCACTTTCTGAATAACGAGGCTGATATGAAATGTCCCTTTTGTGGTTTCATTGAAGACAAAGTGGTTGACTCTCGCGAGTCTCGCGAAGGAGATGCCATTCGGCGGCGGCGCGAATGCTTGAAGTGCGAACGCCGTTTCACTTCTTACGAGCGCATCGACGAAATCCCCCACATGGTAATCAAGAAGGACGGGCGGCGCGAATCGTTCGATCGCACCAAGGTCATGGCCGGATTGTTGCGCGCGTGTGAAAAACGTCCGGTGCCCTCGGCCAAGCTGGATGCGATTGTAAACACGGTGGAAAAGTACGTGCAGGAGTCGCCGGAGCGCGAGCGCCCCACCAGCAAGATCGGGGAAATGATCATGCGCCGTTTGAAAGAGCTGGATAAGGTGGCGTATGTTCGCTTCGCTTCGGTGTATCTGGAATTTGAAGACGTTTCGGAGTTCATGCACGAGCTAAAGCATCTGGTTCGGTCACGCGCCAGTGGGGCAGCGAAGAGAGCCTAGTGCTGGATCGCGAACGTTAAGGCTCTGGCTTCGTCCATTTTCTTATGAAAGCAGTAGTTGCAACTCCTCTTGAAGCGCTCGAGAAAAAACGCCTGCGCGATCGGATTGGGCGTCTCTTCGCGACCCTGCAGGAGGCGGTTGAGGCCGACGGGCCGCTGGCCGCGGGGGCTTGGTCGCCACCGGTAGATGTTTGCGAAACGGACCATTTTATATCGGTTCGGATTGAGCTGCCCGGCGTTACCGCTGACCAGATAAAGATTGCGTTGACCAGCAGCAGGCTGCGCATCTGGGGCACAAAAAAGAAGCGGCCTTCGCGTCAGCGAACGATTTCGCATCTTTGCTCGGAACGCAGTTATGGCAATTTTTCTCGCGTCGTTCCTTTGCGTTGGACGATTAGCGTCCGGGAGGCGCGAGCTGAATTGGCAGACGGAGTTTTGATTGTCCGTTTGCCTAAAACGAAGGACCGCAGGGGAACGGAATTTCGTGTTCCCATCAAAGAAACCAGCTAGGGGCCTGAATTATTTTGGACGACTCGCAAATAGGTAACATCGGAATCATCGACGAAATCGAACCCGTGGAAGGGCTCGACACCACGGAACCCATCGAGCAGCAACTGCAGATCCCCGAGTATTTGCCGGTGCTGCCTTTGCGCGACATCGTGATCTATCCCTTCATGATTGTCCCGCTCTTCGTTTCCCGCGAGAGATCGATCCGAGCGGTGGACGAAGCGCTGGGTGAAAACCGTATGATCCTTCTGGTATCGCAGAAGGACCTCGATAAGGAAGAACCGGCCGGCGACGACCTCTACAAGATTGGCACCGTCGCAGTCATCATGCGCATGCTGAAGCTGCCCGATGGCCGCATACGGGTGCTGGTGCAGGGATTGGCGCGTGCCCGGTTGGAGTCAGTTGAAGCAGGCGGCGAATACCTGCGCGCCCACCTGCAGGTGGTGAAGGAAACATCAGCCCCCGAACGGTCGCTCGAGGTTGAAGCCCTGATTCGCAACGTACGCGGTTCCATGGAGAAGGCCGCCAGTCTGGGCAAAAACATTTCCCCGGAAGTAATGGCGATCATCGCCAACCTCGATGACGCGGGCCGCCTCGCCGATCTCTCCGCGTCCAATCTGGAACTAAAAGTCGAGGACGCTCAGTCGGTGCTGGACATTGCCGATACCACGGCCCGCCTGCGCCGGGTCAACGACCTTCTTAACAAAGAGATCGAAGTCCTGACGGTTCAACAGGAGATCAATACCCAGGCCAGGGCGGACATCGATCGATCGCAGCGCGAGTTTTACCTGCGCCAGCAGATGAAAGCCATCCAAACGGAGCTCGGTGAAGTCAACGAACTGGCCGAAGAGATTGCTCAGTTTCGCGACAAGGTTGAGGCAGCCAAGATGCCAAAGCCGGCCGAAGAGGAAGCGCTGCGGCAATTGAAAAAATTAGAGCGAATGCATCCGGACGCGGCCGAAACCGCGACGTTGCGAAATTGGATGGAGATCATGACCGAGCTGCCCTGGTCGAAAGCTTCCAAGGACAACCTTGATCTGCATAAGGCCGAGCGCATCTTGAATGAAGATCACTACGGCCTGGAGAAAGTTAAGGACCGCATTATTGAGGCGCTCGCCGTCCGCAAGCTCAAGGAAAAACCGAAAGGACCGATCCTTTGCTTAGTAGGGCCTCCGGGAGTTGGGAAAACATCGCTGGGACGCTCAATAGCGCGGGCCTTGGGGCGAAAGTTTGTGCGTCTGTCGTTGGGCGGAGTGCACGACGAGGCGGAGATTCGCGGCCACCGCCGCACCTATGTGGGCGCCATGCCTGGCCGGGTGATTCAGGCGGTTCAGCAGGCAGGAACCAATAACCCGCTAATCATGTTTGATGAAATCGACAAGGTGGGTGCGGATTTTCGCGGCGATCCGTCATCGGCTTTGCTGGAAGTTCTGGATCCGGAACAGAACAATAGTTTTCGCGACAACTATCTGGGGATCACCTTCGATCTTTCAAATGTGATCTTCATGACCACGGCAAACGTGCTGGACACAATCCAACCGGCGCTGCGCGATCGGATGGAAGTCATCCGGCTGGCCGGCTATACCGAAGAGGAAAAACGCGAAATCGCCCGGCGTCACCTGCTGCCGAAACAGACCGAAGAAAATGGCATCACCGCCAAAGAGTTAAACCTTTCCGCCACAGCGCTCAATGCGATTATTCAGCAGTACACGCATGAAGCCGGTCTACGTCAATTGGAGCGCGAGATTGGCGCCATTTGTCGCAAAGTAGCGCGACGCATTGCCGAGGGCAACAAGCACACGGTGCGCATTTCGCAAAAGAACCTGCATGAGTTTCTGGGAGCTCCAAAGGTAATTCCGGAGGAAGTGCTGAAGAAAGATCAGATTGGTGTGGCCACGGGCTTGGCCTGGACAGCAGTCGGCGGCGATATCCTCTTTATCGAAGCCCTGCGCATGAAAGGAAAAGGAAATCTGGTTCTGACCGGGCAGCTGGGGGAAGTCATGCGGGAATCGGCGCAAGCCGCGTATTCCTACGCGAAATCACGAGCGAAAGAGTTGGAAATCAACGAAGAAGACTTCTCCAATTACGATATCCACATACACATTCCCGAGGGCGCCATTCCCAAAGACGGCCCCTCTGCCGGGATAACGCTTGGTGTGGCCATGGTTTCGGTCCTTTCGCAAAGGGCCGTCCGCAAGGACGTGGCCATGACCGGCGAGATAACTCTACGGGGAAATGTCCTGCCGGTGGGTGGAGTTAAGGAGAAGGTCCTGGCCGCCCGGCGGGCCCGAGTTACCAAGATCATTCTGCCCCAGCAAAACCGCCGCGACCTTGATGAAGTGCCAAAAGACCTTTTTAAAGATATTCAATTCGTTTTTGTGGATCACATGCGCCAGGTATTTCGCGAGGCGCTGAAGGAAAAAGCTCCGAGCCCCGTTTCCGCGGGGGCGAGGCCTCCACGCCTGCCCCAGGCCGCATCGGGTCGAAGTGTCTGATCATGCACAACCAGTCAGAGGCGCAGAGCATCTTATACAGGCGTGGGAACGAATAAGGTGGGAAAACCCGCAAATTCCCCTTATATTTTGAGTTAGAGGTTGTTTGACACCCCCCAAAACCGTGTGATAACCTCCGGCCGTCAGTTGGTTCCAGTTAGTGCTCGAGCCTACCGCCCGCCGGCTCAAAAAGGGAACTTTCTAACGACCCCGCATGTATTAGTGGATGCCGCTGGCGCGACTCTTCGGAAGAGGCCGCAGTCGTGGATTCGCCGGAGCCTCAGTGAAGGAGAACAACGATTGATGACAAGTAGCTTCCCCCGTTGGGTTATTCGGACTGTACTCGCCGGGTCTTTTATTATTCCAGCCATTATGCAGGCCCAGATCCCCGGGGGATCGTCTGCCCGAACTACGCCTTCGGAAATCGAGAAAACGGATGTCAGGGTCGACCAGGTTATTACCCGCGCTGAAGATCACTTCCGCAAGGGGAAGCTAAATCTCCAGGACAACAAGCGTGAGCAGGCCCGTGACGAGTTTGATAAAGCCGTGGACACCATTCTGGAGTCTGGGCTTGATGTGCGCGCCAGCCACCGACTGCAGACTTTCTACCTTGAATTAGTAGAGCGCGTGTACCGGGAAGAAGTTCCGAACATGCCGGTCGCTACCCCAGCTAACGCGCAAGTGATCGCGCAGAACAATAATCCGCAGGCCCAGACACAAGACCCATCTGCCAGGCAAGAGCCGCCCGCGCCGATACAAATCGGTTTTCGGCAACAGGGCTTTGAGCCGTCGCCGCTGGATCAACTGAGCAAGTTGATTCTGACGCCGGAGGAACAAGCCGTTTCACCAGCCGATGTCGAAGCGCTGGAATTGGCAAAGAATTCGGTTAACTTCGGATTCACCACCAACCCCCTGATTCAGCAGTTCATTAATTACTATCAGGGACCCCGTGGACGCGGCACGATGGAGTCGGGCCTGCGCAAATCGGGACGCTATATGAAATTGGCGCGCGAAACGTTTAGACGTAACGGCGTGCCGGAAGACCTCGTTTGGCTGGCTCAGGTTGAAAGCTCCTGGACCCCCAAAGCATATTCTTCAGCAGCAGCCTCCGGGCTGTGGCAGTTTATTCCCGGAACCGGACGCGCGTATGGACTTCGGCAGACTGCCTATGTGGACGAGCGCAATAGTTTCGAAAAAGCGACGGAGGCTTCCGCAAAGTATTTGAAGACCCTGGCCAATCACTTTAACGGTGACTGGGCCCTGGCAATGGCTGCCTATAACACCGGGCCCTTGAATGTCGATCGCGCGATTGCCCGCGCCGGCGGGACTGCTAACTTCTGGAAGATTTACCCCTTCATCGCCCAGGAGACGCGCAACTACGTTCCCAACATTCTGGCGACCATTTTGATTGCCAAGAATCCTGAGAAGTATGGCTTCACTGGCATCCGTCGCGAGCCAGCACTGTCGTACGACATAGTGCAGGTGCCGACCGCAACTAGTTTGCGCTTGCTGGCTGATGCTACCGACAGCAGCGTCGATTATTTGCAGAGTTTGAACCCGGAACTGCGACGCGACGTCACCCCGCGTGGCGAGACCTATAACGTGCGCGTGCCGGCGGGCCGCTCGAAACAGTTGCTGGCAGTGTTACGACGGGTTCCCGGTGACCGCCGCGAATCTGCGCGGGTGATTTCGATTGCCCCAGGTGAAGATCTCCAGTCAGTCGCGAGTCGCACGGGCGTCAGCGTGGCACAATTGCAGGCAATGAACGCCGGTGTTGATTTGAAGACCACTACCAAGCTGGTGGCTCCGAATAGCAACGTCCGCCTGACTAACTGGAAGCGGGCCAAGGTCACGACCGGACCGGCGGAGGCCGCTGCTGCCGCTCCCACAAAGATCCGCGCTAAGAAGGGCGATACCATCGCCAAGATCGCTGCGGCCCGCAAGGTCTCCGCGCAGGATTTAGCGCGCTTGAACGGTGTTTCCGTTAATGCCGAACTTAAGGCCGGCCAGGAAATCAGATTACCCGCTCCGTCCACCGCGCCTTCGCGGTAACGTTGACAGTAAGTTACTGGCGCGAATCGCGACTATCCCAGGCGCGATTAGTAACTCAAGAAGCGCGCTTTCGAGTTTTATTCGTAAGCGCGCTTCTTTCTACTTCGCTTTCGGAGTTTTTTCCCGCCCATAGTATTTTCACCTCTCTCGGGAGCGATCCCGCAGGTGCTCTTCCGCACGCAATCAGCCGCGGTTTATGGAATCGACGCCGACCTGGTCGACGTGGAGGTCGATCTGACTCCGGTGCGCAATGAGGACACTCCTTCCAGCGTCACCATCGTCGGTTTGCCTGATGCGGCCGTACGTGAATCGCGCGAACGAATCCGCGCCGCGATCAGTAACTGCTCCTTCTTTTTCCCGTTTCAGAAAACCACCATCAATCTGGCGCCGGCTGACGTGCGCAAAGAAGGCGCGAGTTTCGACTTGCCGATTGCGCTCGGCATCCTCGGCGCCAACGGCGATCTGGGTGATGCTGAGAATCTTACCGAAACCCTGTCGGTTGGAGAGTTGTCACTCGACGGACGCGTGCGCGCCATCAAAGGAGCGCTGCCAATTGCTTTGCGCGCCCGCGACGCCGCAATCAAGCACCTGATACTCCCCGAAGAGAACGCTAAAGAAGCAGCGGTAGTCTCCGGCGTGGACGTCTATCCGGTCAGCGATCTGCGCGCCGCGGTAGCTTTGATAGCCGCTCTGCGTTCCGTTTCACCGCCAGCCCCGTTGCGCATCGATCCGTCCGAAATACTCATTCATAAAGATCACTACCGGGTAGATTTTGGGGAAGTGCGTGGTCAAATGGCCGCCAAGCGCGCTTTAGAAGTTGCGTCCGCGGGCTCCCACAATATCCTCCTCATCGGTCCTCCAGGATCGGGAAAAACCATGCTGGCGAAGCGGTTGCCTACGATCTTGCCGCCGCTGGAATTTGAAGCCGCGCTTGAGTTGACGAAGATACACTCCGTTGCCGGACTGACAGGCCGCGCCGGGCTGGTAACGGAACGACCGTTTCGCTCGCCGCATCACACAATTAGCGATGCCGGCTTGATCGGTGGCGGCGCAGTCCCGCGTCCCGGCGAAGTTTCTCTGGCCCATCAGGGCGTTCTGTTCCTGGATGAGTTGCCGGAGTTCGATCGCAGTGTTCTGGAGGTCTTGCGCCAGCCCCTGGAAGATCAAAAGGTCACCATCAGTCGCGCCGCCATGTCGTTGACGTTCCCAGCTTCGTTCATGCTGGCGGCAGCAATGAATCCATGCCCACAAGGGTTCCATCAGGGACGCGCACCGCGCCGATCCATAACCCCTTAACCGTATACTTGGATACGACAACCTCAGGCGTGAGCGTGTTCAACAACTGCCGTTTGTCATCCCGACTCATCAGGTCAAACTCAACGAACGGCGCAAACACTTCCGCCAAAGTCTCAGGCGTTAGAGTTGGACACAGACGCTGTTTTTGCATTAATCGAGACACCGATTGCCGCTGAGTCTCAATGTGTTTCAACCGCGCGTCTCTTTCGACGCCAGAGATCACACCGTCAAAGTAGGAATCTAAGACTCGTCGTCTCTTGTTCTCAAGCGCGCTAAGCTGGCTCGCCAGCCGTTCAGAATCATCCACAAGGGGCTGATTCCGCCTCATCGGTGAAAGGACATGACGTTTGAGAAATGACGCGCTGGTGAGCTTTTTCGTGAAGATAGCATCTAACTGAGGGTCAAGCGTGTCGCGTCTCATGTAGGGCGCTCCGCACCGGATCTTGCACACGTAGTAATCATCACGGCGGAATTTCGTGTAGAGCAATGATTTACATTCGGCACATTGAAGGAAGCCATTATAGGTGAAGCGGTGCGGCCCCTGCGTCATGCTCACTCGCTTCTCTCGCTTTTGGGACATTATCCTTTGCGCTTGATCAAAGTCCGATTCCGTCACCAGCGGAACGTCGATCACCTTTTTACGAATGACATCCTCCGGTGCTCGCATGATCTTCGGCCTGTCTGCTTGCCTACCACCGGCTTTGAACTTCTTGGCACGTGGCGAAGGGTCGCGGCGCTTGTCAATCACACGCCAGCCGGTATAGATCGGATTGCGGAGGATGACTCTGAGGGTGTGGGGTTCGATGCCAATCTTTCGGGCGATTGAGGCATAAGAAGTGTCACCAGCAAGTAGTAATCGGAAACCCTCTCTAACTATTTCAGCATCAGGTGTGTATCGCCACGGGTATTCAACGCCGAAAGGTAAACATATTCTTGATTGACTGAATCCACCCTCTCTCCTTTTCTGCTCCTTAATACGCCACATCTTTTTTACTAACTCTCGGCGTTCTAACCCTCCCATGACAGCTCTCATTGTTCCCATAAGCATTCCCGCGTCGCTGGAAAAATCTATTGGGCCATCAGGCAGGTAAAGTAGCGTTTCGGTATCAACAAAGGCTTGCAGCATTGCATAGTCAGCAAAGTTTTCGGGCCGCATCAACCTGGAAAACTCTCTTACGATGACCCCATGAATTTCAGGGTCGCCCATTAAGCGGATCATTTCTTGTATCTCTGGGGCGAGGAGTACCTGTGCGCCGGATACATCAGAAAGCTCCACGGTCTTAACGATGGTTAGACCATATTGCGCTGCGGTTTGAAGGTTAGTAGCCCGTTGAGAAGGAATACTTGCCTTATCGCCGGCTTGCGACTCGGTACTAACTCTCAGAAGTTCTATCGCTCTTTTCATAGTAGTCCGCGTAGCTTACCGACAAGAACGAACGCTTGGGCAGGATCGACGCACAAAGGTGCGTAGGCCATCAGGCCGGCATCCTGTCAAGTTACTGTCTTTGTAAGTGGTCATCAGCCTGGATCACTCTAATGAGTTCGATTATTCTTCTCATCGAGTCCTCCGAGATGGCGCGCTAGTTGTTCGGCACTTTTGTAATCCCGGTCGATTACTGCCTGGCAAAGCTTTGACATTTGATTGCGCCGCTCTCGTGCGATTTCAAGCGCCGCATCTAATACCGACGAGGCGACGACCAGTGCGGATGTATCTTGTATCATCTTAGAAACTCGTTTCCCTGAAAAGCCTTCGGGAAGCCACCCGAGATAAACTAATAATCTTACGTTCATTCATTCCGTTACAAGGCTGAACCCTGCTATCCAGAGGATGCGCCTTCCTGTGGAAAGCAACCTTACGATTGTTTCCGTCGTGCTTCAACAAGTAGAGGTCACTTTATTTTAGATGAGGTTTGAGGCCACAGAAAGACTGAAACGCAAAATCAGAAGCTCGGTTCTGTTTTGCTTTAGCAGTTCAAGCCCCAAAGTCGTTTCAATTTGGCTGCTTTTTTCGCCGGCCCACCGCTCGAAGTAACAGTAATCGGCAAGCTAGAAGCCGTCTTATCGCTTCTTGTAGGACTAGATTGATTCGCGGTTTCGCCTTTGAAACGCAAGCCGATGCCGGAGTTTCGATCTTGAGTCTTAACACCCTAATCGCGCATTCCGCTTCGGATCTATGCGAAGTAACGTCTGTTTTCAACGCTTAGGAAGAATGAGCCCTACCAAATGGCGGTTGCATATTGTGGCTTTGGAGTCCAAGGCTGTAATAACTGCGGGACAATTGTGAGACAAAGACTTCTCACAGTGTTTCGGTAAGGAGGTGTGATTCTTGTTGTAGCGGTTCGCGCACAGCAAATTTTGCAAGTTGAGCTAGGGTGGCGCAAATGGGATTACTAATAGTCTTGCGAAATTTTCCTTTGCCCCGCAATTTCGATCCACATGAATTGCAACAGTGATTATCATGTGGCGTAAAAGCGTATTCCCCTTCATCGAAATGCTCTTTACCACATTGTTCACAATGAATACTCATAACTCTACCTGCAATGTGAGGCAGACCACTCTGAGCCATGAGCAATCGAACTAACTTCGGATCTAAGGTTATGTTATCGACAGTCACCGTTGAAAAAGTATCATCGATTTTAATTTTTCCATCTTGATCAAAAGCATGTAGGTGAATACCGGACTCTTCGTTTCGGTTTGCTGTCCAAAGAAGAGCTGAGTTTGAACCCCAGATCTGTATGCCTCCAAGGTAATCTGTCTGCCGAAGTCTTTTGCTTTTCCTCGCCTTATTGATTTCATGGTGATGGGGGAATGACTCCCTAATCTTCATTGCGGGGTTGCCAATCCCTCTAACATCATCTCTGAATAGATGGCCGCAACCTGCGCACAAGTGCCTGCGATGGTTGTGAACGCTAAACCAATCCTTATCCAAGTGCGGGAAATGACAAAATGTACACTCAACGAATTTCATTTCATATCCAAACACTGATGAGACCATGAAGTAAATGGCATCCAACTCTGAGATCTCCACAGTCTGCCCGGTATTGTTTATCACTACCTCGACTGATCGGTAACTTTGGTCGATAACCTTGTCTGCTTCGGGATGCGTCCGAGCATGTACGTGAACACCTCGCTCTAAGGGGTGACCTGTCGTGTCATAAATAGGTGGGACAGCTCCCCATATTGCTATCCCACCGCCGTAGCTTGTTGGATCTATTGTGAGCTTCTCAGCAGAAGAAATTGGTGGAATGAAGGCATAGCGACATCTTACCGCTCGTTTTCCGTACTTTGCAGTCGCATCCGCCTTATGCTGCAAGCACCAATAGCGCTTGCCGCCATCGCGGCGTGTGCCAACCATGACAATTTTGCATTTCGTGTAATTTCTATCAGATAACATAGGATGGTTCAGATTCGTTTTGTGCGGCCATTCGCTTGTGGGTGCCGAGGCAATTTAGAAATTGGGGGAGTAATTTGTAAATCACCGAGTTTAGGAAGTGCAGTCATAGTGATAGGCACACGAGGCGGTAAATCCAGGGCCGACCCGCGCAGCTCTGGCCCACCAAATTGTTGAGTTACAAACTTTTCAAGCTCAGCGGCACTTCCCTTCGGTAAAAGTCTGGCTCGCTCACAGCGCTTTCCGGCTGCGAGAAAGCTAACCCCAAATATCCTTGCGAGGTAAAGAAGTTCGACCTCGCCAACACCATCGTATTTGACCCCCAACAGCGTCCTAATCTGCTTTAGAGCTATCCCAAGTCCACGGACAGGCATCAAAAGTTCCAGCGCAAACACGTCCGCAAAATGTTCGTACGGCGGTTTCGCCGCACCAAGGCCAGCGCTAGAAACATCTAAACTGATACCTTCCTTACCGTACAAATGAAAGAGAAGGAGATGGGCCAGTTGATGCGAACAATTAAATAAGGCGTCGATCTCATTTTCCTTCGCTATGAAGATGCATGACTTGGTAGCCAATCTCGCGCAACCACCAGAAACATGGCCCAACCTCGCCATCTGGAAAACGGGAACGCCAAACTTTTCGAGCAACAAAGCCGAAAGGTCGAAGAGCGGATCCTCGTTACCCACTTCAAGGAGTAAGCGAACCTTTAGCGCCATTTCGACGGCTAAGGACGTTTGAGCGTTAAAAACGCGCTTCGGAAAGATCTTCTCAAGTTCCATGGGATGTTGAGTCACCGCTAAAGAGAATAGAGCAATCGCGCGCGACAACTCTTGTGCAACTTCTGGAGGTCGCGCAATCCCGGAACGATCTCGAAACGCATCAAAGGCTGCTTCGACTTGGTTCAATCTGTCAGAATTAGAAAACATACCTAAACCTTTCAATGACCTGCCTTGATCGAAACGAGCCAATCTCGCAGTTCTCGAATCTGGCGATCATCCAATCGACTCCAGCGTCCCATAATATCTTTCGGAACTCTTCCCTTTTTCCCAAGCACATGACTGAGGACATAGAGAGTATCGTCTCTACCGCTCTGAATTTCTCGGCGTGACGTCAGCACCACCGGATTCCTGCCTGTCACATAATTCTCAATGCGACGCGCGAAAGTTGAGGGATCGTGAGTATCTAGCGGGTGCTGTCTACCTTGGGCGGTAACTATGATGTTTCCAGTAACCTCACCATTTTCCAACTGCCTAAGTCGATGTTGGGGATAAAGATCATAGGCCAACATCGCATCGAGTTTTTGATCGACTTCGAACCCCGCCATGACGAACTGGAGCGCATCCTTTACCTTACCGGACACGAGAAAAATATGATCTCCTGGTACAACTTGACGGCGAATATTTGGCATACATGCGCCGAGCGTGGGTTGATCGCCAAGATAAGGATCTTTAAGCTTCTTACCCCTCTCAGGATCGAAGCCTCCTCTAGTCGTGTATATGTATCCCTTGGACATCTTGATGCCTCTTACGATTTCAAGAAACGAGAATTGTGTGCCTACGCATCATCGCCCCAAGCAAATTGTTGTTTTAGTCGGGTTCCCTGAAAATAAGCTAGTACGCCTTCGCGTTGCAGGCGTCCCACAACGATTCCAGGGCCGACATTAACCTGCTCGGCAAACGCTTCTATAGCTTCCTGCGAAAAATCTTGCCCCTTAATAAAGGGGAAGAGCTGGTTTGGGGGAATTAGAGTATCCTCTGCGAATCGAGTTGCCTCCTCCTCGTCTTTGCGCATCTCCGGATCGACAATCTTATCACCCAAGTCTTTAGCTGCATTATCGACAATAAAGCACAGGCTCTTCTTGTGGAGGAGTAGGTGCGCCACCTCATGAAAAAACGTCAACCAAATCTGATCGTCAGTCTTATATCTCAACGTCATTGCTATCAAGGCCCGCTTATCACTTAACCAACGGGCGCATCCGCTAATTCCGGTCTGCGGTAATTCCCGAACCCAAACCACCGCTACACCAGCATCTGCGCAGAGCTGCTGAACCAATGGAACGAAGACTTCGGCTTTTTTTCTCGTCAAGCCTCGTAGCTCTTCAAGACTAGATCGGAGACGTTCCTCGCTGAAATCGTTGAAGGTTAGCTTCAAGTAATTAGCATCAATTTCCGCCTGTCTGGCCCAGGCCGACACTGCTTCATTGCTTGTTTTAAAACGCAGTGTTTGCCGATAGGAAACGTTCGTCGCTTGCCAAACAGCATTCCAGCTATTGGGTGAAGAAACACCAAAAAAACTCAGTAACTGTTCAACTGTGGATTTATCAGGTGCCGTCAACCAGCCGCGTTTCTTCATCTCTTTGACGGGAAACTTTGCTGCCCAAGCTTCCCACTCGTTTCGATTAGCCGATTCTCTCTTTCTGGCCTCGGCCTCATCAAATTGCCGCTGGAGGTTGAGCCAAAAATGGGCAGGCCGTTGGAACAATCGTTCAAGAGCCAATGAGGTCGGCGGTGTTATTGGAGCCTTACCATTACAGATTTCACTAACGGTTTTTGTCGTGATTCCTGTACGTCTAGCCACTTCTCTCTGAGTCCATCGATTGCTTTCAAGGTACTCCACTAGGAACTCGCCCGGATGCGGAACGGTGTCCGGCTCGTATCTGAGATTTGCTTGTTTATCCATGTGTGTCCTCGATGCCTGTGATTAGTATTGATTTGATCGACTGCCAACGTTGCTTTTGATCCAAGAGTTCTAACTTCAATTGGGCGGAAGGTTTTGTCTCATTGTCGAGTGCCTTGAAAAGAAGACGGTACGGGTGAGTTAAGTCCATCGAAAAATACCCGGTCAGGTTTCCTTTTAACTCATGGCACCGCTCGGGCGGGGAAAAGGGTGGTAAAAAATCCCCCAACGATTCCGCCGCCATCAAGGCGCTGACTCGCAATCGAATCCTCTTGGCCATTTCCTGGCCAAAACGTTTCTGGCGCTCTTTGTCATTCTCTACAGAACGTTTCAGCTTCTTGTCTGCAACAAAAACTAGCATGGTGCTCTAAGGTGATCCACAGTCCCCCTTTTCTGTTACCCGGAAGGTAACACGATAGCCCTCAGTAGCACAAGCTAAAGTTGAAGTCGGCACAGATTCCTAGAGAACCTCTGCCGCCCGCGTCTCAATCGTAAATGTGTGAGTGTCTACCACAGACGACCAACGGTTTCAGGTCACCTTTAACCGTCATAAAGTACCGGTCTTTCAGGGCTTGGGCGGCTGCGCGTCGGCGTAACCCCTCCCCCTCCCCCTGGCTCACTTTCCACCGCTCCTCAACTCTTGTCCCGAACGTATTGGATCAGATCTCCAGGCTGACAACGCAAAGCTTTGCAGAGTGCGTTAAGCGTTTCGAGAGATACTTCCCTTACCTGATTGTGCTTGTACTTGCCGAGCACACTTGGATGAATGCCAGATTCCTGCATCAGCCGATAAGCAGTCCAGCCGTGAGCTTTTAACAGCTCGTCTAGTCTAAGCCTGATCATGCCCTACACTATAGTCCGCGTCTCGTGTAATACACAATACGCGAAATAAGTGATTGACATACTACGCAGAGCGTGTATTATCAGCCGCCTCAGATAGCTTTTGATAATTACCATTCTAGAAAGCTATCGGTTAGATCTTTGATGCAGTAGAAGCGAAGCCCGCCAGAGCAGCAACTCTAACGGGCTTCTAACCACAACTCGATCCAACGCTAAAAGGAGAATCGAACCATGGCTAAGCCAAACTCTACCACCTCACCATACGAAGCGGTCAACACGCAGGACGATGGCGCGCAATCAGCAATCGGTGCGCTAATCAAATTCGCAGCACAACGCAGCGGCATAGAACGCAATAATTATTATTCGCCCTGGGATACAGGAGAGACGTTGCGCCATGGCCGGCGCGCGTTCCAACAAGAGCAGCAGAGTATCCGCGCGGATCTTAGACGATTCCGCGAAGCGATAAAGATCGCAGCCGCCGAAGGTGTGACGGATGCCGACGTTTTAGCGGAAGCGCCTCATGCATTCAGTGGTCGGCTACAATGGAAGTCGCATAAAGCCAAGCACTATCGACAGACTGATCCGGCCAAATACGGTGGCACCCACAAAGGCGGTACAGTGATCAGCGAGATCGAGCTTTGGGATTGGGAATACTGCGCCGGTCAATACTTCCCTACCGAATACCGAAAAGCTGCCGCAACTCTGCTGGAGGCTGCGATCCGTCGAGTCAGACAGGCCCGTCCGTCTGAGACAGCCGAACCAATAACCACAATTTCCCAGCTCAAAGCCCTAAACGAGCGAAACGGTGGAAGCTGGTTTGAGCGGTCAACGATGCGGTTCTTTGGAACGCGCATCGAGTCCGGAATTATTCGGGGCGGATATTTCATAACCTCAGACAAGCGAGGGTTTGAGGACTCAGCGGGCCGAGGATTCACGATCCGCCAATTCAACGATGAAGGCAGTGTCCATAGCGATGTTGGTGACCTGGCGCAGTACAACAGCAAGGACGAGGCTCTGGAAGCTCTCAAGAACTATCTTAATGCGTCCGCTCCTCGAAAGGAGCAACTATGACTGAACTCGTCCGACAGGATGCAGCTACGGAGATCGCAATCCAGACTGTACTTGATAGCTTGGACAGTCCGCATAGTAGGCGAGCCTATGAACGACACCTGCGGGTATTTATTGCCTGGCATCAAGCCAGTGGACATCCCGGATTAACGAAAGCCGTTGTGCAACGATATGCGGCAGAGCTGCGCGAGGCCGGGCTCTCAGCCGCAACGATCAACCAGCGGCTATCAGCAATCCGCAAGTTAGCAGAAGAAGCCGCTGACAATGGCGCTTTAGACGCTCAGATAGCGAATGGAATCAGAGCGATCAAAGGGATACGACACGACGGAAGAAGCACCGGCAATTGGCTGACTACTGGGGACGCGCAAAGTCTCATTGATGCGCCGGGGACTGACACGCTTCGAGGGCTACGTAACAGAGCCATCCTCTGTGTGCTGATCGGATGTGGCTTGCGCCGTGCCGAAGCCGCTAACCTGGCGTTTGATCACATCCAGCAGCGTGACGGGCGATGGGTATTGGTTGATCTCATTGGCAAGGGCAACAAGCTGCGATCTGTTCCCATGCCGAATTGGACGAAGGCCGCGATCGATGCTTTCACGAATGCAGCCGATCTAACTACTGGCAAGGTTTTTCGTTCGATCAACCGGGGCAGTCGTTTGACCGGAGTCGGGATGACAGACCAAGCGATCTATATCATTGTTATTGAATGTGCGAAGGCTTTAGACTTGGGCGACATTGCGCCCCATGACCTACGGCGAACCTTTGCAAAGCTCGCGCACAAAGGCGGCGCACGACTCGATCAGATCCAGCTAAGCCTGGGCCACAGCTCAATTCAAACAACTGAGCGGTATCTCGGAACTGAACAAGATCTGACAGATGCACCCTGCGATCGACTAGGCTTGAGGCTGTAGTGATTCATTGGTGGATTCGCAGGATGGAGTGGGGATTCAGGGAAATAACCTTCGCCAACCTTTTATCAGGAACCCCGCGACAATTCCCAGCCACAGCAAAACTGCCGCAACAGATAGCGCGGCGAGGGTGTAGCCAATCAATAACCATGGCGTTTCTCCAAAAAAGTAGTAGAGGCCCAGCATTAGCATAGAACCGGCTAGACAGCCGGCGTATATCCCGATCAATTCTAATACATCGATTAGCTTCGCTTTCATTATGGACGATGGCGCGTGAGCTATGCCTTCCTTTTCTTGATTGGTTGGCTTGGACATTTCGGCCTCCTGTATTGACCGCCTAGTAACCGCCGTTTTTGGACGCGCGAACTGTTAGTCTGATAACCTTAACTCTCGGATTTAGCTCGATGACAAAGCCCAGGAATTTTTTCAGCTAAATGAGGGGCGCCGCGGAGCACAGGAAGCTCCCGGCTAATCAAGAATGCGGGCGCATCCTAATCCAAAATAGGATTAGAAGCAACGAGGGTTTCCCATCAGGAGGTTCCAACTGATGGGAAGAGCGAAGCGGTTAAGGTCGAAGCGTCTAGCTGAAAAGCTATCGGCTATTCGAGAACGGTTAGGTTTATCTCAAAACGAATTGATTCGGCGGATGAAGGTATCCGAACTGATTTATCAAAGCAGCATCTCGGGATATGAGTCAGGTGAACGCGAACCGCCCTTACCGATCCTTCTGCAATATGCGCAGGCGGCAGGCGTTTGTGTAGACATACTGATTGATGACAGAGTTGAACTACCGAAAAGGCTGCCGTCTGTTCCGAAGCATCTAGCCTAAAACCCCGTTGTCCGCATCGATTTCAACCTTCCGGTTAATACGGCCGAAGCCTAATCAAGTGTCTTATAAATGCCACTTTGTCCCATTGGCGAAAATTAGCGAAAATTGCTATGCTCCGGGCCATGGAGCGATGCACGGTCACTTATCAGGATATGGATGGCGTTCGCCACGCCGTCGAGGTAGAAGCAGGCAGCATGTATGAAGCGGCAGTCTTAGGGATTCAGAGGTTCAGGAAGCACGACATCAACCCTGGAGGACTTGCTAAGTTAGAGGTAGAAATTCGCTCTTCGATTGTTCATACCCTCACGGTGAAGCGGTTGGAGGACTGGCTAAGCGCCGGTGCAAAGACGCCAAAGGAGATGGCCACAAAACAACGGCTGCGGGCGATGTTGTAATCCCAAGGTCATCTCCGGTTGTTCACGAGTTCCAGCTTTCCGATCGGGCGCGCGGATAACATATTACTCAATACAACGCCGTCTAGGCGGGTGCTCACTAAACTCTCCATTCGCAATTATGCCGACTGGCGCAACGCGACCGGCTAGTTCCCAGGCGGTCGGTTTGACATTGAAAAGGAAAGGGCCACCCCGGTTTCCCAAGGTGACCCTGGCTAAGCGTCGGCCTTCTCCGGCGCCTTTTGACTTCCTATATGATGTTCAGATAGATGTACCTCACGACAGTCTTACCCCCCGAGCGACCCTCGATGCGAATGGCAAAGTTGCCGCGCGGCGTTTGACTGTTTGTGTAGATTTTCAATCTGGACAGGTACCAAACGTTATCCGCTTGGATGGATACAGATTGCGGGGAGAATCCGGTTCCGGGCAATACTTGGTTGCCAGGAAGGCCGATCGCGTAATAACTGACTGTCCCACGAAAACCGCTGCTCGTGGACGTGTACATGTCCCAATATGGAGTTGCTCCACGGGTAATGACGATCGTTTGGGGTGACGGGGAGAAGTCGTAGCTCGAATAGTATTTGAGCGTTATACCCGAACTCCAGTAAGGGCAGTAGCTGTAGGCGTGTCGCATACGCGGGAGCTGTCCCCATTTCGATCGGAAAGTTGTGGAATTGTAAACGATGGCCGAGTGATCCTTTGATGCTGGATACGAAACCCTTCTGTTTGCAACTCCAGACGTTGTACTAAGATAACTACCGTCGTTCCAATACGTGTCATCGCCCGGCGAACCCATCCATTTATTGTTGGAGGTTGATTGGTCGTGCCATGCATAAGAATGGCAGTTGTACTTTCGCGAGGCGTCGGTTTCGCGAACAGCCAGAGGGTAGTTGTCGGCAACATACGCATTGGCGCTTGCTATCTGCGCAGAGGTTAATTCATACCCTCCGACTACTACTGGAACCAAAGTTCCCTGTGGTGTCGAGACGGTAGAATAGTAATCAGCCGCAAAAATAGAAAGAGGCTCTCTGAGGACGGTTCCTGCGTTGCTTCTCTCCAAGATCTGATTCACAGTGCGCGCGGATGACGCGCTGCCCTCAGCGAGAAACTGTTGTAAGTCGAAATCCTGACTGACTTGAACAGCGAAGTCCTTATCCTTTTTGTTTAGCAATTTGCCGATTGCAAAAGCTGTTGATTCCAACCCCTGATAACCGTATAGGTCAAATTGATCCTGTTTCAGTTTGCTTTTCGCCACCAGTTCATCAAGGAGCTGATCGGTTTCCGAGGTTCCTAGTGTATCGCGAACAGTATCCTGTGCTAACAACACTTCCAGAAACGAGAGCTGAAAACTGATTTCTCCCTGCTTCTCAAGGGGCAGAGACTCTTTTCGTTCAGCGTCGCTCGAACGATACCTGATTAAAGCAGCCCTTCCGACATCCCTGCGGGAGTGTAGTTCTGAAAGCCCGTTAAAGTTTTCAAGCAGGGCGTTGAAGCCTGCTTGAGGACTGTTGTAAGCGAGCATGTCCATTAACAGAGGATAATCGAGAACCGTTTCCAGTAAGGCCGACGTACCCAGACGAACCAATTCGTTGCGAGGGATTTGCGTGGCCTTTAACATTTCACCGTGGGATTGAAGTTCTCTCCATTCCTTTGTCCCGGGCGTGACCGGGAAGCGGAATCGATCCTGGCCCGGATTGTTCGATTCCTGTTGCTCGGGTTTGCCCTTACTGTTTTCTAGGCCGAGATTTTGCGCTGCTGTAAAAGAAGCCGCGCCGAGAACCACAACTAATGTAAGAATCAGCGTGGCAACTAAATTTTTACTTGTTCTTTGCATCGTTTCTCCTACGAGTTCGGACATTGATAGGACGAGGAAAAACTCGTAGGAATCCGGAATTCGTCAAAAAGTGCTTGACAACCCTTTAGAAGGGTGTTAAATTGCCGGGAATAGCGGACAGGGGTTATCGGCCTCTGCCCGCTATAAAACCTAGCGAGCTACAACCTCGCAAGTTTTCACGGTGAAGGCTTGGGTCAGGTACGTCTGTACTTGGCTGAGCCTTCATTTTTGCATTATACATACTTCCTGCTGGCGCGCCACTACTTTCTATCCCTGCGCAAAAAAAGAGTTGTTAAATCTTCCTAGATTGAGGGGCGGCCTCGTCTCTCTTGAGCCAATACGAGATGAGCTGCCGACTAATAGCCATAGTCTGGCTGATATTCTCGACTGATTCGCCCTGATATTTGAACATCTCAATGGCTCTTTGTTTAATCTTCGAGGAGTACTTATCCCGTCTTGCTGGCGTATGAATTCGGCCACAAGGGGTGCACTTGTAACGCTGACTACCTGTGCGGTTGCAGCCATATTTCATTTGTCTGACGTAGCGGCCACAGCGAGGACACTGGGGTTTAGGATCTCGGAGCTGATGTGAACCGCGTTTGGGCAAGTGAATCCTTTGAGGAAACGGAGTATGAGGCCGCGTCTTTGTATTGGAAACCAAGACTGAAAGTCAACACAAAACCGGAAGGCCAGTCTCATGAACTGGCCTTCCGAAAGCGTAGCCTCAAGCGTCCTCGCCCCCGGCAACGCTAATTGGCGCGAAGTGTACTCCACCCCAGAGGGCTGTCAATACAAAATTCCTTGCATAGTTAACCTCTCTAGGTATATAAGCCGCCTCGTACCTCGCATCGCTCTCAACCTCAACCCCCGGAGGCTCACAATGAAACGGCTGCTCTTCCTGGCGTTCTTAATTACCTTCTTGTCCTGCCAAACCCTAGCGCAGACTCCGAGTCCGGCGGTGTCAAATCCTAGTCCGACCGAGGATCAAGCTAGTCCCTTGGCAACGCCGATCCCCGTTTTGGCTCGAAACGGGATTCCAAATTTAACCTTATATGGTGGAGATGTTAGCCAGCGGCGTAATGATAGCGAGCGTGCTCGGCGTGTTTGTGATTGTGTGGCGAAATCAAGCTAGTGGTTTATCCATAGGCCCAAGGCACATCCAATTTGTTAGCGTCTGCCTGATCGTGCCAACCATTCTAATCCTGGGATTAGAAAGGTACTCACCTCGGAAACGAGCGCAACGCTAATCGGCGGACTCGCAGGTTATCTGCTTTCGGGTTTAGGTAGATACGAGCCTAAATCCCCCACAAAGCCACCGGAAAAGACTGGCCGTCCCGACGACGATAGCGATCGGGCTGTTGGTTTAAGTGTTAGTCCGTAGCTTGCTCATTTCTCGCATTCTTCTCAACCCAACGCTCGGAGGCTCACATGAAGCTCTTGCCCTTGCTCCTCTTAGCCATTGTATTGCTGTTCCCCATTACGGCCTTCTCACAGAGCCCGTTTGACGGATGCGCGCCGGAAGGTAAGCGCAAGAAAACTGCCTCGAATCCAACCGGCAAAGTTCCCGTGAAAGAAGCCGCGATGAACCGAATGAAAAACAGAGACGATATAACCGGAAGTATTGATCACTCAGTCACTATCGAGACCCTAATGGCAGCTAAGGAAGAAGCGGACATCGACCCCGAGAGGCCAATCGAAATTACAGGCTATGTCGCTGATGTAATCCCCGGCACACCAAGGGAGACTTGCAACTGTGCCAGGAATGACATAGCGGACATTCATATTGATGTTGTTGCAAAGAAGGCCGACCGAAACAAGAAGATAAAGTATGTAATCGTAGAGATCTCTCCGCGCTTCGTAGGGGAGCTTGGCGACGCGGCATCAGTAAAGGCGGCGATTACTAACAAGTGGGTAAAGTTTACCGGCTGGCCCACCTATGACTATAAGCACCGAAGCAACGCAAGGAACATAAAGGCCACAGGAAATATCTGGCGAGCAACTGCCTGGGAGGTTCATCCGGTTACGAAGTTCAAAGTGGTATCCGCTCCCTAAGTTGGCTTGGTAGTACATTACGCACTAACGCTAGATATCTCTCATGTGAGGCGTAGCGCGGCACGCAGACTGCGTTATCAAACATTTCAAAGGGCTTTGGGATGTTTGGACGATCGCATTAAAGAGGCTCACTAGCCGCAGCCTCATCCTCGTTTTGGCAGAAAGGAAATCATGATCGAACCAGACCAATATAAACAGGAAGCTGACCAGCCAGCGCAACCTAGATCGGAGCCGAGCGCAGGATACGGAACCGCAGTGAAGGCTGGGGGGACGGTGACGGACGTTATTGGTCGGTTGCTCTGGATAGGAGTCCTCGCCGGCGCGGCGCTCGGCCTATTGAACTTCGTGACGACTTATTACGCTCACGCTGACATGAGCGCTCCACAAATGGCAGCCCTGGCGGCGCAGTGTCTAGCCATAGCGGTTCTTCCTTACGTACTCGCGCGGGCTTGGGATGAGGTCTGTCGCCCGCCACGGTGGCGATGACCTTTAATACAAAAACTCTTGCATCCGGTGGGCTTCATACCGATTCGCTATTTACTTGATCTCATTGGCAGGGTTGGAGTATGAATCCTACTATCGGGCGGGTGCTAAATGTGTCCGTCTAGCGCCGAATGTTTGTGAGGGCATTCGGTGCGAGTGTAAGGGAGCGGCGGGAGTCTCCAAAGGCTTTCGCCGCATTCTTCTGTTCTAGATCCCGTGGCGGTAGATACAAAGACTTTGGCATGAATCGAGCCGACAATGTTTATCTTGACAATGCCACTCGTCAAGAATAGCATCCGCGCTTCCGCTCTTTAACCTCAACGGAGTCTCAACTATGAACCGCGTCCTCCTACTGATCTTATTTGTTTGCGTTCTTCCGATAACGGTTTCTGCTCAAACCCCTCGATATGCTCGCGTGATTTCACAGAATGCTAACCTCCGGGATACACCATCGCCCGCTGGAGCTGTTGGTGATGAAGTTCCCGAGGGAACGCTCGTGAAGGTTCTAGATGAGAAACTGCCCTGGTATGTCGTGCGAGTAGCTAATCATGTCGGCTGGATGCACGGCAATACTATCGAGTTTATCAGTGCGCTAGGATCAACTCCTCAACCGACTATACCCCAGGCTATTGTGCCAGAGTACACACCGCCTCCTACACCTCTCGTCTCGCCTTCGGCGGTAACCCCGGAAACACCACAACACTCAACGCCCACACAGGCGACAACTAATCATACCTATCTCAGAGGATCGCGCGGTGGGTGTTACTACCTAAGCGGTTCAGGTAGGAAGGTATATGTAGATCGCGGTTTATGTAATTAAGGGCCCCAGCCTCTTTCGCAGCCCTGGCCCCTTGTGTTCCGACATCATGGAGTCTACTCGCATGCTAAAAACAATTGCTATTGGTGCCTGCCTTTTCCTAGCCGCATCCAACGTATTCTCACAGCAAAAACGCGTGAAACCAAAGCCCCAACCGATTGACCTTAGTGCTGGGTTTGTGAACGATGAAGCTCCTTCTAGGGCTGTGCTTGAAAAGAGAATTCAACAGCTTGAGAGTAGAGTTCTTGAGTTGCAGTTGGAGATGAGAAAGGACAACAGTGCTGAACTGGACACAACCTCTGATTCCTATCAGAAGGTCAATAGTAATAACGGTACTTTTTTAGTATCTGTGGCTAAGTTGGAGCCCTATCTGAACGGCTACAAAATATTCTTGGGGATAGGAAACATGACAACTGCGACGTTCAGTGGCTTTGATCTTTCGTTGAAGTGGGCACCAAAAGAACCGGCCTTCAATGATAATTGGTTAAGTTGGCATCAAAACAAAAAGACAAAATCCCAACACTTTACTCAAGACCTACTGCCTGGACGTTGGAATCAAGTTGAAGTGATTCTCACACCGGCTCAAGCGCATGAACTTGGATACCTGGAAGTATCAATTAAGACTAACGAGGTCATTCTTTTAAGCAGTAAATGAGTAAGCGTTTCCAGCGTGCCTCAAAACAGTTTAGCCCCGTTTCGCCGGAGGAGAAAGCCGCGAAGAAACGAAAGGTCGCGTGATTGAAATGTCTGATGGAACTTTCGGCAGAGGCTGTTTGTTTGCGGCGTCAGTCTCAGCAGCAATTGTGGCTGGTGTTGGAACCCTTCTATATTTCGGCTTGACTCCAACATCTGACGGTTATGGTTTCGCTTGGGAGAACCTCGCGTTCCTCGCTATCCCTTCTATCGTCGTCGGCGCAGTTGTTGGGCTCTTATATCCTGTCGTCGCGGCTTTTGCGGTCAGCGCATGTGAGTTGCTGCGCAAAATCGCGTTCCCGCACATCAGCACTCAATGGGATAGCGACAGCAGAGCAATCTTGGGAGCGATTTGGCCTTTGTCTTTAGCGTTTTGGTTAATGATAGCCCCGTTCTACGCAATCATTAACCGATTATTCAAATGAATCCCAGTCCCCTCCGCCGCGTCCTTTTACACATTAGACGAATGCCCTCCGATAAAAAAGGAACACCCTGCGCGTTGGCTAGTTAGCGTAATCACATACCTGACTAACCAAGGCGGTTGGCTTCAACGAGTCCGATCTTTCCGCCGCGTTCTTGTGTTCTAGATCCCTGCGGCTTAGATGTAAAAATTTTGGCATGACAGCACTCTGTCGTAGGACAAAGTTTATCTTGACAACGGGAAACGTCCGTCCTAGCATCCCCACACTCACAAACTAGCTGACTACATTCCGCGTGGGGAATGCAGTCAATCTCACACAGGGAATGCGGCCCAGAACCTGTGAAACCCAACAAGCTGAGCTTAGGCTCTGCTTTTGCTTCCCGGAGGTTTCTATGGTTTCCCGCCGCCGCTCTCGTCTACCAATCACCCTGATCGCGTTGTTCGTTTGCCTTGCTCTGTTTGCATCTCTGTTGATGCCATTCCGCCTCGGTGAAGCAAAGAGTCTTACGACAGGCCAAGGCCAATCGCGCAAGGGACGACCCGTTTCGGGTGCACCCGAAGTTGGACTTCCTAACCTGAATGAAGTGCGCCATCGGCGGCATGAAAAGCCAGAAGCGCCGGCAGCAATTCCCTCCTCAATCAGATCGAGACGCAATCCACTCGAACCGAGCAGTGGGAGGATAGTCAGCAGTGGGCGTGGTTCGCAGCACCCTCCCGAAGTAGCAGATCGAATTCAATTGCCGCATTCGAAAGCAAAGGCGATATCCGAGAGGCAGATCAAACTGAGTCACGCCCGCTCCCGCAAGGCGCTCACGTTTATGCCCCCGCCGGTAGGTGATGATTCTTATGTGCAGAATTTCTTCCAAGCCGCACTCGCCCGGCAACCATACGGATACGAACAATCGTATTGGCTCGACATATTGCGAGCGGCATTTCAGCGTGGGCAAAACTCGATGGTGATGGCAGCACGCGAAATGGGCAAGACGCTATTTGAATCTGTTGAATACGCGAGTCGCAACCGCGACAATCACTCGTACGTTTACGATATGTACAGGAGTTATGCCATGCGCGACCCCGAACCAGGGGGATGGGCCTATTGGGAGGCCATGCTTCCTTCTCAAGGCCGCGAAGCGGTGCGTCGCGCCTTTGACGACCAGGCTGGCGAATTCGGAACCATCGTGTCTAGCATTTCAGTCGTTAACTCCCCCTCCAGTAGCGTTAGTTCGTTACTAAGTGCTCGGGTTGATCCTACAAATCAGGCCGGCAATGGATTGCTGGGAAGAGATGCAGAATGGAGCTTGCCGCTCGTTAGCTTGCCCGGTCGCTCAGGCTTGGATCTCGGGCTCACGCTTTCATATTCGTCGATGGTATGGACGAGATCCGGATCAGATCCAGATCATCCGTACCTTTATTTTGACGAGGACAACGGTTCCCCAAGTCCCGGTTTTCGCCTTGGATTTCCAGCCGTTCAGGAACAGTTTTTCGATGCGCAGGTGGGACAGAATGTTTATCTACTCATTACACCATCCGGCGGACGCACCGAGCTGCGACAGGTGGGCTCAACGACAATTTATGAGGCGGCGGATTCCTCCTATCTGCAACTGATTGATTACGGGAGCATTCTGGTAGTGCGCTCCATAGATGGGACTCAGCTCAACTACACAAAATTGAACAATGAGTGGCGCTGCAATCAGATAAAGGATCGCAACGGTAACTATCTCACAATCAACTACAACTGGCGCGGCCAAATCACAACCGTCAAAGACACGCTGGAACGCCAAATTACTTTCAACTACGACGGCAACTCTAACCTGCTTTCAATTACGCAAGACTGGAATGGACAGACGCATGAGTGGGCTACCTTTGGCTGGAGCACTGTCCAAATCCAGCCTGGCTTCTCAGGGAATATTAGCGGAATCACCTATGCGGGGACGATCCCAGTGGTCACACAAATTGGTCTTGCTGATCATAGCTATTACAAATTTATCTACTCTACTTCGTTGACGGGCCAAGTCTCCCGAATAACCTATTACGGCTCAGACAGTAACCCCGCATCGGACAACCACCCACTTAATTATACGACTTTCGAATATGAAAGTACCTCAATGGATTGTCCCCGGATATCGGCTATTCGGGTTTGGGGGGAATATTGGAACAACGCGAACGGTGTGCCTGCGGAAGTAACGACGCAATACAGCGATCTTCTCAACGGCTCGCATCAATTAGTTGCGCCGGATGGAACTGTTTATAAGGAGTTCTATGGCAGCGGCTGGCAGAAGGGTTTGACGACGTTGAGCGAGGTCTGGTCAGGAGGGGTGCGCCAAAAATGGTCAACAACATCTTGGATACAGGACAACACCGGCGTAAGCTATTTGACCAATCCGCGGCCGGTCGAAACGAATGTCTATGACGCAGCCTCCAATCGCCGCCGCACTACCATTGGCTACAAGTCATTTACGCTTCCCAGCGGCGTTCTATGCAGTCTAACTAACGATGTAACGGAATACCTGGCTGACGCCGTTACTCCCTATCGCCGCACACATACCGACTACCTGTTGACGAGCGTATACCTGGACAAGCGAATTATCGGCCTTCCCGAAGAAGTGTTTCTCGATGATGGGGGGAGCAACAAACTGTTAGAAACTCATTATGGCTACGACTGGGCTTCCCACTTGGAGGCTATGCCGGGAAACGTAAATCCAGTTCAGCATGATGCCAGTTACAACACTAGCCTAACCACCCGCGGCAATCTGGTGCTGGTTACGCAAAACAATGTCGATCCCAATCCGCCGCCGGGCATTGAGTTTAAGTACGGCTACAATGTGGCGGGCTCCGTAACGTTCACACGCGACATGCTGTGGCATCAGAACTTCGTGAGCTATAGCGATTCCTTCTCTGACCTGAACAACGGCCGCAACACGTTTGCTTATCCAACAACGGTTTACGATAACGACTGGAATGGTACCTACATTCGATACAACTTCGACTTCGGCGCTAAGACGCGGCACAAGGGGCCGCCGGCCGCCGGGCAGCCGCAAGGGGCCATTCAAACGCTTGACTATGACAGCGCCGGGCGTCTGGAGCGCACTACGATGACCGATAATGGGGCCTATACCCGTTACGTTTACGGGGCAAACTATGTGCAGAGCTTTTCCACTGTCAATACCGTAGGTTATGACGAGGCTTATACGATTCAAATCTTCAATGGCTTAGGCCAGCCCTTTGGAATTGCCGGCAATCATCCGGGCAGCGCCGGCTGGTATAAAGCTCAGAATATTAAATATGACCTCATGGGCCAGGTGATCAAGCAGTCAAATCCGACGGAAATCAACGACTCCTGGATACCCTATGGTGATGATGCGGCGGGCTGGCTGTACATGCAGCAGACTTACGACTGGAAGGGCCGGCCACTAGAAACCATCAATACCGACGACACTCCGACGAATCCGAGCAGAAAACAGTTTAGCTATTCTGGTTGCGGTTGCGCCGGCGGCGAAGTAGTGACGCTGACTGACGAAGGTACGATTGAAAATGGAACCCTAAAGCGACGGCAGCAGAAGATCTATAGCGATTTGTATGGCCGCACCGCCAAAACCGAAGTGCTCAACTGGCAGGGCGGCAGCGTGTATGCGACTACGGTCAACACCTACAACCAACGAGATCAGGTCACGCAAGTGAGGCAGTATGCGGGAGCAGAGGGTAGTGGTACTTATCAAGATACCACGACGAGCTATGACGGTTTTGGCCGGCTGTGGAAGAAGCACACACCCGAACAGGATCTCGGTACCAACACAACCTGGGATTACAACACCGACGACACCATCCAAAAGGTCACCGACGCGCGCGGCGCAACTGCAACCTACGAATACAATGGCCGGCATCAACCGACCAGCATCGTTTATGCCGCTCCGACAGGCATAACGCCGACGCCAAAGGTAACGCTGGCCTATGACAACGCTGGTAATCGAGTATCCATGACGGAAAAGGATACTCAAAACAACGTAGTTGGCGGTACGACATACGAGTACGATCGTTTTTCACGCCTCACTTCCGAAACGCGCACCTTCCCGAACGTAGGCGCATTCACGATGACCTACGGTTATAACCTGGCCAACCAATTAACCAGCGTCACCGACCACTTTGGCGCGCAGGTGAGTTACAACCATGACCCGGCAGGTAGACTCTCAAGCGTGACTGGCTCAGGTTTCGCCAACGTTTCTACCTATGCTTCCAATCTACAATACCGCGCTGCGGGCGGAATCAAGCATCTCAGCTATGGCAACAACCTGACCCTTGATATTGACTACAATGCGCGCTTGCATCCCAGCAGCTTTGTGATTCCAAACGTGATCAATAAGACTTACCAGTACACGAACGATGGCCTGATGAGCTATTCGCACGACCGGATCGATCAGCGCTTTGACCGGGCCTACACTCACGACCAGATGGCCCGCATGACCCAAGCTCTTTCCGGCGCTGAGGCGCGGGGCGAAGCGGCCACCAATGATCGTCCTTACAAGCAGACGTACGGATACGATAATTTCAGTCATCTGACCACGCAGAACAGCAACCACTGGACTGCTTACTTTTCGTCGACCGATTCTTATACGAATAACCGCCGCGCAGACTGGAGCTATGATGCGAGTGGCAACTTGTTGAGCAATTTTCAGCAGGTCTACACTTACGATGCCGCGGGGCAAATGGCTACGGTGCACTCAGAGAGTGATACACAGCAGAGCTTCGATGGGAATGGCAACCGGGTGAAGACGGTGGAAAGCGGTCTTGATGCCAACGATCAGCCCTTTACCACCACAACATATTACTTACGTTCAAGTGTGTTAGGTGGGAAAGTGTTGACGGAGTTAAGCGGGAGTGGGGCTAAGCAGCGCACGTTTGTTTATTCGGGCAGCCAGGTGCTGGCGACGCAGGAAGTGGGGCCTACCAACCTCCAGCAGGTGATTTGGGAGCATCGCGACGCGAGCAATGCCAGCGTGCGCCATACCAGCAACATCTCCGGCTACTATGGGAGCAGTGCGGAGTTGGATCCGGCGAGTTCAGATGCCGGCCTCTATAGTCCGTACGACCTAATCGTGCCTTACCCGTCTAGTGAGGCCGGCGAATCACTATTGCCTTACGGGTCATTCGGCAGTCCGCAGCAGCACGGCGTCACGTATTCCCGTGACGGTATTCCCGTGCCTAGGGACTACATGATGGGCATCATGAATAATTTTGTCAGCGGCGGTTTCTCAATGGCTTACGGCATGGCGGCTGATTCAGCAAGGGTAGTGGGCTATCGAAAGACGGGAATAAGGCTGGGGAGGGCTTTCGAGTTAAACTATGACGCTAATGGTCAGATGACAAGCGAACATTGGGAGTCGGTTAACGTGAACCTGGGAGGGCCAACCACAATAACCACGCTTTATGCCTCTTCGTCTTCGTTTTGGACAAGTATTACGCCGCAGGATACTGGTTCACGGCGGTTCACAGGTGACGAGGTAAAAGACCTCCGCAGTCGGGTTGCAAAATTGCTGGTAAATGGACGATGTGCAAAGTTCCTGACCAATGTCCTAAATAAGGCGGCAAAACTGGCGGGTCAAGACCCAGTAAATCTCAATGAAATTCTGGATACCTTTGACAAGATCGAAACCCAAGGTGGATTCCACTATGATTACGCGATGAAAAGAGCTGGAGAGGCTAAAGGGGGAATTAACGGCAACACACCAGCTTCCGTGCTCTTGAGCCCAAATGGTTACTCCCCTAGACCAGGTTACGCTGAGAGACAGATCGCTAGCGCTGCCATACATGAAATCATACATCACCTGCGCGGCGGCCGAGGCTTTCTAGATTCAAACTTAGCTCAGGGCTTGGGATTCAAAGCAGATCCAAAGTGGAACGCGGAAAAATTAGAATCGGCCGCATCTGTTTATTGGGGATATATGTTGGCAAGTGCCTGCGATCCGGGAGACCCAAAAAAATGAATACCCTCATCAGAGCATCAGCGATAGGCACGTACATCCTAATTATGGCTGTTTGCGGATTAGCAGAAGGGTGGCGCGGGATTATCCCCTTGCATTCGAGACGTGATGACGTTGAACGCGTTCTGGGGCCATCGACATCAGGCAATATTCATAAACTGAAAGATATGGTCGTGGTGGTGACTTACACTGATGGCCCCTGTGAAAAATGTTGGCCATCCGGCTGGAACGTCCCAACCGGGACAGTAGTGAGTATTTCGATCCGCCCAGTACATGAGCTGACTCTTAGCGATGTCGGTTTTGATCTGAAAACTTTCGAAAAAACGAAGAACGGCGAAATTGAGGGTGTCGAATTCTACACGAACGAAAACGAGGGCATTACCATAACTTACAGAGTATTCGAGCAGGCTATAGAAACGATTAGTTATGGTCCAGCTAAGCGGGATTACAAACTTGCCTGTCCTGCTTCCCGAAGAGACTTACACGACATTAAGGAGGAAGGCTCTCAACCCAGGCTGTTCGACCATTACAGTGACATAGAATTCTCTAAAGAAAGAACGCTGCTTGAATACTTCGCTTCAAGATTGCGAGAGGATGAATCTGGCTCAAGAGGCTGGATCGTAGTCTATGCCGGACGGCGGGCTCGGTCATGTGAGGCCGAATTACGTGCTAATCGAGCAAAACGGTACCTCGTGAGTAAACGTGGCCTAGAATCCGACAACATTGGAGTCATAAACGGGGGATTCCGCGAGAAACTGACAATAGAGCTCTACGTTGGACAGAAAACTGAACCGCCACCTTTTCTAACACCAACTGTCAGACCGAGCAAAATCCGAGTGATTCCAGATGACAAGACAATAGCTGAACTCCGCAGATCGCTTAGATTGCCGAAAAATCAGTGCGAGCCGTGCAAATAGCTGTCTGAAACCTACTCGATCAAATACCTACGATGATGAGTGTTGATCGTGTGGTGCATGTCAGCAACGGATCATAGCGATAACACGCGCCGGGTGTTCTTTTTAGCGGCGCAGCCGACGCATTCAGCCATTGAAATCGACCATTTCCCGACTAAAACCCTTCATATTGGTATTTGTTTCCCACAGAATGAGAATTTCACTCACTTAGCCGATAGGGTCATACATACGACACCCGCGCCACTTTTGCGCCACTGGCGCACCACTTATTCGCCACCTCAGCAATAGCGGGTAGAACCAGAAGCCCTTGGACACGTCAAGAATTGCTGACAGCGTGGAAGGGAGATGTGAAATGCCGGATTATGCGAGGAGACAAAACACCGACAATTACCACGTTCGCACCGAACGGCAGTTAACTAGAGCGGACACCCTGTTGCGAGACTTAGACCACAAAGTTGACTCGCTTGATGAGCTAATTGAACGCGACGCAGAGGTATCAGATTGGCTTGCGTCCAGCCGTGCGAACTTAGAGAGCATCTACCTGGATGAAGAAGTTTTCAATGGGCTTGAGAATAGAACGGGACTCGATCTAAACGAGCTGTCCCACCTTGCCATAATTGAACGGCTGCGAGAGATAGTCACAGATCGAATCGCTGCTTTGAGTGAGATACGAGAGCGAACCCGAGTCTATGGCGGAAGGGGAAATTAGCACCAAGCCAGCCCCTATCGAAATGCTTCTGAAATGCTCAATTCAGCCGGATAGCTATACCCCTAGCCACTCACGATCTGATCCACCAAAAACGTTCGAATTCGCTCAGCAAATCAAGCGGCTTTTAGTAGCTTGTAACGCGGCTTTGCCAGCTTCCGAATCGGCCGGAACTTGCGAAGGACATCCTTGTGTCGTTCCGCCTCCTCCCGCGCCGCTAATGCGTTCGCGTTCGTGGCTGAGGCAAAGCGACTGCACTTCAAACAAATCAGTCTGAGCGGATGTCCAAACTTCCCGCAGGCATATAGCACGTCACTGCGCTTGCACTTATCACAGGGTCGCTTAGCCTCATCAATTTCAAATTCGGCTAAATAGATCAATCGGGAAGCCAGATCTTGCGGCAGTCTGCTGACGGCTGCCGCGCTCAGCCAGATGACGGCGCGCTCATTTCCCGGTGGCAGTAAGTACAAGATCCCGCGCAGGCTGCGGAGGGCCGCTCCCAAGCTGACTGCATTCTTGTATTGAAGGGCGAGTAGGTAACCCTCAACTCTACCCTCAACTCCGTCCAGCGCATGCTCCCCCATTTTGCCGTGTGGGTAAATTTCAATTTTTTCTCGCATCATGTTTGCTCGATTACTGCGACTTGTGAATCAGCCAGATTGTTTCGGGGATGATGACCAGCGCCGAGAGTCCCGGATCGCCTTATCAACTGTTCTCTCGACATACTGCCGGCCCTTTTCTGCGGCTGACGTACTCGCCGCAAGCAATTCAGCGATAATCCGTTTGCGCGGCACGCCCCAACTGGCCGCTTGCCGACAAAAGTTAAAATCTCGTGCAGAGCTCGTATGATCACGATATGTCTTTACGCGACTGTAGATGGGTATTTGGATAGCTGGCCCACCATTCGCGGGCGCTGATCTGTGCTCGTATGGAATCAAGTTGGCCAGGCTCAACTCAGCAATGGATGTAAATTTCTCCTGAGCGAGGATGCGAATGATCCTATTGCCCTTTTCGGGCTTAAAGTTTGTGGAGCCGGGCAGCCTAAAGGTCTTGCCACCCCCGCCATTACAGGAACCAGTCATGCTCAAGCTTTTCAGCAGTCGTCTTTTGACTGAATCTGCGCTCGCCTGCCTTGTGCCTATCGGCAGGGCTAACCGGCAGTGAAAGCTCCCCGGCGAAGTCTGCACGACCTCGAAGCAGTGGGGCATAATCCTTCCCACAACCTCAGCATCGCAGTCATCCAATTGCAGCACGTGGGGGGCAGTGTGGGTAAGAATCAAGCTCTGCTTCTTGTCATTGCTTGCGACGATAGCCTTCTCAAAGTCCGGGTCGAGATCCATCGCTGGAATGTTTAGCTGATCATCCAGGAGTCTCAGCTTGTAAGCTGTTATACCCATCATGCGATACAGGTCGAGGGAGTTACATTTTAGTGACTCATGTATAAACACACCCCCTGTATGGTTACTCAGTAGATCTGGATCCTCAGCGTTGATCTGCTCTGCCAGAGTCTTGATGGTTTTATGCTTCGCATGCTTAGAGCGCCCTTTCCTCTTTGGAGCGATAAGCGAAATGGGGATCTCCAGCAGACCAGCGGCTTCATTTGCGGAATACCCCAGCTCCGTGAGCTTCCCTACCCGCAAGATCAGATTGATAAGGTGGGCCTGGATAAATGCGGGCTTGCCGGGTGGCACTGTCCGAGTGATCAGATCAGGTGCGATCTTGCTAAGCCTTTCGTTCAGTCGCCGGCCCTGGTTCGTGCAGCGCAGGCGATCCTTCTCAGACAGCTCATTCCATCCTTCACCGTAAAAATATCTGGCCCCCACCGTCAGATCAGAACATTGGAACTGGCCAGTCCGACCCTTAGCCAGACCGATCACGATCTGACAATACTTTTGCAGCGAGGCTTTGTTGATGCCTACCGCCCGGACTATGGCATCGAAGCCAGTGAAATTCAGCGATAACTGCTTTGCCTCAATCGTACCGTCGAACTCCCGGGCTTTGATCTCTGCGATTACCTTGCAAGCTTCTTGCGAAGGCGGAGATGTATTTATCATTAGTTTTCGTCGTTGGCCCGCTGCGTGAGCGTGTTGGATTCAATTTCGGATCTAAGTTGCGACTCTCGGCAGTTGTTAGAGAGTGCTGCCCGTCGCTTTGAGGCGGCGGTAACGATCTGCCGACCGTCGGCGGCTGCAAGCACGGCACGAGCGAAAATGATCACGTCGAATTAGGGTGTTGGCGCAATCAAACCGGTGGCCTTGAAGGCAATGTGTTTTTTTCATACATTTAGTTTACGCGACGTCTGAGAACGGCGATACGGTTATGCCGTCCCGGCCCGGTGTGCTTGATTAAGATCGTTTGGGATGAGTGCGCCGGGATCATCACGAAATTTCTAAGGGCAAATAAATCCTATCGTCCTCGTCGTAAGCCGCAGCCGTGCGGATTCTGGAACGATCCGACGCGGGAGTGCCGCTGCACACCTCTGCTGATCCAGCGCTACGTGGGACGTATCTCCGGGCCCCTGCTCGATCGCATCGACATTCATGTTGACGTACCAGCGGTGAAGTTCAGAGAGCTGGTAGGAGAGCCGGCCCAGAACTCCGAACCGTCGGCGGCCATTCGCGAGCGCGTTATCAACGCTCGTGAACGGCAGCACGAGCGCTTTGCCGGTCAGGGCATTTTTTCCAACGCGGCAATGACGCCAAAGTTGATTCGCGATCATTGCCGTATCGATTCCGAAAGTGAGTCCATGCTCGAACGGGCCATGACCCGCCTGGGACTTTCGGCGCGGGCTTATGACCGTATTTTGAAAGTAAGCCGCACCATTGCCGATCTGGAAGGCTCAGAAAACATTACTTCCGCGCACGTGGCGGAAGCGGTCGGCTATCGTTCGCTTGATCGCACGTACTGGACCTGAGGTCGCTTCGTTCGCCACCGGCCATGAAACCTAGACCCTCCCGCCTTGTCAGCATTGCGCTGATAATTGCATACTGAAACTCAGTCGTTCCATTATGGTTTGCAGGCTCCTGTTAGGTGCCTTGGCGCGCGAGGACGACAGGACTGGCACAAGTTGTCTTGCCTGAACCAAACAGACGGCAAGGGCAAAAATGGTACGAACAGAACGAATGAAACAACTTTAGAACGGGCGAGGGCAACGACGCGAGAGAAGCGCCGCATCACAAGCCACGTGAGACCGCCCGGTTCCCCCAGCCGGCCTTGCGCTTTGCAGGGGATGCACCGGGCGGTGCTTTCTTGAAATCCCGCGGACGCGTTGCATGTCGGTGAACAAGCAGTGAAGAGGTAGAGTCACCTTCGCGGCTGGCCCGAACAGAACAAAACGTGACCGCAGCCGAAACCGAGACAAGTGGACGATCGGACTACGAGCTGGCGCAAGCGGCTCACGGAGGCGATATGCAGGCCTTCGAGGAGCTTTACCAGCGCCACAATCGTCGCGTCTATTCCCTCTGCTTGCGAATGACGCAGAATGTCTCGGAGGCTGAAGACCTGGCTCAGGAAGTCTTCATCCAGCTCTTTCGCAAGATCGGAAGTTTCCGGGGCGAGTCGGCCTTCACCACCTGGCTCCACCGTTTGACGGTAAACCAGGTCCTGATGCACTTCCGCAAGCGCGGAGTGCGGATGGAGCAGACGACCGAAGACGGTGAAACGCCCATCCAGATCGTGAAAGGCACTGAGAATCCCAACTCGATGCCGGTGGTTGATCGAATCGCTCTGGACAAGGCCATCGCGCAGTTGCCACCGGGCTACCGTACGGTTTTCACTCTCCATGATATCGAAGGACATGAACACGAAGAGATTGCGCGCATGCTGGGATGCTCGGTAGGAACGTCAAAATCGCAACTCCACAAGGCGCGCATGAAATTACGAGGACTTTTGAGGCAACAGAATGAGCCCCAATAGCTTCCAACAGGTTCCGCAGGTTTCATCGGTCACCCCGGAACCCGGAAAACAGGTGGAAAACGTTACAAAAAGTCGCGCCCGGCGAGCATTTCCAGCTCGCGGAGGTGTGGAACGCAGTCTCCCCTTGATTGAGTTAAAGACCATGAATAGTTGCGCGCCCACAAAGTTAGAATATTCTGCGCAACCGGTCAGAGGTTATGAGCAATGAACTGCGAAAAGTGCCGAGACCTGCTTAGTGAATTTGTTGATGGATCTTTGGGTCGCGAAGATTACGCCACCTTTAGCGTCCATTTAGAAGAGTGTCTGGAATGCGCCGATGTGCGCAACGACCTCAGCGCGATCGTCGGCTTTTGCCGCGAGCAGCGAGGACAATATGACGCGCCGCCGAACGAACGCGCGGCCTGGTTGCGGATTCGCAACATACTCGAAAGCCAGCGCACGACTGGCGGTAATCCCGGTAGCGAGCCGCGCACCGGCTGGCTCTCGCGCATTGGCCATCGCAGTTGGGAACTGACCTTTCCCCAACTGGCCGCGGCGGTCGCGGGGATCGTCGTGATAGTCGCGCTGGCCACCGGGCTTAGCGTTCACAGTTTTGGCGACAAGGTCTTTGGTTCGCGCGGTGGGGGCTCGACCTCAATAGCGGCACTGAGCGCATCTGCTTTCCCTGAGGATCGAATCAGGAAACAGCAACAGGCGATCAGTTACTGGAACCAGCGAGTCGAATTGAATAAGGCCAGGTGGAGTCCGCAGCTACGGGAAACATTCGATCGTAATCTGAAGGTCATCGATCAGGCCGTCGAGAATTCCCTCGCCGAGCTACGAAAGAATCCTCAAGACGAAGTATCCGAAGAAATGCTCAACTCGGCCCTTAATGACAAGATGGATCTGCTACGGGAGTTTGCCGATCTCTAAAATGCACGCAGGCGATAATTTCCAGTTTTCCTCAATGTCAGAAGCAGCGCTTCCTGGATTAATGGATCCCATACCGACGACGATGCACTTGCCCCTTAGAAAAAATAGCCGCGCCCGCGCTGGTATGTATCTATTGCTTAGCTGCCTGCTGGTGTTTCTTAGCGCTGGCTCCGGCTTCGCGCAAAAGAGCGTGACGCGTCGTTATCCTACCGGCAAGAACGTTCGCCTGGAGCTGAAGAACCTGTTCGGCACTATCACGGTCGAAACGTGGGACCGTAATGAGATCAAACTGACTGCTACGCTGGAATCTCCTTCGGCGCAATTGGCGCCGCGACAAACTGAAAGCGGCGTTACAGTTGACGTCGTGGGGGACAACCGCGGCCGGAGCGATGTCGGTGACGTTAATTTCACCATTTACGTTCCCGTCCATTCCTCCGTTGACCTCGAAACCAAGCGCGGCCAGATTACCGTCAGCAACATTCAGGGCGGATTGGTGCGAGCGCACGTTTCGTCGGAAGGCGACATCATTCTCAGCGGTATCGGGGCCGAGCGAGTGTTTGCCTCGAACACGATGGGTGACATTTTCTTTGACGGCCGGCTTTCGTCCGGCGGCAACTACGAGTTCAAATCAAACTCCGGCAATATCACTCTGCACATTCCAGCAGACTCTGGTTTTCACCTGGTAGCCTGGACACCTAACCGGCGGCTGGAGCTGGGGCCTTTTTGGAATAACAGCATGAAGACGCTCGGTGACGGCCGGAAATTCACGGGCGATATTGGCCAACCAAGCTCCTCCATCAGCATTACCAACTACACGGGCAATATTTCCTTCCGGAAACGGTAACTCCCAAACAATCAAAGTGGTTGAGCGCGGGTGATAGATAAATCACTTTCCGCGAACGTGTGTCTTGGGAGATTTGTCTGCGCCCTGTATCATGCTGCTTCGCTTCGGTAATCACCGCAAAGTTTTGGGACGTTAATACCAGGTCAACTCATTTCATGAAGGGCAACATTCCAATTCCCGAGCTTCCTTTTGGCGAGGAAGTGTGGCTGATGCTGGTGGTCACGAGCGTGCGCGAACGTCGCACCCAGCAGGGCAAACCCTTCTATGACATCACCGCCCGCAACGCGACCGGCAACCTGGCTTTGAAAGTCTGGGGCGAGGTGCTGGACGTCTGGAAAGACATCAAGCCTGGACTTTGGGGCGCTACCGGCCGGCTGGAAACTTTTCAGGATCGCTCGCAGTTTGTGGTTTCGGAGTATCGACCCATCACTCTCGAGCAATACCGCGAACACCAGCACGCCGACCCGGTTTTGCCTCGCGCTTTCACAATGGATATTGAAACGCTGGCGTTGCCGGAGTATCGCGAGCGCGTCGGCCCGCAACTGGAAAGAAGCCTGCGGCTCGGCAATATGCGTTGGGAGCAGCAGCAGCGCTATCTGGAAGACATTGCCGCCGAAGAGGAACGCGTTTACCAGCTTGGTGCTTTGAGCGCGACCTCCGGACGCGTGCTTTCCATCGCGCTACACGTCGGCCCGATTCCCGGTTTTGAAATTGAAGGAGTTACGGAGGGAGGCAGCGAGCACGTCTTTGGCATTGATAATGAAGATCAGGAGCAGGACGAAAAGCAAACCTTGATGTCATTTCTGGAGTCCCTGAAAGAATTCGATTCCGAGAGCGACGAAATCGTAGGCCACAACATAATCGGCTTCGATCTGCCTTTTATTTTCCAGCGCTGCCTGATCAATAACATCTGCGTGCCCTCGCTGATCAACCTTGGCGAATACAACGTCCGCGGCGTTTTTGACACGATGCACCGCTGGTGGTCGGGAGGAAAGCGGAACATCAGCCTCGATGACATCGCCTGGGCGCTGGGGATTGAATCCAGCAAGACCGCCACGGTGGAAGGCAGCAAGGTTTTCGATCTCTACTACGCCGGCAAGCTGGCCGAGATTCGCGAGTACAACCTGAACGACGTGCGCGTCACGCGAAAAGTTTACGAGCGAATGGTGGCCTGCTTTGGACGTTGATCTCGCATTGTCCCGTGAACGCTCCCGTGTTTCACTTCTGCAACATCCCTGATAAAATCTACTGAATGTTAGCTTACCCCTTGATGCTTCTCGGTGGCGTGGTACTGGGCGCAATCTGCGTCTGGCTCATCTCCAGAGCCCGGCTCAGGCAGGAGTACGACCGCGCACGCTCCGAGAGTGCGGCGCAGCTGGCTAAGCTCAGCGAACGCTTGTTGGGCAAAGAAAACGAGTTGAAAAGACTTCAGGAAGCTTTTGAGCGCGAGGTTGCCGATCACGGTTTAGTCAGAGAGCAAAGCAGCGTCTTGAAAGCGAATCTGGAGGGCGAACGGCGCGCCGCGGAGGAGCGAAAAGAATCATTCAAACAAGCGGCCGACGAGCTGGCCGAGAAGTTCAAAGCCCTTTCGCGAGATGCCCTCAAAGACAATAACCAATCGTTCCTGGAGCTGGCGCGCGCGACCCTCAGCAAATTTCAGGAAAGCGCCAAAGGCGATCTCGAATTGCGAACCCAGGCCATCGATAAGCTTGTGCAACCGCTTAGAGAGTCCCTGGAAAAGGTCGATGGCAAGATTGGCGAACTGGAGAGGAACCGCGCCGGGGCTTATTCGGAGTTACGTGAACAAGTGCGGGCGCTGGCCATGTCGCAATTACAACTGCAGGCTGAAACGGGAAATTTGGTGAAGGCTCTGCGCGCGCCGCACGTGCGTGGCCGCTGGGGCGAGATTCAGTTGCGACGAGTGGTCGAGCTCGCCGGCATGCTGCAATATTGCGACTTCGTCGAACAGGAAACTGTGGCGACCGAAGACAGCCGGATTCGCCCCGATCTTATCGTGCGATTGCCGGGAAACCGGACGATAGTTGTCGATTCGAAAGTGCCTTTCGATGCGTTTTACGAATCGATCTCTACGACCGATGAAACCATTCGCCTGGCCAAGCTAAAGGAACATGCGCGTTTGGTGCGCGGACACATCACTGCGCTAAGCCGGAAGTCTTACTGGGAAGCAGTGCAGCCCACGCCGGAATTTGTATTGCTCTTTCTGCCCGGCGAAACTTTCTACAGCGCGGCGCTGGAACATGATCCGAAGCTGATTGAAGACGGGGTGGGTCAGAGCGTGATTATAGCCACGCCGACCACTTTGATCGCGCTGCTCAAGGCTGTGTCTTACGGCTGGCGGCAGGAACAGATGGCTGAGAATGCGCAAGAGGTAAGCAAGCTCGGCAAGGATCTCTATGACCGGCTGCGAAAGTTCACCAATTATTTTGCGGAGATCGGCCGCGGCTTGGATCGCGCGCTGGAGTCGTACAACAAAGGAGTGGGCTCGCTGGAAGCGCGCGTCCTGGTGACGGCCCGAAAGTTCAAAGAACGAGGCGCGATCGCGGGGGAAGAGATTCAGATTCTGGAACCGATCGATAAAAGCGCGCGGCCGCTGACGTTGGACGAAGGCGGTCTGTTTCCTGATCTGGTGGCGGGAGAAATCACAGCCCCGGAGGATGATTCGCTGCCGCTACTAAGTTCTCGAAGTACCAGCGCCGGCGACTAAGTCCTTATGGAGTGCGCCGGCAGAGCGAAGCGGCGACGGCGCTTTAGATGTCCGACGAACTTCAGTTTGTCGCCCACTAGAACAGACTTTCAACCGGATGCGACAAACTGAAGTTTGTCGGACATCCCCATCTTAGTGTTCTGCGTAATCTGCGGATAGCGTTTTCCATCATGTCGAAACAAATCTGGCTCGGTCCGGTTTTGGGAACGAACCGCGAGCGGTTGCTGGCGCGATGTGCGGAGTATGTCGCCAGGGGCGAAGCGCAAAAGTTTGTCTATTTGGCAGCCTCTCATACGCTGTTGGAATTGGTGACGGACAAACTTCTCGACGGCTCCAGGACGCGCGGGGTTTGGGGCGAGTTTCCGGTCTACCTCTTCCGCGGTTTTGTGCGGAGCTTGCTGGCGGGCGCCATCGACAGTGAGACGGGGAAACCACTCCGGCCGCGAACGGCAATCGATCGCGAAGAGTTGCCGCTGCGACGCACATTGATTTCGCAGATCCTCA
>JAWVFI010000006.1:0-33590 GCA_033856235.1 Blastocatellia bacterium | reverse complement strand
GCGGTCGGCTGCTGCAAACACCGCGCCATCCGCAGTGCTTATCGTCGCCAGTATCGCATCCACAAACTGCGCTCCGGTACTCAGGCTGAGGGGATATCTGCTCGTGAACTCTGCCCGCTGTACAAAGGCATCAGCCAGGGCCTTCTGTGAAGCTGCCAGGTTGCTGCCCCCTGTGACCTGCGCCCGGTCCCTGACAAACGTCAGGTAACGGGGCAGTTTGTTCGCTTCCGTCGGGTTGGCCGGGTCCGGGTTCGGGAAGGGCTGGGTATTGCCATATGCCGCCCGGTAGAGCAGGAACACATAAGAAGCCGTCTGCTGGTACTCCTGTTCATAGAAGAAGGCATTGGAGACATCCACGCTCTTGTCCCTGAAGCACTGCACATTGATGCCGCACTGCTTCATCTCGTTCGTCCAGAAGTCGAACCCGCTCTGGTCCGGCAACCGGCCCAGGAAGTCGTAGTAGTGCTGGGTGACGAAGTAATCCACTTCAATCAGCGGGTTCCACAGCAACTGCCCCCGGATCTCGCCATTGAGGAAGTTGTTGCTGTGCACATTCATGTAATGTAACCCGGCCTTCAGGTCCGCCACCTGCTGCCCCGTGGGGCTGATAGCAAAGTTCGTCACCGTTCCCAGTGGTAAGGGGAACAGGATGGGAGCATTGGTCCCTACCGGCGCCGCCCCGTGAATGTGCGCGGCCGTCTCGGCACTGCTAAGGCTGGAGAAGATCAATCCGGCTTTGCCGCCCGTTTCCGGCCCATCCAGTTGCACCATGCCGCCGCCTTTGCCATTCGTGCCCGTGGGCGGCACTTCCAAAGAACTGGCCAGGGTGGCGATGAAGGTCTTGGGAGCCGGCACCGTGGCGCCGGCTGAGTCGTTGTCGTTGAGGGTGATAGTAGCGCTGCTGGGAGAGCCCAGGGTCGCCCCCACCGGACTGCTGAGAGTCAGGGGAAGCGTCTCGTTGCCCTCCACATAAGTATCGTCATTGATCAGGATGTTGATGCTGCGGTCGCTCTGTCCCGCGGCAAACGCGAGCGTCCCCTGGTTCAGAGTGAAGTCGCAATTCTGCACGGCCGAGCCGTTGATCGTGTCGCACGAGAAGAAGCTGTTGCCCCCGGTGCTGAAGTTCACCGAGGAAGCGACAGTCGTGTCGCCCGTGCGCTTCACGTGCACCTGCGCGTTGCCCACTCCTTCGCTGAAGTTGTACGTCGCGAACTCCATCTGGATTGAAGCATCGTCGTTCAGAATCGTACCAATCCCTTGCCCGTCGGCAATGGTACCGTTGATTGGGTTTGTGAGATTCACAAAGAATGTTTCGTCCGGCTCAACCGCTGTGTCCCCGACGACAGCCATATTGAATGTTCGCGTCAGGGATCCCGCCAGGATGGTCACGTTCGAGTTGATCGAAAAGTAGTCGCTTGGCGTGGAGGCAGTGCCGGGCGCACTGACGGCCCTAACCGTGATGCTCTGCGGACTGGTGGCTGAAAGCGTTAAAGTAAATGTCGCAATAGAATTCCCACTATTTCCTTCCTTAACGCTGATGTCATTAATCGAGATGGTTGGGCCGTCGTCATCAAAGATCGAAATGTTAGCCGAGGTGGCTTGTGGCGTCGCGTTTTGTAAATTGCTGATATCGAGGAAAAAACTCTCGTTCATTTCGTCTACCACATCCCCGATGATAGGGACAACGATAGTCCCCTCTGTTTTGCCAGGGTCTATCGTAAGCGTTCCCGAGGTGGCCGTGTAGTCAGAACCTGCGGTTGCGGTATCGTCCCTGGTAGTAAAGTTGAATACCACGGGCAGGTAGGTCGCATTCGTCAAGGTTACGACTAAGTTGAGATTCTGCGTACCCGTGTTTCCCTCCGTAAGCCCACCAAATGGCATAAAGAGAGTGGGCACGGAATCGTCGTTGATGATGGTGGCCATTCCCTGAGCGTCCTCAATCGTCGCGTTGGTGGCGTTGCTTAGGTTCAGGAAAAACGTCTCATCGGGCTCGTACGTACTGTCGCCAAATACGACGACACCAACACTTGCGGTCGTCTGCCCGGCAGGGATTGTCAAAGTGCCGGAGGCATTAAAGTAATCATCGCCCGTCGATTGACTTCCGGAAGTCGCCGTCCCATTGGCAGTGCTGTAGTCGACAGTAACGGCCCTCCCACTTGGTGCAGATAGTGTGAAAGTGAAATTGCGGGAGAACGAAGGCCCGCCTTCCACATTCGAGATGTCGTTAACTTTCAAAGTGGGAATGGGATCGTTATCGAGAATCGTTCCGATACCCTCTCCGTCACTTATCCCAGCGTTGGCAGGCTTAGATAATAGGAGCTTGAAAGTCTCGTCAAACTCATCGAGCAAATCCCCGGTAATGGGAACAGCGATTGTCTTTGTAGTTTCCCCCGGCGCAAAGACAAGCCTTCCGGAGACAGGGGTTAAGTCAGCGCTTGAGCTGGCAGTCACGGAACTAAGCGAGTAGTTCACCCGCACCGTAACGGAACTGGGCGCGGAAAGCGTAACCGTGAAGTCTGCGCTAACCGAGCCGAAGTCGGTTTCGGTTATTGAGTTGTCATTGATTGTAAGACACGGCAGCACCTTGAAGGTGTTCAGCAGAATGGCGCCATAGTTCGGCGTCGCTAAATCAAGCTTGCCGTCACCGTTGAAATCTACAGCCGTAATGTCAGTTGAAGTCGCGCCAGCCGTGAAGTAATAGGGCGTCCCAAAATTACCCAACCCGTCGCCGCTCAGGACTGCGACGTTTCCGGGATAGCTGGGGGTGGTAACGGCCAGGTCCGGATTTCCATCGTTGTTAAAGTCAGCGGCTGTCACCGCCGTCGCGCCAGGTATGCCCTCAACGAGTTTGACTGTATTAAATCCCGCTCCATTGTTCAGCAGCACTCCCACATTACTTGCATCAGAAGAAGTGACTAGCAAATCAGGCAGCCCATCGTTATTAATCTCCGCTACGCGCAGTTGCCTGAGCGGTGGGACGGGCAGTGGCGCATATGGCGCGGGGCTCAAACCTCCCGCACCATCCCCCAGCAAAATCGTCACAGTATTCGGGTTGCCATTCCCTACGGCTACGTCTAATTTGCCGTCGCCGTTAAAATCTCCGCTATCAATCGACACTGATCGCGCGCTGACGGAAACAAAGACAGGAGCACTGAAGCCCCCGGCCCCATTTCCCAGCATGATTCCCACATTGGTGGTGCCGCTAAAGTTATTACCCAGGATGGCCAGATCCAGATTACTATCCGCGTTAAAATTACCGACCAGCACGACATTGGAATTTGCACTAATATTTATGTTTGTCAGCGTAAAGTTCAAACCGCTGCCCAGTAAGACTGAAATATAATTGGCATAGAGATCGTGGCCGACGACTAAATCCAACGTTCCGTCGTTGTTGAAGTCTCCCTTCGCGATGGAGGCTGCGTAGCTGCCGACGCTAAAGTGCGACACCAGCGAGACCCCGCCACTCCCATCGTTTCGGTAAACCAGCGCCTCACTTGAATACCCGCCAGCAACGGCCAAATCCGGTTTGCCATCGCCGCTGAAATCTCCGGTCGTAATGCTGCCGCCACGCTCGTTCTCTATCGCAATCACCGTGGGCGCCGCAAAGGCGCCCGCGCCATCGCCAGTCAACATCGCCACGGCCTTGGCATTGTAATTGGATGCCACGATGTCCTTCTTACCGTCCTGATTGAAGTCTCCGAGGACTAGCCCATTCGCGGCATCGGGTAATGTCCCGTAAGAGTGAGGGGGAAGGTAAAACTGGGCATTGCCAGCGCCAAGCATCACCGCCATAGCATTTGCACCGCTGAGAGCAACGGCGAAGTCTGCCTTGCCATCACCATTAAAGTCCGTTGCCAGCAGCGATGTAGGTGCGTAAACCGTCAATACCGAATTGGCGACTGGGCCAAAACTTCCGGCGCCGTCGCCATACCTGATTTCTACTCCATAATCGGCCCAGGCAAATCCGGCGGCCAGATCCAGCTTCCCATCATTATTGAAGTCAGCCAGCGCCAGAGCTTGTGTTTGTGAACGCGTAGTAATCGATTGGTTAAGAACGAAGTTTCCGTCGCTCCGGCCCAGTACTACATTCAATTGCCAATTAGAATAAGTGTTCATCGTGACGACATCATCCAGACCATCGCCGTTAAAGTCTCCTGAAACGATTCCCGTGGGCTCAGAAGTAACTGTCACACGCGAGATAGAACCGACGCCGCCCGCTCCGTTGCCAAGCAGGAAAGAGATCTTTAAAGAACTGCCTCCGGCAACCGCAAAGTCTTTTTTCCCGTCTCCGTTGAAATCTCCCAGAGTTACCGCGTACAAAGCGCCGTTTCCCGTTGGCTGATTGAATGCTGGTCCAAACCCGCCGCTACCATCGCCCAACAACAGAGAAACCCATCCGTTCGCATATCCTCCCACTACCACAAGGTCCAGCTTGCCATCCACATTGATATCGCCGATGCCCACCGCCCGGGGATAGGCTCCTACCGTAACGTCTTTGATACCCACGCCAAACGTACGAGGGGGCAGGAAGGCCCCCGCGCCATCACCGAAAAGTATCGAAAATGTATCGGCGGAGAGGTTAGCGACCGCGAGGTCAAGCAAGCCGTCGCCGTTCAGATCGCCGGTCGCTGGACCCATTGGATTCCCGCCGGCATCGAAACTTGGAGGCGAATTGAAACTTGGGTTATTGCAGCTGTCGACGGCATCCGCCGTAAGTTGGCCAAGCACCGGTAACCCGGTGAAGATTAGAATGGCTGCTGAAAGGACCAGCTTATGAGGTTTCATGATGAAGAGGCTGCTGAGCTTACGAACAGAAACTGGACTACCAGCCTATTCTATTGCTTCTGAGCGATGGAATCGAGGTAATCAGGCCGGGTGGACAATGCAGTTTGACGTTGGGATCGTCGGACTGGTTGTCTTGAGCGAAAACAAACGAGGACAGATCCTGGTAAACGTGCCCGCGCCGCGAAATAACGCACCAGCGACAATCGCGGGCAAATTGATTGCCGTCGCTCTTGCTTAGGCAGCACTGCTAGTTTCGATGACCTCTAACCCATTCATATAGGGCCGGAGCGCTTCCGGAATCACAACCGAGCCATCTTCCCTTTGAAAATTTTCCAGAATGGCGATCCAAGCGCGCCCAACTGCCAGTCCGGAGCCATTTAGCGTGTGCACATACTCCGGCTTGGCGCCGCCGGCACGGCGGAAACGCATTTGCGCCCGCCGCGCTTGAAAATCAGCACAGTTCGAAACGGAGGAAATCTCTTTGAACTCGCCGTACGACGGCAACCAAACTTCAACATCGTAAGACTTGGCCGATTGGAAACCGAGATCCCCCGTAACGTGTTCCACCGTCCGGTAGTGCAGTCCAAGTTTTTGCAGAATACATTCTGCGTCGCGGGTCATCAACTCCAACTCATCGTATGACGTTTCCGGCAGGGTCAGTTTTACCAGTTCAACTTTTTCGAACTGGTGTTGCCGGTAGATTCCCCGCGTGTCGCGACCATAACTGCCGGCTTCTGATCGGAAGCACGGGGTGTAGGCGGCAAACTTCAGCGGAAGTTCAGATGCATTCAGGATTTCATCGCGATGGTAGTTAGTCACCGGTACTTCGCCGGTGGGTATCAGATAAAGTTCGCGCTCATCATTCAGTTTGAACAGATCATCGGCAAACTTCGGCAACTGGCTAGTGCCGAAGAGCGAGGCGGCGTTCACGATAAATGGCGGGAGGGTTTCCGTGTATCCGTTTTCACGTGTCTGCACTTCCAGCATGAAGTTCACCAGCGCGCGGCTCAGGCGTGCCCCCGCGCCGTTGAGGATAGCGAAACGGGCTCCCGAGATTTTTGCCGCGCGTTCCAGATCGAGTATTCCCAGCCCGACGCCCAGATCGACGTGGTCTTTAGGCGCGAAGTTGAAATCGGGTTTCACTCCCCAGCGGCGCATCTCAACATTCTCCGCTTCGCTTTTCCCCACCGGGACGCTCTCGTGGGGAACATTGGGAACCGTGGTCAGAAGCTCTCGCATGCGCCCTTCGGCTTCGTCACGCGCTGCTTCCAACTCGGACATCCTTTGCTTCAGTTCGTTCACTTCCTGGCGGCGGATGTTGGCTTCGTCCTTCTTGCCTTCCTTGATGAGGATCCCGATTTCGCGGCTGGCAGAGTTCCGTTGCGCGTTCAGTTGGTCCGTCTCGCCGATCAGGCGCCGGCGATCGGCGTCCGCCAGTCCAAAGTCGTCCAGCACCGCAGTGGGAAAGCCGCGGTCCTTGAGCGCGGTGCGCACCCGTTCAAAATTGTCGCGCACATAGTTGAGATCGAGCATTTGTGATAATCCTCTTTGTTATGCTATGAAAGCCTCTTTGTTGGTCCCGTCAACAGATTCGGAAGACGCAAGACTATTATTGAAATCTGAAATCCGCAACGGGCCAATCTGAAAATAGATAAGGGAAAGCAATATTGTGACTGACGAAGCAAAACCATTCTCGGGGCGAGCCGCTATCGTGACGGGGGCAACGCGGGGCATCGGCCGGGCCATTGCGCTCGAGCTGGCGCGCCGCGGCGCGGACATCGCATTCAATTTTGCCAGGAGCGCCGACGCGGCTGAAACTCTGAAGGCCGAAATCGAAGCCCACGGTGCGCGCGCCCTCGCGACGCAATGTGACGTCGCCAATACCGAAGCTGCCGCAGCTATGGTGAAGCAGACAAAAGAAACTTTTGGGCGCATCGACTTCCTGGTCAATAACGCCGGCATCGTGCGCGATACTCTGATCCTGCGGATGAAAGAAGAAGACTGGGACTCAGTGCTGGATACTAACCTGAAGGGCGCCTGGAACTTTTCTAAAGCAGCTTTGCGGGTGATGTTGCGACAGGACGAAGGCGCTTCGATCTTGAATATCACTTCCATCAGCGGCGTCGTGGGCATGGCGGGACAGTCGAACTATTCCGCGTCGAAGGCCGGAATGATCGGTTTGACGAAAGCCCTGGCGCGCGAAGTCGCGAGTCGCAAAGTAACGGTTAATGCTCTGGCCCTGGGGATGGTGGCCACCGACATGTCCCAGGCGTTGGATGAAACCTACCGCGTCAAACTGATCGAGCAGATTCCGTTGGGTAGATTTGCGGAAGCCGACGAAGTTGCCCGCATTGCCTGTTTTCTGCTTTCGGCTGACGCCCGCTACATTACCGGCCAAGTGATTCAAGTGGACGGAGGCCTGGCAATGTAGCCAGAGGTCAGAGGCAATCCCTCTGACTTCTGACTTCTGACTTCTGACTTCTGATATCTGACCTCTGATTCCTAAAAAGGGGAGCCCCGCCAACTCTTGCGAGCTGGCGGGGCAACTTCTTTTCGCGGGCAGGGTCGGGTAAATCAGGGTGGCGTCTGGTTAAGAACGGAGAATCGTCACTTGCGGCCGATCCCGTATTAAAGGCGGTGTACAGGCGAGATAATTCCCTTGCGGCCTGGTAAATGAATTCCGCAATTCAGGAGCTGAACAGGAAACCCTGATAAAACCCCTGAAATTTAGTCAAAGACCGAAAGTTCTGATTCCTTCCGCTAGCTGATGTGCGAAATTATACGCATTCTTCGGCTCCCGTCAAGCAAATTGTCAGATAATCTTGACAACTTTGTGACAATCGGGCGGCTCTCCCTTGGAATTAGCCCGAATTTCCCGTGCGGACTTCTTGAAGTCTGTAGGCCTGACGGCGTACGCCTTCGGAAACGTTGCGGTTCTGGGCGATGTTCTTCAGGTCTTTACTACGAATGTGAGGGAGAATATGGAAGGCTGTAGGGATAGGTGTCTTTGGGTTTCGCGCGAGGTTATGAATAACCGCGTAGGACCGCGTCCAGGAGCGGTTCATTCCTATTATTCGCAGGACTTCCTCCGATACGGTGCGCATGGCGGCGATGTTTTCAACTTCGTGATCAGTAATGCGAGGGTTGTTTATCACCGCGGTAGCGACGATCTTGTTGGAGTCTCGAATCAAAATGCTGCGGGCTTCGCGGTCGCCTTTCATTCCCAACTTGACGCGATCCTTTACGGTCATAAACATGATGCGCCGGATTAGCGAAACCCGCTCGGGCGTTAGCTCCAGGCCCTCCATGCGCTCGCTGTTAATGATGCGTTCGGCGTTAGCGGCCAACTGTTCCGGTGTCTCCGTCAGCAGGTCCTCGATCATTTCCCGCGCCAGCCAGGAGTCATCGATATCTTCGTCGGATACCTCTATGTGTTGCGCGATGATCCAGGCGTCGTCGATGGAGAGTTCGCCGGTCAGGTCGGCGCTTTCAAAAAACTCCGCCGCAGCGGGGTTTCCCCTTGCCCGGAGTTCCTGGGCAATCTGATTAGCGCCGCGTTCCTTTTCAAAAAACTCACGGCGGATTTCCCGCGCCCGGCGTTCCGCTTCGGGGGTGCGCGAGTTATTGCCCAGGATCGCATCAAGGATCGCCGGAGCACGGATCAGGCGCTGCTGGTTTATGGCAATTGATTCCAACAACGAGCCATCGCCGGTCAAGCCGGCCAACGTGGCTATTGCTTCATCAGGCGTGTTGGCATTCAGCGCCACTGCTTCCTGAATCTGGCGATCAGTGCTGGAATTCGAGGCGTAATAAGCCAGGACGGCGGGCGCCGTGGTGAGTGATTTAGCGACCTCGAGTAATTCGCTTGCCTGCTGGCTCTGCAGCGTCGCCTCCGCAGCGTGGGCGAGTTCCGGGTTGTCGTTCGATTGCAGAAAGACAAGCACCTCGAGCAGGTCAGCCTGAGGCAACGGCAACAAACCACGCGCTGCAGCCATGGTTGCCGCCGCAGGCGCCTTGCCCGCGAGGATGGCCTGCACTACTGGATTTTCAGATGTGATATCAGCGCCCATACTACTTTGAAGAAGGCCGGTTTTGAGAAGGAGTATGACCTTGAACCAACCAAACCGAGTCAGTTGATACCGAAAGTGTATTCGAGTTGTGAAAACATCGCGACCGGTTTGCCATCCTTTAATGCGGGAATGAACTTGATTCTGCTGGCTGCTCGAATAGCTTCCCCCGTCAGTCCGTCGGGGAGGCCCTTCACTACCCGAATGCCGAGGACCCGGCCGTTCGTTGCGAAAATCGCTTTCAGGACGACCATGCCCTGGACTCCATTGCGGCGGGCTTCCTCAGTGTAAAGAGGTTCGGGTTTAGTCAAGATGCGTGGCTTTACGTCTGCATCTTTGACGTCAATAACGCCCGCAGTTTGCTCGTTCGCAATATCGGCAAATCCCAGCAGGGAGTTAGACCGGGCACTCCACTCTTCAGTCTTCGATTTGGAAGGCTTCACGCTCAACGCCAAAAACTTTGCCGCGCTCTCTCCGGCCTCAGTGAGTTCTCTTCGCCACGGCGAAAGCAATCGTTTCACGTCTTCGTCCCGTTGGACCAGGTTCAATTGGCTCTGGAGCAGCATCTCGCCCAGCCTGGCAGCTTTCTCGTGAGCCTTGCGCGCGTCGTCCAGCTGGCTGTTACTCGCTAAAGCCAAACCAAGGTAGTGCCACGCGGTTAGATAAGTTTTGTCACGCGTTACCAGCTCGCGCAAAATTCGGATCGATTCCCCGTATTGGCCACGGTTGTAGAGCGCGATTGCTGGAGCAACTTCATCTGCTGTTGATATTGTCCGCTGGGCGTTCAGGCTCACCAGACTGCCAAACACAAAAGCCATCGTCAGCAGGGCGACGGTTAACAGTCTGGGTTGTCGAAAAGCAAACATTTCAGCTCACGCAGCCACGTCACGGTCAGAAGGTTGTTGCAGGCATAACAGCCGGAAGAGCCTTGCCGTCCTCAAACTTATACACAAAAGTCGCATACTGCGAAGCGCGACGCCCGTCCCTAACCGCGGGCTCGAATTCAATCAGGCGGGCGGCTGCTATGGCGGCTTCGGTCAGACCATGCTTCGCAGGCTTTACGGTAAAGATATGTTTGATGGTGCCATTAGAGGCCAGCACCAGCCGTAATCGAACTTCTCCCTTCGCGTTTGCCTGCCGGGCCTCGTCGGGGTAGACGGCCAGCGGCTGCTTGAAGAGGCGCGCGCGCTTCTGCACTTCGGTATCACCAAAAACTGTTCGCGTCTCAGGTGGGCTGATTGGCTGAGAATAGAACAACAGCGTCTCTCGCTGTTCCCGCCAAATTTCCAGGTTGGGCGGCTGCAACTTCATGATCTCCCCTGCCGTGGCAGCCGCACGGGCAAACCTGGCCGCTAACTCGTCCTGCCATTTGCCAACCATCTCATGCCGCTCAGCAGGAGAACGCGCTGGTTCCGGGCCATCGGCGAATTTGTTTTGGATCGAGGAGTATTGCTTTTGGAATTGTTTCTCGAGTTGCGCGAGCTGAGGCTGCTGGGCCGCGACGCTGGAGAAATGCGTCAGGACCATTAACGTCGCAACGGCAGCCATTAACAGAACAACCAATACGCGAGCGATCGATTTAGTAGTGTGCATCTCCCGTTACCTTTGAATTGCGGTCGTTATCCCTCTAGACGCCGTGGCATTTCTTATACTTTTTGCCTGAGCCACAGGGACACGGTTCGTTGCGGCCAACTTTCGGCTGATCGCGCACCATTGGTTTTGATTTGGCGGCTTCCTCGCCGGCGGCGGTGGCACCCTGGTTTGGTCCGGTGAAGTTTAGGGCGGATGCGCGACGGGCCCGGCGCTCTTGCAGGGTTTCCGGCGCCTGTTCTGCAACAACTTGAAGGTTAAAGAGCGAACGAATCGTGGTCGTGTCGATGCGGTCCAGCATCTGCTGAAACATATCGAAACTTTCTTTCTTATATTCGACCAGCGGATCCTTTTGGCCATAACCGACCAGGCCAATTCCCTGCTTCAGGTGATCGATCGCCAGCAGGTGGTCCTTCCACTGCGCATCGATAATGTTGAGCATGATGATGCGCTCGTAGGTACGCATCGTCTCTTCGCCAATTTCATGCTCCTTGGCCGCGTATTTGACCTTCAGCTTGTCCCAGATCGCGTCGGCGACTTCCTCGGAGGTCAGCTTTTCAAAATCAATCTTTTCGCCGTCCACATCCAGGTCATAGATGGTCTTAATCTGGATCGCGTAATTCTCCACGTCCCAATCATCAGGAGAAACGGCGGGGTTCAAATACTGTTTCGTGAGATCGGAAAGCAGGTCGTAAGCAACCCCGGCGGACGGATCGCCGGCATCCTGGGGCGGATCCCCCAGCAGGAAAGCACGCTGATCAGGCTGCTCCATCAACTGGCGGCGCAAGCCATAAATCGTCTCGCGCTGCTTATTCATGACGTCGTCGTATTCCAGCAGGTGTTTACGCGATTCAAAGTTGCGTCCTTCGACAGATTTTTGCGCCGACTCAATACGCTTCGAAACCATCTTGGATTCGATCGAAACGCCTTTCTCCATGCCCAGGCGCTCCATCAGCGCTTTCACCTTGTCGCCGGCGAAAATGCGCATCAGATCGTCTTCCAGGGAAAGGAAGAAACGGGACGACCCCGGATCGCCCTGGCGTCCAGCGCGCCCGCGCAACTGGTTGTCGATGCGGCGCGATTCGTGGCGCTCGGTGCCGATGATGTGCAGCCCACCGCGATCGACTACTTCCTTATGCTCGGTCTCAACGATGCGCTTCGCTCGCATCAGGGCCTGCTCCCATTGCGAGTCATCAACTTCATCGGGATCGATCTCATCCTCTTTGAGGAATTCGCGGGCCATGAATTCCGGGTTTCCGCCCAGCAGGATGTCAGTGCCGCGGCCCGCCATGTTGGTGGCGATAGTGACGGCGCCCTTACGTCCGGCCTGGGCCACAATCTCGGCTTCGCGCTCGTGGTACTTAGCGTTCAGCACATTGTGCGGGACCCCGACCTTCTGCAAACGCCGCGCGATTAGCTCGGAGTTCTCAACGGAAACGGTACCGACCAGGGTCGGCTGGCCTTTTTCGTGACACTCCTGAATTTCCTCGACCACCGCGTCCCACTTTTCCGGAAGGGTGCGATAGATGACGTCGGAGTTGTCGCGGCGGACCATCGGCTGGTTCGTGGGAATGACGGCGACATCCAGTTTGTAGGTGGAGTGAAACTCGGCCGCTTCTGTTTCCGCGGTACCGGTCATGCCGGCAAGTTTTTCGTAAAGCCGGAAGTAGTTCTGCAGCGTGATGGTGGCGAGGGTTTGATTCTCCTTCTCAATCTTCACGCCTTCTTTGGCTTCCACCGCCTGGTGCAAACCGTCGGACCAGCGCCGCCCCTTCATCAAACGGCCGGTAAAGTCGTCAACGATGATCACCTCGCCATCCTGGACCACGTATTGATGATCCAGTCGATAAAGCGTGTGCGCCTTCAGGGCCTGCTCGACACAGTGCAACAGTTCCATGTTGGCGGGATCGTAGAGGTTGCCGACGCCCAGCAGTTTTTCTGCTTTATCCACGCCCTCTTCCGTCAAGACTGCGGTGTGCTGTCTTTCATCTACCAGATACTCGCCGGTTTTCTTGCCGTCCACCTCTTCGCCTTTACGCAATTGCGGGATGATGGCGTCGGCTTTGTAATATTTATCGGTCGCTTCATCCGAAGGCCCGGAGATGATCAAAGGCGTGCGCGCTTCGTCGATCAGAATGGAGTCAACTTCATCGACGACGGCAAAGTAGTGACCGCGCTGAACACACGTCGCCAAGTCAAACTTCATGTTGTCGCGCAGGTAATCGAACCCGAACTCGTTGTTGGTGCCGTAAGTGATGTCGGCGGTATAGGCTGCCTTGCGTTCAAAGTCGTCCATGTCGTTCTGGATGCAGCCGACCTCCAGCCCCAGAAAACGATGGATCTGACCCATCCACTCAGCGTCGCGTGAGGCGAGGTAGTCATTCACTGTAATGACATGCACGCCGCCACGGCCCGTTAAGGCATTCAGATAAGAGGGCAAAGTGGCCACCAGGGTTTTGCCTTCGCCAGTCCGCATTTCCGCGATCTTGCCCTGGTGGAGAACCAGGCCGCCGATCATCTGCACGTCAAAGTGGCGCATGCCCGTGGAACGAACGCTGGCTTCGCGGACGACGGCAAACGCTTCCGGGAGAATTTCATCCAGCACCTCGCGCTCGAGGCGCTTCAGCTCATCCGGAGTGCGGGCATCCGCAACTGCGCGGGCCGCCTTGTCTTTGAATTCCGTGGTTTTGGCGCGCAACTCCTCATCGGAAAGCTGCTTGATCGCCGGCTCAAAATCGTTGATTTGGGCAATGATCGGCTGAATAGACTTCAAATACCGCTGGTTGCTGCTACCAAATACTTTAGTTAAAGCTTTATCGAAACCCATACGTTATTAATCCTGTCCTCTGAATCGATCTGCACACTCGCTCTGTCAAATAAATCGGTGGTTTACGCGATTTTTGATTCTAATTGAGGGCTGGGAGGGAGGCAAGCGAGCAGTCGGCAAGCGAACTCCGCCAGGCAAACTGGCCGCTTGCCTCTCTCTTTAGGACGCCGCTAGTTGTTTCGTGATGAAGTCTACCATCGGCTTACGCGGCATCGTGAAATTGAACTTGATCCGCTTGCCATCGGGCGAGACGGTTGTGTTCTTGAGCAAAACCTCTTCGTCCTTGCCTTCGCGCGATTTTGCAGCCGCGCCTAAAAGAATGTTGAAGACATTTGCCAGGCCGCGCGCGCTCCCGGCTGACGAGGCTTCGGTCTCGACCGTCGCCACCACTTCGCTTTGATCCAACTTCACCGTGAAGACTACTTTGGTCCCCGGATTATCCTGGTTGATTCGTTTAAGATAAATCAGAAAGCCGCTGTCGTTCAGCGCCGCTATCATCCGACCGGACAACTCGATCAAGTTTGGATCACCGGCCTTTTTAATAAACTTGGGATCCTTCAACTTGCCGTGTTCATCCAGGGTTGATTCGATGACTATCTCAAAGGGTTGACTGAGATCCAGCTTGCCCTGGATTTTCAGGTCATTGGCAAAGTTGCCAAAGTCCTTCAGCACCTGCTTATTGATTTCGCCTTCCTTCGGCAATTCGACATCGTTGGCGGCGGCGACCTTGTCGAGTTCCTTTTGCGCATCCTCGGGCGTTTTTGGCTTTCCGTTCGCGGCTTTCTCAGCCTTGCTGTCAGTCGCCGGCGAACTGCCTGGCGTTGGCGAACTCGCGGCCATCGCGGGGCTGGCTTGCGGAGTCGGCACTGGTGTCGGCGCGGGCGTTGGCGTCGGCATCTTGAAAGGCTTTTGATTTCCGGCCTGGGAAACAACAGTCGCGCCCACGGGATCGATCGGGAGAGCTGCGGTCTGCATCGCCTCAGGCGCAAAATAACCATCGGGATAACGGAATTTCTCGGTTGTCAGGTTGACGATTTCTACGTCATCCCCAATCAGCGTTCGGTGGTAATCGCGGCTGACGAAGTCAGCGCCCGAAAAAAGAAAGGCGATATTCAATGCGTCTCGAAATGCAGGCACATAAAGAATTGTTGCGAGCGTCACGGAGTGAACTGCCAGAGAGACTGCCGCGAGCCGGCCAAACTTCGGCCAGAATGAGGTGCGGTTAACTTCGAAATGTTCGAAAAGAGACGGCATTTCTAAATTCACAATTCCCGATTGTTTAGGGGCGAGCTACTGCCCGCGCTAAGCCACTTGAACTGGGCGGGCCGTAGCCCGCCCCTAAACGGTAATTAAACACCGTAACTTAGACGCGCTCGGTGGCTAATGCGTTGCGAACGAGTATCGATACGTTAACACTTCGCCATTTGAATTCTAAGCGAGCCATTGTTTCCAGCACTTACGACGACGGGCATCACAGTGTTGCTGCCTTTTTTGTGAATTCTCTGTGACAACTGGACCATCGCAGGGCAAGAAACCGTCAGGCTGGGGGCGCTTGAGTTAGAATGCCCCACATGCGCGGAGGTAGAAACGATCGGAAGGACCGGCACCCCGGGTCTCGCAAAGGACGCGGGACTCGGCAAGAGAGCCGACCCGGCCCGCATCGCCCACCCACGGCTTTTCGATCAGACTCGCCCCCGTTTTCCGGTCCGCATCCGCGCGAGTTGCGTCTTCTGCTCGAAGGCATTGGCACGCCAACTCCGGCGCCCTTTCAACCAGATCCATTCCAACTGGAAGCACTGGCGGCCCTCGAATTTGAAGATGTGCTGGTAACCGCGCCCACCGGCAGCGGGAAGACCTGGATTGCCCGCGAAGAGATTCGCCGGTTGTTGGAATCCGGTCGACGCGCCTGGTACACCAGTCCGCTGAAGGCGCTGACCAATTCCAAGTATCAGGAGTTTTGCGATGAGTTTGGCGCCGAGCAGGTGGGGATTCTGACCGGTGATCGCAAAGTGAATCCTCACGCTGCGCTGATTGTCGGAACGACCGAGATCTATCGCAACCTTCTGTTCGACGCGTTGCGTGGTGGAGAAAACGTAGGCGCTGACCTGGTAGTCCTGGATGAAGCGCATTACCTGGCGGATGAAGAACGCGGCCATGTTTGGGAGGAAGCGATCATCCTTTCGCCGCCCCGGATTCGTTTGCTGCTGCTTTCCGCAACGATTGGGAATGCTGATGAGTTTGCCGGCTGGATTTCTGAAGTGCGGGGTGTCCGGTGCGGCGTAGTTACGCGACCGGGCGCGCGTCCGGTGCCGCTGCGGGCCGCGGTGCTGCTGCCGGATCAACGTTTGTTGCCGCTCGTCGATGAAGCCGGAAAACTAAACCCGGAAATCGTGCGACTGGGTGAACGCGGACGCGAAGAGCACGAACGGCGGCGCCACGGTCAACGGCGAAGGTATTGAATCCAAGTCGGGCTTTGTCGCCTGATGTAGTGTCACGGCTACGCAAGTCTGATGTGCGGAAAGGCTATGCCTTTCCGGAAGCATTAGGCTTCAAGTTGGGGCTATGCCCCAAAACATGCCGGGCGTAGCCCCCGGAATTTGGTGAGGCTGACGGAAAGGCAGAGCCTTTCCGCACATCAGGCGGCAAAGCCGTTTGGTACATAGAATTTGGGCCTCATCGCTTTGCTATTGGCTTTGCGCTTTGCCCTTTGCTCATTGCTCTTCGCCACTTCGAGTATGAAGCTCAACTTACCTGAGATGCCGCCGGCCACGCTGCTGGCAGCGCTAGGCTCTTACAATCTACTGCCGGCGATTGTGTTTCTGCCCACGCGCCGCCGTTGCGATCAAGCTGCGTCCGAGGCAGCCCTGGCGCGGCGTCCCGAAAGCGACGAACGCCGCGAAGCGCGCCGCGATTTCATGCGCACCTTTGTTGAGCAGTACCCGGAGGTCCGCGATCACCGGCATTGGACCACCATTATTCGCGGCGGTGTTGCTTCCCATCACGCCGGGCATATTCCGGCGTGGAAACTGGTAATCGAGAAGTTGATGAGCGCCGGCCTACTCGACGCTATCTTCGCGACAGCAACCGTCGCCGCCGGTGTCGATTTTCCTGCTCGCACCGTAGTCTTGACGGTAGCCGACGCTCGCACCGGTCGTGGTTGGCGGCCGCTGACTGCTTCCGAACTGCAGCAAATGACGGGGCGCGCCGGCCGCCGCGGACGTGATCGCGTGGGCTTTGTAATCGCCGCGCCCGGTGTGCATCAGGACCCCCAGCGCATCGCTGAGTTATTAAGGGCCTCGCCAGATCCTCTGGAGAGCCAGTTTCGCGCCACCTATACAACACTGCTGAATTTGCTGGATGCATTCGGCAACTTCGATCAAGTGCGCGAGATTGCCGAGCGCAGCTTCGCCCACCGCGACGCTATGCAACGCATCACGCAACTGACGCAGGAGCGCGAGCAGAGTGAGCAGCGTGTGCGTGAACTACTGGCTACATCCGGGTGCAACCTTTCCCTTAATGCAGCGCGAGCTCTGGAACGACTAACCAGCGCCCGCTCGCGTGTTGGTGAGACCCTCCCGCAGACGCGTGCGGAAATGTTTCAGCAATGGCTGGAAGATGTGGTCCAACCAGGCCGCGTCGTGGGCATTGGACGCAGTGGCAAACGGCTGGTCCTGGTTACCGGCCGCCGCGAAGGTGGCATTATGGGTTGGCGCGAAGACGGCCGGCCCGCCTCCCTGGCTCTCGCGCGGATTGGCAAAGTATTTGCGCCGGCCTTTTCGGTGAATCCCGAAAAACTTGATGAAGCATTTGCCGCCATCCATGAGGGCGGCGGTAGACTGGCACTCCCCGAGCCCCGTCTTCGTGATTCGCGCGCGGATGACGACGCCGCGCTGCTCCTGATTGAGCGCCTGATCGAATCTCTCGTTCCCACCGAACTCCCGGAAGACGAGCGCCAGCGCTGCACGGAAGTGCTTTGGTCCACCCGCGATGACGCCGAAGTCATGGAACAAACCGATCGACGTATTGACGTCCTACGCGCCGAAGTGTGGGAGCCCTTTGCCCGGCGCGCCCGGGTATTGGACCAATTTGGATATCTCGATTTCGCGCAGCAGAAGGTCACGGAACGCGGTCGCTGGCTCGCCGACCTACACGTCGATCGGCCGCTCTTGATCGGTGAAGCGCTTGAGGCCGGTTTGTTCACCTCGCTGGCCGCGACCCAAACTGCCGCCGTTATGGCGGCGCTGGCCGCCGACGAGGACCGCGACTACGGCGAATTGGAATTAGACGACGCGCTGGTAACGACGCTCGCCAAATTTGAAGAGACTGCTTTCAAGGTTTCCACCGCCGAATGGCAGGAAGGTATTGAGCCGGGCGGCGAGTTGAACTTCTCCGCGGCGGCGGCAGCGGCCCAATGGGCCGATGGGGAAGAGTGGACTGAATTAGTGAAAACCACGCGGGCTGAAGAAGGCGACCTGGTGCGCATGCTGTCGCGTGCGGGCGAAGCGCTAATGCAGATCGCCGCTTTGAAAACCGCGCATCCCGCCGCCGCCCGAACTGCTGCCGCCGCCGCCGAAATCGTCCTGCGCGAGCCGGTCAGGTAGTACAGGTACTCCGCCGGCCCAGGTGCGGCACAGACTTCAGGAACCTCTAATCAGGTTGGATGACCTGGTGAGTTAGTGGGCGTCCAAGGTCGCTAATTGAAATCCAGCCGTGACTCATAATACGATTGCGAAAAGGTGAAAGAATTCGGAAGGGGTCTGAGATGAACCAGTCGCTACGGCCAGTCGCCATAACAATTATCACGCTCCTCTCCATGTTTTCTTCGTACCCGATGCGAGCGGGTTATTCCTATCAGGACAAACAAGCTGAAGAGGTCGTGCTGGCGGAAGGCACCTCGGTCAATGTGGTTACGACTGAAGAGATTTCCAGCAAGACGGCCGGCCTGGGTGACGCTGTCAACTTCAAAGTGGAGGAGGACGTCGTGGTCAACGGACACGTCGTCATTCGGAAGGACGCGGCAGCGAAAGGTAGCGTCATTAACGCCGAGAAGAGCGGGAATATGGGCAAAGCGGGCCGGCTGGCGATCCAGATTGAATCAACCCAAACCGTAGACGGTTTGCCTCTGAAGCTGCGCACGGCAAGAGCCAGAGAAGGCAACAGCAAAACTCTGAGCACCGCCCTACTCTCGGGCGTCGTTCCGCTATTCGCGCTAAGAAAGGGTAGCGAGGCAAAGGTCGCTGCCGGAAGTCACTTTACAGTTTATGTGGCCGAAGTAAGATACTTTCGGGTTGATGACTCGACCCTGGTCACGATATATCCGCCCGGCAGCCTCGCGGGGGCTTCAGCTCGAACGGCTACCCCAGCCATCGGAGCTGAGGGTTTCGCTATCGTCTACATTTATCGCCCTGGCAAGTTTGTGGGATGGATACTTGAACCGTCGGTGTATTGCGACACCATCGAACTCGCGCGGATGGACAACGGTCGCTACCTCACTCTGAAACTGCCGCCCGGAAAACACGTGCTTCACATGACCGACACGAACAAAGGCTACGCGATGGAGATGGAGCCGGGGCAGACCTATTATTTCCGTGTACGTATCGTTTCCGGGACATGGAAAGGCGAGGGAAAGCTGAGTCTCGAAGATGCGGAAAAGGCAGTGCGCGAGATCAAGAAATTGAAGTTTATCGGGCCGGACAAGATCCGGGACCACACAATGGTGGTTGAACTCTCACCGGACCAACCGAAGCCATAACCCTTTCAGCCGCCCCGAGTACTCAGTTAGCCGGCGAAGTCTTCCCCACCAGCTTCAGCTGCTTGCGAACGGCGTCTTCCATCGCTGCTTCCCGGTCGTCGTTGGCGCCGGTAGTGCGGAAGCGCAGAATGCCCTCGTGATCGATCACCATGTAGGTGGGAAAGGCGCGCACGTTGAACGCTCGCTGCACTATTCCATTTTCATCGCGGCCCTGACGCCAGGTCATTTTGTTCTCGGCAATAAACCCACGCCAGGTTTCGTTGTCATCGCGAGTGGCGATACTAATCATCACAAACGCCGGATCTTTCGAGTACTTCTTGTTGATTTCCCGCAACGCCGGCACCGATCTCACACAGGGCGGACACCAGGTACCCCAGAAATCCAGTAACACTACTTTGCCACGCAGGTCCTCCAGGCTCAGGTATTCACCGTCAGCAGTCGTGAACGAAAAATCAGGCGCATAAGACTCCCGGGCCCGGCGCGGGTTCTCGATCATCTTGCTGGCCTGTTCGGAAACTGGGGCCTCGGGCTGCAATTCCAGGTACTTCTTTAACTCCACCACGCCTTCGGGGTCACGGTTTTGCTGCATCAACACAATACCAAGGTTGTAGTGAAGCATGGGGACAGCATCGGTGCCGCCGGCCAGACCCTGGCGCAGCGATGCTTCCGCCTCCTGCAGTTTCTTCAGGTTCTTTCCTTCTGATTGCGCTTGCAGCGCCAGCCCTTTCAAGTTGTACGCCTGCGGCGCAATCAAGGGATCGCTGCCGCCCAGCTCAATCGCTCTATCGCTGCTTTCGATTACGTTCTTGTACGCTTCCAATCCCAGGTAAGCCTGGGCCATGCCCAGGAAACTCGCGGCCGATTTCTTTTCGCGCAGATCGTTCGCGCGTTTGAAACTTTTCAGGGCCTCGTCGTACCTCTGTCGCCGCAGCATCCCGATGCCCTGGGCATATTCTTCTTCGTACGACGCCGCTTTGTCCTGGCCCCCAACGCTTGCCGCGCTGGTCAACCGGGACGCGCCGGATCCCGCTAACGCCAGGAACCCCATACTCAACAAGACGAAAAGTCCGGCGGCCAAGCGCTTACCTGGGGTCAGCCAGCGCGTAACGATCATGGGTTTGTCGTATTCCCGTATTTCCATGCGCTCTGACCTCCGTAGGGCTTGATGATATCAGAAGCCAGTTATTCGTTCAGCCCCCCCACCGGTGCTACTTGATCTCGTCCAGCCGCGTTTTTGCTTCCAAAATAATTCCGCGGAGCTTGTTCAAATCATCAAGTGTCAGGAAGACCGTAATTCTGTCGCATATCCCGATCGACAATGACGAGGCTACGCCGCTCCTATTTTGGCGAAAGACGTTAACTTCCATATCGCCGTTCGTGCGGTATCGCGCTTCGAAGCCAGTCAACTTCGTTGCCGTATCATTCACGCGGGCTACGGTGTCCAGCGCCTTGATTAACGGATCGATTTCCTCGTAATCGATCAAGGCCCGGTTCTCGCGATTGTTATCACCTGCCTCACGCACCGCAATCACGATTCCGGTAGCCCGCGCTGGTTCCAGCGTATCGCGCAGCTCGAGGGCATCAATGCGAAGCTCGCCGCCGCGCCCGTCCAGCGTTCCGACCGGGGTGAACCCTTTGATCAGAACTCGCGCATACCGCATATCGATGGCTTCTAGTTTGGTGCGCGGCTCCAGTGGCTCACAGGCCAGCGGCCGGCGAAACTCGGGGCCGGCTCTTTGCGCCAGGGCTGGAGCCGCCAGGCCAACCACCATCATGGCGATCATACTTATGAAGCGAATTGTCCGCATGGAAATTCTCCTTTGTAGTAAGGCAAACTGCAGTTTGCCTCTGAGTTCAACAACGCAAAGACAAGTGTTTACGAGTGCAAGTGAAATCCTTTGCCATTCATCCGGGCTCGCTAGAATACCTTTTCGCCAGTCACTCGTGAATCGAACCCGCGCCCGCAACCTGATGGCCTACGGGGCCTGAAATTCCTTTAACGCTTCACATGGAACAGGAGATCAAATTTTGTCAGACCGCCGACGGCCTCCGCCATTGCTTACGCCACTGTCGGTGAAGGGCGGCCTGGTAAAGGCAGCGAATTGGCTTGGCCATCTGGACGAATTACCACAGATCCTTACCAGGATCTGCAAAAGAAAAATCAGATCGTTATCAGCGTGCCAGGGAAGTGTTCGCGGATTTGCGCACCTGCGGATTTGCGCACCTTAGGCAGGAGATGGAGGTTCGAGAAAGGTCGAGCTCCCGAATGTGGGGGAAGGGCAATGGGCGAAGGCGTTGAATCCGGCGGGAGGCGTTGAAGGTAGGTCGCGGCTCCGCCGTCTGATGTGCGGAAAGGCTGTGCCTTTCCGGCAGCTCCACACCCAGCGAATGGGCTGCGCCCACAAACCAGGGCCTTTCCCAAGAATTTGATGAGGCTGACAGAAAGGCAGAGCCTTTCCGCACATCCGGCGGCACAGCCGGCGTGGGTCCATAACCTTTGCCCCTTAGCTATTGCGGGCGAGACGCCCGCGCTCCCAGTGAAAAGGGCAAAGAGCAAAGGGCCAGGCGCTAAGAAGAACCGCTCGGCCACTTTGCTCTTTGCCCTTCGCCCTTTGCCCTTACCTCTTTGCCCTTTGCGGTTAGGACGCTTGCCGCAGATCGGGTCGCACTCCGCTTTCCTTCAGCCGTTTTTCGCGAGCGCTCACCGTTTCTATTTCTCCGATTAATTGCTCTTCAGTTTCCAATCGCAACTGCGCGTCGCGCTCGATCTTCAGGCGCAGGGCACGCAGCTCTTGCAGTCGCATTTCGTCTTCTTCGGCGCGACGTTGTAGCTCATCGATTTTTCGTTGTTCTTCGGAAAGGCGCTGGCGTGCTTCTTTGAATCGCTCCTGTTCCTTTTGCTCTCGCAGTTGCACATCCGCTTCCAATTGCAGCCGCTCGTGTTCGGCCCGGCGCCGCCCGGTTTCACTGGCCGTGATTCGTTGCTGAATTTCGTTTAGGCGGCGAGCCTCGTTTTCAGCCGTTGCGCGGGCGGCTTCCACCTCCGCGCGTCGGCGCACCAAGTCGTCGCTCCGTCGCTTCAGCGATTCCTCTTCAGCTTTAATGCGGCGCTCCTTCTCGTCCAGCCGCCGGCTAACTTCCGCGTTGGCACGTTGCCGCGCTTCCTCTTCAGCTCGAATCTTCGCTTCGAGCGCTGCGCGCCGGCGGGTTTCTTCATCGTCCGCCCGCAGCCGCGCATTCTCTTCGGCCTTCATGCGTGCCTCTTCGAACCGGCGAATGGATTCCTCATCAGCTCTGTGCTGGGCCTCCATTGCCGCCACCAGCTTTTGCTGCTCGGCGGCAGCCCGGCGGAGTTCTTCTAATTCTGCCTGAAGCTGCTGCTCTCGGACGCCCAAGCGGCTGAGGTCTTCTGCGGTCTGCTTTCCATCGGCCTCCAGTTCCTTCAGCCGGCGCTGACTTACTTCCGCCTGCAGCCGTGCGGCGGCTGCGGAAAGTTGCCGCTCCTGTTCAGCCAGGCGCAGCACTTCGGTTTCGGCAAACCGCTCGCTTTCAGCATCAGCGATGGCTTTCCGTTCAATCGCGACGCTTTGCTGCAGCTCCTGGATGTCGGCGCGCAGGCGGCGATCCATGGCCGCGCGTTCCCGGGCCTCTCCTTCGGCTTTCGCTTTTAGGGCTTCCAGATCTTCCAGCAGGCGAGTTTCCTCGGCGGCTCGTAATGCGGCTGCGCCTTCGATCTCCGCACGTGTTTCCGCGGTCTGGCGGCGCGTTTCTTCCAGGCGTTCGCGCTCTTCACTCGCGCGCAGCCGAACTTCCGCTTCCAAACTCAGGCATTCCTGCTGCGCCTGGCGGCAAGCTTCTCCTTCCAATTGGATTAGCTCACGCGCTTCACGGAGCTGTTGCACTTGCTCTTCAGCTTGCTGGCGCGCCACCTCAACTTCGGCGCGCTGCCGTGCGAGATCCTCAGTGGCAATCAATAACGTTTGCTGGTCTGCGCGTAGTCGTTCCTTCTCAACGCGATGCTCTTCTTCAGCGGCGACGAGCCGGCTTTCCTCTGCCGCACGCTCGCGTCCCAGTTTTTCCAGACGCTCGCGGTGCTCTGTGGCAAAGCGCCGGGACTCTTCCAGGGCCTGCCGGGTTTCGGCTTCCAGACGACTCCGTTCCTCGTCGGCGCGGCGTCGGGTTTCGTCCTGGGAGCGACGCCGTGCGTCTTCGATCAGTTGCCGCTCGGCGACCGCGCGCCGCTGCGTTTCGACGACGCGCTGGCGCTCGTCTTCGGCGCGCAACCGGGCGACGGCTTCAATGAAAACTCGCTCCTGTTCTTCACGAGGGGAACCAACTTCCACTTCGAATTGCTCGCGGGAATCTTGCCTGGTGGGCTTATAGTCTGGCGGATTCAATTGAGACACGATGTTCCAACCTTCAGGAGATTTTGAGGCGCCAGCGGAGAGACAATCCCTCTTGCCGGAGACTTTTCTCAGCGCGCGCCTGCTATTGGGCTAACAGCCTAAGAAAGAGTTATTAAGGGCCACCTCCCAAGATCTTGTCGGGTTTTGGAGGGCAGCGGCGAAGTCCTTCCGAGGAATAGGTGGCTTATACACCCTGCCGGTCGCGGTTACAATATTTTACGGCGAAAAAACAATGCCGGCGATTGGCACTGAACAACCACGGCTTTGCCGCCCGATGTGCGGAAAGGCTCTGCCTTTCCGTCAGCCGATTTGGTTTTAGGGCTATGCCCAAAGGGGCGCAGCCCGACGCAGAGTGAGAAGCTCTCCGGAAAGGCATAGCCTTTCCGCACATCAGACGGCGGAGCCGCAGACCTAAGGGCAACCCGCGCCCGCTGCGCGGCCCCTTTTCATACGGTTGCGCACCCGAGACAATCCTGGACCACCGCAATCTTGACTTCCATGGCGTCAATGACGAGACTTGTGGACCCGGGACCGCAATCACGACCACGAGAGGTAGCTATGAAACGCTTGGGAAAAGTGTCGCGCTGGAATCTGGCCCGCCAACGAAGTGTGGCTGCTATTTGTGGCCTGGCGTTGGTGGTCACCGTGCTTACAACCGGGCCGTTCGCCGGCAGCCGGGGAGTGGTGTTCGCCCAACAGGCCGCCGCCGTCCGGCCCAAGCGGCCGTTAACGCATCAGGATTATGATTCCTGGCGTTCGATACAGGGATCGCAGATTTCTCGTGATGGCAGGTTCGTCGCCTATGCCTTCATGCCGCAGGACAATGATGGTGAGATCGTCGTGCGCAATATCGCCGCCGGGGTTGAATGGCGCGCGCCGCGCGGCTACCGACCTCCGGCCCCGCCACCCGATGACCCGAGCGTGAACGTCGGGGAAATACTTGCAGCTCAAGGCCGGCTGGTCCGTCCCATCTTCACCGCCGATAGTCGTTTCGTCGTTTTCGGTATCGAACCAACCAAGGCTGAAATAAACAAGGCGAAGAAAGATAAGAAGAAGCCCGAAGAGATGCCTAAGAACTCACTCGGCATCATGGATATTTCTTCCGGCGCCGTGACGCGCATTGAAAACGTCAAGAGTTTCCAGGTCCCGGAAGAAGGCTCCGGATTCATCGCGTATTTGTTGGAGCCAAAACCCGAAGACAAGAAATCGGATGACAAGGCAGCTAGTGCGGCCGCTAAGGAAGCGGGCATGGTTTCAACTGAGGGAATGCGGCCCACTCCATCACCGGAAGGTTCTCCCTCGGCGACGCCTGCACCATCACCACTTGCTGCAGCCACGCCACCGTCCGGGGAAGCGACCGCCAAACCTCCCGCTCGGCCCACGAAGAAAAAAGAGTACGGCGGCGATCTGGTCCTGCGCGAGATGGCGAAAGGAACCGAACGCCGGTTCAACGACGCCCTGGAGTTTGCTTTAAGCAAAGATGCGAAGACGCTGGTCTTCGCGGTCGCCTCAAAGAAGGAAGACACCAATGGCGTTTATGCGGTAACGACGATGGGTAACGGCGCGCCTTCAGTTCTGCTCAGCGGCAAGGGCAAATATCAAAAGCTGACCTGGGATGAAGATCAGACACAACTTGCTTTCATCAGCGACAAGGATGACGCGGCCACAAAACAACCGCGTTTCAAAGTCTATCGCTGGAGCCGGGGCAACTCGCCCGCTAGCGAGATTGTTTCCACTGCATCTCCCGGGTTTCGCAAAGACTTTGTCGTCAGTGACAAAGCCAACCTGGCTTTCTCACTCGATGGCAGCCGTCTATTTCTGGGAAGTGCCCCTCCGCCTGAGCCGGAGAAGAACCCAGACGAAGAAGCCCCGGCCGACGAAAAAGTTTCGGTTGATTTATGGCACTGGAAAGATGATTACGTACAACCGATCCAGAAGATTCGCGCGGAGCAGGAGCGCAACCGATCGTATCGGGCGGTCTATCACATTCGGGACCACAAGTTTGTGCAGCTCGCCGATGAGACGATGGAGAACATCGTTCCCTCCAACGATGGACGTTATGCCATCGGGTCGGACAATCGCGCGTACCGCGTGATGGCTGACTATGATCCCGGCTTCACCGATTACTACCTCGTGAACACCGCCAACGGAGCGCGCAAACCGATCTCTCTGAAACAGCGCTTCAACGTTTCCCTTTCTCCCAACGCCAAGTATGCGATCTATTTCGACGGGAAGGATTGGAACAGCTATTCCATTGCCGATGGTAAGACAGTGAACCTGACGCGCAACTTGGGGGCCAATTTCTTTGACGAAGAGAACGACACGCCGTCAGTTCCCAGTCCGTATGGTTCGGCCGGCTGGACCAAAGATGACGCCCAGGTACTGCTTTACGATAAGTTCGACATCTGGCAGGTTGCGCCTGAGGGCGGTCGCGCTAAGAACCTGACTGACGGAGTCGGCCGAGAAGAAGAAACGGAGCTGCGCTACGTGAGGCTCGAACCGCGGGATCCCAAAGAGCGCTGGATCGATCCGTCAAAGCCCCTCCTGCTCCGTGCGGCAAATGAAGAAACACGCGACTCAGGATTCTATCGCGATCGGATTGACGGCGGTTTGCCCGAAAAATTAGTAATGGCCGCGAAGGACTTCAGCACGCCGACCAAAGCGAAAGATGCTGACACTCTCTTGCTGACGGCTTCGCGCTTCGACGAATTCCCTGACTTGTGGATCTCTGGGCTGAGTTTTAAAGATCTGAAGAAAGTCAGCAATGGCGATGCCCAACGTGCGCAGTACAACTGGGGGACAGCGGAACTGGTGGCGTTCAAAAATGCCGATGGCGTGCCGCTGAAAGGGTTGCTGCTGAAGCCGGAGAACTTCGACACCCGGCGCAAGTATCCGATGATCGTGTACATCTATGAGCGGCTGACCCAGGGACTGCACAACTTTCGCAATCCCGGGCCCGGGACTTCAATCAATCCCACTTTCTATGTCAGCAACGGCTATCTGGTTTTCATGCCCGACATTGTGTACACGATTGGGTATCCGGGGCAGAGCGCGCTGAAATGTGTGTTGCCCGGAATTCAGGCCGTCGTTGACAAGGGTTATGTTGACGAGAAAGCGATCGGAATTCAGGGTCACAGTTGGGGCGGTTATCAAATTGCCTACATGGTGACGCAGACGAATCGTTTTCGCGCGGCGGCGCCTGGCGCGCTGGTCTCCAACATGACGAGCGCGTACAGCGGCATTCGCTGGGGCACAGGCCTGCCGCGGCAGTTTCAATATGAACACACGCAATCGCGCATCGGCGGCACGCTCTGGGACTATCCGATGCGCTATCTGGAAAACTCGCCGGTCTTTCGCGCCGATCGGGTCGAGACGCCCTTGATGATGATTCACAACGATGAAGATGACGCGGTGCCCTGGTATCAGGGGATTGAGTATTTCCTCGCGCTGCGCCGTTTGGGAAAAGAGGCCTACATGTTCAGCTACAACGGCGAGAAACATGGCCTGCGCAAACGCATCAATCAAAAAGATTACACGCGGCGGTTGCAGGAGTTCTTCGATCATTTCCTGAAGGGAGCGCCGGCTCCGGAATGGATGGAAAAAGGAATTCCCTACCTGCAGCGTGACAAAGAGAAAGAAAAATATCGCGTCGCCGACCAAGGCGCGCGGCCTTAAGTCAGAACCGCCTGCGGTAGCGGGCGGGCCACGGCCGAGTTACGCATCTGAAGAATCGAAAGGGCCCGCCCGCTACCGCAGGCGGTTCTGACAAACCATGCCACTAATTGGCGCGAACGAACTAAAACGAAAACTCTTGATCGCCGTGGATGGGCAGCCTTATGTCGTCCTCGAGGTCTTCTTTGCGTCGCCCACAGCGCGCGGCGCCGCCACCATGGTGCGCACGAGGTTACGGCATCTCTTGAACGGCGCTGTCATGGAGAAAAGTTTTCGCGCCACCGAGAAGTTCGACGAACCGGACGTTGAGTACGCGCCCGCTTCGTTCATCTACAGCGACACGCACGGCTGCCACTTCATGGATGAGAACAGCTACGAGCAATTCTCTTTTTCCGACGAAGAAGTCGGAAGCGATCGTGAATACCTCAAAGAAGGGATGAGCCTGCAGGTTCTGAAATACAACGGCGCGCCGGTTTCTTTGCAGCTGCCTCAATATGTCGAGCTGGCGGTGGTCTCAACTGAACTGGGCTTGCGTGGTGACACGGCGGCCGGAGGCGCAACCAAGCAAGCCACGCTGGAGACCGGCCTGGTAGCGCGCGTGCCGCTGTTCATCAAAGAAGGTGAGATCGTTCGCGTTAACACCCAAACCGGCGAAGTGGCCGGCAGAGCCTAGCCGTGGACTGCCGGTCTTCCAAGGTTGAACTTTCACCCTTGACTGCGCTCACTGTTTTGACATAGAAGCTGCACACGCTTTATCAATTTCCCCTTGAAGGAGTTTTGAACTCTATGAAGAAGCTTTTCGCGCTCGTTTCATTCCTGGTCCTCGCGGCCGCCTGCACGACAGAACCGCCCGTAAACAAAGCGCCGGTAAACGCAAACACAACGCCGGCAAAATCCACGGCGCCGGTGTCCGAAGCGGACGCAACGGCGCGTGAAAAGGCAGTCTGGGATGCGCTCAAGAAGAAGGACATGGATGCTTTTGGCAACATGTTGGCAACGGATTACATTGAAGTCTCAGACGATGGGGTTTTTAACAAAGCTGCGATCATCAATGAGCTGAAAGACCTGGCAGTGTCTGATGTCAGTTTCTCAGATTGGAAGATGCTGCCCATTGATGCCGATGCAGTAGTTCTGACCTACAACGCTACCATCAAGGGAACCTTCAAAGGTAAGGCATTCCCGGAAGGGCCATATCGTGCCGCTTCCGCCTGGGTTAATCGTGATGGAAAGTGGCAAGCCTTCTATTACCAGGAAACAATGGTAAAGAAAGCGGAGACGCCGACCCCAACTCCGGCAAAGGCCGCCACTCCCGCGGGGACGCCCAAGAGCACCACCACGCCCGCGGCCAAAGCAGCAGAGCCTGGACCAGATGCAGTCGCCAATGAGAAGGCAGTCTGGGAGACATTCAAGAACAGGGACTACGATGCCTTCGCCGCCATGCTGGCGCCGGAGTTTGTGGAATTGGAACCGGACGGAGCCTATGACAAGGCGGGCACCATCAACGGCGTCAAGATGATGGATGCTGCCAAGTTTGATCTGAGTGAGTGGAAGGCCATCAAAATGGACGACGACGCGACCCTGGTCACTTACCTGGTCAGGGCTGCGAACGGCGACCAGGACCGGCACTCCACCATTTGGTTCAAGCGCGATGGTAAGTGGATGGGCCTGCTGCACATCGGCACTCCAGTCGACAAGGCCCCGAAGTAGGCAGTAGAACGCGTTAACCGTGCTATCGGCTTGCTACCGCAGCGGCTCTGAGATCCTGGTGCGAACACACCGGGGCCCATGCGGTAGCAGGCAGATGGCTTTCGACAAAACTCTGGTTTCGTGTTCTTTAGTGTGGCTTCGTGGAATTTCGTAACTAGGGGTTCCGACTCGTAAGCGCACGATACACGAAATCTCACGAATCGCACGAATTAACACAAACAGAGGGTGGCCTTTTTCCAGTCGATTCGCAGGTCCGTTACCTCTGTAAGAAACCACTATGTCCAGCCATCAGGACTCATTCCAGATTCCCGTTCCTCCGGAACACGCGAAGGCGTTATGTGCGCAAGCGATCACCTCGCTGGGCTTACCCATAACCGGTGATTTGGGATACGCGCTGGTCTGCGGTGAATCTTTCAAGTTTGGATTTACCTGGCCCGTAACGATGAACGTGCAAATCGATCGCGGCGATGGCAGCATGAGCCGGATCACGATTGGCGGATCGAACTTCGGCTTTGGCCCGATACAGTCGAGTCACGTGCGCAAGCGTGTTTTCGCACTGCGAGAGCGGATCGAAATGATGGCGCAGCAGCCCGCCGCGCCCACGCCATCAGCGCACGGCCCTGCGCCGGCGGGACCCCAGCCCAGTGCGCCAGTGAGCCAGGTAATCGTCAACGGCGTTCGTTTGCGCGACGATGAAGTAAATGCCCTGGAGCAGAAATATCATAGCCAGATTCCTGACGGATCCTACTGGTACGACAAGATGTGTGGCGCGTGGGGAATGCAGGGCGGACCTGTGCTCTGTACGATTGAACCCAATCTGGCGCTAGGCGGCCCGCTACAAGCAAATGCTTCTAACGGCGCCACCGGGGTCTTTATCAACGGTCGTGAATTGCATTATCTGGATATCGCTCTCGTGCAGCGCGTCGTGCCGATGATCATTCCCGGTCGTTGGTGGTTGGACGTGTACGGCAACTTTGGCAGCGAGGGCGGGCCCATGCTCGGCAACCTTTGGGATTACGCGAAGGCCCAGGACAGTGATGGAGAAAACAGAAGCAGCGTGCTGAGCAGTTGGGACCGCACAGGCGTGGCGGTGTTCAGTGGTTAGGTCGGCCTAACGGCTACGCAGTTGCGGGCTTGAAGAATCCGCGAATGCTTCTCACGACCTGGCGAAGGAACCTGATCACCCTGGGCAGGACCAGCGCCGAGACAATCAGGCCCGCACCGACAACCACAAACAACAGCACCGGCAGGAAAACCGCAAGCAGGATTGAGCCTACCGCAAGGATGTCTTCCATCGTGCTGACCGCGATGTTTGAGACTGGTTCTGGACTGGTATTGATGACTGCTCGCGTCGCCGCCTTCGTGCCGTGAGAAGTGAGGGCGAGTCCGCCGCCTAAGAGAAAAGCAATTACCTGCACGCTCTTATCAAAGTCGCCGAATGCAGTTGCCGCGAGCACCGCTCCTGCGGGCACGCGGATAAAGGTATGGACGATGTCCCAGGTGCTATCGACCAGCGGGATCTTGTCCGCAAAGAATTCCACTACATACAGCGCCAGCGCGACTCCGATGACCCACCAATTGGTCAGCATGTTCAGTTCGCCTGGCAACTGCAGATGAGCAAAGCGGCTGAGTAAGCCGAGCGTCGCTACCGAAGCATAGAGGTTAATCCCGGAAACCCAGGACGCGCCCATGGCAATCGCTAGTGTGGAAATAAAACTCATGACGTGGAATTATACGGCAACAGACCGGGCCAGGTTCGTGCCATTCGCGAGTTGCCCTTGAAATCAAAACCTGTCCGCAGATTACGCAGACAGGGATACATCAACAAGGAAGTTCATGGTCTTTATTCGTGAGCTTTTCTTAAGCTCTCTGCGTAATCTGTGTAATCTGCGGATTCTACTGCTGGTGAACTGAGCTAGCTCGATGTGAGCCCTTCGAATTCTTCAGCGGAGCGTGGCCAGTCTGTGCGCAGCAAACGCGAAAGGGCGCGGTCGGCCAGCAGTTTTCCACCAGTCTGGCAGCCGGGACAGTAATTCGTCTCGTTCGACGCGTAGCGAATCCGCTGAATTTTGCTGCCACACCGCGGACACGGTTCCTGGTAACGGCCGTGAACTGCCATCTCGGGCCGGAACGCTGTGACCTTTTCCGGAAACCTCGCGCCCGCCTCAGCTCTTAGGATTTCGATCCACTTCGTCAGTGTGTTCCGGGTGGCTTCAAAGAGCTGCGCGATTTGTTCCGCGTTAAGTTTCTGGGTCAGCGCGATCGGAGAAAGCCGCGCCTCAAATAGAATTTCGTCTGAATAAGCGTTGCCGATACCGCTGAATGACCGCGGGTCAGTCAAGGCTCGTTTCAAAGTATGGTTGGCTGACGTCAGAACCTCTGCGAAAGTCTCCACATCAATCTCGAAGACTTCCCGCCCTCCGGGATCAAGTCGCTGCAGCCCGGCTTCTCCCTGGACCAGATGTAACGATGCGCGCCTTTTGGATCCAGCTTCCGTTAGGGAAAGCGTTCCGTTATCAAATTGAAAAGCCATGAGTCCCCGGTTCCTGGGTGAGCGTGAGAGTTTTATCTGGCCTTCATGCCAATGCAGTCTTCCCGCAATCATCAGATGAAGCACCAGCCAAAGATCTTCCTCGAAGCCAAAACAAATACGTTTACCAACTCGTCGTAGCTCAACCAGTTTCTTGCCTTCGACGCTGGTGATTGGCGGCACAGCCGTGCGTAGCAGAAACGGGGTCGCCAACTGCACACTTTGCAGTGTTTGATTCAGAATGCGTTGCTGAAGGGCTTCGAGGTAAACGACAATGTCAGGCAATTCCGGCATGTGGCTCAGAATAACAGAAGTCCGAGGGCGGAGCAGTGGGCTGTGGTGGCAGTCAGATGTGACGAGAGCAGAAGGGGGAGTTAGTAAGAAGTAAGAAGAAGTCTCACGTCCACTGCTCACTGCCCACTGCTCACTGCTCACCCCCAATGCTCACTGCCCACTGGCTTCTGGCCTCTGACTTCTGACGTTACTCGGTTAGAATCCCCGCGCATTAATAAGAAAGATGAGGACCCAACCGATGACAGGCGAATTGACTAGACGAACCATGCTGCGCTTATGCGTAGGGTTGATGCTGGGCTTTGCCTGCAACAATCTGGCGGCCAACCAACCGATGCGCCAGCAGCAGCCAGCGGCGACGCAGCAGCCTGCTGATTCATCGGCAAAGAAGCTCGAAGGCGATTGGGAAGGAATCATTGACGCCGGTGGGGCCAAGTTGAAGTTAATCCTCCACGTCGTCAGAAAAGAGGGAGTTCTGGCGGCGACTCTGGACGTTCCCGATCAAGGAGCCACCGGCCTGGCAGTCGATCCTATCGGGATAAATGAAGGTGTCGTGCGCTTCGAACTGAAAGCCAATGGAGCGGTCTTCGAAGGCAAGCTCAATTCGGACAACTCGCAGATAGATGGTGAATGGAAGCAGGGAGTTTCCCTGCCCCTCATCTTCAAACGCGCGGGCCTGACGGCGACGCCAGGTGCTTTGCAACTGCAGAAGGTGGACGCCGGCGGTCACAGCCTTAACCTACTGGTGGGCGGCAAGCGCAGCAGTGAGCAATCGCCCGCTGTAATTCTGGAAGGAGGATTCGGCGCCGGCATCGCCTCATGGACCACTGTGCAGACGGAGATCGCGAAGTTTACCCAGGTAGTTTCCTATGACCGCGCCGGCCTGATGCAATCGGAGCCGGGTCCAAAACCCCGCGACGCCAAACAGATTGCCCTTGAGCTGCACACGGCGCTGCAAAAAGCCGGCATCAAATCACCGTACGTCCTGGTAGGACATTCGATGGGCGGACCTTACGTTCGCGTCTTCGCCGGCATGTACCCGAACGAGGTCTCGGGGATGCTCCTGCTCGATCCTTCACTGGAAACATTCGAGGACTGGATGAAAACCGGCCCACAACAGAAACTGAACGAGTCAATACTGAAATCGCGAGAAGCCCAGATGGCTAAAGGAACTCAGGGTTTGCGCGACGAGGCTGCCGGGCTCTCCGCCACGTACGAGGAGGCACGATCGGCGAAATTGCCGCCAGGCATCCCGGTCACTTTGATCACCGCGATGAAAGATCCCGATATGCCGCCTGATGTGGGGAGCGCGTGGGAACAGAAACACAAGGAATGGATCGCGAAGGTCCCCGGCGGAAAACACATTCTCGCCGAGAAGAGCCGTCACCCGATCCAACTGGACGAGCCGCAGTTAGTAATCGACACGATCAGGCAGATGGTAGAAACAGTCCGTAAGTAGGTGGCCTTCTAATCGCGATTCGGTTTGCCCAAAGTTCTCGCGGCAGTTCGAAGCGATATCCGCGGGAGCGCGGCTCTGGTTCGTGTTACTTCGTGAGATTCGTGTGAACTCGTGAATCGTGTGCTTAGGACCAGGAGGCACACGATCCACGAAAATCACTAAGCGGCATTAGAACACGAAGAACACGAAATCGGAGGATGAGCAAAGCCCTCGCGATGGCCTCCTCTAACTGAAGCTCTGATCCCGCTGGTTCCCGCGAATGTTCTAACCCCTGGCCTTCCTACTTCTTCTCGGGAACCAGCATCACCTCCACGAAATTTTTGGTGTTTAAATAGGTCTTCGCCGCCTGCTGGATCGCTGCCGCATCAATTTTCCGATAATACTCCGGAATCTTCCAGATGCCGGCGGGATCATCCCCGTTCTGATATCGGAACGTTATCTGCCCGACCAAATAGTTATTTAGTTTGATGCTGGTCTCAAACTCTCGCAGCAGTATTTCCTTCT
>JAWVFI010000005.1:0-6818 GCA_033856235.1 Blastocatellia bacterium | reverse complement strand
GCCGTCAGCAGGCTATCAACCTCGCCCGGGTTTTTCATCTTGATTCGCATCATCCACCCGTCGCCGTAAGGGTCAGTGTTGACGCTCTCCGGTCCCTCCTGCAGCGCCTCATTCACCTCAGTCACCTCGCCGGAAACTGGGGTAAAGAGCTCCGATACAGCTTTAACTGACTCGACTGAGCCAAACGCCTCATGCGCCGTAAAGTCTTCGCCGACCTTGGGCAACTCTACGTAAACCACATCACCCAGGGCGTCCTGGGCGTGGTCCGTAATGCCGACAACGGCGGTGTCGCCTTCTACGCGGACCCATTCATGGTCTTTGCTGTAATGCAGATCTTCGGGAACATTCGCCATGTGTTTCTCCTCTAGAGACTACCGGTAACTAATGAGTGATGGGGCAACGTCACTTCTTCTCTCGCTTATAAAAAGGGGTAGGGACGATGCGCGCACTTACCAAACGTCCACGAACGTCGACCTGAATTTCCTGGTATGCATTCGTAAACTCCAAAGGCAAGTACGCCATGCCGATATTCTTCTTCAAGAAGGGCGCGGGACTTCCGGAAGTCACCCGGCCGACGCGCTGTCCATCAACCAGCACTTCCTGGTCATCGCGCGCGATCCCGCGCTCAGTGATTTCGAAACCGGCCAATCGTTTTGTGACGCCTGCTTCTTTCTGCTTTACCAGCGCTTCGCGCCCGATGAAGTCGCCTTTGCCTAGTTTGCAAATCCATCCCAGGTTGGCCTCCAGCAGGGTTGTGGTTTCGTCGATTTCGTGACCGTACAAAGCCATGCCTGCTTCCAGCCGCAAAGTGTTGCGCGCCGCCAATCCGCATGGCAGGACGCCAGAATCGGTGCTGTATTCACCGGCATCCAGCATCTTGTTCCAGAGCTGCTCCGCTTTATCGGCAGCGGCATAAACCTCAAAACCATCCTCGCCGGTGTAACCCGTGCGCGACACGATTCCGTGAACGCCGTCAACAGTCCCTTCCTGGAAGTGATAGTACTTGATCTCGGCAAGTGCCAAGTCAGTCAAGGACTGCAGAATCCGAAGTGCCTCTGGCCCCTGCAAGGCAAGTTGGCAATACTCGGCGCTGACATTGCGAAGTTCGACGGCGGGATTCCTGTGATGCGACTTAATCCAGTCCCAATCTTTTTCCGTCGTTCCGGCATTAACTACCAGCAGCAAATGATCTTCAGCCAGGCGATAAACGAGGAGGTCGTCAATCACGGTACCCGCGGGTGTGGTCAGGGCTGAATATTGCGCCTGTCCATCAACCAGCTTCGCGACGTCATTCGAAACCAGGCCGTTAACGAAAGCGATTGCTTCCGCCCCTCGCACATCGATTTCACCCATGTGCGAAACGTCGAAAAGCCCGGCGCGCGTGCGGGTGCGCAAGTGTTCTTCGACCGTGCCGGCTGGATACTGCACCGGCATGTCCCAGCCGCCGAAGTCAACCATGCGCCCGCCCATGCGTCGGTGGGCGCCGTTCAGCGTGGTTTGCTTGAGATTGATAGCAGGTGCGTTCAAAGCGTCCGCAAGGCTCTTCGTCAAAGGCAGGCGTCGCCGGCCGTATTAGTCAGTAATTCGTCTCGTCGAGTGCGTAACACTCGTAACAAAATTCGTAATTGCGATGAAGCGGCAACCTAGCACGCAGTTCGCGCGAGCGTCAAGCCGGAAGAATTAATGGCAGTTGCTTAGGATAAAGCTCTTACTAGCACAGCACTTCCGGGCTGTGGATTGATTGCGGAAGAGCGGGCGCCTGCCCCCGCTCTTTCTTCAGCGCATCCTTTATTTGTTTTGGTGGATTTTGATCGGCAGACTTAGAAGTTGCGCTCAGGCACGTCAACCTTCTGCACGCTGAAAACAACGCGCATGGTTGTGGGACGGCCATCGAGTGAGGCGGGAACGAAAGCGGCATCCTGGCGGAGCGCCGCTTGAAACTCGTCCAGCATCCGGCTGTTGCGCGGAGGGTTCACTACGCCCGCCAATGAAGCACTGCCATTGCCATAAACATCCGCCACCACAACCATCTCGTCGGAATTCAAGCGGTTTCCATCCTGCATATACATTGCCGAACGGGTCATTGCCGCGAGGGCTCCCCGAGGATTCAGACTGGGAGACTCGCCGGAGAATGGCGCCCGCAACGCTGCATAACTTTCCGAGCTGATTGGCTGATTGATGTCATAGGTGAAAGGCGAACTGGGTTTGAATACCGAAGTGTCGTTTGCCAATTGGGCTTCGCGCAAAGCGATCAAGTGTGGCCGCAGCCCGGCAAACATTCCCAGGAAAAGCATTACCGAGGCAAACGAACTGACCGCATATGGCACCAGCCGCGGACGCAGCCAGTCTGCCATTTGCGCTCCCCATGACTGCTGGCGCGCGCGGGCCCCGACTTCAGTTGCCAGCGCATTCGTGATGACCTTGGCGAGGCCCTCAGCCGGAGGCGCCGGCGATAGGCGGGCCAGATTGCGGGACAGCGCCCTCAGTTCAGCAAACTCGGCGCGACAAACCGGACATCCGCGCAGGTGGTTATCGCACGTCAGCTTTGTGGACAGCGCGAGCGCGTCATCGTCGTAGAGCGAAAGAGCTAACTGGATTTCATCACATGACATAACGTTTCAAGAGAGGCTAGAGACTAGAGGCTAGAGGCTAGAGGTTGGTCAAATCACTTTTCTTTTCGCAAATCACTTTTCCCTAGCCTCTAGTCTCTAGCCCCTAGCCTCTTCCCGAATGGTTGGCCGACCCCGGCTGCTCCCTCTTAATAAGGAAGCACCTTTGGCCTGGCAGGTGACTTTGCCTTGACGGCCGTTGTGAGCGAAACCTTCAGGTCCCTGTGGCTCACGCCTCGGGAACCCATCTGAAACGGGTTGTTGCTGGCCACGTTTTCAAATCGCTCGCATCGTCCGTCGATTGGCATTGTCGCATTCCCGGCCCTCCGTCACGTCGACCCTTTTGGCACCGAGTTTTTGTGAAACCGGGGCGGGCCAACCATCCGAATGGACTATTGACGATGGACCATTGACAATAACTTCCCCAAATCTCCTATCGTCCCTGGTCCATCGTCTATCGTCTGCTTTACAAAGATCCATTGAGCTTGCGTCGCAGTTCTAACCGACCCCGCGACAACCTCGATTTTACTGTTCCAATACTAATCTCCAGGGTCGCCGCAATTTCGTCGTAACTAAGTCCCTCGACATCGCGTAACACAACCGCCTCCCGATATGAACGGCCCAGAGTCTGCAACGCGGCCCGCAACACCGCTTCGCGTTCGTGGGCCAGCGTCTCCCGCTCGGGATTCGCGTCGTCCGGCGCCGCCAGGGTCGCACTCAGGGGCTGCTCGGAGTGGCCGTTCGTGGCATCCAGCGAAAAATGCACGTCGCGGCGGCGACGGCGCCACCAGCGCCAGCGGTTGCGCGCCTGGTTGATCGCGATCCGATAAATCCATGTTTTCAGATCAGCGTCACCACGGAACCGGCTGATGCTTTGAAAGGCGCGGAGAAATGTTTCCTGCGTTAGATCGCGAGCTTCCTCGGCATCTTCGGTCAGGCGATACAACAGCGCGTAAACATCGCCGGTGCGTTCCTGCACCAGACGGTCAAACGCCGCCGCTTCGCCCCGTTGCAAACTTTCAAGGAACTGTTCATCCACCGTTGCCCGGAGTTCGACTGAGGCTGCCGTTGCAACCTGTTCCAAGCTCCCATGTCCGCGGAGCGCTATTTGCTCTCCGTAGCTCACTTGGTACCCCTGGGGCCAGGAAACTCAATTGAAGAGCAGTCGCGCCGTTTCCCGGACAGTCGCACACTTAGACACCACCGGGCGATGGTTTGTTCCCGAATGAGTTTTGCCCGCTTTCTCGACATCTTTACGACCTTCGGTGACTTAGGGCGTCGCCAGTCCTGGTTATTGGATGATAAACCGGGCGATTGTGTTCCTTGTGATATCTCCCCCGATTTTCTGCTAGTTGATCGTTTGAAATCTCATTACCACCTGACTTCAGTCGGGTGGTTTATGGTCGGGCCTTGATGCCTAACCGTTTCAACGGTTTCTCTTCTGTAAACTGACCACCACGGTTTTTCACGCTTGCTTGACAACCTCTGAGACCGACCGCTAGAGTGATTTTTTCTTTAATCATACACCAAAAAGAACGCACCAGGCCGTGTGTTCTTGCGAGGGAAAAGCATTGGCAGGGTACAAAAAGAAACGCGCTCGGGAACTGCAGCACGATCGCTTCCGCGATACCACGATGACGATGCTTGATCGCGTGGGTGATCGGCTCGAAGGCAAAGGGCGCCATATTCTCTATGGTCTGGCTGGCGTGTTGGTACTTTTGTTGCTGGTCTATGTCGGCATTCGCTGGCAACGCGGTCATGCCCAAGAGGCCGAGCGGGCCATGGGTCGCGGTATCAGGATCGCCACCGCCGAAGTTTCGACGACGCCGCCGGCCGCCGGCTCCACGGATCTAACATTTACGTCCGAGCAGGAGCGCGCGCAAAAGGCCATCGAAGAGTTTCGCAAAGTCGAAGCCAAATATGGCGAGCCGTATCGCTCTCAGGCGAAGTACTTTATCGCTTCCAACCTTGTGGTGGTAGATCATCAACAGGGTTTGAACGAGCTGGCGTCACTCGGGGGCAGCAGCAATGGGGAGGTAGCCGCGCTGGCAAAGTTTGCCCTCGCTCAAGCCAAGGAAACCGACAATAGCCTGGACGAAGCCGCGAACTTGTATGGCGAGCTGGCGAAGGCGAACACGACCATGGTCACGCCGGACACGGCGAACCTGCGCCTGGCACTCGTTTATGAAAAGCAGGGCAAGAAGAAAGAAGCAGCTGACCTGCTCTTCAACATTGTGGAAACCGCGCGCAAGGCAAAAGACGCTGAAGGCAAACCTGTCCCGGAAACAGCCGCCGTGCGCGAAGCTTCCCAGTCATTGCAGAAAATTGACCCCGCTCGTTACGCTCAACTGACTCCCGAGGCCCGCGGCCCGATGGGTCTTTCTTTGTAGTGAAGAGATCGTTTCCTGTTTAGTGGCGGGCTACCGCCCGCCGGTCTCCTCCCTGGCAAACGGCGGGCAGTAGCCCGCCGGTAAAAAAATTCCCGGGGCTTCCCGCCTTAACCAAATTCCCAGAACCTGGAGATGGACAATCTCACCCACTCACTGACTGGTCTGGTAATCGCCAAGGCTGGGCTGGAGAGATTTTCACCAGGCGCCACAACGGTTTGTACCATCTCTGCCAATGCTCCGGACTTTGACTTTTTCGTCCTGCTGACCCAGGGACGCTGGGCGTATTTGCATCATCACCGCGGTATCACTCACTCAATCGCCGGCGTCCTGGTTTTGTCCGTCCTGATTCCGACGCTGTTCTACGCCGGAGAACTTCTCCTGGCGAGAATCAGAAAACGGCCACGACGAATTCGTTATGGCTGGTTGTTGCTGGCATCACTGATCGCCGGCGCCACACATCCGCTGATGGACTGGACCAATAATTACGGCGTTCGTTTCCTACTGCCGTGGAGCGGCAAGTGGTTCTATGGGGATCTGGTCTTCATCATCGATCCATTCCTCTGGATCGTGCTGGGAGTCGCCGGCTTTCTGCTCGCTTCCCGCACAAAGATCCAATTGACTGTATGGTCAGCGCTGGCTTTGATACTGACGTTGGGCGTGCTCTTTCTGCCGCAACAGCGTGAAGCTATTCCTTACCTCGCGCTATTCCGGATTCTGTGGCTGTTAGTGCTCTCCGGATTGGTTGTGGTGCGCCGCATAGGGGTGCCGGAACGTTTCTGCCGCTCGCTGGCAATGGCGTCGCTCGCAGTGGTTTTAGGTTACTGGTGCGCGTTGGCAATTGCGCATCAACGCGCCTTCGCCCGCGCCGACATCATCGCGCGGGGCATCGCTGCAGAACGGCGCGAGGTCTTGCGCGAGGTCGCAGCCATGCCCATGCTGGCAGATCCTTTTCATTGGCAATGTATATCTGACACTGACGTCGGTACATATCGATACAAAGTTTCGTTGTTTGGCGCGTCGCCTGCCGAGTTTGAACGCTTCGAGAAGCCAAAGGGCCAGGAGTTGCGCGCAATCGAGCTGGCTTCGCGCGATGAGCGCGCCGAAATCTTCCTGGGGTTTGCGCGATTTCCTTTGGCGCGCGTCAGAGATGCCGATTGCTTGAGTGCGACCGTCGTCCAATTTGCCGACTTGCGTTACACTGAGCCTGGTGGCGCGCCGCGGGGCACATTTGCTCTCGACGTTCCCATCGCTTGCCCTGAGGCCACGCAGAAGTAGGACTGGCATTCCTGCCTGTCCCAGGTTTGTCGGGCACACGAGAAAGAAGATCAATTGAACGACACCGGCCCTATCGAAAGTTCGGTTGCGCTAATCGAAGCGACTAGGGAGCGCGTTGTCCCGCCGGCGCGGCGCGCGGCCCTTGCGGCCGTTCGCACCTCGCCCTGCGGGCATCTCGCAGTGGCTGCCGTCTTCACTTTCGCCTCATTAATTTTGCTGCGCACGGGCTACGACCTGGCCGCGATGATTTGCATCGTCTGTACATGGATTGTGATCCCGGTTTTGATCGCGACGGATCGAATCAGTTTCGATGGCGAAGCGCTCACCCGTCGGGGAGTGATTGCGCTGTGGTCGCGCCTTATTAAAGGCCGGGCGATTCGTTTGCGGGTGACCGACATCGAACGCGCCGAGACAACCGCAGTGCGCACTGTCAGACGCGGTGGCCGTGTGCGTTATCGTTACCGTACGGAAGTTGCTGGGAAGGGCGCCAGTTTCGTCTTTGCTTCCGGCCGCGGCTTTCGCCAATTGGCGCGTCTGGTTTTCA
>JAWVFI010000004.1:0-10315 GCA_033856235.1 Blastocatellia bacterium | reverse complement strand
ACGACGGCGTCGGGAACCGGTGTAACACCACCCTCCTTCACCGTGATCGTCAGTGAGAACGTGCCAAGAAAACCGCTGCCTGCCGCTGAAGAAAAGCGGCCCGGGCCGGCATCGTTTGCCGGGACAGTGATCGCAAACTGGAGTAGAAACGCGGGAATTAATATTACGCTTACCAGACGGTTTAGATCTCTCATAACTTCCCTCTGTTGAGGAATAGCGGATTAAATAAATTGTAAATGACGAAATTTTACGAGATCACGTCGGATGTCTTTAATGCTTTGAACCAGAACACTCGTCAACGAGCGCCGTTTCTTTCCACACGTCACTGACGCTCTGATTTTTAGCGTGGTCCGTTCCGCGGCGTTCGATCAGATAGACCAGCACCTGAAACGTTTTTTGACGCATAAAAAGAAACCATTGCCATGTCGATTCCGGTGGTCTGCGCTACGCTCCGACCACCGGCTACTTTCTGGCAGCCCAGGCTGCTGGACCCTACTTCTTCAGCCAGCCAAAAAGGCCGTAGACAATCGTCTCGCGGTTCTCTTCGTAAATGGCCCTGGTTAGAGGAATACCCATGGGGCAGACCCGGACGCAATTCTGAGCGTTGCCACAGTTGGAGATTCCGTCTTCCTGCACGAGAGCGGTCAGGCGCTCGTCGCGATCCATCTTGCCGGAGGGATGCATGTTGAAGAGACGGACCTGGGCGATGGCCTGCGGCCCGATGTAGTTATCACCGTCATATTGAGGACACGCTTCCAGGCAACAGCCACAGGTCATGCAGCGGGAATAGGCATAACGCTCCTGAACCTCTTCCTGATCCATGCGCGGGCCGGGGCCAAGATCGTGAGTGCCATCCAATTCGATCCATGCATGCACGCGTTTCAGGTGGTCGAACATCTGCGAGCGGTCCACCACCAGATCGCGCACGTTGGGAAACTTGGACATGGGCTCCAATTTAATTGGCTGGTCCAGATTGTCCACCAGCGCCGAACATGATTGCCGCACCTGGCCGTTGATGACCATGGTGCAGATGCCGCAAACCTGTTCCAGACAGTTCATGCTCCACACCGGAGGCGTGGTGGGAGCCCCATCCTGAGTTACCGGATTTTTCTGAATCTCCATCAGGCAGGAAATAATATTGAGATTCGGGCGGTAGGGAATCTCAAAGCGTTCCCAGTACTGCGATGAATCGGGATTAGCGCGCCGGCGGATATGAATCTCCACTGACTTTGGCGGCGTGCGGCGCGCATTTTTCTGAGCAGTGTGGGTGGACATATTTCCCTGGTTTCTACGCCTTGGCGGTTTCTTGTTTTCCTTTGCTGTAATCCCGCTTGCGTGGCGGTATCAGCGAAACGTCAACCGCTTCATAAGACAGCACCGGCCCTTCGCCCGAATATTCGGCAATAGTCGTTTTCAGGAATTGCTCGTCATCACGGTTGGGAAAGTCCGGCTTGTAATGCGCCCCGCGCGATTCGTTGCGATTCAAGGCGCCCAAAGTAATCACGCGCGCCAACTCCAGCATGTTTTTCAAGTGACGTGCATGCGGCAACGCCATTGTGGCCCAAAGGTTCGAGTCGTTGATTGAGATACGATCGTGGCGATCGAGTAGCTCGCGGAGTTTGTCATCGGTCGCCGCCAGCTTGTCGTTGTAGCGCACGACCGTGACGTTGTCGGTCATCCACTTTCCCATTTCCTCATGCAGGCCGTACTGGTTTTCACTTCCGCTCTGGTGAATAAAGCCGTCATTGATCTCCTGCTGGCGTTTCAGTTCCTGCTCGTAAATTGCCGACCCGTCGGCCCCGTTGCGCTGAACGCCTTGGGCGAACTCGATGGCTGCCGGCGCCGCTATGAATCCTCCATATACGCAGCTGACGAGCGAATTCGCTCCCAGCCGGTTGGCGCCGTGGATTGAGTAGTCGCACTCTCCCGCAGCCAGCAAACCGGGAATGTTGGTGCGCTGGTTGTAGTCAACCCACAATCCGCCCATTGAATAATGGACGCCGGGGAAAATGCGCATCGGCACATGACGCGGATCGTCACCGACGAACATTTCGTAGATTTCCAGAATCGCACCCAACTTCTGATCCAAAGTTTCAGCCGGAATGTGACTCAGATCCAGATAGACCTGGTTGCCGCCATCGACGCCGCGGCCCTCGATGCAAACCTGAAAGATTTCGCGGGTAGCAATATCTCGCGGCACGAGGTTTCCGTACGCGGGATATTTTTCCTCAAGAAAATACCAGCGCTCGCTCTCCGGAATCGAGCCGGGTGAGCGATTGTCTTTCGGATTGCGAGGCACCCAGACGCGGCCGCCTTCGCCGCGGGCAGATTCCGACATCAGGCGTAGTTTGTCTTCTCCGGGAATGGAAGTGGGATGCACTTGAATGAATTCGCCGTTGGCGTATTTCGCACCTTGTTGATAGCACGCGGAAACTGCGCTCCCGGTGCAGACCATGGAATTTGTTGACTTCCCAAAGATCAAGCCCGGTCCGCCGGTGGCCATAATCACCGCATCAGCCTTGAAGGCCTTCAACTCCAAAGTCTGAAGGTTCATCGCGATCAGCCCGCGGCAAACCTGGGCCTCGTCCAGCACGAGCGACATCATTTCCCAGCCTTCGTACTTCTGCACCTTCCCCGCCACTTCCTGCCGGCGCACTTGTTCATCCAGTGCGTACAGGAGTTGCTGTCCGGTCGAGGCGCCCGCGAAGGCCGTGCGATGATGTTTGGTGCCGCCGAACCGGCGAAAATCAAGCAGCCCTTCTTTCGTGCGCGAGAAGGGAACTCCCATGCGATCGAAAAGATAAATGATGGCGGGGGCCATTTCGCACATCGCCTTGGCCGGCGGCTGGTTCGTCAGAAAGTCGCCGCCATAAACCGTGTCGTCGAAATGTTCCCAGGTGGAATCGCCTTCGCCCTTGGTATTGACGGCGCCGTTGATGCCGCCCTGAGCGCAAACCGAGTGGGAGCGTTTTACCGGAACAACAGAGAACAGATCGACTGAGTGTCCCGCCTCGGCAATCTTCATCGCCGCTGCCAATCCTGCCAGTCCGCCACCGACGATCGCTATCTTGATTCCACTTGCCATAAGGTTTTTACGATGTCCGACAAACTTCAGTTTGTCGCTGTCCCGTGTGGAGCCCGCCAGTTACGCTTGAACGGCAAACGAAAGTTTGTCGGACTCCCTAAATCACTCCTCCCAGCAAACCGCCGGGACGAATGAATGCCACCGCCGCGTTAATTCCAACCAGCAACAAAAGGACGCCAAAGGCGATGCAGGCATAACCCGTCAAACGTTGCGCGCGCTCGCCGATGGTGATGCCCCAGTCAACCATGAAAAGCCAGATGCCATTCGCGAAGTGCCATACCGTGGCCGTGATGCCAATCAGGTAAACGATAAAGATTGGCACCATCCGGAACTCGCCCGCCACAATCTCAAACGCTTTGCCCGGCTGGTGGGCTACGGAGATCGAGTTCAAACCCGGAATCATGCCGAACCTGAAATTCAGCACATGAAAAGTTATGAAGAAAAACAGGATCATTCCCGTGAGCCGCTGAATGGTATAGAACCAGTTGCGCGGGTACGGATAGTTCAGATTGTTGGGCCGCGCCTCCATGGTAATCATGAGCCCATAGACGGCGTGATAGATGAGCGGTATAAATATGCCGCCAATCTCGATAAATAAGATGTAGGGAATCGACTGTAGGTCTTTGACGGCGTTGTTGAAATCGCCCGGCCCAGTCAGCGCCTTGGAATTCGTGTAAAAGTGTTCCAGCAGGAAGAGTCCGAGTGGAACAATTCCGGAAAGTTGGTGCAGCTTGCGAAAGACAAAGGTCTTGCTCAGTGGGACCGCCAAGAACACACTCCTTTGCCGCGAAGCTTGCGCAGTGACATTGCCCGGGCCGATTTATGAATTGTTTCCACGAACAATGAAATTATATTGAGAAGTGCGGGAAAAGCAAAGGACACTCGATACAAAGACTCAAGCTCTTTACTGGGAGCGCGGGCGTCTCGCCCGCAATCGAGCGCGCCAGCGCGAAAGGACGCGAATTGATTCGCTTGAACAGAGTTTGCCGCTAACGGCGTGCGGGCGGGACGCCCGCGCTCCCAATAAAAAGGATGCCCGCAAACGGGTGTGTTGGATCTGGCGAAATGGATGAACTAACCTCCCAATCAGCAAGCCGCCTGGCCGAGCTAATCCGGACGCGGGTTATTTCGCCAGTCGAAGTTGTTGCCGCACACTTGCAGCGCATCGAGCGCGTTAATCCGCAGTTGAATGCGATCGTTACCCTTGCGCCTGATGCGAGGACCCGCGCGCGCGAGGCGGAGGCCCGCGTGATGAACGGCGACAAACTGGGTGTGCTGCATGGCGTGCCGCTGACCATCAAGGACACGATCGAAACAGCCGGTTTGCGCACGACGGGCGGATCGCTAATTAATGAAGACTTTGTCCCGGCAAAGGACGCTACGGCTGTTGCGCGCCTGAAAGCCGCCGGTGCGATCATTCTGGGCAAGACGAACACGCCGGAACTCGCCATCCCTTACGAGACCGACAATCCAATAGTTGGACGCACGAACAATCCATATGATCTCTCGCGGACAGCGGGTGGATCGAGCGGGGGCGAAGCCGCGGCGACTGCCGCCTGTCTGGCGCCGGCGGGAATTGGCAGCGACTTGTCAGGATCGATTCGCGTCCCGGCGCACTTCTGCGGCATTGCGGGGTTAAAGCCTACTTCCGATCGCGTGCCCATGGATGGGCACATCCCACCCCCTACCGGACCATTCGCGCGCGCCGCTTGTATTGGGCCGATGGCGCGCAACGTCGAGGACCTGGGATTGCTGTTCAAGGTAATCGCCACCAACGTTGGTGGGAGTCGAGCAGCCTCGCGAAGTGTGAGGGGACTTAGGATTGGTTGGTACGCTTCCGATGGCGTTGTGCCGGTAACGGTTGAAACCTCGAAGGCAGTCGAAACTGTTGTTGCCGCACTCGGGCACGCCGGCGCGGAAATAAGTGAATGTATTCCACCGGGCATTTCTGAAGGGTCGCGGCTGTGGATCGAACTGTACTCGCAGGCTTCGCTGGCACAACTGCGCGATATTTATCGCGGCCAGGAAGATCAGGCCGGACCGGTTGTTCGAGCGTTGTTCAATTCTGCATCATCACGAGGCCAACCCGAGATTGGGGCCAGAGAGGTCCTGAACGAGCGCGACCAGTTGCGCAGGGAGCTACTGCAGTGGATGGAAAGCACGCCGATCATCATTGCCCCAGTTGGCTCAATTACGGCATTCGCCCACGGCGCCGGGCGCGTGCAGGTTGAGGGCGAGACGATCAGTATTTTCCGTGCGTTCAGTTACAGTCAGACCTATAACGTTTTCGATCTGCCCGTCGTTACGGTGCCAGTGACGCAGACTGTTGAGGGCCTGCCGCTGGGAGTGCAGATCATCGGCCGGCCTTATGAGGAAGACCTGGTTCTGATGGTGGCGGCCATGGTTGAAAGCGAGTTTGGGGGTTGGCGGCCAGTGTCCGGCGAACTCTAGTTTGTCGCATAGATCGATGAACTCGGACTGACGACAAACTGAAGTTTGTCGGACAAGGCTGCGATCCGCTATAGTCTGGGCGCTCTGACCACGCCATAACACTCGTATCTTGTAACCCCTGGAGGCGACTATGGAATCCCTTCTCTTGCTTTTCTTCCTCGGCTTTGTTGGCCTCTTCATGCTGGTGGTGGCGATCAAGACCATCCGCATCGTACCCCAGGCCACCGTTATGCTGGTGGAGCGCTTGGGCCGGTTCTTAAAAGTCGCCGACAGCGGATTGCACGTCTTCATTCCTTTTCTGGACAAACCTCGCGCGGTCTATTGGACCAACACACGGCCCGGCCTGACGTCGATCGATTTGCGCGAACAGTACATTGACTTGCCGCCCCAACCGGTCATCACGCGTGACAACGTGACCATTCATGTGGACTCCGTCGTTTACTGGCAGATCACTGATCCAATCAAAGCCGTGTACGAGATGAACGATCTAGTCGGGGGCATCGTCCAATTAACGATCACCGGCATGCGCGCGGTGATGGGCGACATGGACCTGGATCACACCCTCTCGCAGCGCGACCAGATCAATGCCAAGTTACGCATCATCCTGGATGAAGCCACCGACAAGTGGGGCGTCAAAGTTACGCGCGTGGATGTGAAGAACATCGATCCGCCTGAAGATGTGCGCATCACGATGGAAAAACAGATGACGGCTGAACGGACGCGCCGCGCCCTCGTGCTTCAGGCCGAAGGCGAAAGGCAGGCGGCTATCACGCGCGCTGAAGGTGAAAAGCAATCCGCTATCACCCGTGCAGAAGGCGAAAAGGAATCAGCGATCCTGCAGGCGGACGGCGCCGCCCAGGCGCGCCTGCGTAACGCGGCCGCGGAAGCCGAAGCTATCTCGCGCGTGGCCCAGGCGATGCAGGACCACGGTAACCCCGCGCAGTACCTGATCACCAAAAGCTACATCGATAGCCTGCGAGATATGACCCGCACCAACAACTCGAAAGTGATCTTCATGCCAGTCGAGACGTCGGCAATGTTGGCCAGCGTGGGAGCGATCAAGGAAGTTCTGTCGCAGACGGGTGAAAAGAGCGGGGAGGAGAAATCCACGGCGCCACCCAAGCCGAGGCAGTTGCCCACCTAGTCAGAACCGCCTGCGGTAGCGGGCGGTTGAACTAGCGCTATCGGAAACTGCAATGAAAGATCACCCACCTGCTACTGCAGGCGGTTTGACTTCACTCCTCAAAGTCAGGGGGATCGTCACCCTGCCCGTAGAGGACGTAGTCGATCGCCCGCGCGACGCTTCGTTCATTCCACAAATATCGCTTACTACCTTTGTCGGCCCAAGGGCTAAATTCGCTGCGCCAGCAGTCACCCTCGCGCATCTTGCGCGTTGCGTTTGCTTTGAAAGCGTTAAGTGCGATATCCGGTTTCCGCGCTCCGATGTCCACGACTGAATGAACGTGATTGGTCCGCGCGTTTATTGCGTACAAGTCCCATTGCCGGATTTTACAAGTTTCGTGGACGGCTTCTTCAATGCAAGTGCGTTGCGGGTCTGTTAGAGTGACAATTTCGCGTTTTAGTCGCTGCGTATTTGTTTCATCCACTTCTTGTCTGGAGGTAGACGACGAGATCCATATCGATTGCGAAAACGATTGATCGAACCGCGCTCGTCGCCGTGCAACCAAGTTCCGTATGAGCGAAACGTAATCAGAAACGCGAGCGGAATGTCTGTGTCGTTCCACATGAAGGCAGAACCGCCTGCGGTATCGGGCGGTTTGAACGAGCGCCATCTTGAACTGCAATGAAAGATCAACCGCCCGCTACCGCAGGCGGTTCTGACTAAATTTGCGATCGGACCAGAAGTTCTTCAGCAAAGTCCCACTCGGCGCCGGCGCCGGTTCGTCGTTCTCCACCGCCGGCATGATCACACTCAGCACATCGTAACGATAGACCGCGTCGTGCAGATCGAGCATTCGCCGGTAGGCGCGCGCCGCCCGGGCGATCTGTCGTTGTTTGCGCAAATCCACATTCGCTTCGGGCTCGGCGAACCAATTTGACGCGCGCGTTTTCACTTCAATAAAGCAAAGCGTTGGTCCATCGTAGGCCACCAGATCAATTTCCGCATTCATATTAACGCCCCGCCTGTTGCGTCCGATCGGCAGCGCGAAGTTTGCGCCGACCATCCGGTAGCCCGCCCGTTCCAGAAATGTCACCGCCCACTCTTCACCGCGCCGCCCGAGCGCGATATGGGCGGCAACCTCAGTAGGCCCGACCGTTGTTCCGCTGGATCGTTCGTGGGGGCCCGTCGCCGGTCGCACTTTGCCCGCCCACCATTTGCGCACCTTTGAAATCACTCTTTTAAGCAAACTGCCAAAAGCGTCCCAGTCACCACCGACAAATCCTAGCATCGTGTGTGGGAGGCGATAAGAGCGAGGCGACCATCGGTCAGGTGGCGTGTATGCAAGAAACCCGTCTACATTTCAGCGGTGGATGTTGCTTCTAAAAGGGGTTACGAGGCTTGATTAATGTCTATCCCAAATCGCGCAGGTCGTATGAAGAGGATACTATAGGGTGTTATCGATACAATCGAATCCCAACAATACGCGTTAAAACACCGGGAATCAGCATGTCTTTCTTGCGGCACGGCTCTTGCCATCATTTGGGAAGACGGGGAGGATTCAAATGAAAACACAACTTATGAAGAAAATCGGTGGAGCCATTCTAGGACTGACAATGATCCTGGGGGTGGGTTTCGCTTTTGGGACATCGGCGCAAGCACAATATCCAAATGATCGTTATAGCCAGGAGCGCGCGCGACGCCTCGAACGAGAACGCCTCGAGCGCGAGCGCCTGGAGCGGGAACGCCTCGAACAGGAACGAATCTGGAATCAGAACAACGGCCAGAATAACGGAACCTGGAACAATGGCCAGAACAACGGGACCTGGAACAATGGCCAGAACAACGGCCAGAACAACGGTGATTGGAGCCAGGGCCAGAATGGCCAGTGGGGCCGCAACCGGAATCGGCGTGGCGGTCGCAATGGCGACGGCTATGGCAATTATGGTGGCACCTTTCAGCTTCGTCAGACGGCCTTGAATGCCGGATACAACGAAGGCATCAAAGAAGGCCGCACTGATCGTCGTCGCGGTGAAGGTTACGAATTTCGCGACGAGAGCGCTTTCCAGAGAGCGTCGAAGGACTACAGTTCACGTCTCGGCGATCGGAACCTGTTTAGCCGTTATTTCCGTGAAGCTTTTCAGAACGGATATGACGCCGGCTACAACGGTTACTAAAACTGCCGGATTGGAATAGAGCGACAATAGGGAGCAGACGCTGATGCGGCTGCTCCCTTTTTTCATGCGGTCAACCTCTTCCCCAGGGACCGCGGGCGTCCCGCCCGCATCAGAAATCCCGCCCAAGCCTGATCAGAAACTCTTCGCATCGTTGCGGGCGGGACGCCTGCGGTCCCAGGGAAGAGCTTGACGCGAGCTACTTATCTTTCGGGTGGCAGCGGACTTAGAGTATCCAGCGCGATCTTCCAGACGCCATTCCCATTTCGCTTCCAAACCCGAACGTAATATCCCTTCTCCACCTTTTGAGTCTTTGCGTCACGAAGCTCATAGCTGCCATACGTGTAGCCCAGATCTCCCGAGCGCGCCATGTCGGAATACATCGGCTGCCAGGACATCCCGACCGGGTTTAGAAGCAGGAAGGATCGAATTGCGTGGCGGTCCGTGAAAGGGAAGTGGCCGTCGCGATGCAGTCGGCCGTCGCGGTCAAAGTAGTCGATGAAAGCTGGAAGCAGGCCGCCCGCATTTGCGGCTGCGAGGAATTCCTTGTCGCGGTCGATCAAGCGATTGGGCTGCTCTGAGTCTGGGCCAACTCTGCGCCGCAGTCCCGATGGGGCGGCAGCCACAAAGGGAAACTTTCGTTGCGCGTGATCCGGCGTATCAATACCGGCGTCAATAACCACTTTCCAACTGCCATCACTTTGCTTCTTCCAGACGGAAAAATAAAAGCCGTAATGAGGCGGGTTCTTTTGCGGCGAGTTGTCCGTCAGCACATACGGCCCAGTCGTGTAGCCGAGATCGCCGGCGCTGGAGATATCGGCGTAAGCCGGTTCCCAATTCAATACCACCGGTGGCCGAACTGCGGGGGCTGGCCGCTTTAATAGCGCCGCTCTGGTTTTCACCGGATGCGGCTGAAAATTAACGCCGTCCTCGGCAAAGAATTCCAGAAACGATTCGCGAATTCCTTTTTGCACGCTGGTCCTGGCGAAGGCCCGTTCGGCCGCTACCAGTGAATTCAGTGCCGGCGATGGTTTGGTCTTCTGGCTGACGCCCGAAGACAGGGAGGCCAACGTGACCAGGATTACAGAGAAGATTCGTTTCATTAGCTGGACTCCACCAGTTCAGATTGTTATTTCTGATACCGGAATCCCCGCCTAGGGTTTCATGAATGGCGTCGTGACTATGGAGCTTCAATCACTTTGCGTTTGGAACGGGCGCCGGAAGTAAAAGTGGACGAGGTATTGAGGTACTCTTTCTCCTGATCCGAAAATTCGTTCGCGGTTGGCGCTACATTTTTTTCTTCTTCATCTATCCACTTCACCAAATGATTGTCGCTGAAGTCGAAGCGGCTTTCCTTGCTTGCCACCACTTTCCCCGACAGTGGCCTGTCATAGCGACTCTCGCGGCGAAAGACAAAAACCAGCTTCCCGGCTGAATAGTAAAACTCCTCCTCGGTCTTGCCGCCTTCGCCAAAATAGGTCGCCA
>JAWVFI010000003.1:0-19266 GCA_033856235.1 Blastocatellia bacterium | reverse complement strand
ACTGCGCGCGGGCGAAGGCCTCTTCAACAATGGGAACGATCTTGTCCAGGTGCTCACGCGAGGCGATTTCCGGCACGACACCGCCGAAGCGCGTGTGTGTTTCCACCTGCGAGGCGATTACTGAGGAGACGATCTCACGACCGTCGCGCACGATCGCTGCGGCAGTCTCGTCACAGGAGGTTTCGATACCGAGAACCAGCATAGGAGAATTCTAGCAATGATTTGGTGTGGTGGCGAAGAAGGCGCGGTAAGTTTCGTCAAGATTGCACGAGCGCCGTCTTCAAAGGTCGAGGCAGGTTCTTACTGGGACCGCGGGCGTCCCGCCCGCCAATGCCCCGTCCAGAGCAAGGCAAGATCGGGTTTTCGCGCTGCGCGCTCATTGCGGGCGGGACGCCTGCGGTCCCAGTGAAGAGTTTGATCTGTTCTTACCGATCCGACTGTTCGTAAAAACTTAAAGCCGAATCACCCTGTTTGAGGATGCGGACACGTTGAAGTTCGCCGAGCGAGTCTTTCAAAGCATTCTTGTGGTGATGTTCTACGATCAGCAGTCCGCGTGGCGACACCAGGTTCGCGGCGCGGTCATCGATCAGTGCCAGCGTATGCAGGTAATTCGTAGCGTAGGGAGGGTCGAAGAAGATTATGTCCCAGGGCCTTCGTCCGCGGGTCTCAGTCTGGCGCAGGAAATCCTCGGCTTCGCTGCAGAGAATTTCAGTCTCTTCCTCCGGAACGCGGCACAGATCGAGGTTGGCTTCGACCAGGCCACACATTTTTCGTGAGCGGTCCACGAACGTTGCGTGCGCGGCGCCTCGCGACAGGGCTTCGATGCCGACGGCGCCAGACCCGGCGCAAAGGTCGAGAAAGCGCGTCCCCTCGATGCGCGGAGCAATTACATTGAAGAGCGTTTCCCGCAAACGATCCGAAGTGGGTCGCACTTGAAGTGTTGGCGGGCTTTTCAGATTTCTGCCCCGATATTTGCCGGCGATGATTCGCAAAGCGTTACCAATGGATGTTCTTAGCCAATCGCGGCCAGGCCGAATCTTGAATCGGCGCGCACCTGCTTGACCATTCTTGAGGTCTCGGCAGAAGCGGCGCGTTTGTCCAGATAGAACTCCGCCTCCTTCCTGGCCTGCTCCAGAATCTGTAGGTCGCGCACCAGGTTACCGACGCGAAATTCGGGGAGGCCGGCCTGCCGGGTCCCCATTAATTCGCCCGGGCCGCGAATTTCAAGGTCCTTTTCCGCGATGCGGAAGCCGTCGTTGGTTTCTTTCATGATTCCCAGACGTTCTTCGGCAACGATTGTCTGCTTATCGCCGGTTAGCAAGACGCAGAAGCTTTGCCGTCCGCCGCGACCGACACGCCCGCGCAGTTGATGAAGCTGGGACAACCCAAAACGTTCGGCATGTTCGATGATCATCACGGTGGCGTTGGGAACGTCCACGCCGACTTCGATCACGGTGGTCGAAACCAATAGTTGAATCTGGCCTGCCACAAAGCGGCGCATAATGGATTCCTTATCGGGCGCCTTCATCTTGCCGTGCAGCAAACCAACCGAGAATTCCGGAAAGACGTGATCGCGCAATTGCTCGTACATGCGGGTGGCGTCTTTCAAATCCAGTTTCTCTGACTCTTCAACTAGAGGGTAAACCACGAAGACCTGGCGTCCCGCTTTCATTTTCTTGCGCACCCATTCGTACAGATCCACTCGCTTGTCCTCACCACCCAGGGAGGTTTTGATGGGGGTTCGCCCCGGAGGCATTTGGTCGATAACTGACACATCCAAATCGCCATACAGGGTCATCGCCAGTGAACGCGGAATCGGGGTCGCAGTCATCACCAGCACATCAGGTTTGAAGCCGCGGGCGCGTAATTCGGCCCGCTGCATCACTCCGAAGCGATGTTGTTCGTCGATGACTACAAGCCCCAGCTTGTGGAAAGCGACTGCTTCCTGAATCAGGGCGTGAGTGCCGATGCAAGCGTGAACCTCGCCGGCCGCCAGTGCTTCATACAAACGACGCTTTTCGGCGGCCCGCTGTGAGCCAGTGAGTAATTCAATCCGATAGGGGGTCTTGGCCAGGAGACGTTTGATATTCCGCGCATGTTGCTCGGCAAGAATTTCGGTCGGCACCATCAGCGCCGTCTGGTACCCATTCTCCATCGCCGCCATCATGGCTACGAGGGCGACAGCCGTCTTGCCACTGCCGACGTCACCCTGGAGCAGACGGTTCATCGGCGCATCGGATTGCATATCATTAAAGATCTGAACGACGGCCCTGCGTTGCGCGCCCGTAAGACGGAAAGGCAATACCGCAGCGATGGCCTCGCGCACTTCCTTGCTGATCTTGATGTGGGCGCCCTTTTCCTCCTTGATTCTTTCGCCGCGTTTTACCGCCAGCGCCAGGGCCAACCAAAAGAACTCTTCGAAAATGAGTCGTAGATGTGCGGGGCTTCGGGACTGCTCGTAATCGCTTAGCAGGGCATCTTCGGCAGGGAAGTGAACGGCCCGCAAAGCTGCGGCCAGTTTGCTGAGGCCCTGGCGAGCAAGCAGTTCTTTCGGAAGTGTCTCACCAATCGCCTGATCGGAAAGCTGCGCCAGCACCTGATGCATTAGTTCGCGCAGGCGTTGCGAGCGAAAGTCGCCCAGCTTGCGATAGACAGGGACGCGGCGGCCGACATGGATTGCACTGAGCGTGGGATCGGCTTCGTTATCGTCAACTTCGTCGTCCCCGGCGGCGTCTTCGTTATTTGCAGCGACCTGGGATACCTTTTTCACTACCGGCGCCGCCAGCATTTCGAGTTCGTCCGGCTTATTCAAACGCAGTGCGAAAGTGCCGCGCCGCTGGTCCCATTCCCAGCGACCGAAGGCGATGAACTTAGCGCCGCGGCTAAAGCGCTTCATGTTGTACTGGATGATGTCATGGGCGTTCTTGCCTGAGATGAACCACCAGATTACGACCTGTCGGCCCGTCATTGCGGGATCAGTGGCTGAGACCTCGAAAATAAAGAGTTTGGGTTTCTTGAAAGGGCGGTTCTTACCAACTTGGAACCCACCAGCAACTCGGGCGGACAGCTCGAGTGAGGCCACCATGCCGTCGCTGAGATCGCTAATGGTCGCCAGGTGCGAGCGATCTTCGTAACGCATCGGCAGATAGCTCAGCAGATCGGCGACCGTGACCTCCGCCGGAGTCTGGTTACGAGACGTCCGCGCCAATGCAATGGCTAGCTTGCGTGCGCCGTACTGGCCCAGCCGCGAAATGTAATTAGAAAGGGAAGTGACCGGGGTGTCGAGCGCGATAGAAGACCGGGAGGACATCGCGCGCGATCATAACATAGAGCGTCGCCGTCGCGTCGGGGCCGCTCTGATGCCCCATACGCGACTGATGACAAAAAATCGGCACAGGTCGTGCCTGGTGACTACGCCGCAACCGTACTCGATGCAGCACAGAAAGTATCGAAAGCCTGAGTGAGTTCCTGGGCTATCTGTTTCGCGTCGCGACCCTCGATTTGGTAACGCTCAAGCATGAACACCAGCTTGCCGTCCTTCAATAAACCGATCGACGGCGAGGATGGTCGATAGCCGGTGAAATAGCTGCGCGCTTTTTCAGTCGCTTCTATGTCGGCGCCTGCGAATACCGTAGTTATCTTGTCAGGGCGGACGTCGTGCTCCAAAGCCAGCGCGACACCGGGACGAGCCCGGCCCGCGGCGCAACCGCAGACGGAATTGACTATGACCATGACAGTGCCCTGCGCGTCTGTCAGCGTCGCGTCCACGTCTTCCGGGGTGCGTAATTCTTCGACGCCCAGGCGGGTCAACTCTTCTCTCATCGGACGAATCATGATTTCAGGATATGGCATAAACAAACTCTCCTATTTCAGTTACACGTTTCAATGATTGTAGCACGAACGTGTGATTGTGAACCTTCGCGGGTCCTCGCCTTCGCCGAGGATGGTGACGCGCAAGACATCCGCCGGCAAAGGATATGGCCCCAGCCGTTCAGCCCATTCGATGACTATCACTGCCCTCTCGTCGCTCAACAGATCTTCCAGGTCCACTGCATGGGCCGCAGCGGGGCCGTCATTAAGTCGGTAAAGGTCGATGTGATAAAGCGTGAGTGACCCGGCATAGGGGTTCACCAACGTAAAAGTGGGGCTAGTCACTTCCTGTGGATCTATGTTCAGGGCCGCAGCCAGGCCTTTGACAAAGATTGTCTTGCCTGCGCCCAGGGGACCGCTAAGCAAAAGGACCTCGCCGCCTCGGAGTTGGTTACCGAGTTGCCGGCCGTAATTGAACGTCTCGTCGGCTGAGGCGGAAACGATCTCTCCCGGCGGGATTTGTATTTGCGTTGTTGTTGTCATCATTTGCCGGAGCTGGCGAGGTAAGTCGTCGGGGCCCTTAGCGAGTCTATGGTAACTCTCCTGCGGGATCCAATGAGCGGATGGCGGCGCTGAAGTTGTCTCGTACGTCTGACGCCACCATAGTCCTCATCCCAAGGCCTTGAGCGGCCAGATCGCCTGCTAGTCCACCGACGTAGACTGCAGCGAGCACTGCATCCAGGGCGCTAATTTGCGGCCCCTTGCGTGCGAAAGCCTGCGCCAAAAAGCCCGCAATCAAACCCGTCAGCGTATCGCCTGCGCCTGCGGTTCCGAGTCCTGCATTGCCTGTCGGATTAACAAAGACGCGACCGTCCGGAGCGGAAATCAAGGTCCTCGCCCCCTTCAGTACGACAATGACATGGTGCGCGGTCGCAAAAGAGCGGGCTGCGGCAACGCGATCCGTCAGTGCTGATTTGTCCTGTGTTCCCACTAATCTAAGCATCTCGCCATGGTGCGGTGTCAGGATCAGGGGTTCGTTTTCAGAACCGATTAAAGCCGGCGGCCAGGGGGCGAGGGCATTCAACCCATCGGCGTCGATCACAACCGGACAACTTCGACGCTCGATAAGTGAGCGAACGAATATTCGAGTACGTTCATCTTCGGAAGACAGTCCCGGACCGACTGCAACGACGGTGGCCTTTGTCGAAAGTCTTAACGCGAATTCCAGGGCTTCATCGCTAACGGCGCCGCGATCGGTTTCGGGGAGGGCGGCCGTCATGATCTCGGGCATCGCCGACGCCGCGATCGCAGACTGCGCCGAGACCGGGGTTGCGATGGTCACTAATCCGGCGCCGGATCGGAGGGCGGCTGAACCGCATAGCACCGCTGCGCCCGTAAAGCCGCGCGAGCCCGCGATTATGAGCGCATGTCCATGGGTATTCTTGTACGACTCGGGCGTATAGCGCGTGCGCACGAGCCATTCGCGGGCATCAGATTCTTCGACCACAAACAGCTGTGAACCAGCCGCGCCAAGTAAATGCCCGGGCGATCCGATATCGGCAACGATCAGTTCGCCATTGTAGCTGCACGCCGGCGGCAGGACATTTCCAGGTTTCGGAGCTGTCATCGTAACGGTCAGATCCGCACGCACCGCGCCACCCATTGGTTCAGCCGTATCGGAGTTCAGCCCTGAAGGAATATCGATCGAAACCACCAGCGCCTTTTGCGGTTCTCTATTCGGCGCGGTAGTCCCCCTAACTTCGGATAGATAATCGACTACTGCGCGGTGAACACCCTCCAAAGGCCGGCGCAGCCCGGTGCCGAACAGGGCGTCGATGAAAACTTCGTACGTGTGGTCCAGTTGCGAGTGCAAGAGTGCGTGCCACTCATCCAGGGAGCCGCACTCAGTCAGAGTGAGTACACCCGTCGTTCCAGCAAAGCAGTTCTCATCAGCCGCAAGTTCCCGTAATACTTCGAAGTTTATGCGGGCATCACTCTTAGTAGCGCCAACGACTCCGAATAGAACTACATCAACGCGGGCGCCCATTAGTGCCAGAGCCCGCGCCGCAACTGCTCCGTCGCCACCGTTGTTTCCGGGCCCGCAAAGCGTCAGGATACGCTTTTCACCAACACTGCCGCCCAGACTGGCACTAACAGCGGAGGCCACGGCGGTTCCAGCCGTTTCCATTAGTTGAAGCGAGGAGAGGTTATGCTCCGCGACCGTCAAACGGTCGATCTCGCGCATTGAGGCTGAAGAGATTATGGCTTGCACTGCGAGCGATGATAAGGATGCAGCGGCACTCAGGTCAATTACTCGCAGTTGCCGTCTTGGAATGCACGCAACAAAAACGGCGGTCGGGTTTCCCCGCCGCCTTCATCCGCCTGCCTGCCCTTGTCTTCGTGTATCCAAGACAAACGTCGAATAGCCAGACTCCTTCAGAAAAGCGTGTCCAGAGACCAAAAAAAAGCGACGAGCAGTTAGCTCGCCGCTTTCTCTAATCAAATTTGCAGTCAGTTTGAGAGCCTACTGCGAAAGCCAATCCTAACCTTCTGTGTTGTCCGCGATTCCTTTGGCAGTCCGGCGACGTTTGCGCACCGCGCCCGCTACGCCGGCGAGTCCGGTTCCCAGGAGAACCATTGTGGCAGGTTCCGGTACGGCGGCAGGATTGTTACAGCCGTTACAGAAAAAGAAACTCTCGTGGCCGCCCTGCGCACTTGAAACGCTGGCTGACAGGCCAAGCCTGAGATTGGGATTAGCCGCGATGGCTGCGTTCAGGGCCCTGGCAGCTTCGTCATTCAGTGCAAAGGCAAAGTCTGACTTACCAGTGCCGTTTCCGTTCTCCGTTGCCTCTTTTAACGCAATGGAATCGGCAAGATGCGCGGAGAAGACAGAGTTGCCGGCTTGGTCATAGGCGGTCAAAACGAGCGTGTTGAGCACGATAGGCCCGACTGGTCCGGAATTGCTGCCGCCCTTGTTGGGGTCGTTTATGTTCATGTTGATGCACAGCTCGCGAGCATTCGTGATGCTCAACTGCGCAACTGAATAGGTCTGATTGTTTGCCCCGCCGACAATCTGGTTCCCGGATACGAGATCACCTTTTTTGTTGGAACCGCGATCATTGGGGTTGTACGCCACCGAACCGTACCCCGATGTGCTTGAACCGTGCGTTTGTATCACCAGAACCGTGTTCACGGTCCCCAGTCCCGCTGGTTGTACGATCCGGGGGGCTACTGGAATTATTAGAAGGTTATCGGCGAAAGCGCTGGTGCATCCGATCGAGAGCACGAATGCGGCTCCCAATGCCATAGCCAGTTTCGAGAACAATTTATTCATTAGTCTTGGACTCCTTGTGCTGCTGCTGTTTTCAGTATTAGGAATTCAAGCTCCGGGCAAATAGAGTTGCTGTCAATGACAGGAGGCGCCGCTTTAGCGCGCTGGTTTGAATTCCCTGTCTGACAAAAAGTGGCAATCATGGAAGATTCCCATATTCAGCAGGAAAAGGATGGGTTTAAGAGCGGAAAGAGGAGTCTCACCGTTTCGGAGGACGCAGTATTCGGGAAACACGGCCGAAGATGACCCGGACTTCAGGAAGACCCAGCATGAGAGTCATGGCGAAATAAGTCAGGCCGTATGGTATGAGCACCGCGATTGCGACAATCCATGGATGACGTTGACCAAGAAAGACTCTAATCGCCCATCCTACCGCCGCGCCGCATGCTGCGGCTAACCAGAATTTGGCCAATACGGTTAGTGCCAGACCGGTCTGCCCAATTCGTTTATTCAAAGTGGCTCGTAGCAGCGCGAATTCGATCCAACCGGCCAGCCCCGCGGAAATGGTCAACCCCGCCGCGCCCCACTTCTGCGCAATACCCAACCAGGGCGGAAGATAAATTGCGAAGACGTACCCAAGCGCAATTGTGAGGGTCACCCTGAGAGTAGCGTATCGCAGCGGAGTCCGGGTGTCGTGAAGGGCGTAATAGGTCGAAGAGTACAGACGGCCGAAAGTCGATGAGAGCAAACCCACCGTGGAGCCGGCCAGGATTCCCCAAACGTAACTGGTCGCATCCTGTTTGAACTGTCCGGTCTGATAAAGCGCGGCAACCATGACGTCCCCGAGTGCCAACATAGCGACTGCCGAAGGGACGATGAAGAAAGCGATGCGCCGGAGACCTTCATTGAGTCGCTTTCGCAGCTCTGCAGCAATTTCGTCCCCACTACCCACCGCACTCGACATGGCTGGCAGCTCTGCCGCCGACACCGACATTCCAAACAGACTAACCGGTAGCGTATAGAGGCTCTGCGCATAATTCACCGCCGCCACGGCCCCTTGAGGAAGAAGACTGGCGAGAATGGTATCGACGAAGGCACTGATCTGCACTACCCCGCGGCTTATGAACACCGGGAAAAAATTTCGGATAATCGTCCGCACATTCACGGAGTTGGTGTCGAGTACGGGTCGAATATCGCGAACTAGAGAAAGAACGGTAGGTAGCTGGACGGCAAACTGCAGGGCGCTACCAATTACCGAGCCCCAAGCCACCAGTTCAGCAAGGTGAAATTGAAAACTTCCGAGTTCTACACCGCCAAGGTTGCCCGAGCGGCCGCCAAACCAGACCAGCGAAGTGATAATCGCAACGTTCCAAATAACCGGAGCCGTGTAGGACAGAAAAAAGCGGCGATGACTATTGAGTACGCCGAGACACCAGGCTGAGAGAACGAGTAACCCTGCGCCGGGGAAAAAGATTCTCACGAGGCGAATGGCGAGCGCGCGACCGTCACCTTCGAAGCCGGGTGCGATTACAGATATCAGGTACGGAGTCGCCAGAACACCAGCAAGGACAATTATTGAGGTTGCCAGAGCCAGCAAAGAGAGCACCGCGCTCGCAACCCGAGCCGCTTCTTTCTTGTTTCCACCAGCGAGCAGCTTTGCGTAAACAGGAATGAACGAGGCTGAGAGGGCTCCCTCGCCGAAAACATTTTGCAGAAAATTTGGTATGCGAAACGCGGCAGTGAATACATCGGCGGCGAGTGATTTGCCGAAGTAATAGGCGAAGACTCTCTGCCTAATCAGGCCGACGATACGACTGATAAGAATTCCGGCCCCCACAAGAAACGCCGATTTTCCGGTCGCCTCTCGCTGAGGAGCGGCGGCCTTTGCAGGGAATGTGCCCGTCGCTTCCCCGACGTTTTCTAACGATGCGCCCGCGATCTGTTGGGCAGTTGGATCTACCGTTACGCCGTGGGGTGCGTCTGCGACGGGGATTAGACTTCCGGAGTCCCGGGTTGAAGATTCGTCGTCCGCCTTTTTTGAATCGTGGCCTATGGCTTGTGCTCCCGCACTTCGAAGTGGAAGGTGCTAAATCTCGTACTCTCTTATTTTGGTCAAGAGCGTTTTGTAGCTAACTCCGAGAACGTCGGCGGTTTTGCTTTTGTTCCCATCGTTTGCACTGAGAGCCTCCGCAATCTTCTGTCGCTCGACAAACCGCACCGCTCGTTCGGCTACTTCACCTAGTGTGCCGGACGTGTCCAAATCGGCAACCGTGATCGGTTCCCTCACTGGTTCCGGCGCTAATCCCAAGTTCCGCGGCTCTAGTACTGAGGAGTCTGTGAGAATACAGGCGCGCTCGATGGCATTTTGCAGCTCACGAACGTTACCGGGCCACCTGTGTTTTCGTAGTGCCACGATGCAGTCGTCGCTCAAGGTAGCCTCGCGTTTGCGCAACTCTTTGCCGAGTTCGGCGGCAAAGTGGTGAGCCAAAAGAACCACATCATCCCCGCGGTCGCGTAACGGAGGAATCTCAATAGGAAAGACAGCGAGGCGAAAAAAAAGATCGCGACGAAATTCACCACGGTCGGAGGCTCCACGCAGGTCCTTATTCGTGGCCGTGACAATCCGAACGTCCACCGGAACCGGTCCCCGCCCGCCGATTCGATCAACGCACTTCTCTTCAATCGCTCGGAGCAATTTGCCCTGCACGCTCAACGGTAGTTCGCCAATTTCATCCAGGAATACTGTGCCCCCGGCTGCCAATTCAAATTTGCCCAGATGACGCGCACCCGCGCCGGTAAACGCTCCGCGTTCGTGTCCGAACAGTTCATTCTCGATCAAGGTCTCCGGAATCGCCGCACAGTTGATAGCGACAAAAGGTTTGTCACGCCGTTCGGATAGATGATGCACAGCCCGGGCAAAGAGCTCTTTCCCGGTGCCGGACTCGCCCAGCAGCAACACGGTCGCTTCCGTCATAGCGACTCGCTGGGTTTCGCCTACAGCGCGTTGGATCGCTTCAGATTCGCCCACGATTCGGGGGAAGCCATAGCGACGCGACCACTCTTCGCGCAGCAGAAAGTTTTCTGTACGTAAGCGCGCCTGCTCCAAAGCCCGGGCGACCAACAACATAAGATGGTTTGAGTCAACCGGTTTTTGGAGGAAATCATGGGCGCCGTCCTTCATGGCCTGCACCGCTTCATCAATCGATCCGTAAGCGGTCATGACGATGACGGGAACCTCGCCATCGGCCGCGCGGGCGGCGCGCAGGACGTCCAGTCCCGACCCGTGCGGCATGCGTAGGTCGGTGAGTACCAGACGATGAGGCGTTCGGGCAATCTCACCGATTGCTTCGCGCGCGTCCGCAGCTTCGGTAACGGAGTAACCCCCGCTTTCCAGGGTCAGCCGCAGCACGCGACGGAGACTTTCCTTGTCTTCGACCAGCAGAATGTCAGGCATGAATTCAGTGGGCCGTGGGCTCCGGCCGAAGGCAGTCAATCGGGCCGAGCTGCGCGATAGATTCTTCCACGAACCTTCGCATCATTCCTGTTAGCAGTTCGCGTGTCAAGGACGTTACTTTGCATCAATACAAAAAGGGCGCGAACTCCAGGGAGATCGCGCCCTATATGTTGGTTGCTGTTAGTTGACTATCTTTCAACCACTCCCAAAACCGGTTGACCTGTGAGGAGCTTCGAATTATCAAGGTATCGTGAGTCGTACTGTAGATTCGATCCCCCGCCCCCGCTGACGTCAAAACTCGGATCCAGAAAATCTCCGGTGGAATCGAACCTGGCAACCATCATAGCGCCAAAAAGGTCACCGTTGCCTCCGCCCTTCTTTGTAACCTTCCCCTCCCCCAGTACGAGGATAATTCCGTTAAAACTCGGGCCGCCTTTCAGAATCAATTCTCCAGTAACAATCAGGAGACCGGCGCCGCCATCGAGTTGGCAGTCGCCCTTTACCAACCGGAGGACTGGATTCGCTGTAGTCCCGGACGTTCCGCTGAAACTGTTGTTGACAAAGCCTCCCTGCTTTCGGGCAATGGATTCTACTTGCACGAGAAACTTCCGCGCTTCAACGGCAGTCCGGAGAAACCAGGGAGTGTCCAGAAGGTCGTATTTGGCTGCCTCTGCAGATGTCATTCGTTCGTTGGGGAGGTCCAACACTCCCATTTTCGGATCGGTTATGACATTAGGCTTGCAAGTCTTGCAGAGGTAGGCGGCTTCGGCCGTGTCTATGTCATGGGGACTGACAGCGAACGCGTTCTTGAGAGGTTCAACATTTGCGTTGTCTTTCCCTGAGTAATCCTTGGCATTGCTGGAGCCGATATCGAATAACATCGCGGTCGATCTGTCGTCATGTCCCCGAATGACAAGCGGGGCCGGCGTGACGATGTTTAGCCCGTAGGCACTCAACAGAATCGTCAATTTCTTGGTCGCCCCCTTTGGCCCGTAGCCCGTCGACTCGATTAGCAGACGGGAAGGCTTGTAAGGAGCTACAACGTTGTCAGGGTCAGTTACGCTGATGCTATATGCGATACCTGACATAGGAGTGTACCCCGAGGTGATTGCTACGCGATCGCCACCGGAGTTGGGGTAATCGTAAGTAAGCCACCGTGATAGGCGCACAGGTACGCTGTTTGGATCGCCTGAAAGGTTGGACGTTGTGCGATCAACCGCCTTGGAGACTGTCATCACATTAGCCGGATCAACTGATCCGCCCGGGTTAGGCTTGAAAAGCGGATTGGGCATTACATTTCCGCGCATGACATTCAGAGTCGCCTGAAGACCCGCTTCGGCGCCGTAGTACGCCTGCATTTCCGCGGTCGCGTCCATTGTGCCAGAGGCTGTCATCGACGATGTCAGGAGGAGAAGACCTCCGGCTGTGAGTACCATCGCCGCAATCATTAGCGTGGTGATCAGCGCCACTCCACGTTCGCCCTGATGTGCCCGGCTTCGGTTGTTAATAAGATTTCGCTGCATGGGGGGCTCCAAATTAATTCCTTAATAGTAATCGAGGATATTAGGCGAGTTTCTCAATGCCACGTCGGAGACCATCCGCACCACAGACGCGGGTTGGTTCGTTCCGGCTGGGAGGTTAACGCTAATGTCGATTGTAACTCTCTCAGCATTCACGTAGTTGGCGGGATTCGCAATAATCACATTGGCGGCGTCCCAATAGGTCATTGTCATCGCGCTAACGCCGCTGGCCAGAGGAACAGGCGTCCCCCCGACGGCTGCGTCATAACGTGCGATGACCTGGTTGGCGGTCTGGTAGATGTAACGGACGTCTTCGTCGCGCTCTGCTAGTCCCCAATTGTTATTGAGATCAGCGCGCACTCTGATTGAAGTCGAGCTTGAGTCGGACGTGACGATCCCGTTGTCTTCGAGGCCGAAGCCGGAGTTCCCGATCTCGCGGGACATGATATTCAACCCACGTTGGGTCGCGGCCAGCGCTTCTGAGCGAAGGTTTTCCCGGCTCCGTGTTCCCAGTGAACGAGTAAGCAGACTAGTCGCCGCGGCTAAAACGGTTAGCGAAATGATCATCGCAATTAACAGCTCCACCAAAGAGAAGCCCTGCTCCCCTTTATTATCGCGATTTGAATTCGATGGTAGTTTCACACTCATTGGTAATCGCATTTCGCACGCTCTGAAACCAGGGTGATGGTGGACAATGCTCCGCTGGCCCATCCTTTGCCCATGCTGTTCGCTGTCACTGTTACCGTAATCTTTTTCAGGGTTGTTGCCGCGTTCACGTCAACGGCGCTAGTGGTCACATTGTCATCAATTATCTTGACGACCTTGAACTGCCGCCCATCGCGAATCACCCCGTTCTGCGTGAAGGTTCCCCCATTCAAGCTGGCATCAGTAGTGGTCAAGTTGAAGTCGGCGTTGCGCAATTGCTCCATCGCTTGCTGCGCAACTGCGAGCGCGGTAGCGCGGTCACTCCCGGCCGAGTTGTTATAAATGGAATAGGCGAACAATGACGCCGCGCCGAGGCCGACGATCAAGAGGAGCACCAAAGCGATGGTGGTCTCCATTAGTGTGAAGCCGGCCTCGTTTGTGCGAACGGCAGTGCGAATGGCAGCACGCGCCTGGGGGTGTGAAGGTCTTTCCATAGCAGTGTTCAGGGGATCTTGGTGTCCCTTCTAAAGCCGGCCGCCGGTGCGCCGGAATTAACTACGGGCGACACGGTGATCGTTTTGTCCACAGTTGCACTTCCCGCACCCGAGACGTTGATGGTGCTGGTACCGTACGAATTAGTAAGGAGAACTGGGAGAGCCTGAGAGGGATTGTTGGCATTATCCACAGTGCGGCCACGCCAGTTGAACATAATGAGTTTCGGCAGGGTGCCGGTGAACGCACCTTGCCCGGCCGGAATGTTAATTGTTCGCGCGGGATCGAGGACTCCGTCTCCATTTGTATCCATTACAACGGTGTAAGAGCTGGCACTATTTACAGTAACCCGAGCCATGTCGGCGGGCACAATTGCGCGGCGCCGAATGGAGTCGAGGCGGGCGCGTTCCAGATAGGCAATCAATTCCCGAGCGGAATTCGCACGCCGCATACCTTGTTGCGCCTGAGCAAAGCGCATGAGCGCGAAGGTTGTGACCGTTGCGATCATTGTCATCACGATAAGCAGTTCGATAAGCGAAAAGCCTTTTTCGCTTTTTGAAATGCCAACAGTTTCTGAGGTGAGTGGGACAGTCATAAGGTAAAGAAATCTTTCGGCCCGAAGTTGGCCTTCCAGATGGCGTGGGGTCGATGAGCCACACCGGGTGGCCTTAGTATTCGTGGAGTCCCGCGACGGATACGCCCGCGGAATCAAAGGCTTTCCTGATAGCTTCAGAGTCGTATCTAACGTCAGAATTGCCGGCGCCATTAACGGAGAAGTAAGGATTGTTGAAGCCTCCCGTGCCGGTTGGAGAAGGATCGAAGTTAGCGACTATTATCCCGCCATCGACGTGCCCATTTCCGTTTCCGTCGCGATCAAGGCGTCCTGCTCCGAGCACCAGTATCAAGCCTTTGAAGTCGGTATTGCCATGGGTAATTAGATTCCCCGTTACGATCAGCAAACCCACCCCCTGCAGTCCCGAGCCTAAGTCAACTGCCGCCCCACCGTAGTTATCGATGAAAGTCGTCAAAGGAGTGATGTCCGTCCCCATCCCGCCGGTTACGTCGGCTTGAGATAGAAAATAGCGACCGTCGCCCTGCGCGATGTCGCGCTCGAGAGCGAGAAATGACCGCGCTTTTTCGGCGGTGGTTAGAAATGACGGTGTATTGGTATCGCTGAGCTGCAAGGCCGCGCTCGGAGTAACCTGATTTCCGCCACCGCCCTGCGCGTTAAGGTTGTTGATAATCGTTTGGGCCCCGTTCAGATTGGCGGCACTTACAGCAACTGCCGCAACGCCCGCCAGCGGCGGTGAGTGATGGTCGTCTCCTGAGTAACCAGAGGCGTTGGAGTTTCCCATGGCAAAGGTCATGGAAGCGCCTCCAACCAAAGTGATTGCCGCCGGTAAGCCAAAGCTAACGAAATTCCGATGGACCACCATTTCCAGGTTCTTCGTCGCTCCCTTTGGGCCGTAACCTGTCGAACGAATCAAGAGCCGAGTTGGGTCACCGTCCGCGACTGGAGTGTTGTCCGGATCACTGATCTGAACGCTAAAGGCGATACCGGTCAAGGGCGTGTAAGTTCCGTCCGTGGGGTTGACCTTAACCCGGTCCGGATAAGTGCCTGTCGAGTAGTTATATTGCAGCCATCCTGACAGTCGCAGCGGTGGTGCTCCGGCCGGATCCGTTGAGGCATTGCAGGTTGAATTTGTCACGGCATTCCTAAAAGTGATTTTGGTGCCATTGGCCACATCGTGTGGAGCTACGTTGCCGCGAAGAATGTTCAAGGTGGCCTGCAGTCCAGCTTCGGCGCCGTAATAGGCTTGCATCTCGGCCGTGGCGTCGACCGCCGTAGTGGCAGACATACCCGTCGTTAGGATCAATGCGCCGCCCGCCGCCAGCACTAGCGAGGCGATAAGCAACGTCATGATGAGAGCGGCCCCTCGCTCACTTGAGCGCGAATCTGAAATGCGTGTTTGCGTTTGTGCCAGGTTCATACCATTACCTCGCCTAGGTCAATACGGGTTAGTACTTCGTGAGATTGGAGTTGCGTAAGGCCACATCTGAGACCAGCAAGATTTGAGCTGGAGGCTGGTAGCCGGGCTCTCCGGGAACGCCTACTTCGTTGGTGTTTACGCAGGCGACGATTACGACGAATTTGGCCTTCGTGCGATCCCCAACTTCCGCCTGTGTCGGATTTGTAATCCGGCAATTCTGAGGATCCTGGGTATAGGTGACTTTCTGATCAAAATAATAGAAGCGGCAGCCGTCAATGCGGTTCGCCAGCACTGTTTTTCGCATCTCCGGCAGACCGGGGCCAGAAGGCTGTAGAGGATCCCACCGGGCGAGATAGTTGGTGTTCTCAGCGTCGTTTACAAAAAATGTCACGTCTTCTCCGGCATCTTCGTCGACTACCCCTATCCCGTTCTGCGCACCAGTGCTGAATGCCGAATTGAATTTGTTCAGGTTGGCCCTCACGCGGATGGCCGTAGCATTGGAATCGTTGGCAACGATTCCATTGCCGTTAAGGTTGAAGCCGGCGTTCGATATTTCCCGCGACATTATGTTCATCGCGCGTTGCACGTCAGCCACTTCATCCGATCGCTCGTTCTCCCGAGTTCTAATATGCAGGGAGCGCGCCAGCAGCGTCACCGAGATGGTCATCACCACCAGCGTTACCACCATGGCGATGAGGAGCTCAATAAGCGAGAACCCTCTTTGATTTGTATGTGCGGGTTTGATAGACATGGACCTCACTGCTCCTGAATTTACCGGTATGGGCCAAGCAGCAGAGTGCTGCGGTGCGTTGTCACGGTCACGGACCCAAACAGCGAAGTAATCGTTTGGGCCCATGAGGAGGAGCCGCCCTGTGGCGATACGCGGACGGTAATGGTCTTCAGCGTTGGCTGGCCGTTGATAGTGTTTGAGTCCACGATAACGGTGCGAACCCGATAAGGTCGCCCGGCGCTCGTTACGTCGGCGTCCCTGCCCGCTGTTGCATTTAGAGTCGCATCAGTAAAAAGGACAGCGCGCAATGCTTCGGCTTGTTGCTGCGCCACTGCCATCGCAAGTTCCCGGTCATTCGCGCTGGATGTGTTGTTGGCGGCGTAGGCAAAGAGGGAAGCGGCGCCAAGCCCTACGATCATGAGCAAGACAAGCGCGATTGCAGTCTCCATGATGGTGAAGCCCTTGTCGCCGGAATTTCGTGACCGATTCCGAGCTACCAATGATGATGTGCGGTTTTGTTGGCTCATCTTTGTAATCCGTAATTGCCAGGCGCGTTTAGCGGCAGCCGCGTCTGAAAGAGTGGTCGTCATCAGTTAATCCTTATCGATGTCGCAGCGCCGCAGGGCGACGTTGCTGAAAAAGTGATGTAACCGCCCTGATTAGCTCCATTGACCAGGATGTTGAATTGCACGCTTCCGCTACCGGTGGAAACGATTCCTGATTGATTTGGCGCCAAGCTCACTGAGATGTGCGAGGTGTTGGTGTTGCCGGTCGCACTGAGTGTCGTTGAGCCGCTGGCGTTGGTCACGGTCAGCGTTATCGTCTTCGTCACGTGATTTCCCACAGCGACAGTCGAAACATCCGCCGTTAACGTACAGGGCCCACTTGTTGGTATCGGCGTAGGCGTCGGGCTAGCAGCGGGCAACGGAGTGGGAACCGGAGTCGGCGTTGGCGTTGGATCCTGGCGGCAGTTTATGCCGTTGTTGTTGCATGGAGTCGCGGTAGGCTGTGGCGAGGGGTACGGCGTAGGTGTCGCATTTGGATTCGGAGTAGCGTTGGGATCCGGGGTTGCGGTGCTAATCGGAGTGCCGCTCGGATTTGGAGTTCCCGTTTGATTAGGCGTCGGGTCGGGACGCAGATCGCCGGCGACATCGCCTAAGTTAACGTTTGGTATGGCTGCATCTTGAAATATCTCACTGGCCAGAGTGATGTCGCCCGAGCCGGTTACGGTAATCAGTACCGAATCCGCGCCCGCCGCCGTTCCCAACGCCATGACGGGTGTTACTTCGCCTGTCACCGAACGACCGCGCCAATCGAACGTGATAGTCGTCGGCACAGCGCTGGTAAAAACAACTCCTGTTTCCAGGTTGAAATTCTTGGTGTCCCAGGTATCGATCGCACCATTGCTGTCAAAATCCATCCTCACGCTGTATGAGTTGGCATTGTTGAGGGTTATCGAAGCTCTGTCACCACCCATTGCGTGGCGGCGCACCGAATCGGCCCGAGCCTTCTCAGCATAACTGGCGAATTGGCGAGCCGATCCCGCCAGACGCATCTGTGCTCGCGCGCTGACGATGCCAAAGACGCCAAGCGTGCTCACAATCGCAATGATTGCGACCGTGATCATCATCTGCAGGATCGTAAAGCCTTGTGCCTGGTGCCGGCGTGAGCTGGGTTTTGCTCGGTTGCTCGTCTTGCGCCTCTTCATCTGATCGCCTCCAGTTGGGTAGTGCGTGAAAACGGCGGGCAGGTAATGCCCTTGCGGAGACCGTAGCAATGAATGTGCCCTTAGACGAAGCCGTGTAAAAATGCGGGTTCCGAGAGATGGAAGTCAGGCGGGGTGTTATGCATCGTCACGGAAAGTGACGCCATTAGGAAGAAGCTTACCCAGAAACAATGGCCCCAGATTGAGGTCGAGGGCAGAGAACTCAGCGAGTCTAGATTAGTGATTCTTAGGCTCGAATTCAGGTTTTGACTTTGTGGGTTCGTTTTCAGTATCGCTGAGTCTCATCGCCAGGGCGACGGGCCGGTATGAGAATGGCGCCGGCCCTCCTAAGGCGCTTTGGAGCGAGTTGACGATTTGATCCTGGTTTGCGCGAAAATTAATCACGCTACCGCGTTGGTTGAAGATGACGAAGAGCACTTCCACGCCTTCACGAGTTTGCGTTTGCCCCACCAGCGAACTTGCGCCGCGATCGGTAGAGATCAGGGTGCCAGTTTTGGCGATCACGCTGCCACGTTGTTCTGGGGAGGTATAGCGATCTTCGAGCGTGCCGGGATCGATGCCCGCGACCGGCATGATGTCGGAGGGAGCCAGCCGCTGCCGGGCAAGTTCAGCGCGCAGCGCTCTGAGGATCGTCATCATTGCTCGTGGCGTAACGCGATTCACACCGAGCCCGCTAAGTGAAGCGAGTTTGAAATCCTCAGGATTCAGTTTTAGCCGCGAGATCAGGAGTTGGCGCACCGTCTGGATACCTCCGAGCGTATCTCCAAGACGCTCAGCCATGAAATTGTTCGAGTAGCAAAGTAGCACTTTGAGGATATCCACGAGCTGGCTGGACCGATGCGTGAACAGCAGTGAGGCGCCAGCTGGCGCAGGCCCCAACTGCAGCGAGCCATCGATGGTGACGCTGGGAACGAGTCTTAGCGCGTTGACATCCCCCGCTCGTGTCCGCTCTTCCATCCAGGCTTGTGTCGCAGCAGCCGGGCGCCGCGAGGCATCGAGGGCATTGAAGAGTTGTCGTCCAGCCCGAAGCGCTGATCCGTCGAAATTCATAGTAAACGTGGGCGCTACAATCAGGTTTCCGGTGACCGTCCGGATGCCCAGGTCATTCAATTCGCGCGCGAGCATCACAGCGTGCTCGTGATGGAAAGAAGGATCGCGCCCCGAAAGGACTAGGTCGCCATTCAGAGTGCCAGTTGATTCGTCAATGGTCCCATTTGTCCACAGCGCAGTAACGTACCGGTAGCGTGGACCAAGCGATTGCAGGGCTACGAGTGCAGTGGCTAGTTTGACGGATGAAGCCGGATTGAAAGGCTCAGTAGCAGCCTGGCTAGCCAGGATTCGCCCGTCTGCTGTCTCCGCCAAAACACCCTGGATTCCATGGATTGGGGTTGGGGTCTCCGGAACAGCAACATCCGACGACGTTCCCGCGGCCTGCGTAGATGCGGTGGGAACTGGCCCCGGCAAGATAGGGTGCGGAGCTGTTGGCGCCTGCTGGGCGAATGCCAAATTGGTCAGTAGTAGCAACAGAATTGCGCTACTGAAAATCATTCCCATCCTCGTCCGATAAGTTGGTGATGTTCTACCCATTTTTTCTTGTTCGAATAAGTTTCTGTTCGTCGCGGGGACG
>JAWVFI010000002.1:0-44789 GCA_033856235.1 Blastocatellia bacterium | reverse complement strand
ATCGAGCGTCGAGCTGGTTACCGATCGCGTCGAGGACAAGGACACCCCGCTGGAATTCGCTTATGCGAAGGAGTCAATTCAGGGTCAATGGGACGCGGACCAGTTGCGTGAAGTGTTTATGAACCTTCTGGCGAACGCGATCGATGCAAGTGACCCAAACTCCCCTGTGAAGATCTCTACCGAGCTGATTGGTGGGTCCGTTGAGTCGACTTCAACCACGTCAAAACGGGCGTCATCGGCGCGAGTAATCATCAGCGATCGTGGAGCGGGCATCCCGGAGAAGACGCTGGCGCGAATCTTCGAACCGTTCTTTACGACAAAGCGGCGCGGCTCCGGGCTGGGTCTGGCGATCTCCCGCAGGATCGTCGAACGCCATGGCGGCACGCTGACGGCGGAAAGCGAAGTTGGCAAGGGGACCAGGTTCAAAGTGGAATTGCCGCTGGAGTAAACCCTCACAAGGCATTGTTATCCCCCTCCCAATTGGAGGGGGCAGGGAAGGGACGAAGTTAGTGACCACTAGGGGCCAAAATACTACGCGCGGGCTTCGAGCCCGCGCGTAGATGCTTTTAGGGAGACTTGCCCTCAAGCCCTCCCCTAACCCCTCCCAAAGTGAGGGGGGCCAAGCGACGCGATTAAGTCACCTTCCGAAGCGCCCCGCGCGCAGCCTCAATAGTGCGCTGGATCATCTCGTCAGTGTGCGCCGCGCTGACAAACGCAGCTTCAAACTGCGAGGGCGCAAGGTAGATTCCCTCATCCAGCATAGCGTGAAAGAATTTTCCGTACCGCTCGCGGTCGCTACGGTTGGCGCTGGCCCAGTTTGTCACCGGGGCGTCGGTGAAGAATGAAGTCCACATCGAACCAACTCGATTTGTAATCGTGGTGACTCCCGCTTGACTTGCCGCCTCAGCGAGACCCTCGCACAAGCCCGCAGTGTTCCGCTCCAGTTGTTCATAGAGGGAACTATCGCGCAGACGCCGCAGCGTAACCAGTCCCGCAGTCATCGCCAGAGGATTTCCGGAAAGCGTTCCGGCCTGATAGATCGGCCCCACCGGCGCAATGTGATTCATCAAATCGCGGCTGCCGCCATACGCGCCGACCGGCAACCCGCCGCCAATGATCTTTCCCAGCGTCGTGATGTCCGGCGTCACACCGAACAGTTCCTGCGCGCCGCCGCGCGATAAACGAAAGCCGGTCATCACTTCATCGAAGATCAGCAGGGCGCCATGAGCGCGCGTTACCTCGCGGACTTTTTCCAGAAAGCCCGCCGCCGGCGGAACGCAGCCCATGTTGCCCACTACTGGTTCAATGATCACTGCCGCAATCTCTGCGTTGGCAGCAAAAACACTCTCCAGCGCCTGCACGTCGTTGAAGGGAATCGTCAAGGTCTTTTCTGCCAAAGCGGCCGGCACTCCCGGACTGTCGGGCAAACCCAAAGTCGCCACGCCCGAGCCGGCTTTGACCAGGAGACTGTCGGCATGGCCGTGGTAACAGCCTTCGAATTTCAAGAGCTGGTCACGGCCAGTCACCCCGCGCGCGAGCCGGATCGCCGACATCGTGGCTTCGGTGCCGCTGCTGACCATGCGCACCATTTCAATCGAGGGAACGGCATCGACGATCTCTTCGGCCAGTAGGACTTCCAACTCGGTGGGCGCGCCGTAACTCGTGCCGCGGGCGAGGGCGTCGGTCAACGCCGCGATGACTTCACCGTCGGCATGGCCCAGAATCATCGGTCCCCACGAACCGACATAATCGATGTACGAACGACCACTAACGTCCGTAATCATCGCGCCTTTGGCGCTACTGATGAACAACGGAGTGCCACCGACACCGCGAAACGCGCGCACCGGCGAGTTCACGCCGCCGGGGATTAATTCCAGCGCCCGGGCGTACAGTTGCGCCGATTCGTCTTGATCCATTTTGGGAAAAGGCATCGCGGCGAGCATAACATTTCGCACAAATACTCACCCGCCCTAAGGACAAGAGCGGGGGCAAGCCCGCCTTCCTGACTGCGAGTATTCCTACTTGCGCTCTAGTCTTGCATAATCCCTCAATACCACCTACCTGCAGTCAGGAAGGAGGGCTTGCCCCCGCTCACCTCGGAAAAACCTGATGGCAACTCAGATGCGCTCGCCGCTCTCTTTGGGTTCCACGTTGATGTTTTTGAAACTCGACATGCGCACGAGGCCGGGAGCAGTGCCTTTCGGTTTGGAGAGAAATTTCCGTTGCGTGTAATGCACCGGAACCTTGGCGTCTTTGCGCGCCTGGCAAAAGTAGGCAGCTAACTGGGCCGCTTCCACCACGGTGCGATGGGGGATCTCTTTGCGGTTCGGATTGCGAATGACGACGTGCGATCCGGGATAGTCCGCCGAGTGAAGCCAGAGGTCGTGAGGCTTTGCAATCTTAAAAGTCAGATGATCGTTGTCGCGGGCGGCGCGTCCCACCAGGATTTCATAGCCGTCGCCCGAGAGGTAGCGCCGCACGCCCGGAATCTTTTGCGCCTCCTTGCGACTTGATGCGGCCCGCGCTGCTGCGCGCGGCAGTGCCGGGCCACTGCTTGTAAACGATGCCAGCGCCTCGTCATTACCACCCGATATGACTTGCTCCAATTCTGTTTGTCGCGCCAGAAGTTTTCCCAGTTCAGCCTTTGCCAGGCCCATTCGCTTTGCAATCTCCTGCCGCGCGCGTTTGGATTTCGCATAACGAGCAAACGATCGCGCGGCTACTTCCCGAAGGCTGGCATCGTCGTCAACCTGGACTGTAATCACCGGCGTGCCTTCCGTGAAATAATCGATGACGTCTACCTCACTGCCGCGCCTTGTTGCATTCGAGATATTCGCCAGCAGCAGATCGCCCATCCGTTTTTGCGCTTCGGCGTCAGAGTGCGTGGCCAGATCGCGCTCCAGTGTTTTCAAAAGTTTTTGCTGCTGCGTTATTTGCCGGCGCAGGTGATTGCGGGCCGTAGCTGCTCTGGCCGTGGAGGCATGCGCGGCGTCTCTTTGCTGATAGTGGGCATCGGCCGCTTCCGAAAACGTTTTGAAGTCGCCTTTCTCCAGCGGGGTTGTGTTGCGACGATGTCCGGGATCGCTGGCGTCCTGGGGTGGTTCATATTTTTCCCCGACGTCCTGTCCCGGGCCGCGGCCGGGACGAAGTGCTCGAACAATCTTGTCCTCATCGTCAAGCAGGAAAAGGTTCGCCGCGCGTCCCGTTAGTTGCGCAATGAAGGTGCGCGCCACGCGCTGGCCCAATTCGTCCTCGCCCCGAAATGAAAACCGAACGATGCGGTCGCGACGGTCCTTGGTAATTTGCTGCAGCTGGGTGTGAGCGACTTCACTCTTGAGTGCCAGACCAAACGGAGAGAGGGGCATCGATCGCTTTTCCAGTTCGGTAACCCGGCGCGCCATCATGTGCAGGCGAGGCTGGTTTGGTGCAGCGGAAATCAGGAGGTAGTTCTTGTCGCGGGAGCGGAAATCGATGGCCAGGGTGAACGGCGCCAGCTGGAAGATCTTCCCCGGCGTGCGGCCTTCCAGCAGCGGCGAGATTTCTTCGACAATGTCATTGATTGTTTGATCGTCCATGAGAAAAGTCAGAACCGCCTGCGGCAGCGGGCGGTTGACCTTGCACCACCAAACAAGCCGGGAGCGAATGGTCAACCGCCCGCTACCGCAGGCGGCCCTGACTTGCTTAATCGTGCACGACGATGGTTCCGGAGAAATGGTCGTGGGCCGTGCGGTGCTCGGCGTCAACTAGGCCATAGAAGATCCCGAGTCCCGCCGTGAAGAGAGAGAAGATGTAGCCAAGGGCGCGCCGCGCGGATTGAGAGCCACTGGGCATTAGCCCGCTACGCACATCCACGGCCCTAATGTGAAAAAGCTTCATGCCCGCGGTTCGTCCCGCCAGGGCAGTAACAATCGTCAAGTAGAGAAAAGCAACGACGATCGTAATGCCGGCCATGATTCCCTTCACGCGCAGATCGTTCCAGTTGCTGCCCCACAATTCGATTCCCGCTGCAAAGGGGCATGAAGCAAATGCGATCACCAGCAGATCGACGATCGCTGCCGCGAGGCGAGAAAAAATATTTGCCCGGTCGTCTCGCGAAGTCCCGAAGACAGCGTTCGCTGTTTGCAGGTTTTCGAGGTAAGACAGCGCAGCCTCTTCCACTCCCGCATTAATCAGACGCACGCTCCTGGGTTTGCTGCTTTCAACTTCCGTTAGCGCTGCGCTTTCAGGTTTAGGCGGCACCACCACCAGCGTATGTTCTTTTGGCGCGCGTTCGTTGAGTTCAATCGGCGCGGGCGCCACGGCAACGGGACTGGCGACCGCTGATGGTCGTTGTTCTGATGCGTGTTCTGGTGGCTCCGGAAAAGTATCCAACTCTGGTGTTGCTTCCGGTTGTCGTGCCAGGGCAGTTCCGCCTCGGCTAAAACCTGATGTTGGCTGAATGGGCGCGCGGTGTGCTCGTTCAATTCTTAGCAACGCTTTCATTACCAGGGGATTGATAGCCGGGGCCGCCGCTGGACGCACCAGACCAAGCGGGACTGGCGCCGTCGCCAGAGCCGTCGGCGTGTTCGTATTAACTCGCGGCGCTTCGGTGGCCGCCTCCTGAGCGCGCCGCTTTTGCACTTCGCGCACACGCTCGCTCAATTCCTTGCGCCATTGCGGCACGCGTCCGCCTCCAGGAAATTCAATCAACGTAGAAGTGTTGACAGGTTTCCGGGTCCGAGGCGCTCGCTCTTTTTTCGGTTTACTAGCGGTGAGTTCCGCCGAAGCGGAATCCGACGTGAGAGGCAAGCTAGCGGAGGCTGGCGGCGAAAGAACGGAGACCGACTGGCATTCGGGACAGGCTTCCGATTCTCTCAGGGCACTGGCTCCGCAGGAGCTACATTGCATTGGCAAAGGGCCTCCGTCGCTGCAAAAAGGTTCTGGGGGATGGGCCGCATCGCTAACCCAAGCCGTTGCGCAATTCGAGGCGGATACTATCAGACGTTACTTTAAGTCGTCAATCAGAAAATATACAGGGGCTTGAGGTTGGGGACTTGGGGTAGGGCTGTGGAAAACACGGGGGTGGGAGCAGGAGGCAGGGGCAGGCGGCAGGAGCAGGCGGCAGGAGCAGGCGGCAGGAGCAGACGGCAGGAGCAGACGGCAGGAGCACGCAGGTGACGGCCTGGTGGTTCTTGACTGCAGTCCGCCCCTGCTGCCTGCCCCTGCCTCCTGCTCCTGCCGCCTGCCTCAGATCGGCTGGCGGCCGGCGAAGCCAGCTTCGACGTCGTGCCACCAGTCGAGGCTGTCGCCTTCGCCGAGCTGCCAGCAGAGCAGCACGACGCGACCATCTCGCAACGAGGGAAAATCGATCAGTCCTCGCCCGTAGTCCTTCAGTTGCACGCCCATCGTTTCCAGTTCATTTACTCGCAAAGAGAGATCGGTCAGCAGATCCGCATAGCGCGAACCGCCGGCCATGCCGCCGCCGCCATGCTCGGCGCCGGCAGCGGCCGCCTTGACCGCATTCTTGAACTTCAGCAACCCTCGATGTGCTGCCTGAACAGACTTCACAATCATGCGCACTTCCGGGAGGAGTGAATTCGCCTCTTCAATGCTGAAAACCTTCATGATTCGTTACGGCGCTGTTTCCGCGCCCGAACCTTCACTGATCGTCGGTGATGCGAATAAACTCCGAAGCCCTGGCAAACTGTTCTTCCTCTTCAATGCTTACTTCCATCAGCGCGGTGACAGTCGAATGGTATCCGTCCTCATGATGTTGCGAAGTCGAAACAGTTTCCATGAAGGGCATCGGCGTTGGCGGCAAATGCAGATCGCGCTCGTGCACCCCATGGGCGATGTCCTTCCGCACCTTTTCTGAAATCTCACCCAGGTCAATAAAGTAATCGGCAACATCGATTAGCTTCGGCGCGGTGTTGGAGCGGAAGCCCGCGATCTCCACGCGACAACCTTTGTAGGCGACGGCATTGACTGCGTAGACAAAATCCTCATCGCCGGACACCAGCACCGCAGTATCGTAGCGGCCGGCCAGCGACAACATGTCAACGGCAATCTCTACGTCGAGGTTTGCTTTGCGGGTGCCGTCGTAGAAGGTCTTTAGTTCCTTCTGCACTACGCGAAAGCCGTTGCGACGCATCCAGAGCAGGAAGCCCTGCTGGCGTTCCGCACCCACATCGACGCCGGTATAAAAGAAGGCCCGCAGCAGGCGTCCATCGCCCAGCAGTACGCGCAGTAGTTTGTTGTAATCAATATCTATGTTGTGAAAGCGGGCTGCGTGAAATAGGTTGTTGCCATCAATAAAGACTGCCACTCGCCCGCGATTACCAAACTGCCACGAAATATTATTCGTCGGATCAAAATGGTTCATGCTAAGAGTTGCTCCGTTATAAGTGTAAATATCTGTGGGATAGAATGCCGCCGCGATCTGACGTAGTCAAGTTAGGAGGTCGCGGGGTGGGGTCTAATTTCGAGTTCGCGGAGGGGTTCTGGTCCCCTCCCTCTGGAAGGGGACCAGGGGAGGGCTTGAGGGCAATCGATCACAATGCATCAACGCGCGACCGCGATGGCCGCCCGCTCCGCTTTCGTTGGCGACATCGACTTCTGGATGAGCGCGCATTACCGGAAACACGAACATTGCCTGGAGCCAGTACTCTAAACACTGCTTATCAGGCAGGCCTTAGTCGTATAATCCCTCCGGAGAGGCGCAGCAAACGTTGTCACACGACGAAGAACTTATTTCCGAACTCAGCGATCTATCGCCTGCAGAGCCGCAGGGGTTTAAGCCCGAGGAGATGGTAACGTGCGATGCCTGCCTGCGCGCCAACCCGCCGACGCGCACCAACTGCCTGTACTGTCTGGTGGTGCTTCCGGCGCCGGGAGGCGCGATTGACCTGCGCCAGCCCGCCCTTCGTCCATTGGAGCAGTGGGAGCGGGGATTCAACACCGTTCTGGCCAAGCCTGGCGAAAGCGAGTTTGACGAGAAAACGTTGTCAGAGATAGCCACACTGCTGCGTCAGGAAACGGTTGTGATCAGGCAAATCTTTGAATGCGGCCAGGCGATGCCTTTGTCGCGCGCGGCGAGTCTTGAAGAAGCGTTCTTGATAGAGAACCGGCTGCGGGCCTTGAATGTTGAGACTATCATTGTCTCCGACGCTGATTTAGAAGTAGAAAAGGCGCCCCCAAAAAGAATTCGCGCTCTGGACCTTGATGACACCTCCATACAAGGACGCGAACCCATGGCGGGTGCGACCTTAAAGATCGCCTCCTCTGATATTTTGCTCCTGGTTACCGGGCGGCTGCTGGTCACCAGCATTGAGGTCGAAGAGAACAAGTTTCGCAGTGGGGAGCCGGAGCTGATCGAATCGCGGGAACTGAGTGACGACGAGCCGGTCGTCGATATCTTTACCGCTCAGAAGGACGGCGGTTGGAGGATTGCCGCTCGGAGTTTTGATTTCTCGTGTCTTGGCGAACGCAAGACGCTGATGTCTGGAGAGAACTTCGGGTTGCTGCTGGAACAACTGCGCGAGCGAGCGCCGAACGCCAGTTTTGATTATTCGTATCCGTCCCTGCGAAAGTTGCTGAACGCGGTTTGGCCGCTGGTGCAGCAGACGGAAGGCCGCGGCTGGCGTCGCGCGCGACCAGGTAAATACAATGTTGCGGCAGTGACAACGGTCAATAACGAAACCCAGTTCACGCGGTATGCGCGGCTGCTTCAATATCTCAAGCTGCAAGACCAGGGGCAGTGCCTTGATTTGTAACGCAAACTGTTAGTTTGCGATGGTGTAAAGGCATTCGACCGATGCGCAAACTAACAGTTTGCGTTACAGAAACGAAATTGTGATGGGCCATGGCGAGAAACCATAAAGGACAAGTTGGGACCCGCCCACGCGCAGGAAATGATGCGCGGGTCGCCCACGTCTTTCCGGTGAATGCGGGAGCGGCGCCTTTGAATGAACTGTACGGTGTAGCCCCCGTGCTGGAAGCGCTGCGGGCCGGTCGTCGCACTATTGAAACAGTAACGATTGCCGATGGCGTAGGTCATCACCGCATAAACGAATTAGTCACCCTTGCACGAAAGAAGGGGATTCCGGTACGTCAGGCGCCGCGAGCTGCGCTCGATCGACAGACGTCCAATGCGAACCACCAGGGGGTCATTGCCAGAGTTTCGGCCGCACGTTATGCGGAAGGTGAGGCGCTGCTGGAACAAATCTCTTCGTCTTCTGATAGCTCCAACCCCGCGCTCATTATGGTGTTGGACGGAGTCGTCGATCCGCGAAACTTCGGGGCGATCCTGCGAACCGCGGAATGTGCGGGGGTGCACGGCGTGTTTATTCCCGAACGGCGCGCTGTAGGTTTGACGGAAACGGTCGCCAAAGCCGCGGCAGGCGCCTTGGAACATCTGCCGGTGGCGCGGGTGGGCAATCTGTCTCGCCTAATCGACGAGTTCAAAGAGCGCAATATATGGACCGTTGGTACCTCTGCGGAAGCGTCAATGGAATATACTGCCTGGGATTGGACTACCCCGACGGCGGTGTTTATGGGCGGCGAAGGCGCCGGGCTACATCGATTGGTGCGCGAACGCTGCGATGCTCTGGTGAGCATTCCAATCCTCGGGCATATCGAATCGCTGAACGTTTCCGTCGCTGCCGGCATAGTTTTGTATGAAGCGCTGCGACAGCGCGCGGCCGGAGGCAGGCGGCAGGAGGCAGCCGGCAGGAGCAGAATGGCAGGAAAGGAAGGCAGCGGTTGAATCACTCTCTCTATGGACCCGCCGAGCCCGCCGGCTCGTTCTGGAGGGAACAGAAGGTTGAAACAGGTAGGTCGCTTCGCTCGTTCTATGGCTGAGTACCTTGCGACGGGCTGGATTGCACTTAACAGGAGGCCAGAATGTTTTGTCCCAAATGCGCCACCCAAAATCTGGAGGGCGCGAGCTTTTGTCGCTCCTGTGGCGCCAACATAAGTCTCGTTTCGCAGGCTCTCGGCGGACAGATGCCCGAGACGGGTCTGGTTGAGTATGACGAAACGCGTCGCGAGGCCAGGCGCAGAAAGCGGCGCTCCGAAAAGGCCTCGATTGAGGATGGCATCCGGCAGCTATTCATGGGGATAGGTTTTCTCCTGGTTGCTCTGGCGGTCGCTTTATTTGGACAGGAAATGGGCGGCAAGGTCTGGTGGTTCTGGATGCTGATTCCTGCGTTCACCTTTCTGGGGAAAGGCATTTCGCAGATAGTACAAGTCAAACGACAGGATAAATCTTTGCCGCCTGAGTCAGCGGGTTGGCCGAACACAATCTCAACGCGTCAACCTGCTAGTGCACTACCACCGCGGAACACGGCCCAACTTGTGCCCACACCACCCAGCGTAACCGAGGGCACCACCCGGCACCTCGGCGCCGAAGCCCCCACGCGTTATCTGGATCCGGATCAGGAAGAACACTGATCTCACTTGCAAATTGGGAAATGAAAAAAAGGGGGCGGCCACGGAGTGCCGCCCCTACAATGGACCCGCTTGCGCCTGATTGGGCCGGGCGTTATAGTCACTCGACTTTCAACCACCAGAATTCCGCCGCTATATGCCCCAACGTCCCAAGATTGCAAACAACATGCTGGAACTAATCGGGTACACGCCGCTGGTGCGGCTGAACCGGATTCCCGCGCCTGAATCAGCGGAGCTGCTGGTAAAACTCGAATCACAAAACCCGATGGATTCGGTCAAGGATCGGATTGGCGCAGCCATGATCGAAGCCGCCGAGCGCGCCGGCCAGATCACACCCGGCAAGACTGTGATCATCGAACCCACGTCCGGCAACACCGGGATCGGTTTAGCGTTCGCCGCCGCCGTCAAAGGCTACCGGCTGATCGTTACGTTGCCTGACACCGTCACCATTGAACGCCGGCGCGTGCTGACTGCCCTGGGCGCCGAAGTGGTCCTGACGCCCGATGAAGGAGGCATGAAGCAGGCGATCCAAAAAGCGAACGAGATCGCGGCGAGCACTCCCGATAGTTGGATCCCGAGTCAGTTCGACAACCCGGCAAACCCAGCGGCCCATCGGAAAACTACTGCCGAAGAAATATGGGAAGACACCGACGGCCGCCTCGATGGTTTTGTCTCCGGCGTGGGAACGGGCGGCACCATCGCCGGCGTGGGCCAGGTTTTGAAAGAAAGGCTGGCGGACAAAGTTCGAGTAGTCGCGGTCGAGCCGGACGCGTCAGCGGTGATTTCCGGAGGCGATGCGGGCCCCAACAAAATCCAGGGAATTGGCGCAGGCTTTGTACCGGGCAACTACAACGCGGGGGTGGTCGATCAAGTCGTGCGGGTCAGCTATGACGATGCGGTAACAATGTCGCGCCGCCTGGCCCGTGAGGAAGGAATTTTCTGCGGTATTTCGTCCGGCGCTATCACCTGTGCTGCGATAAACCTGGCCCAGGAGCTTGGACCCGGGAAGCGGGTCGTCAGCATCATCTGTGACTTTGGCGAAAGATATTTATCGCACGAACTCTTCGCCGGGTGAGTTTGTAGGGGCGTCCCTCCGTGGGCGCCCCCTTCGTGATGCTCGCGTTACGCAACGAAAGGGGGCGGCGACGGAGTGCGCCCCTACAATCCATAACGCAGCCCCACCTCATGTTTTCTAAATGACAGCCGGCAACTCAACAAGAATTTGCGCCGTGGTCTGTGAACAAAGTGCCGCCGATCTGCCCGGCGCGATCGCGCGGGCCGCGGTAATCGCAGACATGGTTGAGGTACGCCTCGATTGCTTGCTGAATGCATCCCTCGGTCGATTGAGGGAAGTTTGCCTGGAATTGATCCAGACGGTTACGAAACCTGTGATCATAACGCTGCGTTCAGCCACCGAAGGCGGCAACCTGCAACTAGAACGCGATCGGCGCCGCGACTTTTGGCGCTCGATCATTGGACCTTTGATGTCTGCCACCGACCTGCTTGTGGACCTCGAGGGCGAGCTCGTCCGAGAACTGATGTCGGAATCCGACTTCAGCGACGCGGTGGATTGGGAGCGCGTCATTTGCTCCTATCATGACTTCGCTGGGACTGCGGAAGATCTGAACGGCATTTATGATCAGCTGGCGACGACGCCGGCACGAATCATAAAAATTGCCAAGCGAGCAAACAACACCACCGACTGCATTCCCATGTTTCGTTTGTTGGAGCGGGCGGTGGACGAGCAGCGGGAAATAATCCCGATCGCCATGGGCACTGCGGGTTTGGCCACGCGAGTGCTGGGTCCATCCCGTGGCGCGTTCTTGACCTACGGATCGACCGAAGCGGGAAATGCGACGGCGCCGGGACAGATAAGCGTGAGAGAACTGGGAGACATTTACCGCGTTCGCCAGATAAACTTGCAAACTCAAACTTTCGGATTGATCGGCAATCCAGTTAGCCACTCAATTTCCCCGCAAATACAAAATGCCGCGTTTTCCTTCACCGGAATAGACGCCGTGTACCTGCCTTTCGAGGTGCGCGTCGCCGGTGAATTCCTTCGCCGGCTGGTTAAGGGCGAATCGCGCGAAGTCGATTGGAACCTGCGCGGCCTGAGCGTTACGGCACCGCACAAGAGCACCGTCACCGAGCATCTGGATTGGATCGAGCCGTCCGCGCGGGACATCGGCGCAGTTAATACGATGGTGGTCGATGGCGATCTATTGCGCGGCTATAACACCGATGCCGCTGCTTTCCTCGCGCCACTGAAACGCGCGTTTGGACCACTGGAAGGAATGTCATGCGCCGTCATCGGCGCCGGGGGCGCGGCCCGCACCGCCATCTGGAGTCTGCGGCGCGCGGGCGCCGTCGTTACAATGTTTGCCAGGAATGCAGCGGCGGCAAAACTCATTGGCGATGAATTCGGCATTGACTGCAAGCAACTTGAAGGGGCGTCGTTCACAGGTTATGACGTCGTTGTGAATGCCACGCCGGTAGGTATGAGGGGCGAACTCCAGAATCAGACCCTGGCGTCAGCAGAACAGCTCCGCGGCGTGCGGCTGGTCTATGATCTCGTCTACAATCCAACAGAAACGCTTTTGTTGAAAGAAGCGGCGAGCGCCGGATGCGGGGGCATCGGCGGCTTGGAAATGTTGCTGGCGCAAGCAGCCGCTCAATTTACTCTCTGGACTGGTGAAGAGGCGCCGTTGGATGTGATGCGCGCCGCCGCCGAAAGCGCCCTGTCAGAACCGCCTGCGGTAGCGGGCGGTTGATCTTGGTCATTAAACAACTATCCTGAAGGGCTAACCGCCCGCCACCGCAGGCGGTTCTGACATGAACGAACGTTACAGTCGACAGATTCTGTTCTCCGGAATAGGCAAACAGGGCCAGGAGAGCCTCTTGCAATCGCGCGCCGTGATCATTGGGTGCGGCGCTCTCGGTTCAGCTCAGGCCGAAGCCCTCGCGCGCGCCGGCGTCGGCAGGTTGCGCATTGTCGATCGTGATTTCGTCGAAGCTTCGAATCTGCAGCGCCAGACGATGTTCACCGAAGCCGACGCGCAGGATCGCTTGCCGAAAGTTATTGCCTGCGCCAATCACATCGCCGGGGTGAACTCCGAAATCACTACCGAACCGGAAATCATCGATGTAAATCACAGCAACGTGGAGCGGCTAATTGCTGATTGCGACGTGGTGCTGGACGGTACCGACAACTTTGCTACTCGCTATCTAATAAACGACGCGTGCGTGAAACACGATCAGAACTGGATTTACGGAGCCGCGGTCGGCTCGTACGGTGTGACGATGACCGTGCGTCCGCACGTTACGCCATGCCTGCGCTGCATCTTTGCGGAACCGCCGCCGGCTGCGAGTGCGCCGACCTGTGATACCGCGGGCGTCATCATGCCCATCATCAGCGTGGTCGCCGCCGTGCAAGTCAGCGAAGCGATGAAGCTTCTTACAGGACAAACTGAAAGCCTGCACGGCTCGCTGATGCAGTTTGATGTCTGGCGGAATGAATGGCGGCGGATTTCCATTGGGGCACCCGCTCCCGATTGTCCCACCTGCGCAGAAGGCCGTTACGAGACGCTGGAAGCCGAAGCCAGCGAGTTTGCCGCTGTCCTGTGTGGTCGCGACGCGGTGCAAATCTCGCCGGCGCAGCCGACGAAGGTGAATCTCAAGGCGCTGACTGAGCGCCTGCGCGCTTCCGGTGAAGTCAAAGGCAACGATTATCTGTTACGCTTTAAGACCGAAGGTTACGAGCTGACAATTTTTCAGGACGCGCGTTCAATTATCCGCGGCACCAACGATGTGGCGACCGCTCGCACTCTTTATGCAAAGTACATAGGAAACTAAATCAACATGCTGAGAACTCTGAGCTTCGTTTTGTTTTTGCTGGTATGCCTCTCGACGACCCCGGTTGTGACCCGGGCGGCCGAGCCTGTGGTTTGGGAGATGAGTTCGCGCACTGAATTATTGAAAGGTGAAGCCACCGGCGTTTCGGTCACCGATGCGGGGGCGCTGATGCTGGCGCCGCGTTTCACGGAACGCTACAACACTGAGCAGGCTTACGTTTGGTCCAGCGCGGGCGATGCCGCGGGCAACGTTTATCTGGGGACCGGCCACGATGGCCGCGTCTACCGGGTCACTCCTGATGGCCGCGGCGCATTGTTTTATGATTCTGCCGAACTCGACATCACGTCGCTGGCCATCGGGCGGGACGGCGCGTTATTTGCCGGCACATCTCCTGACGGAAAGGTTTATCGCATCACCGGTGACGGCCGCGCCGAAGTCTATTTCGATCCGCCCGACAAATACATCTGGTCGCTGGCCGTGCTTCCTGACGGCGCCCTCGCGATTGGCACGGGGGACAATGGCAAGCTCTATCGCGTGCAGGCAGCCGGGGCGAAACCTGAATCATCACTTCTGATTAGTACCAATCAGACGCATGTAATGTCGCTGGTAGTCAGCAAGCAGGGCGACTTGATCGCCGGCACCGATCCGGGAGGATTAGTGCTGCGAATATCGCCCGCCGGGAAAGCCTTTGCGCTTTTCGACGCTTCATTGCGCGAAATTCATGCCCTGGCTCCCGCCGCGGACGGCTCGATCTATGCGCTGGCGCTGAGTGAGGCGGCTTCGACAACGCGCGCGCCGACTCAAACCAATGCAGCGGTGGCAGAACCCGGGGCAGGATCGACCGGTGTTGCCGTCACCATGACGGCAGGTGAAGAAGCAGGCGCTCAAGCGCAGGCGCCAGCAACGGCGCGAAGTCGCAACGATCTCTCGAGCGCGCGTAGCGTTGTATTCCGCATTCAACCGGACGGTGGCACTGATGTTCTTTGGAGTTCGAACTCGGTGACCGCTTTCGCCGTGGTAGCGGCCCCGCAGGGCGGAGTCTTGATTGGAACCTCCGAGAAGGGACGCATCTATTCAGTTACCGATGACGGGCGCGACACCCTTCTCTTGCAATCGAGTGAAGGCCAGATTTCGTCCTTCATAGTGCGCGGCGCCGACGTCTTTGCTGCCTCCAGCAACCAAGGCAAGCTCTTTCGTATTGGCCAGGAGATGATGGGTGAGGGAAGTTACGAATCCCCCGTGCGGGATGCGCGTCTGGTTGCGACCTGGGGCCGGATCTGGTGGCGGGGAAGCGGGCTTTTGGAATTACAAACTCGTTCCGGAAATAGCGAAAGGCCCGATGCCACGTGGAGTGATTGGAGCGCTGTCTATCCTGACGCAACGGGATCGCAGATAGCCAGTCCCAAAGCTCGCTTCATTCAGTGGCGTGCAGCCCTGCGCGGCGGCAGCACTCAGCCGCGCCTTGACGATGTCAGCCTTGCATATTTGCCACGCAACGTCGCGCCGGAAGTGCTGGCCATCACCACGCTTCCCCCCGGTGTTGGTTTGCAGCCCGGCATCCAGGTGCCGGCCGATCCCAACATTGAATCCGCTGGTCTCGATCCCACGTTGTTCGGAGTGGTCGCGCAGATGCCGCCGCGGCGGCTATACCAGCGCGGCGCGCGCTCGCTGCAATGGCAGGCCGAAGATCGAAACGGCGACACCCTGGAGTACGCCGTCTACTATCGCGCGTTGAACGAGAACACCTTTCGCATACTGAAGGACAAATTGCGAGATAACTTCTACACGGTCGATGGCGCCAGCCTGGCGGATGGACGCTACGTTTTCCGGATCATTGCGACCGATGCTCCTGATAATCCGGAAGGCCAGGCGATGACTGGCGAGCGCATCAGCGAGCCGATTGAAATCGACACCACGCCGCCCGCGATCCGGGCCGCCGGCCAGCCGGAGGTAAGTGCGGACAGGGTGCGGGCGATCCTGGATGCCGAAGATCTGACCAGCCGCATCAAACGTGCGGAAGTCAGCGTGGACGGCGGCGCGTGGCAGGGAGTTTTCCCGGAGGACGGCATCGCCGACAGTTCGCGGGAACGTTATGTGCTCAATCTTTCCGTGGTCGGGCCCGGGGAACACGCAATCGCATTGCGGGCCTTTGATTCAAGTGGCAATGTTGGCAGCACAAGCATTACGGTCCGTCGTTGAAAAGTAACGCAAACTGTTACTTTACGGGCGTTTACCGGGCCATCACCCTCAAGTGCACGATACCGTGTCAATCTGTGCGAAAGAGTATGAGTCAAAAGAAGCTAGTAACTCATGGCAACCGTAAATGCGTGTCATTCGTCTGACATTGAGCAAACCGGGCTGTGGCACTGCTATTGCTGAAACCTATGGTGGCGCGTCTCTCTTCTCCCTCCTGAAGCGCTAAAATGAAGACCGCGAGGGAGGCAGTAGGAATTATGAAAAAGCTAAAGCGAATGATGGCGGGCATGATGATGGGGGCCATCCTCTCAGCCGGCGCCTTCGCGCAGAAGCCGAAGGACGAACCAAAGCGGCCACCGAAAGATCCGGACAACAAGGTGGTGGTGAAAGATAAGCAGCCGGCGCCGAACAGTAATACGAACCAGGGGAACCGGGGCGAGCGAAAACCATAAGGCGCACGGCAATGTCTAAACGCCGACCCGTGAAGAAACCCGCGAACCCTGGTTCTCGGGTTTCACTATTTTAAGGGGTTGAAAATGTTTACCAGTAAAAGTAGAACAGGCATTCCTGCCTCTCCCAAACTGCAAGCAATTCTCCTGGTATTAATAACGATCTCCTTCTGCGCTGTTCAATCAACGGCAGCTCAGACGCGTTCAGTGCCACCTGGGTTGATCGCGCGAGCGCGTCAAGTCACGGGGGATAACTTTCAGTTTGCGACCACCACGCCGAGGGGCGTCACTGTCATCGCGCGCACCCAACCACGCGGAGAGGTGCTGCAGGCGATTGATCAGGGCTTTAGCGAGCTGTTCGCCGTGGCGTCGCGCCATCGTTATCGCAATCATCTCCGTTACAGCGACTACACGGTGTTCATCGGACGGGCGGACCGGGTGAAGAACAGCAGCGGGCAATATTCACCCGACATCGCAGTGGGCGCCGCGCAGTACGCGGGGTCGGAATACGATCAGGGCGGTTACATTTTTGCAGCCGGAATGGTCCTGGCATTCAACCCCGGCGCTTTTGTGATAGCCGAGCACGAACGCGACTTTGGCCGCATCATGAATGTGGTGCGGTATGAAGGCGAGCACATCATCCTCTATCACAACGACCGGGCGCTTTATGAGCGCACCGCCGACCACAGCCGCGGCGGCTCGCACCCGATATTGCGATAATCCCCGAGTTAGCTCATGGGAAAGAGGCCAGCTCTTCACCGGGACCGCGGGCGTCCCGCCCGCAAACGAGCGCGAAAAGGTTTTTGCGGCTAGCTGGTGTGAAGCTTTGGAAAGTCAGCGGGCGGGACGCCCGCGCTCCCAGTGAAGAGCTTGAGTCAATCGCCAACGACGAATGGCTGGAAGAATGAAACGGGCGACTTGGTGTCGCCCGTTTCGTTTTAGAAGTGTTGGTGCCCGCTAATGGATTCGAACCATTGACCCCTCGCGTGTGAAGCGAGTGCTCTACCACTGAGCCAAGCGGGCGTCGTAACGAGAAGCGCAGTGTACACAACAAATCTTCTAATCGTAAAGTTTAGCGCGCACTGATCAATTGTCCCTGTCGGCCTTGGTCGCTCTCTAATCCCTCCAAGACTGAGCAATGACAGCGCCTCGGTTCTCGCATTGCTCAAGATCACCAATTCCTGGCTATTCGTAACCGTTGCAGGCTTGCAAAACGCAAGATCGGTTTTCGTTTTATTATCAATTTCTCAATTTAGTTTCAGTTTTGCCAGACTTGTTGTGTTAGATTGCCGGCGCCGTAGGACACTCGCACAACTCTCAGATCCTTGTTCGACTGGCCAGGGAGTCTCAACAGCGTACTGCTCCAGGTAAGCAAGGGGCGTATACGCTCACCTACACAGATACCTTCTTGCCGAGGTCCTGTTGCTGCTTAAGAATCATGCTCCACTTATGGATCGAACTCACGAATGCTCGAAAGATGGAAAGTCCGAAGTTACGAAGCTTTGAGGAGGTTCCTGATGTCGAAATGGATCATCGGCACGCTGCTTTTCGTGGTCGCGACAGTTACCTGGGCCCAAACAAGAAAATCCGACCCCAGGCTTCAATATGTTGGAGCAATCACGATCAATTCTGCTAATCCGAAAGCATTATCAGGTTGGTATACCGAAAAACTTGGCCTGGATGCCAGTTCCGAATATCACGGGCTCTATTACGGCTCGTTCAGTACGAAATCAGGCGATTTTGTCTTTGGAATTCATCCCATTCCCGCAGGAGCCAAAATAGGAACGCCAAACATCTCGATAACGTTCCGAGTCTCGGATTTCCGGTCATACACCTCCGATCTCAGGAAGCGAGGGCTGGTGCCGATCCGCGAAGAGAACGACGCGACTGGGCACTTTTTCACTCTTAAGGATCTCGACGGAAACGAGGTCACTATTTGGGGCGAGTGAGCGGAAAGATATCCAGGAGTCTGCAACCGGCTGTAATTTTGATCCGCAATTTGTAAAGGAGTGCAATGAACTATTTACGTCTCGGGCTGGCGGCGCTTGGTGGCATGGTCGCGTCTTTTGCCTTTGGTTTCTTAGTGATGGGGCTGGTGCCAGCTCTTTTCGAAGAGGGCCACAAGTACCCGGCCATATTCCGACCTAAGGAACAAATGATGACTGTTATGCCAATTGGATTGGTCGCAACTTTCATCTCGATCCTGGTTGTCGCCATAATTTTCGCAATGGTAAATCAGGGCGGATCGGGGATTACGGCAGGTGCGCGCTTCGGCGTTCTCATTGGCGTTTTCGTGGTGTGCGGATTTGTGCTGCACAACTATGTGAACCTGAACATCGGCCTGAAACTCGCTCTGATGCAGGCTGTGACTTACTTCGTCCAGTGGACTATCGTCGGAACAGTCATCGGTCTTATTTACAAGCCCAACGCTACACCATAGTCGTTAAGTTCTTGACCTCTTTGGATGCCTCTCTGACGAGGCGTTCAGCATCTTCGACTGCGCTCGCGGCCTCTTCTGCATCAACTGCAACACTTCGCGCGCGCGCGGCCGCAGCTTCCGACGCGGCGGTCGCTTTCTTCAGGCTCTCCTGGGCATCCCGCTTTTGCTTCTCAGTTTTCTTCACTTCGGCCTCAGCCTTTTTCTGCGCTGCATCCAAACTTTGAGCCCTGGCGTGGAGTTTGGTCAGCGATTTCTTTGCATCCTGCAACGAAGCTTTGGCAGCAGCTATCCTAGCTTTACGCGATTCTTCAAGCTTACGAACGTCCTCGTCCGTCGCTATCTTTCGATGCGGGGCAGTAGCAGCTGCGGTAGCGGGTCGGTAAGCCTGTTTCCGCTTGGCACTTTGGGACTCAACCACTGCCGCGGGTAATCCTGATCCTGATCCCGGGCCCGGAACGAATGAAGCGAAGGATTCGAAACCTGGCGGATCAACGTCGTGGGTCAGGCGCCCCGGAGTTGGCCCATCAGAACGCGATCCGAGTGCTGATATTCCCTCGAGCGTAGTGGTGATGCGACGAATAGTATCCAGTGACGGGTTGTGCCCCGCATTTTGCAACACTGACGCTGCTATATCCGAGAGTTGTGCCAGGTCCTGGCGCCGCGCTTCGACGGCCGCGCGCATCTCCGCGACCTTCCCGGGAGAACGAGATGACTGTGCTTTGTGAAATCGCGCCCCCGACGCGATCAGCTGGTCGAATGCTTCGCGATGATTCCAGTAGAGCTGGTTGACGGCCCACGCTGAGACGGAAGGCTTAGCCAGTGCTTTCACGCGAACCGCCTCATCACCACGCCCGGCCTTCTTTAGCCGCGCGGCCAGAGCGTTGCGCGCGCCAGTGAACTCTGCCAACGGAAGCCCGAACAAAGCATCAAGATCTGTCTCGAGCTCATCGACGCGCCGGCGCTGATGCCGGCTGAACTCGAACACCTTACCGCTCTGCTTTTCGCTCTTCCTCATCTCTGCTCCTGGTCCTCACCCCCCCGAGGCTTTCAGCTGGTAATTACGATCCTGACCTGATCCAGCAGGTTGGGAGCCGGCCAACTTTGCGCAAAAAGTCGTTGACAGTTGTAGTAAGCGCCAAAGGCGCGAAATGTTAGAGCCCAGGCCAGCGGCCTGGGTGGTGGTTAAGCGCAAATGGTCCGAGCGCTGAAGGCGCGCAATCGGAAGCGCCTCATGACAAATAACCATGATATTTCGCGCTTTCAGCGCTCGCACATTTCTAAACAGATTGCATCCTGGGCCGCTGGCCCAGGCTATTACATTTCGCGCCGTTGGCGCTGAAGCCAAGATCTTGACTACCAGAATTACTTTTTGTGCAAAGCCAGTCGGCATAGCTTGACGAATGGCCTATACTGCACACTCTATCAGGGGTCAGCTCTTCACTATTTCAACATCTGCAGAATAGTACAAACCTATCATGAAGGAAGCCACCAAGCGTTCAATTCTTCGCTGGATTCATATTGTCCTTGCCATCCCGATCGCCGGCTATGTTTACAGTCCGTTTGCGGAACTTCCAAATTACGCTCCCGTGGTTCGGTTTGTCTCCGTTCCGGTACTTGTCCTGACGGGATTCTGGATGTGGAAAGGCCAGGCCCTGCGAAGACTTATTTCGAAAATCGGGAAGAAATGAATTTTACTGTCTCGTCCAAATTCCTCATGGAGAAACACCCCAAATGACCAAGAACGCGCGCGCCCTCGCTGCGGCACTAAATCGCGAGATTATCGACGATCAACCCGATCGACTCACCATTCACACCCAAAGCATTCATCTGACCCAGGCGAATCTGCCCTATAAGCTCGTGCCCGGCAAACGACTGCCATCGGAAAAGCATTTTGCGGTTTATGCCGACCAGATCGTTCTCGCGGAAGCGCTGCAGAACCCCGGCCGCAACATCGAATTGCACGCCCGCGAGATCGTCATCGAGAAGCCAGTGACCTTGGATGTCGCCGGCGCATACGCGGACAAAGACTTTCGTCCCGGCGATCCGCCGACGCAGAAGGACGCCAAACCCGGCGCGGACGGCACCGACGGTGAGGGCGCCACAACAGGCGGCAATGCCGGCAGTATCGTCATCGACGCGCATCGCCTCGTAAACAAAACGTCGGGCCCTCGAACGCAGAACGTCGCGGACCTGAACGCCGTCGCCTCGCAGATTCTTGCGGAACACCCGCTGAAGATCGACGACACCGCTTCCCTGCAGTCGATCGAAATCGGCCGCAAGAAGATCATGGAAAACTACGAGATCGTCGTCACGCTCGAGAACGGTCGCGTCGAAGGCCTCAGCCATCTCACGGTCGAATCCGCCCGGGTTGACACCACCATCAACCGGATCACGCTGCGCTTGTCGATCTCCGGGGTGACGGTTACGGGCACTACTCAATACTCGGGGAACAAGCGCCTCGCGACCCAGGCGTTCGTATGCAAGATCGACGCGAGCGTGACCCTCAAGACCGATGGCTCAGTTACCGATCCGCGCAGCGATCTGTCGTTCGTGTCCGACACGCCCATCAAGCTGGCGGTGGAGGGCATGGACGGCACGCTCGGGGCGAGCCCGCTGAATATGATCCGCGACCGGATCATCGCGCACATCGGCAGCGGTGCGATCGAAACACTTGTAAAAGCGTTCGGCAGTCGGCTGGGCGGGTCGCTGACCCTGCTCGCCGGCGGCGGACGCGGCGGGCGTGGACAGGATGGACACGCAGGCAATCGTGGCGAAAAAGGACCGGACGGCGCGCAAACCTCGAAGTGGGGCGTGGACACGGGCGCCGGCTACGGGTTCCCTGATGAAGCGTTTGGCCAGAACGGATCGAAAGGCGGCCGGGCCGGCTCTCCCGGGCTGTCCGCCGATGGCGGAAAAGGCGGACGGATTGCGCTGAACGTGATGCTGCCTTTCGAACTCTCCGTGGTCTATGACAGCACCGGCGGCGACGGCGGCGCGCAAGCCAGTCCCGGCGACCGGGGCCCCGGAGGACCCGGCGGAACCGGAGCGGTCTGCCACATGTACGAGAAGAGCAGCGGCAAGACCGTCGACGACCAGCAGGCGCCTAACGGCCAGGAAGGTCCATTGGGCGAAGTTGCCAAGACCAACGGCAGTAAAGGATCTCCCGGAGGGAACGGAGAGCCGCTGAAGTTCAACGGCGCGCCGTACACGGGGGGAATCGAGCCCGCGTTCACGTTCACGGGACTGGCCCAGACTCTCAGCCTGAGTCAGTTGCTGATCACTCAGAACGCTACCGATCAGGACTTCCTCAACGCGAAGAAAGGGGAGGAACTGGTTGCGGTCGCCGACGGCTTTACCTGGCTAATCAACATCAACCAGCCCTTCACCGACTCCACGATCGCAATTGACACCGCGCGTGTTTCGAAGCCGGAGCAGCAGGTGCGTGCGCGCATTCACAACAGCGCGGTAGTGTCGTTGATGCGCCTGCAACAGGGCCTCGATTACTACGGCCACAGCTACAACTGGACGCCGGTATTGAACCTCACTAACCTGGTCGCCAGGACCAGCGAGATCATTCAGCTTGGCAAAGTGGTCGAAGACCAGTTCAACCGCTACCTGGACAAGGATCTGTCCGACAAGGAACGCATGAAGGCTTTCGGTCAAGCGAAGCAGGAAATCGATAACAAGCTCGCAGAGTTTGTCGCCGAGATCGATAAGCTCAAACCGCAGATCACCAACTTCGAAACCGAAGTTGGCAAGTTATCGGAAGCCCTGCGCCGCCAGCGGACGCTGCTGGTGGAAGGGCAACTGAAGTTCAAGGACGATCTGATCAAGTATCTGCGCGAGCAGAACGGTCTCACGTTCGAAGGGTTTCTCGACATGCTGGCCACGGTGATCGGATGTGTCGGCGGTGTCGTGGAGGGCATCGGCGGCATCAAGACCGCCATCGATGCGATAAAGAAGGCCGAGGAGTTCAGCAAGCAGATCAAGAGCGTCGTCGAAATCTTTAAGAAGGCCAAGGCCACTGTGGAGAACCTCAGCAAGGCGTATTCATCGGTCAAAGACGCTTTCGACGATGGCAATCCGAACGCCGCCAAGATCCTGGTTGATGGCGAAGAGTTCGACAAGATGCTGAAGAAGTATCTGGGCAAGTTCGACGCCGCCGGCGAACTGCGCAAGGCCATGGCGTACTTCCAGGAGCTGGCGCAAGCGCGCAACATGGCCGCGTACAACTACACTACGCTCGTCGCGCAGATGCTGACCATTCAGGCGCAACACGATCAGCTGTATCAGGGCATCCAGCACATCAACGCCGAAATCGCTGCTCACCAGGACAACGTCCTGCCAATCTACACCGCCTATCTGAAGGACGCGTACGAAGACGTCCAGCGCAACCTGCTGCGGAATATCTATCAGGAGAATCGGGCATACCAGTATTGGTCGCTCAAGAACCGGTCGTTGCAGACCGATGACCTGAACATCGCCACGCTGGCCGCGACGCACGTAGGCCTGATCAAGGACATCGACTCCTTCCGCGAGAACAGTCAGATGTTCAACCCTTTCAAGCAGGAGGTGATCGTCTCCGCGGATCGGTTTACCAATGAGTTCGCCGACCTGCCTAAGTCGAAGGCCCTGACCTTCAAGCTCGACATCCTCCGCGAGGAGGGATTCCTCAACATGCGCTATATCATCGCGCGTGAGTTCACCCTGGAGTTCCCGGATGTGGTCGACAGCTCACACGTGCTTTACGTAAATGTAGTGCACACCGGAGAGTCGCTGCTGAACAGCGAGACGGACCTGGACAAGCCGGGCGCACTGCACGTCTTCAGCCACCGGCCGCGTATGTCCCTCTACAAATACGACTACAAGAAACATGCTAAAACCGCCGGCGGCGATCTGGGCGAGGACAGCCAGGGCTATATCGGCGTCAGCCCGTTCACCTTGTGGCGACTCGATTTCAATCTCAAGGGCAACGAATGGCTCGATCTTAGTATCCTGAAGACCGTGGTGCTGACCTTCTCGGGCCGGTTCCAGGGGCCCGAGGCGCGATTGTAGTAAAGCGCAGGGGGGCTGCTCCGCCTGAGCGAATTGGCGCGAACGGAGCTCGAACGACGGCTATGGACCCTGGCCTTTTGCCCAAAAAGGCGGGCCTCGATTTCATCCGACGTCTTGATCAGCGGCCTTACGGCCGCGGCTACTGAATGCGCGCCTGCAGCGCTCTTTACCACTACCAGACCTTCCGTTTTCTTTTCCGGATAAGCGTGTTATTTTAGCTGCGAACTACCCCCAATATTACTGCCTTAGAGTTGTCAACCTAACCTATCGTCTCAGTCGATCCGCATAATCGTCTGAAAGGAGCGGTATGTTATCGAACTCTCGATTTTTCATCCGAACCCTCCTTATCGTCCTTAGCTTCCCTGCCAGCTGGATTGTTCTGACCGCGGGTGCTGCTAAGGATTACGAGAAACTAAACAGCGAGGCAAACCGCGCCGCGGGATTAACGGCTTGGGAGCAAGTCTATTCAGTTCTGATTTCGCCGCGCTGCATCAATTGTCACACGGCGACAAACTATCCACAGCAAGGGGATGACCGCCATCGACATTTCGCCAACGTCGTCCGCGGCGGTCCCGAAGGCCAGGGCGTGCCCGCGCTGAATTGTGTGGGTTGTCATCAGGAAGTTAACGCCGACAGCACTGGCGTGCCCGGTGGGCCCAATTGGCATCTGGCGCCGTTGTCGATGCGGTGGCAGGACACAAACGATCGGCCATTGTCGAGTGCGGCTGTTTGTCGCGCGGTTACTGACCGCTCGCGAAATGAGAACATGGATGGATCTGCGCTGCTAAAGCATCATGAAGAAGCGGCACTGGTCCTGTGGGCGTGGAATCCCGGGCGGAGGCCCGATGGAACGATGCGCACCATGCCACCGCTGGCGCATGCTGAGTTCGTTAACGCCACTCGTAGCTGGGTGGCAGCCGGGACCCCCTGTCCGAAAGAAAGCCCGCGTACCCGATAGGAGACACGCCATGGCAAACTATCAACTTAATGTGAATGGCCAGTCGAAAAAGGTAGATGTTGATCCCGGAACGCCGCTGCTTTGGGTCTTGCGCGAAGAACTGAAGATGACGGGGACCAAATACGGCTGCGGCATCAGTGCCTGTGGCGCGTGCACCGTTCACGTTGACGGCATTGCAACGCGGTCCTGCGTCGTTCCGGTTTCGCTGATTGGCAATCGGAAGGTAACTACCATTGAAGCGATCGCGCAGGATCCCGTGGGCCGCGTAGTGCAGGATGCATGGGTGGAAAAAGACGTGGTCCAATGTGGTTACTGCCAGAGCGGACAAATCATGAGCGCGGTCGCGCTGCTAAAAGCCACGCCCAAACCCACAGACCAAAACATTGAAGAATCGATGGGCGGCAATCTTTGTCGCTGCGCCACCTACGTCCGAATTCGCGAAGCCATCAAGAGCGCGTCTCAACAATTGTAAAGGGGACCGACGATGCGAGCAGCCATGAAAAAGAAAGATGATTTGCATCTGAACCGGCGAAGTTTCTTGATTGCCTCAACGGCCGCCGCGGGTGGATTGCTGGTTTCGCTATATCTGGATTTGCCGGCGTTCGCGCAGGAAGGAAGACCGGCGCCGCCGCCAAAAGTCTATCCGCCGGATGCGTTCGTTCGCATTGAGGCAAACGGAAAGATCTACATAACTGTAAACCGTCTCGAGTTCGGCCAGGGCGTGCAAACTTCGCTGCCAATGGTATTGGCGGATGAGTTGGATGCTGATTGGTCTCACGTTGTTCCTGAACTCGCGCCGGCCGCAGACGTTTACAAGGATCCGGCTTTTGGAATTCAAATGGTGGGCGGCTCCGGTTCGATCTCGCATTCATTCCAGCAGTATCGCGAGCTGGGAGCCAAGACGCGCGCCATGTTGCTTGCGGCCGCCGCCGAGCGCTGGAAAGTTTCGCCGGACGATTGCCGGGCGGAAAACAGTGTGGTTTATGGGCCAGGGGGAAAATCAGCACGCTATGCAGAGCTTGCCGAGCGCGCGGCGCGACAACCGGTCCCCAACGCGGTTCGCCTGAAGAATCCGTCTGAGTTTCGTCTTATCGGTAAGAAAGTGCCGCGACTTGATAGCCGGGCAAAATGCGACGGCTCGCAAAAGTTCGGCCTCGATCTGGATCTGCCCGGGATGAAGATCGCCGTAGTGGCCCATCCACCGGTATTCGGCGGGCGCGTGAAAAGCGTTGATGACAAGGAAGCGCGCCGCCTGTCTGGCGTAAAAGACATTTTTGAGATTCCCCTAGCGAAGGGAACTGGCGTAGCTGTGGTTGCCGATCGGTTCTGGACGGCAAAGCAGGCGCGTGATCTTTTGCAGATCGAATGGGACTTGTCAGGAATCGAACTCGTCGACAGCGCACAACTATCAGCCAGATATAAGGAGATGGCCAGCACTCCGGGAAACAAGGCGGTGGCGCGCGGCGATGACAATGCGATAAGCCGGACGCCGGCTGCGAGACGAATTGTGGCCGAGTATGAATTTCCGTATTTGGCGCACACGCCGATGGAGCCCTTGAACGCCACAGTCCGTTTTGAGGGGAGCAAGGCTGAGGCGTGGGTGCCTTCTCAATTTCAAACCATGGACCAGATGGCGATTGCCCAGGTGCTGGGACTGAAACCTGAGCAGGTTACTTTTCACACGGAGTATGCCGGCGGCGGCTTTGGCAGGCGCGCGACGATCGATGCACACGTGCCGGTCGAAGCGGCGCTAATCGCGAAACGTTTGCGCGACACTCCGATCAAGCTCGTGTGGCCGCGCGAGGATGACGTGCGCGGTGGTTATTATCGTCCGATGCATGCGCATCGCGTGGAGATCGGAATCGGCGCCGACGGAATGCCTGAGGCCTGGCGTCACGTAATCGTGGGACAATCTCTGGTGGCCGGGACTCCGTTTGCCGCAATGATGATTAAGGACGGCGTGGACCATACCACCGTGGAAGGAGCGTCGGACACCCAGTACAGCATTCCGAATTTTCATGTGTCAGCGCACAATCCAGTCGTGAACGTGCCGGTCCTGTGGTGGCGTTCAGTTGGCAACACTCACACTGCGTTCGTCATGGAGACTCTGATTGACGAGCTGGCGACGCGCGCGAAAATGGATCCTATCGCTTATCGTCACAAGCTCTTGAAACCTGACGCGAAGAAGTTACGCGCAGTGCTGGATCTACTCGACGAAAAAAGCGCTGGGTGGCGAAAGAACCTGCCAAAAGGGCATGCCGCGGGCATTTCCTGTCACGAATGCTTTGGGACCGCCGTAGCGTGCGCCGTTGAGGTCTCGATTGAAAACAAGCGTCCCAAGATTCATCGAGCCACGCTTGCAGTTCATTGTGGGCTGGCAGTCAATCCGCTATCGATCGAGAGCCAATTCCAGGGCGGGATTGGTTTCGGTCTCATTCAACTGATGGCGCAGGGCGCGATCACTTTGAAAGATGGACGTGTGGAGCAGCGGAACTTCGATGGCTTCACGCCCGCTTACATTGGCGATGCGCCAGTGACAGTTGATGTGCACATCGTACCGAGCACCGAGCCGCCTACTGGCTGCGGCGAACCGCCGGTGCCGGTGATCTCCCCTGCCGTAGTGAATGCCCTGACCAGGCTGACCGGGAAACGATACCGCAACCTGCCGCTGGTCGCCGTCTAGTCGGGAGGGGCTTCCACGAAAAGTGTTGATCCGAGCCACGGAGCGCTGTTTGTTGCGTCGCCCCAGAGGGGCGACATGTTTATTGCATTCCGATGCCCGGTTTCGCTCCTAACGGAGCGAGATCTTTAGGCGTGCGCGCGTAGCGAGAAACATTCCGCTCCTCTGGAGCGAAAACGAATTCACTGTTGCACTTCAACCTGAACCCAAGCATCAAGATGAGAGGGAATTAATTCATGTACAACGCTAGAGCTTATTCTGCTGCCGGTGCGACGTTGCCGCTGGCTTTAACCACAATCCCGCGCCGTGAACCAACCGAAAGCGACGTCCAGATCGAGATTCTCTTTTGTGGTGTCTGCCATTCTGATCTTCATTACTCCCGCAACGAATGGCATGAGGTAATGAACGCCACTTACCCCTGCGTTCCCGGTCACGAGATTGTGGGCCGCGTCACTGTGGTCGGTTCAGCGGTCACAAAGTTCAAGCCCGGTGATCAAGTCGGCGTCGGCTGTATGGTTGATTCCGACGGCACTTGCGCAAATTGCAAAGAGGGACTGGAGCAGTTCTGCCCCAACCAGGTCCTCACTTACGGCTCGCCGGACAAACATGGAACCGCACCGGTTACCTATGGTGGCTACTCTGAAAGAGTCGTCGTTGACGAGCGCTTCGTCCTGCGGATTCCGGACAACCTCGACCTGGCCGGGGCCGCGCCGCTTTTGTGCGCGGGCATCACGACTTACTCGCCGCTGCGTCACTGGGGTGTTGGTCCGGGTAAAAAAGTTGGCGTCGTCGGGCTGGGCGGACTCGGACACATGGCGGTAAAGTTCGCGCGCGCTTTTGGCGCCCACGTGGTTGTGTTCACGACTTCCGAAAGCAAGGAGGAAGACGCCCTGCGCCTCGGTGCTCACGAGGTCGTCCTCTCACGCAACGCCGGGGAAATGGAGAAGCACGCCGGCAGCTTTGATTTCATTCTGGACGCAGTTTCCGCCGAACACGACATCAACGCTTACATCAGCCTCCTCGCTCGCGACGGTAACCTAACGATGGTTGGCGCACCCGAAAAGCCATTGTCGGTCGCGGTCTTCGCCCTCATCTTCCAGCGGCGCAGCTTTTCTGGCTCACCGATCGGCGGCATCGCTGAGACACAGGAGATGCTCGACTTCTGCGGCGAGCACAACATCACCTCAGACGTCGAAGTCATTCCGATTCAGAAGATCAACGACGCTTATGAACGGATGCTCAAGTCGGATGTGAAGTACCGCTTCTCAATCGACATGGCTTCGCTGAAATCTGAGTAATGAAACGCTGAAAGCGTTCGCTAGTTAGCCTTCCCCATGCCAAAGTATCTGGACTTGGCCAGTTGGAGCCGGCGAGAAGTCTTCGAGTTTTTTCTGGGCTTTGATAAGCCGTACTTCAATATCTGCACGCGGCTGGACGTTACCAAACTGGTATCGCTGGCTCGACGGCGCGGCATTAACGTGTCGCTCTCCTACCACTATTGTGCCCTGCGGGCAGCCAACGAGATTGAGCCGTTCCGGTACCGATTAAGTGACGGCCGAGTTGTGGTCCACGACGTAATTCATGGTGGGACTACGGTGCTGTTGCCGAATGAGAGTTTTAACTTCGCTTACTTTGATTATGTGGAGGACTTTCAGAAGTTCATCGCCGCAGCGGAGTGGAACGTAACCGAAGCTCGAACGGACAACCGGCCATTTGTCTCGAAGGCCGGCGACGATCGCATCTACTTTACGACCTTGCCCTGGATCTCGTTCACCAGCTTTTCGCATGCGCGGAATTGGCAGCAGGAGGATTCAATTCCGCGGATTGCATTCGGCAAGTTCGTTCATGAAAACGGGCAGATTGTTCTGCCCATATCCGTCGAGGTGCACCACGCTCTCATGGATGGATTGCACGTAGGTCGCTACCTGACGCGTTTGGAAGAGTTACTCAGTGGGCCAGAGAACTACATGAACTAACGGCTTTGCACAAAAAGTGCCCTGATTATCTCCAGGACCCTGCTTAAGGTTCGTGTCACTTCGTGAATTTCGTAAGATTCGTGAATCGTGTGCGAAAGAATCGGAGTCATACGGTTCACGAAAATATACTAACCAAAGAACATGAAATAGAACTTTTTGTGCAAAGCTTGAACCCACGATCCCGCATGACGGCAAACATTATTTCGACAGTGGCAGGTCGGTTGCTGTCGCCGGCTGATCGGGGTTCATGCGAATCGTGCTCAGGTTCGGATCAATGTAGAAATGGTTTCCTACTCCGCCTTGGGGATCAGCAGTTACCGAAAAGAAAGCGGCTTCAGTTGGCGATCGTTGCCGCACCTTCAAGGTGTAAACATAGCCGCTGACTACCGGGGCATCCCCGGTAAACCGGTCATCGAACCCGTCTTTCACCAGTTGCTCAAAGGTGCCGTACTCGCCGCGGTGGCCCAGATAATAATCCGCTTCGTACTGGGAAATTCGCACCAGCATCTGCGCGGCGGCTGCCTCATTGCCGGTTTTGGTGGCTTTCTTCCATCCATAGACGCCCACGCCCACCAGAATGCCGATAATCGCAATAACGATCATCAGTTCGATCAAGGTGAAACCACGCGAATTTGAGTGCTTAATGTGATGTTGTTTCATAGTTTTAATTCCTCGTGTTCAATAAACGAACCAGTTCATCTTCAGTTCCCAAACTCTTCCTGAATCGCCCCTCACGGGCCAGTTAGCATGAGCAAATATTACTACAGGGGAGTCGCCGCTGCCACTTCTCCCAGTCTCCTCCGGCGCTTCAAAAGGGGAACTGCTGCTAATTTTCAGCGTGCGATACCATTGCTGAGCATGTAGAATGAGCGGGAACGCAAGCGGTCTAAACTGTTTACATGAGACGATTGCAAACTGCCGAGAGCGAAAGCGACCTCATCGCCGCGACTGCCGCGGAAAAGATCGAACTACTGCAGGCTGCGATCGAAACGGTCATTCGCGGCAAGCCGGAAGCCGTGCGCCTGGCAATCGTAACGCTGATCGCCGGCGGCCATTTGCTGATCGAGGACGTGCCCGGAGTTGGCAAAACGACCCTGGCGCACTCGCTGGCCCGCGCGTTGGACTGTACTTTTCAACGTATTCAGTTCACTTCCGACTTGCTTCCCTCCGACGTTATCGGCTTGTCCGTTTATAACCAACGCACCAGCGTTTTTGAATGGAAACCGGGCCCGGTCTTTGCCAACGTCGTTCTCGCAGACGAGATCAATCGTACGACGCCCAAGACGCAGTCGGCGTTGCTCGAAGCGATGGCCGAAAGGCAGATAACCGTCGAAGGTGTGACGCACGCATTGCCCGCTCCGTTTATTGTGCTCGCCACGCAAAACCCAATTGAGCATCACGGCACCTATCCGCTGCCGGAATCCCAGGTGGATCGTTTCATGTTGCGCCTGCGCATCGGCTATCCCGGGCCCGATGATGAGAAACTGATCCTGCGCGATCGCGAACATGCTGAGCCGCTGGACGATGTCCGGCCCGTGATGACTGCGGACGACGTTTTTCAGTTACAGCGCAGCGTGGCCTCGGTTTCGGTTGACGATGCGATAGTCGATTATCTGATGCGCATTGTGTCGGCGACCCGAGACTCCGAGATGCTCGACCTGGGAGTTAGCCCGCGGGCCACGCTGGCTCTCTTTCGCGCGGCGCAGGCCCTGGCGCTCACCGAGCAGCGGGCCTACTGCGTGCCGGACGACATTAAGCGACTGGTGCTTCCCGTATTCGCGCATCGCCTGGTCATTAGCTCGCGTTATGCGTCATCGCTCCGGCGCAGCGAAGAAGCTGAAGCCGTGCTGCGCGAGATTATGAAAGCCGTCAGCGTGCCGCTCTAGGAGGCAAGGAAAAGAGGGGACCAAGTGACTGGGAAACGGGGAGACGGGGAGCCGAGCGCAAAACGTATCTCCCCGTCTCCTGGTCAGCCCGTCGCCAAATCACGGTTCTCGAAATGGCGTAACGCCGCTTTAGCTGTATTACTGATTCTCGCCGGCCTCGGGGCCGCAACCGTCACCCTGCTGGCGCGCAATTCTCAAAATATCGGTCTGGCCGGCACTGCCGCCATTGCCTCGCTAATCTTTGCCGCACTGATCCTCATATTAATTGTTCCGTCCCTCGCCCGTTCCGCCTTTTCCGAACTCAGCAGGATTGATTCACCAGTGGAAGTGACGGCTGGCGGCGTGATCTTTATTTGTGTCGTGATCATTGTCGGCTTCGCCGCGTGGAACACCGGCAACAACCTCCTGTTCATGGTCCTGTCGTTGCTGGTCTCCACCTTGTTTGTTTCCTGGATGGCAGCGCGAGCTTCACTGCGCGATCTGATTGTCTCGGCGCGATTTCCGGACCACATCTTTGCCGGCGAACCGGCGGAAGTCATCGTCACCCTGCGAAACGCGAAACGCGTTCTGCCGTCCTTTTCCATTCTGGTGGAAGCGCGCGGGCCATTGGATCCCCGAAAAGGAAAACGAAAGCGCGCGCGCCGGCGCTTTAAGAAGCGGGCCCTGGCTTATTTCACCTACGTTCCGCATCGCGCCGCCGCCGAACAGCGGGTGGAGCAAACTTTTCCCAAGCGGGGCCACGTGCTGATCAACGGGTTCGAACTCTCGACTCGTTTTCCCTTCGGCTTTTTTCGCCACCGCCGGCGTTTGCGAGCGCGCGACGTGGACATTGCGGTCTATCCGAAACCTGAGGCCGTGAGCGACGAGCTACACCTCTTGCCCTTCAACGCCGGCACGCTGTCTTCGCTCAGACGCGGAGCGGGACACGATCTCTTTGCGCTGAGGGACTATCAACCCCAGGACGATCTGCGGCACATTGATTGGAAAGCGACTGCGCGCGTCCGTCGCCTGACGGTGCGCGAATTCACTGCTGAAGACGAGCGGCGCATCACTGTCACTTTGGATACGCGTTTACTTGACGACATCGACCGCGAGAATTTCAAGATTCGTTTTGAACAAGGTGTTGTGTTGGCTGCCTCACTGGTCAGGCACTTTATCGACGAGCGTGCTGAAGTGCGCCTGGCGTTGGGCGAGCAGCGGGGAAGTTTCGGAGTCGGGAAAAAACACCTATACGATTGTTTACGGCGGCTGGCCCTGGTTGAACCGCACCCGGGGTACTCGGAGATGGAGCGCTGGCCTCATGAAGATTGGCCCACGCTGGATGCCGCGCCCTACGCTTCAGACGCAAACTATTTCATCCTGCTGACCACGGCCGTGCCCGGTTCGATCCCGGCAAACATCTGGCGCACCAGCCACGTGATCTATTTGTAGGGATGGAACCTCAGTGTCACTTCCCATTAGTTCAAGCTTAGCTTGCGGCTTGGCCCCTTTTAGAATTTTCCTAACGTATAGCAAACTAAAGTTTCAACTCTATACACCTGTGCGGGTTTGAAGGCTCAACGCCCGTGACAGGCCCATAGAGTAAAAGCTTTAGCTTGCGAGTTGTTATTGCTTGAATTCTTCTGCCAGAGCCGACTGGAATTGGAACTTTATACGCCTGTGTGTATTTTGTTCTGACTAGGGAATAGGACACGCCTGCACGGCAACCAACTGCCAGCGGTGGTCCCGTTCCGCGTAAACCTGAATAATTTTGTAATGGCCTTCCAGCTCGCGACCCTGATATAGCCACTTCGCTGAATCACGCGCCGTGAGCACTGCGGTGCTCCCAAAGATACGCACGCTGACGTGATCGCGAGTGAGGTGCTCAATGGTCAAATCTCCGGAAGTGACATCGCCAATAAACTGGCCTTTGTCCTCGCCCTCCATCGGATAAGTGAAGAAAAAATCACTCGCCATGATCCGATCCAACGCATCCGCGTCGCGCCGCACCAGGGCTTTTACCCAATCGTCATTCATCTGGCGCAGATGTTGCTCAATCTGAATTCTTTCCGGCTCGTGATGGGGAACATCGCTCATAGCTGGATCCTCCTCTTACCCTCAATCGGGTGCCCTCGCTTTCTATGTCAAAGATGCCAGGTTGGTCAATGGTTGAGGGGTCACTGGACGTTGACTTCTCCTTGAGGCAGTCCTAGCATGGCGGCAGATTCCAGCGTCCCCAAAGCGTTTCGAACTTTCCGGCTCCGGCCGTTTAGTTTCCCATCCACGAAGTTGAGCGGGAGTGAAATCATGACTTTCCTTTCTCAGCCACCTCGACGCATCAATTATTTTTCTCGTGCTGCTGTTGTTCCGGCCTTCCTACTGCTGCTGTTGACGCCTTTCGCGGTGCGGGCGCAAGTAGATCCGCAGGGAATCAGGAGGGACTCGACACGTCCGTTAACCGATGGCGAACGGCAAAAGAAACTCGATCGCGATCTGGAGGCTCGCGAGCATGACATGAGAATGCTCGAGGCCGGCCGAATTGAGGTGGCGCCAACTGAACTCAGTCCGGCGATGAAGCTGCGGATGCTGATTGCCGAAATTCAAAAGAGCGCGGACCAGTTGCAGGTGAATAACGCCAAACTGCAGGAGGCGATGAAGACGACGACGACGGTGCCGGACTACAAGCGGATTGCCGGCTTTGCCTCAGAGATGCGGAAAGCATCGCTGCGGCTGCAGACCAGTCTCGCCATTCCTAAAGTCGAAACCCCGGAAGACAAGGCCGACGCCGCTTCGGTCCTGCCTCCGGAGCAATTGAAAAGTTCCGTTCACGCACTCGACCGGTTGGTCACGGGGTTTGTCGCCAGCGAGGTCTTACAGCGTCCCCTCGCGGTTGATGCGCAGCTTTTCACCAAGGCTGGCGAAGACTTGAGGGCCATGCTCAGGTACACGACCAAGGTGAAGAAGCTTGCAGATGAGTTACGCGAGAAATAGTTCTGATGAAGGCACTCTCCCTCAACCCGCTTTCTGACGTAGGAGCAAAACCATGATTTTCCGAACCCAATGGTCGCAACTGTTTAAGTTCTGCCTAAGTTCAGTCCCGGTGTTGGTCCTGTTATTGGCGCTGTCGGCTCCGTTGCTGCCGCAGTCACAGGGCGACAACCGGCTCTTTAATGACAACGGAGGTCAGTTATCAGATTTCGAACGCCAGCGGCGAATGGATCGCGACATGGAGCAGCGGGGATCGGGACTGAGGTATCCAGAGGCACGCGCCATTGCGGGGAGAGGCTACTTCTGGGGTTTGGCTGCGATTCAGAAAAATACCGCAAGGTTGCGGGAGGCCAATGGCGATTTGCAGCAGGCCATCCTGCCGTCCCAAACCCCGGACTACAAGAGCATTGCTAAGTACGCCTCGAAAATCCGGGACCTGACGTCGAGTTTACAAAGCCACCTCTACATACCCAAAGCAAAGACGCCAAAGAACCAGTTGCCAAGTGAGCCAACCTTTACGATTGAGCAATTGCGCACATCAGTTCAGGCTCTGGATCGGCTGGTCGCTGAGTTTCTAAGCAATCAGGCGGTGCAGCGGCCAGGTATCGTTAACACCTACTTGAGGGTGGCAGCCAGCGAGGAGGCGAGAGATCTGATCACCGAGAGCAAGAAAGTAAAGAAGCTGGCGGATGCGCTGAGGACAAAGCAGTAAGGGCGAGGGCCGAGGGCAAGGGGCAAAGGGCAAAGCGCAAGGGGCAGATGGCGTTAAGCTGTTCAGTCTTTGCTCTTTGCCCTTAGCTCTTAGCTCTTCGCTCTTTGCTCTTAGCTCCGTTCGGCTGCCTGCTCGCCGCTGCGAATGCAATCGGGAATACCCGGCCCGTTGAAAGCATTTCCCGCAAGCGTAAGGCCTTTCAGTAATTCTACCCGCGCTCCGATCTGTTCCATCCTTTCCAGGTGGCCTACGTGATACTGCGGCATTGAACGCGCCCATCTGGCTACGTGCGCGAACAGGGGCGGCCGCGATATGCCCAGCAACGCCCGCAAGTCATCGCCCACGCGGCGGATCATTTCTCCATCATCCAACTCGAACATCTCCGGTTGTAACGCCCCGCCCACAAACGCACGTAGCAGGACATAGCCCGCGGGCGCTCGCGCGGCAAACTTCACACTGCTGAAAGTGCAAGCCAGCAACGTTCGTTTTTCAATAAAAGGAACCACAAAGCCGAAACCATTCAGTGGATGGGGAACATCTGATCGTTTGTAAGCGAGGTTAACTGTTGCGGTTGAGGCAAAGGGAATTGCCTCCAGCCTGTTTGCCAGCGCGGGATCCAATTCGCGCAGCAATTCCGCTGAGGCGTAAGGCGGCAGCGCCAGGCAAACCGCGTCGGCGCTCAGCGTTTCTCCGCCGCGCGTCACAACCTTCCATCTGCCTGGATCATTGCCGCCGGGCGATTCTGGTTCCAGCGCCAATTTTTCCCCTTTCGCATTCAGCAGAATTCGGGGCCCGCCGGAATCTGCCGAACTGGCTTCAATAGTTTGCGCCAAACGGTCCGTTAATGTCTGCATCCCGCCGGCGAATGAAAGGAAGAGGCTGTAGCGAGCGCCACTAGTTCCGGCGCTGGACTGGCGCCACAGGGCGCGAATCAGGCTGCGGTGCTCGCGCTCCATCTCCAGAAACCTGGGCATGGTGGCCCGCAGACTCAGCCGGTCTGGATCGGCGGTGTAGATCCCGCCGATCATCGGTTGGGCCACGCGAGTCAGGGCTTCCTGGCCCAGACGGCGGCGAACAAAATCCGCCAGGCTCTCGTCCGCTGTTCCGTTCGCCGAAATCCCGCGTGGCAGAAAAAGATCGAGGGCGAGCCGGGCCTTCCCCTTAAGGCTGAGAATGTCGCTGATTAAAAACGGCCACAATTGCGAAGGCGCGAGTAGCTGAAAACCGGCAGGCACGGGACGAAGTTTGCCATGCCGCACAATAAAGCTTCGCCGGTGCTCTTTGTTTGTCTCGATCAGCTCTGCGGTCAGGCCCAGACGTTGTGCCAGTTCCAGCGCCTCGGGCTTTTCGGAGATGAAAGAATCCGGGCCGGCTTCGATGACAAAGCCTTCGCGATGCTCCGTTCGAATGACACCGCCCAGCCGCGGACTGGCTTCCAGCAGCGTCAACTTCAGCGGCTCGTTGCTTTCGGTGCTGAGCTCGAGCAAACGATGCGCAGCCGCCAGCCCGCTGATGCCTCCGCCGATGATAATGATGCGTCTCATTGAGATTTGGATTGGCTACGGAGCGGGGGCAAGCCACCCTTCCTGACTGCAGGTAGCTAGCGCTGATCCAAACGCAGGAGTTCGCAATTCAACTTCGAAAACCCGCAGTCTGGAAGGGTGGCTTGCCCCCGCTCGTTCTATTTGCTAGCCAGGCAACAGTCCGGCGCACAGTTGTCATGGGCCACCCCGCGGGTGCCGAGAAACTGGCGCGGCGCTGACGGATCGATCCGTTCGTTGATCAGCTCGCGAATCATTCCAATGAATGCCGGGTGCGTGCCCGCAGTGGACGCGCGGATCATATTCAAGCCCAGATTCTGACACAGCGCCCGGGCCTCGGTATCGAGGTCGTAAATGATCTCCATGTGATCCGAGACAAAGCCGATGGGAGCGATCACGACGTCAATCGTTCCGGCCGCGCGCAAATCTTTGAGGTGGTCAGCGATATCCGGTCCCAGCCAAGGTTGCGTGGGCGGGCCGCTGCGGCTCTGATAAACCAAACTCCATTGGGGCTGCCGCAACGATTCGGCGACCAACGATGACGCCTCACGTAGTTGCGCTACGTACTCGCATTGATTGGCCATGGAAAGGGGAATGCTGTGTGCCGTAAACGCAATCGGGGTTGCTGCGCGCCTGGCTTCAGGGATCTGATTGAGCGCATTGCGAACGTTCGCCACGTTCGCTTCGATGAAGCCCGGATGGTTGTAGAAAGCACGCAGCTTGTCGATACGCGGTGCGTTCGGACCAGCCTCTGCCCGGGCGCGTTCGATGTCTTCCAGATACTGCTGGCAACTGGAATAGGAACTGTAGGCCGAGGTGACAAAAGCGAGCGCGTGCCGAATCCCATCCGCGGCCATCAGTCGCACGGTGTCGGCCAACAGCGGATGCCAATTTCGATTGCCCCAGTAGATTGGCAGACTCGGGCCGTTTATCTCCAGTTCACGACTCAACGCCGCGATCAGTTCCCGGTTTTGGGCGTTGATCGGGCTGACTCCGTCGAACAACTCATAGTGTTGTGCGACCTGAAGCATCCGCTCGCGCGGCACGTTGCGTCCCCGCAAAACGTTTTCCAGGAACGGCATTACGTCATCCATCCCTTCGGGCCCGCCGAAGGAAATAACTAAGATGGCCTCGTAGTTGGATCTGGCTTCCACTTGATCGCGTCACTGAATGGGTACTGGAAGGCGGGCTTGCCCCCGCTCCTGGCGTCCGCAAAAATTCTCACAACCCGCGAAATCCCGCTTACGATTGACCCTGGGCTTGGCTCATTTCGTGGACTGCCTCAACCAGAGCGATCACATTCTCCACCGGAGTCTCCGGCAGGATGCCATGGCCCAAATTGAAAATGTGTCCGGGGCAGCCGGCGGCGTAATCCAAAATCCGCCGCGCCTCAAATCGAATCTGCTCAGGCGAGGTGAATAATGTTACCGGATCCAGATTACCCATCACGGCTACGTCGTAGCCCACGCGCTGCCAGGCCTGATCCAGTTGCACCCGCCAATCCAGGCCAATGACATCGCCGCCCGCTTCTCTCATCAACTCCAACAGCGCCGCCGTTCCCGTCCCAAAGTGCAGCACTGGTGTACCGGGCAGGATGTTTTGAATGACGTGGCGCGTGTGCGGTAGTACGTATTCACGATAATCATCCGGACCCAGACACCCCACCCAGGAATCAAATAACTGTACGGCTTGCGCGCCCGCAGCGATCTGCGCGTTCAGGTATTTGATCAAGGCGCGAGATATCAACGACATCATCGCATGCCAGGCGCCAGGGTCAGTGCGCATCCGAACTTTCGTATGCACGTAGTTCTTAGAGCCGCCACCTTCAATCATGTACGAAGCCAGCGTGAATGGCGCACCGGAAAAACCGATCAGGGGCAAATCGGGGCGGAGGGCTCTGCGGGTCAGTCGAATTGCTTCGAAGACGAAATCCAGCGCGGCAACGTCCTCGACCTCGCGCAACCGGGCCACGTCCGCTGTCGAACGGATTGGATTGCGAATTGCAGGGCCATCGCCCTGGGCAAACTCCAGATCCAGACCCATTGGTTCGATGATCAGCAGGATATCGGCAAAGATTATGGCCGCATCAACACCCAATCGCTCCGCCGCGTGGACTGTGACTTCGGCGGCCAACTGGGGTGTTTTGCAGAGCTCCAAAAAGGAAACGCGCCGGCGCAGCTCGCGATACTCGCTCATGTAGCGTCCGGCCTGGCGCATCAGCCAGACAGGAGTGAAGGCCACCGGCTCTCTGCGGCAAGCTCGCATGAAGAGGCTATCGCGTAGTTCATTATTGGGACTACGTACTTCGTTTTTGGGATTCGCGCCGCTTGAGTCATCGACCTCTGCGAGCGCGGAAAGTTTTTGCAACTTTCCCTTTGAGGTTCCGTTTAAATGCATGGATTACTTTGTTCGAATTCGTCCTGTCGTTTTTAACGATCGCGTTCACGTTTCAGACTACAACAAACCGCGTGCGCGCGGTAGCGGACACAACTTATCCCCAGAGTTGTTAATCCCAGGAGGTTGCTGTTGCTCTTGATCGAGCCGCTCCTGGGCCGCTGAACCAAGATCCAAAAATTCGTTCAAGTCGTGGAGCGCAGTCCGACCGCCGGGCTGCAATCCATAGAAATTTGCGCCGCGTCGGGCAAATAACTTTTTATCGGTGTGCAGACTCTAACCCGACTTCGCGGTAGGCGTTGAAGATCCGCGGCGCGATTCGCAGGAGGCAACGCAAACGTTAACACTAGTACTTTGCTTAACGTCATTAGGAGCGTGACTTCTGCCTATTTGCGAATTGAGAAAGGCGCTTTCCGATCAATGAAATATCTCTTCCTTGCCGCCACGGTGATCCTGGTTCTTTCACCGCAGTTGCGCGCGCAGTCTAAAGAGAAAAGCACTGGAGTGCCCGCCCCGGAGTCTAGTTCACCTTCGCCGGCAGCTTCTCCGGCGCCAACTCCAGCAGCCGAGCCGTTGCCCGATGCAGAGCCGCCGGCAGTTTCATCGCCGGTGGCCGCTCAACCGAGCGCTAAGACCACCGGTTTAGGGTTCGTCGTTCCGCCCGAAAAAGCCGGCCCCGTCGTGATAAGCAAATTTGCCACGCCGCCGGCGATTGATGGCCGGCTTGATGAAGAAGTCTGGAAGAGCGCGGCCCTGCTGAAAGACTTCTATCAGATCGATCCAGGCGAGAATGCGCCGCCCTCAAAGCCCACCGAAGTATTGCTGGGTTACGATTCTAAGTTTTTGTACATAGCCTTTCGCGCGTTTGACGAGAAAGACAAGGTACGCGCCACCGTGGCGAAGCGTGACAACATCTTCAGCGATGACTACGTGGGAATGTTCCTCGACACGTTCAATGATCAGCGCAAGGCCTTTGAATTCTTTTTCAATCCCCTGGGAATTCAGGGCGACGGCGTGATTACGGAAGGTCGCGGCGAAGATTTCAGTGTCGATGTGGTGATGGAATCGAAAGGCGTGATCACCGACGATGGTTACGTTGTGGAGATCGCGATTCCTTTCAAGTCCCTGCGTTACGAAGCGGGCCAGGGCAAGCTCTGGGGCGTGCACTTTCTGCGCCGCATCAAGCGCAACAATAACGAGCTCGATTCGTGGATGCCGTTTTCGCGCAGCGTCAACAGCAACCTGGCCCAGGCAGGTCACATCACCGGGCTGGATGGAATTTCGACCGAGCGGACGTTGGAGTTAATTCCGAGTCTGACTGTTTCACAGACCGGCAGGCGCGTGCGTTCCTACAATCCGCCGCCCGCCGGAGTGCTCGATCCCGGCCGGATCGTTAACCAGCCGATCGAGCTCGAGCCGGGCTTGACCGCCAAGTTTGGTATTTCGCCGACGATGACACTCGATCTGGCGCTTAATCCGGACTTTGCCCAGGTCGAAGCAGATCAACTGGTAGTCACCACTAACCAGCGCTTTCCCATTTTCTTTTCTGAGAAGCGACCGTTCTTCCTCGAGGGCATAGACATTTTCCGCACGCCGATTACGGCCGTGCACACGCGGGCAATCGTCGATCCTGATGTGGCGACTAAGCTTTCCGGTAAACAGGGAAAGACTACCTTCGGTCTGATGGGAGCGACCGATAATGGGCCGGGAAACCTCAGCCTGGATGATCGCAGTGCGCTCGCGGCGTGCATTGAAAGAAGATTTCGAGATTGCCAACGCCTTTTCCCCGCTTTCTGTTTGCAACAATGAAAAGTTTATCGACAAGAATGCCTACATCGGCGTGCTGCGTCTGAAACGAGACGTTGGCAAAGGCGACAGCACCATCGGCATGATCGCCACCACCTACAACTTCATCGAGAAGCATAACCAACTTGCCGGCATCGACGGGCGCTTCCGCATCGACAAATCTACGGTCTGGAGTTTTCAGTTGTTGGGGACTACGTCGCGGAACTTCTTTTTCAACCCGTTTCAGGCCCGCAACGAATACCGAACGGGGAAGGGGCTTGGTTATGCGGTCGACTACAACGTATCGGGACGCAACTGGGGCGGGGAACTCTACGGCGAAGGGTACACTAAGGATTATCGCGCGGACGTGGGCTTCTTTGGCCGCACGAACACCAATTTCAATAGCGCCTATGTGCGTCACAACTCTGATCCCAAGGCGAAGGAAACCATCATCAGCCGGCACATCCACAATTACAGTTGGATTGGCTATGACTTTCAGGGACGAATTCAAAACTGGGAAAGCGAGAGCTACATCGAGTGGCGTTTGCCCCGCAACTCCGCTTTCAGTTTGGCGTGGGAACCGGCTTACGAGCGCGTCATCGAAGAAGAATTTGGTATCTCGCGCAATGCCCCTTGCGTCGTGAGCGGGGCCTGCCTTTCAGCTTTCTACGGCGCTGAAGAACGGGCAACTCATAAGAACCATTTCTTCATCGCCGGAAATTCGCAGTACAGCAAAAAGATTCAGTTCAATGGGCGCGCGGTATGGCGCACCAACCATCTCGATTTGGATTTTGGTGGTGGACGTCGTTTTCCGCGCGTCAGTCCGGCGGCGCTGGTGTTGGGCCAGCGCGCTCCGCTTGATCCGGGGCCGGGCCTGCTGTTCGAATTTACTGGCGGCGTGACTTATCAACCGACCAACGCGCTGCGGCTCTCTCTGAACTACGTGAAGAACAGGCTGGTGCGCAACGACACGGACCTGGTCGCGTTCGACACCAACATTTTTACCTTGCGGGCCACGCATCAATTCACGAAGGCCACGTTTGCGCGCGCCATCATTGATTACAACACGCTAAACCAGCGGGTGCGCTCGCAGTTTCTGCTGGGCTGGACGCCGAACCCGGGCACGGCCTTTTACGCCGGCTACAACGACGATCTCAACTACGGGTTCAATCCCATCAGCAGCTCGATCGTCCCCGGCTTCAGACGCAACGGCCGGACTCTCTTCGTCAAGATGTCGTATCTCTTTCGTCAAAGTTTTGGCAGTTAGTCCATGGAAAAGAGCTTCTTACGAACGGCCCTTTATACGGGCTATAACGACGATCTCGTGCGCAACGGCTTTCAATCCCTTCACTGGACAACTGGAGCCGGGTCTGCGCCGCAATGGCCGCACTCTCTTCATCAAAATGTCCTACCTCTTCCGCTGGAGCTTTGGTGGTTAAGCCCTAATCGCCCATAATGCCGGAATCAGTTTGTTCGCCCGTCTGTCGGAAAGCCGGAGAAGCGGAATTACAGGTGTATAGAGTACAAGCTTTAGCTTGCGTCTTTGGTCACTGGCAACCTAAAGGTTGTACTCTAAACGCCAGGCTGGCCCGCACTTCAGTTTTCCTGGACCTGGTTTCTCAGAGTGGATCAGGAAAGGAATCTTAATGGAAAAACCGGCGTCTGCCAGTTACCCGATCGAAGAGGAAATCAAACAACGCTGGAGCCCGCGCGCGTTTTCGGATCGGATGGTCGAGCCGGAAAAACTCCTTAGCCTGTGGGAGGCAGCGCGCTGGGCGCCGTCCTCATTCAACGAACAGCCGTGGTACTTTCTGGTGGCCACCAAAGATAACGACGCTGACTATCAGAAAATGCTCGCCTGTCTGGTTGAAGGAAACCAGCAGTGGGCGCGCAACGCCCCGGTGCTGATGGTCTCGGTGGCGAAGCTTCAATTTGACAAGAATGGTAAACCCAACCGGCACGCCTTTCATGATGTCGGTCTCGCGGTGGCCAGCATGATTTTCGAAGCAACCGATCTGGATCTTTTTGTGCACCAGATGGCCGGTTTTTCTCCCCAGCAGGTAAAGGAAACCTACGGCGTGCCCGACGGCTTCGAAGCGGTCGCCGCGATAGCGGTAGGTTACGGCGTCGATGAGGCAGACATTCCTGCCGATGTTAAGGAGCGAGAGTTGTCGCCGCGTGAGCGGAAGCCGCTCGAGTCATTCGTCTTTGCAGGTGCCTGGGGCCAGCCCACACCACTGGTTGTGAAGTAGCGAGGTCGTAGCGTTAGCATTGCGAGGGTAAACAAAAAGAAGATTTTCCATATCTCATTTGTCATTTCTCATTTTCCATTGATGAACGGCGTTGAGATAGTTGCGATCTGATTCCAATGCGAGGGTGTTTAGCAAGCTACTCGCGCTCCCGATGAAAAATGAGATATGGAAAATGGTTTGTTTCGAACATGACTCAGCTTAACTCAATTCGACGAGCTCTCCCTCTTAGCGCCATCATTTTGCTGGCCCTGATCACCGCATGCAAAAGCGACTATCCCGCTTCGGGCAGGCAGGCTGCTCCCGGCAATAAATCCGCTGCCCAGCAAGTGAGAACGGTGCCTGTAGCGCAAACTCCGGTCGGCGAAACAGTCACTGTGAACGGCACACTGGCAGCTTACGACCAGACCACCGTCAGCGTGAAAGTCCCGGGCCGCTTGCAATCCATTTCCGTTGATCTCGGTAGCGTCGTGCGGCGCGGGCAAAACATTGCTCAACTGGAAACTACCGACTACCGCTTGCGCGTACAACAGGCGGAAGCGGCACTGGCCCAGGCACGCGCCCGTTTGGGTCTTTCTCCCGATGGCACCGATGACAAGGTGAGCGCTGAGCAAACGGGGACGGTGCGCCAGGCGCGCGCAGTGCTTGATGAAGCGAAGCTAAAACGCGAGCGGGCGGCCAAGCTGGTCGAGCAGGGCGTTATTGCCCGGGCGGAATTCGATGCTGCCGAAGCGGAATACAAAGTGGCGCTCAGCCGCTTTCAGGATGCGATCGAAGAGATTCGGAATCGCCAGGGTCTGCTGGCCCAGCGGCGGTCGGAACTGGCGCTCGCGCGGCAGCAGCTTGCTGACTCCAACGTCTTCTCCCCGCTGGACGGCGTGGTTGAGGAGAAGAAGGTGAGCGTCGGTGAATATTTGGCGGCAGGCGCGCCACTCGTGACTATCGTTCGCATGGATCCGCTGCGGCTGCGCGCCGAAGTTCCCGAGCGCGAATCGCGCAGCATTCGCATGGGCCAGAGTGTGCGCGTTAGCGTCGAAGGCGATCCGGTTTCCTACATGGGCCGGGTGAAGAGACTGAGTCCGACGATCACTCAACAGAGCCGAGTGCTGGTGGTCGAAGCGGATGTCACCAACAGCGGCCGTTTGCGGCCCGGTTCATTCGTACGGGCGGATATTGTGACTGATGAAGCCAACATGGCAGTTACTGTGCCTAGTACGTCGATTGTAACTTTTGCCGGAATCGAAAAAGTAATTCAGGTGCAAAACGGCAAGGCGATCGAGAAGCCAGTGACCACCGGCCGCCGCGGTACGGACTGGGTCGAAATTATCTCAGGCGTCAACGTCGGCGAAGCTGTCGTGGTCGCACCCGGCAATCTGCAGACAGGACAAGCGGTTGAAATTGTTCAATGAGGAATTAAATGATAGAAAAGTTCCTAAAGCTGATTGCTCTGCCGTTGCTTATCCTCGTATGCACTGGGCTGCTGTTGGGGCAAAAGCCTTCAGGCAGCGGGATCGGCCCTGGTGACTCTACCTCCACGTACAAACGTGCGCGGATATTATCCAAGCCCGATCCGGAGTCGTCGGAAGGAGCTTCGACCGAGTATCGGATTACTATCGTCCTTCAAGCGACCTTCTCCGGAAATGGAAAGGTGACGAATATTAACTTTCTTAGGGCCACCCCGAATACGCCAAAGGAAATCCTGGAGACTTTCAAGCGGCGTTCAATCGCAGCTGCGAAGCGCATCAAGTTCATCCCTGCGACAAGGAATGATCGCCCGGTTTCGCAGTTTGCGCTACTGGAATACAATTTCGAACCCAAGAAGAAGGAAGATCAGCCCGCCACAAAAACACCAGAGGCTGAATTGTCAAAACCTAAGAACCAGGATCACAGCCTGAGCTTACATGCAAAAGCTAGCTGAAATTTGTATTCGACGGCCCGTCTTTGCGGCAATGATCATTTTGTCGCTAGTCGTTGTCGGCTCGGCCAGCTTCTTCAAACTTGGTGTCGATCGCTTTCCTTCCGTTGATCTACCCACCGTCAATGTCCGAGTGAATCTTCCGGGCGCTTCGCCCCAGGAAGTTGAATCCCTCGTCACACAACAAGTCGAAGAAGTAGTGAACACCGTCGATGGCATCGACGAACTCCGCTCAATCTCCGGCCAGGGCACCTCGATCGTCATCGCCACCTTCAAGCTTGATCGCAACCTTGAATCTGCAGCCCAGG
>JAWVFI010000001.1:0-3594 GCA_033856235.1 Blastocatellia bacterium | reverse complement strand
GCTTCGCCGTTTTGTGTGCGATCCAAGGACCGTAGGGTGGGCTGAGTGGATCGAAACCAACCAACTAAAACGGCGATGAATTTTGCTTTTTCTCTACCCATCATGTACGGGCTTTTCGAGAAATCCTCGCAGATGATTTTCTACAAAATAGTGAGGTCGCCAATTTTTTCCCAAGCGTTCCAATAGGAACGTATCGACAGCGCCTGTTGCTACGCTTGCTCCTGGAGCAAAAAAGTCAGCAACTAGTCCTGCCCCGGTGAATAGCCCGAACCGCATCGCCTTCACTGGCAAGGTTTCCAGCCATCCAGAATTTGACTTTTCCCTGAGCATCTCCTTAATCAAATCGGCATTTGGATTTTGATCCTTCAACCAAGTTTGGAAAGCTCCCGTTTTCTGAATTAGCTCTATGAATTGCTCCGGCGTCCTTTCACCCCTGTTGATTATCTCCCGGACGCTGGGAACTGCGACTGAAATGAAGTCATAGATTTGTCTGCTGCTCTTCTCATGATCGAAGCGTACTCCTAAGCTTCTCTTTAGGATCATGCTAGTAATTGCTTCGTTCTTTTCGTTTCCAACGAACGCGGCGTTGTGGCTCGCCGCAAGACCTACATCGAACCGTGCGTCGCTTATCGCCGGAAATAGATTTTGTGGACCAAATTCCGCCCTATCTGCCTCTGGTATAAATCTACGCATGCGATCGAAATCGATGTCAGTTGAAAGAACAAATTTGAATTCGTCTAGTGGCAGAACTTCTATTTTTGAGAAGTTTATTTCTGCTTCAGGAACTCCATAATTCAGCAATGCCATTCGTGCGACTTCACGCGCGATATGGGGGTCGCAGATATCTTTGCGACCTAGTGTCGGCACTCCATTATCTTCCAAATCATCAAACGAAATAAGATCTGCCAAAGCCCGATAGCATTTTCTTGCTTTCGCTTTGTCTCCAAAAACCCGTGTGAGTTGTACTTCAAGTAACTCCGGATTTCTCATATTTCGATTTTTTTGATCGCCACCGAATTTGACGACGTAAAAAAATGCTCGCGCATGCCCCATTTGTTATTGGTATGCATGACCGCAGCTTGAGGAGAGTAGTTTGCGGTTAGATACCCTTCTTTTAACATGGTGACCAAAATATCTAGAAATTCAGCTTCGGCCATCGCGGCCAGCGTGGCCATATCAATAAAGAGGTGAGCCTTGCCAAAAAACAGGAGGGATTCACACAGCGAGCCCTTGTCGAGCTTGCCATCTCTTGTAATCGGGTTACGGAAAATGCAGTTACCGAGCATGCGCTCTTCTTCGAAAGAATTATCTAATGTCAATTCGATGCAGAAATCAAAAATGCTCTTGTTCTATTACTCCGCCGCCTCGCTCGTCCCGCCACTCCGCTTCTTCCGCGGCGCATTCTCCCTCGCCAGCACCGGCCCCAGAAACTTCCCCGTATAACTCCGCGGCGCCTTGACGATGTCCTCGGGTGGGCCCCAGGCGACGATTTCGCCGCCGCCGTCGCCGCCTTCGGGGCCGAGGTCGATCACCCAGTCGGCTCGCCTGTGATTGATCGAAGTCGACGCTACTTCGCCGCGACCGCCACCGGCGTCAGTTCGAACACCTGTCCATGTCGGGCGGCTTCGGCAAGGTCACCGCGGCGCAAGGCCAGCCGCACGGTGTCGAGCTTGAGCGCGTCATCGGGAGAAAGATAAGGCGACCATGCGGTATCGTCTTCGATCAAGTCGACCGCTACTTCCGCAACGTATTTGCCCTCGTGGATGAACTCTTTCGACTTCCGGGTCATGACTTCTTCCGATTCATAAAGTCCGCAGACCATCGATGGGCTGCTGGCCGATAGGCCGTGACAAGGATCGCTGGCGTCCCGCCGGCTCTCGGGACGCCCCACATGATATGGATGGGCCGACCTCCACCATCGCGCTGCAAAACCAGGACTGACGGCTCTTTGCGCGACGTTGGATAGTCTTCCACAACCATGGCGGCGTTCACGCCGGCCAACACCTCTCTAAGAACAATATCATCCGCGGCCAATTCGCGGAAGCCATGGCGTGATACGATGTATTCGCCGCGCGGTATGAGCGCCTGCACCCGTAGCAAGGTTTCGCTCATCGTTTTTCACTCTTGCGGCCATACCGCCAAGCCAATAGCGATCACTCCGCCGCCTCACTCGCCCCGCTCTTCCTCCGCTTCCCACCGCCCTTCGCCAGCACCGGCCCCAGAAACTTCCCCGTATAGCTCCTTGGCGCCTTGACGATGTCTTCTGGCGGGCCCCAGGCGACGATTTCGCCGCCGCCGTCGCCGCCTTCGGGGCCGAGGTCGATCACCCAGTCGGCGGTTTTTATCACCTCGAGATTGTGCTCGATCACCACTACGGTGTTGCCCTGCGCCACCAGCTCGTGCAGCACCTCGAGCAGTTTTTTCACGTCGTGGAAATGCAGCCCCGTCGTCGGCTCGTCGAGGATGTAGAGCGTGCGGCCGGTCGCGCGTTTTGACAGCTCCTTCGCCAGTTTTACGCGCTGTGCTTCGCCGCCGGACAGCGTGGTGGCCTGCTGGCCGACATGGATGTAGTCAAGGCCGACGCGGTGCAGCGTTTTAAAAGTTTCGCGCACCCGCGGCACCGCCTTGAAGAACTCGGCGGCTTCCTCGACCGTCATGTCGAGCACGTCGGCGATCGACTTGCCCTTGAACAGTACCTCCAGCGTCTCGCGGTTGTAGCGCTTGCCCTTGCAGGCGCCGCAGGTGACGTAGACGTCCGGCAAGAAGTGCATCTCGATCTTGATGACGCCGTCGCCCTGGCAGGCCTCGCAGCGGCCGCCCTTGACGTTGAAGGAGAAGCGCCCGGGCTCGTAGCCGCGCGCTTTCGACTCGGGCAGGCCTGCGAACCATTCGCGGATCGGCGTGAAGGCGCCGGTGTAGGTCGCGGGGTTGGAGCGCGGGGTGCGGCCGATCGGGGACTGGTCGATGTCGATGATCTTGTCGATGTGCTCCAGCCCCTCGATGCGGTCGTGCGGCGCCGCGCCCTCGCTGGCGTTGTTGAGTTTTCGCGCGATCGCCTTGTACAGCGTATCGATCAGCAGCGTCGACTTGCCGCCGCCGGAGACGCCGGTGACGCAGGTGAACAGGCCCAGCGGAATTTCCGCCGAGACGTTCTTCAGATTGTTGCCGCGGGCGTTGATCACCTTGATGGTGCGGCGATGGTTCGGCGGCCGCCGCTCCGGAATCTCGACCGACAATTCGCCGGTGAGATATTTGCCGGTCAGCGATTTCGGGTTGTTCATGATGTCCGCGGGCGTGCCCTGGGCGACGATGTGGCCGCCATGCATGCCGGCGCCGGGCCCGATGTCCAGCACATGGTCGGCAAGGCGGATGGCGTCTTCGTCGTGCTCGACCACGATCACGGTGTTGCCGAGATCGCGCAGCCGCTTCAGGGTTTCCAGGAGCCGCGCATTATCGCGCTGGTGCAGCCCGATCGAAGGCTCGTCCAGCACATAGAGCACGCCGGTGAGACCCGAGCCGATCTGCGAGGCGAGGCGGATGCGCTGGCTCTCGCCGCCGGACAGCGTGCCGGACGCGCGCGCCAGGGTCAGATAG